>NC_014762.1:1931118-2574824 GCF_000183725.1 Sulfuricurvum kujiense DSM 16994 | reverse complement strand
AAGGTGAATAGCAGATATTCACCTATGTGAATAGGAAAAAAATGAATATTTTAGGGATCGATCCGGGAACACGAAACTGTGGGTACGCGATCGTAACGATCGACGGTCAAAAAATACGTCTTATTGAGGCCGGATTAATCAAAATAAAAGCAGAATCTCTTCAATATCAAATTCCCCAGGTTGCAGAAGCAATCGAACAGTTGTTCCGTATTCATACGATCGATGAAGTGGCAATGGAAGATATTTTTTATGCCCATAACCCTAAAACGGTTTTAAAATTGGCACAGTTCCGCGGAGCGATTACGTTAAAGCTTTTGCAAGAACACGGTATGTTTGCCGAATATACACCGTTACAAGTTAAAAAAGCGTTGACCGGAAAAGCGAAAGCGGCAAAAGAACAGGTAGCTTTTATGGTAAAGCAGATACTGGGAATAACAAAAGAGATAAAACCTATGGATATTACCGATGCGATGGCGGTAGCAATTACGCATGCCCAAAGGGTAAAGCTGGAAAAAAATCAAAAAAGTAGAGAAAAGTAGAGAAAAGGAATATATTCGGATTTAAAAGCGACCGACACACCAGGAAGGTCGCTAAGAGAGAAGTGTATCAAAAGAGTCTTAGATATCCTTAATAATTTTTTCTTGACACAAGAGTTAAGTGTTACTCTTTGTTATCCCCCTAAAAGATTTCTGAATTACAAAAAATCTGCTAAATTTTTTTCTATGTGTGTAATATTCACACTGTGAGTGCATTGTGAATAAGTCTACCCCCTATTTATGGGAAATAGAGAAGAAATCTTTTCAAATTCAGAAAAAATTAATATAAATGTACCCTGAAAACATCATGCTTTAATGAGACTTAACCCCCTATTTTAGGGAGTTTCAAGGAATTTTGTCTATTTAATAATTGATTAAGCCGATGTTATAAAAAGTTATTCACATTATATGCTCCATATTTATTTCTGCAGTGGGTAATCATCCGGTAATCAAAACGTAATCACTCTGAAATTAACATGATTTACCGTATAGAAAATAAAGTACATTATTAATGAATGTGCTCAATAAAAAAGGGTTCCTCATGGTTAGTGCAGAATATATATTGCGCAAAGAACATCCGAAAGTATTTCAGTATCCGACATTGATCAATAAGACAATCGTAGGGTTGACCCGTTTGCTCCTTCATGAAAAATCGATAAATCGATTTATGGAAAATCATCAAGAAAAAAACGGATTGGAATTTATTGATGCGGCATTGGAACATTTGAATGTTTCGTATAAAACCGTTCATAAACAAATTGAAAATATTCCTACTATGGGAAAAGTGATTATCGTTGCAAATCATCCGTTAGGGGCTTTAGATGCACTTTGTTTGATCCAGATGGTTTGCTCTGTCCGACAAGATAAAAAGGTGAAAATCATTGCAAATCGTATGCTCGGTGAAATCACTCAGCTTAAAGAGTTTATGATCGGTGTGGATAATTTTAACGATCGGGTTTCCAAACATGCGCTCCAACAGATCGATAAGGCGTTACAGGCTGAAGAAGCCGTCATCTTTTTCCCATCCGGCGAAGTATCGCGGGCAGGATTGTTCGGAGTAAAAGAAGGATTGTGGAAAGGTGGATTTATTAAATTTGCCAAACGAAATTCGGCTCCGATTCTCCCTATCTATATAAAAGGGAAAAACAGCCCTCTTTTTTACGCTCTCTCATGGGTCTACAAACCATTAGGGGCCTTGTTGCTAAGCCATGAAATATTTGCGGCCCGAAACCGTGTATTCGACTTTACAATCGGTCAAATGGTAAGTGAAAAAGCGTTAAGCGATTTTAATCTTACCGAAAAACGGCATGCAAAATTATTCCGTAAGCACCTTCTTCGCATTGCACACGGCAAAAAAGGGATATACCCGACAGAGTGTTCGATTGCTCATCCCGTATCACGTCAGGAATTGCGTCTAGAGCTTCGTAAAGGGGAATTGCTGGGGTTAACGAGCGATAATAAGCAAATTTACCTTATTGAGCATGAAAATGCCCCTAATATCATCAATGAAATAGGACGGCTTCGAGAATACTCATTTCGCAAAGTGGGTGAAGGGAGCGGAAACGCACGCGATATTGATGCATACGACCGTTATTACCATCATCTTGTCTTATGGGATGATGAGGCTTTGGAAATCGCTGGAGCGTACCGTATCGGCGAATGTGAATGGATTCTTTCATGGCTGGGCAAAGACGGTCTCTATATGTCCGACTTATGTATGATGAATGAACAGTTTGATCCTGTATTGGAAGATGCCATTGAATTGGGACGCAGTTTTGTACAGCCGAAATATTGGGGAAGTCGCGCACTTGATTATTTGTGGCAAGGTATCGGAGCTTATCTGAGCCATAATCCTCATATAAAATACATGCTAGGTCCGGTAAGTATTTCGGGAAGTTTTCCCAAACACGCTCAAGAGGTTCTGGTCTATTTTTATACCCTCTATTTCGGTTCGGATCATACGATGGTGAGAGCAAAATCCCCCTATCGATTGTCTGAATACGTTCAAAACGACTTTAAAACATTGTTCAGCGGTGATAACTATACCGAAGATTTCAGGATACTAAAGGACTATCTAAAAGCACTGGACGTATCGGTTCCTACCCTTTATAAGCAATACAGCGAACTGTGTGAAGAGGGTGGTGTGCAGTTTATGGATTTTGGGATCGATACCGATTTTAATAACTGTATTGACGGCTATATATTGGTTGATATTCGGAAAATCAAAGAGGCGAAACGGCAGCGGTACATAAACAACGCTGCGTAATATTCTATGTCCTTTTCTTTTTAGAAAAGAAAAGGACGCAAAAGAAAAGCGCCGCTCAAACAGAACGCTACCAGCCGTTTTGGCACTGCTGCCAACGGCTGGGCTCTAGGTGTGTTTTCGCGGCATTATTTATAAAATTCCCGTGATCCAATACATAGAGCTGCTCCGAAGGCAGTAGTGCCGAGAGGAGCGAGCGTTCTTGGATCACGGTATGCTCTTTTGTTTCTTTTCTTGCTAAAAAGAAAAGAAAGAGAAAAATATTATTGCGAAATTCCCATCGCTTCAAAACATTCTTTGACAAAATCTTTTTCTGATTCTACTTTATAGACTTCATTTTCATATTCAAATTCAAGTGAATGAGCGTGAAGCAACAGCCGTGTCGACCCCCCTATTTCCATTCTCTCAATTGGCGATAACTCTTTTTTAATAAACCGAATGACATTCTCTTCTGTGGGACCGTACACCGGATCACCGATGATCGGATGTTTCACGTGGAACAAATGAACCCGTATCTGATGGGTACGACCCGTTAACGGAGATGCTTCTACGAGGGTCATATCATGCTCGGGAAAGTAGCGCAAAGGATTAATGACCGTATGGGCAGGTTTCCCTTTGGGATCAACTTTAACCACCATACTGATTAAAAGATTGGGATGATCTTTTCGATAGAGAGGTTCTTGAATGTCGATAGGATGTTCAACACATCCTTTTACCATGGCAAGATAACGTTTGGTAATTGCACGCTCAGAGAATAACCGTTTTAAAACAGACTCGCTCTTTTTATGACGGGAAACCAAAACAAGTCCGCTCGTTTCTTGATCGATACGGTGGGTCGCGTTAGCCTCGTCCCCAAACTGATGTTTGATCTCATCATTGAGGGTATAGGGCGACTGTCGGCTGTGAGGGTGAACACTCAAACCGCTCGGTTTGTCATATATTACAAAGTCGTTAGCGACAAACATCGGTTTGAATCCGCGGGTGTCCGGTTCAAAACAGATAAACTCACAATCTCCTTCAATAAAACCGAATTGATCGTCCATAACCGAACCGTTTTGCGATAAACGGCCTCTGGCAATCAGACGCTGACCTTCGCTTCGTGAGAGGCCCAGTTCATTCATTAAAAAGCTAAGAGCCATTTGACGAACAGGTGAGAAGAGCTTTTTCGTAATAAACGGCATAGGAGATTATTTCACTTTCATCGCATCGAAACACTGTGCAATAAAATCTTCTTTGGAAACGACATGGTAGACTATATCATTATAAATGAATTCAAGTGAATGGGCATGCAGCAATAATCGAGATGCACCGGTATTATTGAGACGTTCCTCGACACTCATCTCGCGATCTAAAAAACGGACGGCATTCTCTTCGTCTTGTCCGTAAATAGGATCCCCGATGATCGGATGTTCCACGTGGAACAAATGAACCCGTATCTGATGCTGGCGTCCGGTATAAGGAGAAGCTTCGACGAGAGTGGTGTCGGTATCGGGGAAATACTCCAGAGGCTTGATAAATGTGCGGGAAGGTTTTCCCTCAGGATGAACTCGAACGATCATACGGACGATAGAGCTGGCATCCTCTCTGCGCAATAGAGGCTCTTGGATATCGAGCGGTTCTTTCAGATGCCCTTTTACCATCGCTATATATTTCTTAGTGATTTGACGTTCTTCGAACATCATTTTTAAAGTACGTTCAGATAGTTTATTGCGCGCCGCTAAAACCAGGCCACTCGTCTCCTGATCGATACGATGGGTAATATTGGCTTCATGACCGAAACGGTGTTTAATTTCATCATTGAGTGAATAAGGGGTATGACGGTTTTGAGGATGAACAAGAAGACCGCTGGGCTTATCATATACGGCGAACTCCTCTTCGACAAATGTCGGAACCAATCCGAGGGTTACCGGCTCAAAGCAAATAAAATCGAAATCCCCCTCCTCTATATATCCGGCGTTGTTTGACATGACGATTCCGTTTTGGGAAAGTCTCCCTTTTGCGATTAAACGCTGCGCCTCGCTCTGAGTAATTCCCAACTCTTGCATTAAAAAGCGGAATGCTTTTTGACGCTCAGGAGCATGAAGCTTTTTGGTGATGAAGGGCAATTTAATTCCTTTTTAGGGAGGGTTGGATAGACTATAACTTATAGTAAGAGTCAATATACAATAAATATTTCGGCTCATTTCATTAAGCGCATTTTAGCATACTAAGGAGTTAAGAGATGGTAGATCGTTACGCCAGAGAAGAGATGAAATCCAAATGGAGTATCCAAGCAAAATATCAAGCATGGCTCGATGTTGAAAAAGCGGTTGTCGTTGCGTGGAATAAATTGGGTCTTATTCCTGATGAGGATGCAGAGAAGATTGTTAAGAATGCAGGATTCAGTGTTGAGCGTATTGATGAGATCGAAGCAATCACTCGTCATGATTTGATCGCGTTTACAACATCGGTTTCTGAAACGCTCGGAGAAGAGAGCCGCTGGTTCCATTATGGAATGACCAGTTCGGATACGGTTGATACGGCTGTCGCTCTTCAGATGCGTGATTCACTGGCATTGATCATTGAAGATGTAAAAATGGTTATGGAGTCGATCAAAACGCGTGCGATGGAACACAAGATGACATTGCTCGTCGGACGCTCACATGGTATTCACGGTGAGCCGATTACGTTTGGATTGGTGTTAGCGGTTTGGTATGATGAGATGGCTCGCCATTTGGAAAACCTGCAGCAAACGATGGAAGTTATTTCTGTCGGTCAAGTATCAGGGGCAATGGGTAATTTTGCTCACGCACCGTTAGAGCTTGAAGAGTATGCGTGTGAAGCGTTAGGACTCAAACCGGCTCCGGCTTCTAACCAGGTTATTCAACGTGACCGTTACGCACGTCTTGCTTCGGCGTTGGCATTGATGGCAAGTTCAATCGAAAAATTTGCGGTACAGGTTCGTCATTGGCAGCGTACCGAAGTGTATGAGTGTGAAGAGTTTTTTGCCAAAGGGCAAAAAGGCTCATCGGCAATGCCTCACAAACGCAATCCGATTTTGACGGAGAACATCACAGGGTTAGCCCGTATGGTTCGTGCCTATGTTATCCCTGCGATGGAAAACGTCGCGTTATGGCATGAGCGTGATATCTCTCACAGTTCTACCGAGCGCTTCTGGTTGCCGGACAGTTTTGTAACGGCTGATTTTATGCTTCACCGTTTTAACAGTGTTATTGCCAACCTCGTTGTCTATCCGGAAAACATGATGCGTAATCTGAACCTCACCGGAGGACTGGTTTTTTCTCAACGTGTTTTATTGGAGCTTCCACTTAAAGGGGTAAGCCGTGAAGATGCGTACCGTATCGTTCAGCGCAATGCGATGAAAGTATGGGAAGGGTTGCAGCAAGGTAGAAGTGCTATCAATGAAAAAGGGGAGAGTCTTTATCTGCAATATCTATTGGATGATGAAGAGCTGCGTCAGAGCTTGAGCGAAGAAGCTATTCGTGAATGTTTCAATTATGATTATTACACTAAAAATGTCGATAAAATTTTCGCGCGGGTGTTCAAATAATTATCATAAAAATAGTTTCTTTCGGTATAAGAAACAATACAATATTCAGTGATTATAATACAGCTTCTATAGAGTTTGAGGGAGAGAGATGCTAACCATAGTTAAACGTAACGGGCGCCGTGAACCGTTAGATATTACAAAAATTCAAAAATATACGTCAGCCGCTGTAAAAGGGCTAAGTAATGTATCGCAAAGTGAATTGGAAGTCGATGCTCAGATCCAGTTTCGTGACGGTATCCACAGCAATGAGATACAGCAGACTCTTATCAAAACAGCCGTTGATAAAATCGATATTGATTCGCCGAATTGGACATTTGTAGCATCTCGTCTTTTCTTGTATGATCTTTATCACCGCGTAAACGGTTTTACCGGGTACGGTTCATTGCAGAGCTATTTTGAACGTGGAGAGGGTGAAGGGCGTATTCTTCTCGGATTGAAAGAGAAATATAATTTAGCAGATTTAGATGCCTATATCGTCCCTGAACGTGACTTGGAATTTAACTATCTCGGCGTAAAAACATTATATGACCGATATCTGATCAAAGATCGCAAAGGCGATCCGATCGAACTGCCTCAGCATATGTTTATGGCGGTAGCAATGTTCTTGGCGCAAAACGAAAGCGATCGTCAGGGATGGGCGAAAAAGTTCTATGACATGATGTCAAAATTTGAAGTGATGATGGCAACCCCTACCCTCTCTAATGCCCGTACTACCCGTCATCAGCTCAGCTCATGCTACATCGGTTCAAGCCCGGATAATATCGAGGGGATTTTTGATGCCTACAAAGAGATGGCACTCCTCTCTAAATTCGGCGGCGGTATCGGCTGGGACTGGACGCAGGTTCGCGCGATGGGTTCATTTATCGACGGGCATAAAAATGCGGCCGGCGGAACCGTGCCGTTTTTGAAAATTACCAACGATATCGCGATTGCGGTCGATCAGCTCGGAACGCGTAAAGGGGCTATCGCCGTTTATCTCGAGCCGTGGCACATGGATGTCAAAGACTTCCTCGATGTGAAGAAAAATTCCGGAGAAGAGCGCCGACGTGCCCATGACCTGTTCCCTGCCCTTTGGATCAACGATATGTTTATGAAACGTGTCGTCGAAGACGGAATCTGGACGATGTTCGATCCGTTTGATGTGAAAGAGCTCAGCGAACTGTACGGCGATGCGTTTGAAAAACGTTATCTCGAGCTTGAACAAGACCCGAGCATTCCTAAAGAGCACTCGAAAGCAAAAGATCTGTGGAAGAAGATTTTGACCTCGTATTTTGAGACGGGAAGCCCGTTCCTGTGCTTTAAAGACAGCGCAAACCGTTCAAATCCGAACGACCATTTCGGCATCATCCGCAGTTCGAACTTGTGTACGGAGATTTTTCAGAATACTCAGCCGAACCATTATCTGATCAAAATCAAATTTGAGGACGGATCGTTCGTCACATACGAAGAAGATGAGATCGTTAAAGTCGACAGCGGAATCGAAAAGCCGGCAAACAAAATCACGGCGCTTGATTCACTGGGCGGACGTCCGATCTATATCGTCGAAAAAGAGAAAGTCGACGGTGCGACGGCGGTATGTAACCTTGCCTCGGTGAATCTTTCACGTGTGCATACGAAAGAGGATATCGACCGTATCGTTCCTGTGGCGATCCGTGCGCTCGATAATGTTATCGACCTAAATTTCTATCCGTTGGAAAAAGTCAAACGGACTAACATGCGCAGCCGTGCTATCGGACTGGGCGTTATGGGTGAAGCTCAAATGTTGGCTGAAAACCGTATCGTTTGGGGAAGCCAAGAACATTTCGACAAAGTGGACGAAGTGATGGAAGCGGTGAGCTATAACGCGATCAAAGCCTCTTCGGACTTAGCAGTCGAAAAAGGGTCATACGCCGAGTATCAAGGGTCAAAATGGAGCCGCGGTATCCTTCCGATGGATCATGCGACGGCAGAGGTGCAAAATCTCGTCGATCGCGGCGGATTGTTCGCTCCGAACTACGAGTGGGATGAACTTCGTGAAACGATCAAACGTCAGGGGATGCGTAACGGCTATTTGATGGCGATTGCACCGACCAGCTCGATTTCGATCCTCACCGGTACGACGCAGACGATTGAGCCGATCTATAAACGTAAATGGTTTGAAGAGAACCTCTCAGGGCTTATTCCGGTCGTCGCTCCGAAACTCAGCCCCGATACGTGGAGCTATTATACCCCTGCGTACGATCTCGATCAAACGATCCTTGTCAAAGCGGCGGCAATCCGTCAAAAATGGATTGATCAGGGGCAAAGTCTCAATATCTTTATTACCCTCGACAAAGCGAGCGGAAAATATCTCAACGACATCTATATGCTCGCGTGGAAACTGGGTCTCAAATCGACCTACTATCTCCGCTCACAATCACCGGAGCAAAAACAAGATACCGCAGATCGCTCGATGGAGTGTGAAGGGTGCCAGTAAAGCCCCTGAGTGCTTCGACACTCAAAAACCTGCTAGAGCGTATTGATTACGCCCGTCAGGGCGAAATCCGCTCTCTTGCCCCTCTATCCCCTACTTCCATCTGTGTCCGTTTCAGTGTTCAGGACATCGCACGCGGTTATGATTGGATCGATGTGCTGTTTCGCATAGAGGGTGTGAATGACGCCAAACTCATGAGTGACAATGTTTTACGTTCTTTGGATATGAGAGAGGGGATAACGGTCGAAATAAACGATAAAAACTGTGCGTTAGCTATCGGAAGCTACAGCGGACGGGCAAATGAAGCACCCTTTTACATCCTCGGTACATCGATCGGATACGAAGAACTCCCATTCAGCGCTTAAGAAGCTCTTTTACACACGATTCGATCATCGTATAGACATGCTCAAACCCCTCAAAACCGTCAAAAAAGTACGGATCAGGGACATCGGCGCCGTTATAGCCGTAATCGCCGAGTTTGACCAGATTTTGGCATCCCAGCGCTTTTAAATCGCGGTAATTGTTCTGATCAAGCGCAACGATCAGGTCAAATGATTTAAAGTCCTCTTTTTTAACCTGACGGGCGCGCAGAGGAGCGATATCGATATCGTGATTGCGGGCTACGGCTACGGAGTGTTTGCATGGAGGTTCTCCGACATGCCAGCTCCCCGTTCCCGCAGAATCTACCGTAATTGTATGCCCACCCTCCTTTATCAGCTTTTTGGCGACGCCTTCTGCTATCGGAGAGCGGCAGATGTTACCCAGACAAACGAACAGGATCGATTTCATATCTGCTTAGCGCCGTTTTTTTCGGAGAATTTTGGAAATCTTTTTATGTTCGAGGGAAATGGCATTCCATAATTTGGGAAGGTTGGCGGAGAGTTCCTGTCCCCGATAGAGTTCGGTTTCATCCAGCTCATAGAACATGGCATCTCTATTGTATCTGGCCCAATCGTTTCCCTGTGCGGCAACATAATTCCAAAGGGCGTAAGCAATCGTGTTATTGGCTTTTACGCCGATTCCGTTTTTGAAAATCCACCCGAGGATCAATTGCGCATCGGGATTTCCGCTCTTAGCCGCTTTGATAAATAAAGCAGAGGCTTCAATAAAGTCTTGCGGAATTCCTATCCCCTCGATCATCAAGACGCCGAGGGCAACTTGAGACTCCGGATGACCTTTTTGGGCCCCTGCTTTAAATATACGGATGGCCTCTTTATAATTTGCGGGAGTCCCGAGTCCACGCAGCGACATAATCCCAAGATAGTACGACGATTGCAAACTCCCCTGCTCCGATGCGGGCTGGAGTGCTTTGCGTGCTTCAAGGTAGTTTTGGTGGTAGAAAGCGACCTCTCCGTCGTATGCCAATTGCTCTGTGGTTGAGGCGTGAAGTGAAGCGAGGGTAAAGAAAAGGGACAAAACAGCCATAACCATGCGTTGTCGTAACATTTTGGACATACCACTCTATTCGAGATTATTAGCTTATTTTATCATAAAAGTATTTAGGGGAAAATTCATTATTTTAGGTAATATTTGTTTTTTTCTCCAGCATGCACAGAAAAAATCCGTCGATGGTATCGGTCGGCAGAATCCGGACACCGTTTTGTATCCGTTTGTCGAAAACCTCTTTTCCCCAGCGTTCCAGAGGCTTTTGAATGTTATCGAAGGGCAGAGTCAGGGGTAGGGTATTTAAATGCTCTCCATGGCGCTCTAAAAGATGCTGAAGGGGGCTTTCGTTCTCTTCGGGCGAAAACGAACAGGTGCAGTAGAGCAGTTTTCCGCCCGGCTTGAGGGCATCATAGGCCGAGAGGAGGAGACGGCGCTGCAGTTTGGAGGTCTCTTTCACTTTATGGATCGACCAAAACGACATTGATTTGGGATCATGGGTTTTAAACCGCGCTTCGGAGGAACAGGGAGCGTCGAGGAGGATACGGTCGAACATTTCGGGGCATTTTTTTCCAACACTGCGACCGTCCGTCATATAGGTATGGGCGTTGGTCACCCCTTGGGATTTGAGGTTATCGCAGAGACGGAAAAAACGCTCCCGCGAAGGTTCAACGGCAGAGAGCCAGCCGGTGTTTTGCATCATCCCCGCCAGCATCAGCGTTTTTCCGCCCGGGGCGGCGGCAAGATCGAGTACCGTCTCTTCAGGCTGTGGAGAGAGCAAAAGAGGTGCAATCATCGATGCGAGGTTTTGGATGTAAAGGCGGCCGCCGTAGAAAGCGTCCGTCTGCGTCAAGGCCAGTTTATGTTCGGGGGCAATGCGGTAAACCCCTTCCAGCCATCCTATGCTCTCATACGGTATGTGGGCGGCTTTTAGTTCGGCTTCGAGCTCTTGCGTCGTCGATTTGAGGGTGTTGACCCGAAACGTAACATTTTTGGGTGAATCAAACGTGCGCACGATCGCCTCATAGCGCTCATGCGGAACAATTTTCTCCAAACGTTCCGTAAATGCCTCGGGAAGACTCATCGCACTACACCATCAAGTACAGGGACGAAATCGCACACTTCCAATGGGTCTTCATGTATTTTGCCGCCTTGCTTCGTAAAACGGGTGATGATCTGTTCGCGTCCTTTTTCGACGGGAGCTAATAATATTCCCCCCTCTCGGAGCTGATCGAAAAGCTTTTGGGGAATAGAACGTGCCGATGCCGAAAACAAAATACGATCATACGGGGCATATTGTTCCCATCCGTTTTGACCGTCATCGGTACGGGTATGGATATTCATCAAGTGAAGATGGCGAAAGCGCTCTTTAGCCTCTAAAAGGAGCGATTCGATCCGCTCAATGGTAAAGACGCGGCGGAAAACTTTGGAGAGAACCGCGGCTTGATAACCACTTCCGCAGCCAATTTCCAATACGTTATCACACCCCTCCGGGCTGAGGTACTGCGTCATTTTGGCTACCGTCAGGGGTGAGGAGATGTATTGCTGGGCACCGATCGGGAGAGCATCGAGGCGATAGGCGTTATGCCGCATAGCAAGGGGGACAAAGGCTTCGCGATTGGTATGGATGATCGCGTTTTTGACGATAGGACGGAGAGGAAATTTTTTGGCGATTTCATCGGCCATCCGTGTGGTTTTAATAATGGTAATTCTATCGATGCTCATTTTATTCCTACGTTGAGGTATCGGCGCATGGAATCAACGGTGCGCGCTTCATAATGGGAGGTTAACGCTTCCGCGCCGCTGTTGCGGATTTCTCCGCCGAAAGGGGTGATGATGCCGCTCATTGCCGTTGTATCGTCATTGGCGGCATCGGAAGCGATAACGTAGCATTGGTTCATTACCGCTAATGCGGTGGTAAGGGTGATATAGTGATCGGTACGTAATTTTCCCCATTGCGCCGGGACGGCGATAATATCGCACCCCTCCAGCTGCTGCCACAGCGTCTTGAAGCGAAGTTCAAAACAGATCAGAATACCGATTTTTATCCCCTCAAAGATAAAAGGGGCAATAGTGCCCTCTTCGCCCGGAGTAAAATATTCATGTTCGCTGCCGAGGGCGAAAAGCTTGGCCTTGGCCTGACGGTGGAGAATCTTGCCCTGATGAAGCGCGTAGGCGATATTGTAAAAATCCTCCCCCTCTTTGGCAATTGCTGTAAAGATTAGGAGGCGATTTTGTACATGCTGAGCGAGTTTTTCAAGTGCATGCGGGGTAAATGCCGCCGCTTCATCAAAGTGTTCGTACGAAAAACCGCTTAAAGCTACTTCAGGGGCGACGATAATAGCATCTTCGCTTGATTGGCCGATAAGGGTGATGAGACGGTCTAGATTTGTGTTGAAATCCGCATTGGTCTCAAAACAGAGCGATACGATGGAACGGGTTTTAGAAGTCGTCAAAGCTGAGGCTTCCTTTGGAATAGTTGGTAACGGTTCCTTCAAAGAAATTCGTTTTTTGATCGTTGAATTTGGAGAAATCGTCGACCCATTTGATCGGATGAGAAACGTTATAGAGCGGTTTAAGCCCGACGGCAGTGAGACGCTGGTCGGCGAGATACTGAATGTATTGTTCCACGATTTCGTTGGTGAGACCCAGAATCTGCCCCTGAGTGATGTATTTCCCCCATGCCGTCTCAAGTTCGACCGCTTTTCGGAACATATCGTAGACCTCTTCGATCAGCTCTTCGGTGAAGAGATCGCTTCGTTCGCGGCGAAGGGTATTGATTATGTTTTGGAAGAGTACGAGGTGGGTTACCTCGTCACGCTGGATAAAGCGGATCATCTGCGCACTTCCCAGCATTTTTCCCGAACGGGCGAGGGTATAGATATAGGTAAATCCGCTGTAAAAGTAGATCCCCTCCAAAATCTGGTTCGCAAAACACGCTTTGACGAATGCGCTCTCGCTAGGGTCGTTTGCCAACTCGTCGTAGCGTGCGGCAATGGAGTCATTTTTGGTTTTAAGCATCATGTCTTTGCGCCAAAGATCGTAAATCTCTTCGCTGTTTTGGCTGATGGAGTCGACCATGACGGCATAACTTTGGGAGTGAAGTGCCTCTTCGAAGCTTTGGCGCACCAAGATGAGGTTGATTTCAGGAGCGGTGACGTACGGATTGACATTGTCCATCAGATTGTTCGTTTGGAGAGAATCCATAAAAATAAGCTGGGAGAGGGCTTTGTCGTACGCTGTTTTTTCCATCTCGGTGAGGTATTTATAGTCGACAGCATCGCGGGTCATGTCGACCTCTTTAGGGAACCATGTGTTGTTAAGCATCATTTCCCAGAGGTTGTATGCCCATTGGTATTTGATATTGTTGAGTTCGAAAATCCCGGTCGGATTGCCGCCGAAAATCTGGCGGTCGTTTACATGTTCAGTAGAGGTTGGATTGTAAATTTGTTTACGCTTCATTTCGGCTATCCCTGTGTGCAGATAAAGTAAATGATTATGTCGAAAACTAGATTTAACTATGATAAAATGAAAATAGTTTTTGTCGCGGGGGTATGATAATGAATAAAAGGGCAATCCTCAAGTCTTTAGCGGCGGCTGCAGCACTCTATTCAGTAGCGGGGTTTTTCGGCGTTCCCTACCTTTTGAAAAATAGTGTTCCCGAAAAAGTGAATGAAGCGACAAAAGGGGGGAGGCTTTCAATAGAATCGGCCTCGTTCAACCCTTTTACATTCCATATGAAACTCAAAAACGTATCGTTTAAGACTCCCCAAAACAGCGATCTTTTTGCACTCAAAGCCTTTTCGATCAATGTCGATCCGCTAGATTATTTATGGCGCGGAGGTCTGGTCGTCCGCGATCTTTCTCTGCGGGAACCCACAGTAACCGTACGACGCGATGAGAAGGGAGATTTTAATTTTAAATGGCTGACGGAATTGGGAGGCGATTCGGAAGAAGACAAATCGTTAGAGCCTCCGAAACTTATTATCCGTCATTTGGCCATTAAAAACGGAACAATCAATTACAGCGATTACTCTGAGGGGAAAGCGTATACGCTTGATATCGGGCCTGTCGGATTTAATCTTGATCATGTCGATTTGCGAAACCTCTCAAACAAGAATGGGAAAATGCGTCTGTACGCGACGATCAACGAGGGGGGATTTATCGATTTCAGCGGAAAACTTGATGCCCTTTCTCCTCTGAACATAAGAGGAAACGTGGCATTTAATTCGGGGAAACTGTATACGCCGTGGCGCTATTTCAAAGACAAATTTCCGATTGAGGTGGCAGACGGGACGGCCGCGTTCGGATTTGACTACCGTTTTAACAGTAACGATCTCAATGCGACCGAACTCTCGAATCTGTATTTCGGAATCGACAAACTCCGCATTATCCCAAAAGGGGAAAATCGAAATCTTTTTACCCTCTCAGCGCTTCGGCTGAAAAAAGGGGACGTTTTCCCGATGAAGAAGGTATTTAATGCCGAAACACTCAGTGTGAACGGAGTTGATGTTTCGGTATACCGCTCGCAGGAGGGGAAAATTGATTGGCTGACGTATATCGACGAGATCCAAAAAGCATTTCCGAGCGATGAAAACAAGACGTCCGAACCGTGGAATTTTTCGTTGGGAAGTACGGCGGTCGAGAACATCGGCATTGCGTGGCGGGATGACGCTCCGCGAGAACCGTATAGCGTAAACGTGAAAAATATCTCTTTGCATAGCGGGGTGATCAGCAGCGATAGTCGGTCGCTTTTAAATTTCAATCTCACATCCGGTGCTTTAAGCGTTATACGTAAACGCGATCAAAGTCTGAGTGCAGGATTGGACGGGATCGCCGTTGATGGGATCACAATCGATCGTGCACGAAAATTTGCACAGGTTCAAAAAATCTCCGTTTTACAGCCTAGTATTGCTTTCAAGCGGCTATCGGACGGTTCTATTGATCTATCGTACCACGCGTACGCGGCCCCTTCCCGATCCTCTTCGTCATCCGAGACTCCGTGGGGATACCGCATCGATGAGCTGAATGTGAGCAACGGATCGGTCGGATTTGTAGATGAGGTTCCGCACAAAAAAGTGACGGCGAATTTGGATCGGCTTAATATGAGCGTAAGAGGATTTGAAAGCGATCCGGGGGTGAAATCGTCCCTTTCTTTCTCTTCGCGCCTTAATGAAAAAAGCACGATTGATCTTAAAAGCGATATTGTCCGCTCTTCTCAACGTGCCAAAGGGACGGTTGAACTAAAAGGGATGGACGTTTCGCTCGCCGACCCGTATATCGAACCGAGTACCTATGCGTCATTGCGTCGGGGGAGTCTGTCGCTCTTGGGCACGTATGATTATAGACCTTCGCGCACCTCTATAAACGGGAAAATTTCTTTGAGCGACTGGGTAGTCAATGATACACGCGATAACTCTGTGCTCTTGGGATGGGATAAAATCGGTGCGACACCGTTTGTATATGCTTATCCCGATAATCGGCTGAAAATTAATCAGCTCTCCATTGACGGGTTTTACACCAACGCGCTTATCGATTCGAAAAAAGTATTGAACTATTCGACATTGAGCAAAAACCCCAAAGGGGATGCGAATACGACCAAAAAATCAGGCGGCAATCCGTTTGGCCTTGAGATCGTCAAACTCCTTTTGCATAACAGTAGCGCAAACTTCAGCGATCTCTCTCTTCCTTTGCCGTTTAAAAGTTATATCCACGATATGGAAGGCTCCGTTCTGGGGATTTCGACGACCAAAAATGTGACCACATTCGTGAATCTTCGAGGGGGGGTCGATCAGTACGGATTGGCAAAAATCAACGGGCAGCTCAATACCAAAGATCCTAAACAATTCACCGATATGAAAGTAGCGTTCGACAATCTCGAACTTAAAAACTATACCCCGTACTCTCTTCAGTTTTTGGGCTACAAGATCGAGGGGGGGAAACTCTTTTTGAATCTGGGGTACAAGATTGACGGGGGGAAATTGGACGCTTCCAATCAAGTCGTTATCAAGAAAATTGAACTGGGTGCCGAAAAAGAGGGGGGATCGCCGTGGCCGATGCGTTTCATCGTGGCACTGCTCGAAGACAGCGACGGGATTATCGATATCGATCTTCCGATCGAAGGGGATGTGAATAATCCCGATTTCAAATACGGCAAAGTGGTATGGCAGGTAATCGGGAATCTCTTTACCAAAGCGGTTACCTCCCCGTTTAGATTGCTTGGATCGCTGATGGGGATTGAGAGTGATAAACTCTCCTCAATCGACTTTGATGCCGGTTCCGCAACGCTTCTTCCGCCGGAGATCGAAAAACTTGATCACATTACGACGATGCTTTCCAAGCGGCCAAAACTTGCTTTGAACATTTACGGCGGATACGATGAGGTCGGCGATGTTCGTGCATTGAAAGGGCGTAAACTTGTTCAAGAAGCATTAAAAAGAAACAAAAATCTAAAAATCGATTCGCCTCAGGCGATCAGCGTTGAATTATTGGAAGATATGGCGGAAGATGCTTTGGAGCGACAAGATCGAAAAGAGTTAAAAAACAAACTTTTGAAACAGTATCCCGAAGAGGCGGCATTCGTCCGGTACTATTCCGCGGCTCTCATCGACAAACTGATACCTCTTCAGCCGCTGGCTCCGCAGGAGCTTCAGGCATTGGCGCAACAACGCGCCGAGACGATTCGAAAGTATCTAATGAAAACACCGGATTTTGAAAAACGGGTTACGATACGCGCAAATGAATCGGCAAAAGCCCTCAAAGAAGGGGAGATTCCGGTTCGTTTAGAAATAGTAATCCCTTAAAGGGTTACTGTTTTTTGACTAAACTTTGAACCCTCTCATTTCATTCAGGATATTCGCGTTTATACTGTTCAAATGATTGATCGCCGTTACCACTTCTTCTACGCTTCGGGCATTTAAGAGAGAGACCTCTTCGACTCTATGTATCTTTTGGGATACTTCGCCGATTTGAGATGAGATAAACTGGGCTTTTTCCGCGGCAATTTTGGACGTTTGGACGCTAAGCGCAATGGCTGTTCCGACATCATTGATCGCTTTTTCGGTAATAGGCGATTGTTTGAGTACCTCTTGTTCGGCTTCAGAATTGTTTTGCATCTCTTCACACAATTCGTTGATGGATTGGGTGATGATATTGATCGTCGTATTTGTTTCGGTAAGGCTTGTTTGTGTTCTTTCCGCAAGCTTTCGTACTTCATCGGCGACGACGGCAAAGCCGCGCCCGTGTTCTCCTGCCCGTGCCGCTTCGATAGCCGCATTAAGGGCAAGAAGATTGGTTTGATTGGCAATATCGTTGATTGTCCCTAAAATGTTTTTCACTTGAGATGCCTCTTCGTTGAGTCTGATGAGTTTGGAGGTAAATTCCAATTCGGCCTGTGAATTCTGCTGCACCTTTTCAAGTGTTTTGGATATGGAGACTTGCGCCGTATTTAACGTATCTGCCGCTTTTTGAATTTCGTTGCAGGCATGTTTTAATTCGGCTGCACTCTCATCCGCAGTCTGTTTTATAGGGGCGATATCGCCGGAAGTTTTGATGATTGCCTGAGATGTTTCTTCAACCCTGATCCCTATTGCATGGCTTGTCGCAAGCAATTTTTCCGAGGTAGATGCCCCGTCGATGGCTAAAGATTGAGCTTTAGAGATGATGGTTCTCGTTTTATCGATAAATTTATCGATCAAGTCGCCAACGCTTTTGATTTCATCTTTGCCGTCGATATTGAGCCGTTTTGTCAGATCGCCCTCACCGCTTTCGAGTTCATATACCGAGGTTTCAATACGTTTTAATTTCCCGACTATTCCTTGTGATACCATCAATAAAAGGATGATGGTCAAACTCAATCCGCCCATTCCGACGATCGTCATCGTAGCGGTACCGCTTTGCAACATTGAGTTGGCCTCGTTTTCATCCGCTACAACATAGTCACTGGCTAGCGCTACAAGTTCATCTATGGCTTTTCGATGCGCTTCATACAGAGGTTTTAATTTATTAATGGAAATTTCCGTCGCCTTTTCCTTATCGCCGGCATTTATCGCATCCAAAAACTCGCCGTTCGCGACTTCAAAGAACTCTTTAGCCGGTTTCATGGATTTTTGTAGTATTAACTGTTTGGCTTCTTCTTTCAAAGTGCTTTTTTGCCAATAATCCTGTCTGTCGTCATACTCTTTTTGCAATGCAGTCAATTTCTCTTTCAGTGCCGGAAGTTCAGCGGGGGTTGCTTCGATCATCAAATGCGTTACGAGCTTCGTTTCAATGATATATTCGGGAGGGGGCAAAATATCGGCAATCAAATCTTTTGAGAGGATGATTTCATCGTAATGGTTCCCTTTTATTTTGATGCTGTTGGTTACAAAATAGGAGGTGGCAAGAATAGCGGACATAATAATGGCAACAAACAAAGAGCTAAATAGTAATTTAGTCTTTATAGACGTATCGTTCAACATGTAAAATTCTCCTGTACGGCATCATTCAAACTGTGATATCTATAATTATATCTTGCCGTATAATATTGGTGCATTAAATTGTTTAGTTTATAGCGTATATGATTGTTCTATTATTGTACAGCTCTAAAAAATTGGGATGGACTTTTTATTTAAACTACCCCATTTTTATCTTCTAATGCTTGCCGGTTGACGCCATTTTCTTGCTATTTTCATATGTTGTTTCCGCGGTAAATTAGTATTAAATGCGCTTCGTAGGAAGTCTGTTGTCCAAAACAACCTATAATTACACTTTTATTTTTCATTGAATAGGGGATGAGCATATGCCATTTTCACCCGCAAAACGTAAAGATACCCTCAGCGGTATCCTTTTTGTAGCCATATTTGCCGCTGCCGCAACGATGATCGCCGATCTTTCCGCGGTAAAAAATCTTGGAATCTCCCCGCTTGTCGTGGGGATTGTACTGGGGATATTTTTTGCTAATACGATGCATAACCGTATCCCTTCTGTTTGGGAGGGGGGGATTACCTTTTCGGGTAAGAAAATCCTCCGTTTTGCCATTGTTTTTTACGGTTTTCGGATTACCTTTCAACAAATTGCCGAAGTAGGGATGGAGGGATTTATGGTCTCTTTGATCATGCTCTCTACCACATTTATTTTGGGAACCTATCTAGGGCAAAAGTTTTTTAAATTGGACCGTGATACCTCAATGTTGACCGCAGCGGGGGCTTCAGTATGCGGAGCGGCGGCTGTTTTGGCAACCGAGCCGGTACTTAAAAGCGAAGAACACAAAGCGGCGATTGCCGTTTCCATGGTCGTATTGTTCGGAACGATTGCAATGTTTTTATATCCTGCGCTTTACAGTGCGGGAGTTTTTGCGGGAATGGACGACAAAACATTCGGTATTTTTGTGGGTGGGACGATTCATGAAGTCGCCCAAGTCGTTGCGGTCGGGGGTGCATACGGCAAAGATGCCGCAGATGCGGCCGTTATTGTTAAAATGACCCGTGTAATCATGATCGCGCCGATGTTGATTGTACTGGGTATCTATCTCTCGTATGCCGCTAAAAAGAGCGGAAGCGCAGCGGGCGGTGTCAAACTGGTTATCCCGTGGTTTGCGGTGTATTTCATCGGCATGGCGGGTATTAACTCATTGCTGCAACAGTATAGTTTACAGCATGCAGGGGAGAGTATCGCAACGCTAATCTCTACATCGGTAGCCAATATTAATATCATCGATACCTTCTTGCTTACAATGGCTATGACGGCTTTGGGTATGGGGACACGCTTTGCGAAGTTCAAAGGACTCGGGCTGGCGCCGCTTTACACGGCAGGCGCGATGTTTGCATGGCTTATAATCGGCGGATATTTTATCACTACGTGGGTAGTGGCCGCATTTTAATCTTCGGGGCTTGTGCCCCGTTTCTTCTCTTTGTCTTCTATAAATAGCGAGCTCTGCTAATTTTCCAATATGTAATTATCTTTAATGATTTCGCCCACAGCCTCGGCCATCTTTTGATACCCAAGCGCATTTGGGTGGATGTAGTCACTTTTGTAGCGGTTGTCGTGCAGGAGATTTGAGAGGATATCGGATTCAATCGCCAGATGGTATTGCTCCGCCAATTCTCCGTAAAGGGGTAGTGGAGAGAGATACAAGAGCCCGAATTCCGGAACGGCGATCAGTATTACCTCTGATCCTTCCTCCCGTGCAAGTCGAATCATTTGTGCAAGATTATTCCGCAATAAATCGGTACTTTTTTTCTGAAGAATATCATTTCCCCCGTGGCAGAGGATCAGGAGCTTAGGATGATACTTTTTCAAAAGAGAGGGAAGGCGTTTGAGCCCCTCATCAGACACCTCTCCGGGAATCCCTGCATTGATTACGTTACGTCCTAACATTTTTTCCAAGCGGGTGGGATAGCTCTCCTGGGGTGCAGCTCCGTATCCATAGGTCAGACTGTCGCCGAATGCGAGAATAACCCCTTCTTTATCGATAGGTTTTTTCGCCTGGTTTGAAGAAAGATAATAGCGGTTGATTAGAAAGCTCCCAACGAGTAATACAGCTAAAATCCCGTAGGTTCTGTTTAATGTCATGCTTACCGTTTCCTGTAACTCAATGCTTCGAGCAGATGAGCTTTACCTATATCGACATCCCCTTCTATATCGGCAATTGTTCGAGCAACTTTGAGGACTCGGCTTACCGCCCGAAACGAAAGACCGAATCTCCCGATCGCTTGATCGATAATGCTTTGAACATCTTCGTTCAGAGGGCAATAACGGGCGATTTCAGCATCGCTGAGTGCACCGTTCAAAGCACTTTGCCCGCGCTTTTTTTGACGTAAAAATGCTTGTCGAACTTTGGAATGGAGTTCACGTGAACTGACACTCGGTTTGTCTTCCGAATTTACGGCGTGCATTTGCACATAAAGATCGATCCGATCCAAAAAAGGATCCGACAGACGTGATTTGTAGCGATTGATCTCCAAATCGCTGCACCGGCAGGCTCTCACCGTACTAAACAGGTTGCCGCAAGGGCAGGGATTCATGGCCCCGACAAAAAGAAAATTGGCATCATAGGTTACCTTCGTGTTAACACGTGAAATACGGATATGGCGATCTTCAAGAGGTTCCCTGAGTGCTTCGAGCACCGTTTTAGAAAAATGGGGAAGCTCATCAAAAAATAATATTCCTCCGTGCGCCAATCCCACTTCCCCGATTTGTGCTTTATGCGCCCCTCCGCCGAAAATGCTGGCTCCGGTACTGGAGTGGTGCGGAGAACGAAACGGCCGTGATGGGGTAAAAGTCGGTTCCTTTCCTTCCAATATCTCCAGCTTTGCGCATTCGAGAATCTCATTATTATGAAGTGGAGGCATAATGTGTACCATTCTCTTGGCAATCATCGATTTTCCGCTCCCCGGAGAGCCTTCGAGCAGCAGATTATGCATTCCTGCCGCGGCAATCAGTGCAGAACGCTTTGCGTGTTCCTGTCCTTTGATGTCGAGAAAGTCGAGCGGATACTCCTCGTGAAAATAGTAGCTTTTTTCATTATGGACGATATGCTCGAAATTAAAGGTACTGGTGTGCGTTTTTGTTTCGGGAAGCGTGTCAGATTTTAAGAGGTTCAGAGTATCGGAGAGGGTATCAACGCCATAGAACGTTATGCTCGGAATCTTCGAGAGTTTAGAAAGGCTTACATTGGGGACGATGGCGCGTGTAATGATGCCCTGATTCGCTAAAGACAAGATAATAGGGTAGAGGAGGGTATTTTCGGTCACGCTTCCGTCCAGCCCCAATTCGCCGAAAAGGTACCAGTTTCCTATGTCCCCTTCATAATTTCCCAAAGCGATCAATGCGGCTATACTGAGATCGAAGTGAGAACCTTCTTTGCGAAGATCACTTGGGGCGAGATTAATAGTAAGGCGCTTTGGAGGAAAGGTGAAGCCGTTGCTAAGCAAAGCCGATTTTACCCGTTCCTTTGACTCGGTAATGGCGGTATTGGCCATCCCGACAATCGTAAAAGCCGGAAGGCCTTTGGTTGCGGTAAACTGCACCTCGACGCCTTTGGCATCGATTCCCTCAAACGTTGCGCATAACAGCTGTTTCATACTCCTCGCCCCTTCTTTCGCTTGAACTATGATGACGACTGCAGAAGAAATAGGTTTATTTTCCTGTTTCACCGACAACGCATTTAGTATCAAGCGGGTTATTTTTATTTATTTGAACCAATTCACCTTTATTCGTCGTACAAGCTTTTTGAGCTTTTTCCAGTGCCAGATCGGCACTTGTTTTTCCGCTTCCGACGGATTCAAAAACTGCAAACGTACTTACTCCCATAAATATGAAACATCCGGCTATAATTGCCGATACTAAATAGATACTGTAGTATCGTTTATCCAACCATTGCATAGTACACCTCCGTGCTTACTCTTGACTCTATTGTAGTTCCGAAATAATAAAGAGCCATGAAAATATTTATGACGGTATAATTTTTAAAGTTGTATTAATACAAACGGTATTAAACACTCTGGGTTGTAAAAACGTAATAGATTTTAGTGTAGAGGTGTAGAGGAAGGCAATAATATTGCAATTTGCAATATTATTTTTTTTCTTTTTGAGCTTTTTTGTACTCTTTTTCGAATTTTTTACGACGGTTGTAAGTGAGTTTTTCGATGAAGAGTTTCCCCTCCAAATGATCGATTTCGTGTTGAATTGCAATCGCGAGAAGATCGCTGGCATGAAGTTCGCATGCTTCTCCATGGCGGTTTTGATACTTAAGGCTTAATGTTTCGTAGCGTTCGACGTCTTCATAAAAACCGGGGACGCTGAGACATCCTTCCTGATACAGGACGTTGCCCTTCGGATTGTGAATGACGGGGTTGATGATCTCCAAAAGATTCTCTTTGTGTTGGTTCCCTTCTTCATCGGGTATGCAGAGGATCAATACTCGAATAGGATTGGCGACTTGGATGGCCGCTAGCCCTATGCCGTTTGAAGCTATCATCGTCTCATACATATCGTCTAAAAAGCGATGAAGTAGTTCATCGAAGTTTACAACGGTTTGAGAACGTGCCTTGAGCTGTTTGTTCGGATAAGTGATAATGGGTAGAAGCATAAGGACCTTATTCGGTATCGTTACAGACCATATACCGAAGTTTTGAGTTATTATCAGCCGCATCCATAGCTGTAAGGGTGCAATCAAGAGTTTGATCTACCCCTTTTGTAGAGGTTAATTCGGCAATACCGATTGCAATGCGAAGCTGAATTTCCTGCTCTGCTAGGAAAAAATTGCTTGAGGAAACGAGATCAAAGAGACGTTCAGAAGCCCGTTTTGCACTTTCAATATCGGTATGTTTAAGAACCATAGCGAAAATACCTTCGCCGTAGTGAGCGACGATATCGCTGCGGCGGGATGTTTTTAGAAGAAGTCTCGCAACCGTACGGGTCATAAGTTGCTGCGCTTTTTCACTCTGAATGGTCTCTCCTGTCGATTTAGAAAGGCGCACGGTAATCAGAGAGCTTTTATGTTTGAACTCATCGATAAGATGGCGTTCCTGCTCCAGTTTGGTAATGAGGAATCGTTTGTTGTACACGCCGTATTGGTTATCGAAAATGGTTTCATTTTCGACTTGTTTGACGATGCTGGCTGTTTCATCGTAAATGGTTTTCATATGAGTGACTTGTTTTTTCAGGATCGAACTGAGTTTTCCTACATCACTCCCCAGAGATGAAATTAAATCATTTGCGCCGTTTAAAGAGGGGACGTTTTTCATCTCCTCTTTTTTATTTTCTAAAATTTTCTCCATTAAAGAGATATTTTTATACAGAGTCGCACTGAGTTGCAGGATGCTTTTAACGGATGAGAACCCTTGTTTCAATGTTTTTTCAAGCTCGATACTTTTTTCTTCGTGATTGTCTTCTTCAAGCTCCAGAATTGAACCGATTTGGCGGCGTAGACTCTCGCTTTTGTCTTCCAATATACGATCGAAATAGAGTCCGAAATTATTCGGGGTAGGGGGGAGGTTGTCAGATATGAGGGCATTAAGCACCTCTTTGGCAAAGATTTCAAGATCACTGGTAGGATTGTTCAGCGATCCGGCACTGATATAAGCATTCTCATCGCTGCCCTTTTGGGTAGCCTGCCGTTGGGAACGTTTGAGATCGCTGAGTGCTGCCATGGTCTACCTCTTACTTCTCTTCTTTTTCTTTTTGAACCAATACTTCGTCAATGATACCATAAGTTACCGCTTCTGCGGCTGACATAAAGTTATCTCTGTCTGTATCTTTTTCGAGTTTTTTGACGCTCTGGCCGCAATTTTTAGCCAAAATTTCATTCAATTCGGCTTTCATGCGTAAAATCTCTTTGGCTTGGATCTCGATATCGGTTGCCTGACCCTGCGCTCCGCCGAGAGGTTGATGGATCATAATGCGTGCATGCGGGAGGGCATAACGTTTGCCCTTAGTCCCCGAACTGAGCAAAAATGCCCCCATCGATGCCGCTTGGCCGATACAGATAGTACATACATCGGGACGGATGTAGTTCATGGTATCAAAAATCGCCATCCCCGAAGTGATGACACCGCCGGGAGAGTTGATGTAAAAATAGATATCTTTCGCAGGATCTTCCGCTTCCAAAAAAAGAAGCTGGGCTACGATAGATGAGGCTACCGGGTCATTAACTTCGCCGCTGAGCATAATGATACGGTCTTTGAGAAGACGTGAATAGATATCATATGAGCGCTCACCGCGCCCCGTTTTTTCAATGACGTAAGGGATATAGCTCATTATGCCTCTTTAATTTTATCGTTAAGCAATTTGCTCAACACGCGATCTTCGATCATCGCCATTTGAATCGCCGGAAGGTATCCTGATTCTTGGTAGTGTTTGTAAACGGCTGCAGGATCTTGACCCATTTGCATCGCTTCGAAGTAAATGGTTTGCATCAACTCTTGCTCATTAACGACAACGTTTTCCGCTTTTGCCAATGCATCGACGATAAACGTTGCTTTTACCGCGCGGCATGCGTCGTCACGGAATGTTTCGCGCATCGCTTTTACTTTTTCGGCATCGTTACGGAGCTCTTCAAGTTCCGCTTCGCTCATTTCGCGAGCTTTTTTGTTCAACGCCATATCCATCTCTTGTTCCACGATGAATTCAGGAAGATCGATGGCAAATGCACTTACGAATGTTTCCATCAAGGCCGGTTTGAGCTCGTCGTTATATTTAACGCTCATTGCTTCGGATTCTAGTTGTTCTTTTACTTTCTCTTTGAGCATTGCAACATTCGCATCGTCGTATCCAGGAAGCATTTTTTTCGCCAATTCGTCATTGATAACAACCGCTTCTTTCATTTGGATAGCGTTTACTTTAACTTTGAATTGTGCCGGTTTTCCCGCAAGTTTGGCTCCGCCGTAGTTTTCAGGGAAAGTAACGTCGATCGTTTTTTCGTCCCCTTTTTTCATTCCGATCACTTGATCTTCAAATCCCGGGATGAACTGGCCGCTTCCGAGGCGAAGAGAGAACCCTTCCGCTTTTCCCCCTTCGAACGCTTCGCCGTCCACAAACCCTTCGAAGTCGATCAACGCGGTATCTCCGCTTACCAGTGCACGATCTTCGTCAACATTGACTAACGGTGCCTGAGCCGATGCAAGCTCTTCGATACGTGCCGTAACTGCAGCATCGTCGATTGCCGGTTTGCTTACTTCAGGAACCATTGCCGCATAATCACCGAGTGTGATAGCCGGACGTGTCGCGATAACGACTTCTACGTTGATTCCGTTATCGTCTTTTTCAAACTTAGTGATATTCGGCTCACCAATCAATGAATCGGCTGCGATTGCCATCTCTTTAAGACCTGCGGTTAAAAGATCGCGTAATGCTTGTGCTTCGGCATCCTGAACCAGACGCTCACCGTATTGTTTTTTCACGGCACTGATCGGTGTTTTTCCTTTACGGAAACCGGCTACTTTAGCTTCTCTCGCGATTTGTTTCGCGATGCTTTCGATGTTGGCATCGATGGTTCCGCGTGTAATGGCCGCATTGATTTTAGCGTTAGCTGAGTCGATTTTATTGGTTGTAATTTGCATTGAATCCCTTTTGTTGACGTCTCTTATTTAGACTAAATGGTGGCAATATTATCCAAAAAGGATTAATAATACGCTGAATTAAAATAAAAGCAAAGAGATGATAAAGTAATAGTATTATTTAAAATGAGCGGGTACGGGATTGGATAACAACGAATTATTTATAAAAGCGGTTAAAACGATGATTGCCCATGTCGGTGAAGATGTCGAACGGGAGGGGCTTTTGAAAACTCCTGAGAGGGTTTTAAAAGCGTATGAATTCATGTTCGGCGGCTACAAAGAAGACCCGCAGTCGATTTTGAATTCGGCAATGTTCGAGTCGTCAAATGATGAGATGGTTCTGATCAAAGATATCGAGTTTTATTCGACGTGCGAACATCATTTGCTCCCGATTATCGGTCGTGCCCATGTCGCTTATATTCCCGATGGCAAAGTGGTGGGGCTTTCCAAAATCCCCCGTGTTGTGGATGTTTTTGCCCGTCGAATGCAGATTCAAGAACAGCTCACCGAACAGATCGCCGATGCGCTGATGCATGCGATCGCCCCTAAAGGGGTAGCGGTAGTCGTTCAGGCCCGCCATATGTGCATGGAGATGCGCGGAGTGGAGAAAATCAGTTCGACAACGACGTCGAGTGCCCTTCGCGGGTTGTTTAAACGTGATGAGAAAACACGGATGGAATTTTTCAGCCTCATCAACTCTTCCAGCGGGAACCGATACTAAACGATGCCGCTTAAAGCATTACGCAGTCGCCTGGGCTCTGAAAAACTCACCACCGTATTCGGTACTGTCAGTAAAATCAGCCCTACCGTCATTGTCGCCGAAGGGCTCCATGTCAGTATCGGCGATACAGTACTGATGGTTTCGGAGACAAGCGGTGCGGAAGCGCTCGGGATGGTGAGTGAAGTAGAACGCAACCGTTTTTTTATCACCCCGTTTCGGTTTGTCGAGGGGTTTCGTGCCGGAGACAAAGTTTATCCGAATCAAAGCGGCATGATGATCGAAGTGGGTGAAGCGCTTCTCGGTCGTGTCGTCGATCCCTTTATGAATCCGATTGACGGAAAAGGGCCCATCGCGGGATCCCATTTTGAATCGATCATTAAAGCTCCTATCGCGGCGATGAAGAGGGGGATGATCGATGAGCCGTTCAGTGTCGGGGTAAAAACGATAGATGGATTGCTCACATGCGGAAAGGGGCAGAAACTGGGTATTTTTGCCGGGAGCGGCGTGGGGAAATCGACGCTGATGGGGATGATCGTTCGAGGTGCGGATGCCCCCATCAAAGTCGTTGCCCTGATCGGTGAGCGGGGGCGTGAGGTTCCCGAGTTTATCGAAAAAAGCCTCGGCGGCAATCTGGAAAATACGGTTCTGGTCGTAGCGACGAGCGATGACTCCCCTTTGATGCGTAAATACGGAGCCTTCAGTGCGATGAGTGTTGCGGAGTATTTCAAAGGAAAAGGGCAAGATGTTCTGTTTATGATGGATTCGGTGACCCGTTTTGCGATGGCACAGCGGGAGATCGGATTGGCGCTGGGCGAACCGCCGACCTCAAAAGGGTATCCCCCTTCGTCTTTGACGCTATTGCCGCAGCTTATGGAGCGTGCGGGAAAAGAGGAGGGGAGCGGCTCTATCACCGCTTTTTTTACCGTATTGGTCGAGGGGGACGATATGTCCGATCCGATCGCCGATCAGTCGCGCTCGATTTTGGACGGGCACATCGTCCTCTCTCGCGAACTGACCGATTTCGGGATCTATCCCCCTATCCATATTCTCAATTCAGCCTCACGGGTTATGAACGATATTATTACACCGGAACATCTCGCGGCGGTGAGACGGTTTCGCCGACTCTATACACTGTTAAAAGAGAATGAGATGCTGATACGTATCGGTGCGTACGTGCGTGGGACGGATAGGGAGTTAGACGAAGCAATCAGTAAAAAAGAGAAGATGGAAGCGTTTCTTTCCCAAGAGGCGATGAGTATTTCGGGATATCAAGAATCGATTGATCAATTGATTGCGTTGATGGGATAGTTGATCTAATCCTTAAACCGTGCTAAACATAAAAAACCCTTAAGGTTGCTATAACGTCGTTTGCACTATCATCCCAAAAGTTAAACAAGACTAAATTAGTCTTTTATTAGAAACCCGATGAGGAGCATGAGATGCACGTCTACCTAGACAACAATGCGACAACGATGGTCGATCCTGCCGTCACTGAAGCGATGATCCCGTTTTTTAGCGAGATTTACGGAAACCCAAATTCGCTTCACCGATACGGAACTGCGTCACATCCCGCAATTACCAAAGCGATTAATCAGATGTATAAAGCGATTAACGCAAGCGATAACGACGATATTATTTTTACATCCTGCGCGACCGAGTCGAATAACTGGGTACTTAAATCGGTATGGGTGGACAAAATCCTTAACGGAGACAAAAACCATATCGTAACGACCGAAGTGGAACATCCTTCGGTTCTTTCTACCTGTAGATTCCTCGAAGAGCAGGGGGTGAAAGTAACCTATCTTCCTGTCAACGATCAGGGGATTGTCGAAGCACATACGCTTCGCAGTTTTATCACCGACAAAACGGCGCTGGTCTCGGTCATGTGGGCCAACAACGAGACGGGAATGATTTTCCCGATCAAAGAGATGGGTCAAATTTGTAAAGAGCGCGGCGTATTGTTTCACACCGATGCGGTACAGGCCGTCGGTAAAATCCCTGTCGATTTGCAGAATGTCCATGTCGATTTTATGTCGATGTCGGCTCATAAATTTCACGGTCCTAAAGGGATCGGAGCGCTGTATATCCGCAACTCTGAAGCACTTACCCCTCTCTTGCACGGCGGAGAACACATGGGGGGACGCCGCTCAGGCACCCTGAATGTTCCCTACATTGTCGGAATGGGGAAAGCGATTGAACTTGCGACACAGAATATCGAAGAGAAAATGGCGCTCATCCGTGCCAAGCGCGATCGCCTTGAAGATGCCCTTTTGGCGCAGTTGGAGGATGTATTTACCGTAGGAAGCCGCGAAAACCGTACTCCGAATACGATTTTGATCTCGATTCGCGGTGTAGAGGGCGAGGGGATGCTGTGGGATCTTAACAATGCCCTCATCGGTGCGTCGACAGGATCAGCCTGTGCAAGTGAAGATTTGGAAGCCAATACCGTTATGCTCGCAATCGGTGCAGACCACGAACTGGCCCATACGGGGATACGTCTCAGTCTTAGTCGATTTACGACGGATGCCGAGGTCGATTATGTTATCGAGAGCTTTACGAAAGCGGTTGCACGTCTGCGAGCGATTTCCAGTTCATATGCAAAAGTTCAACCTACCCCCGGCGGCAAAGCTGCTGAGTGCAATATTCACCATTAATAAGGAATAAATTATGGCTAAAAATGATCTATTGGGCGGATCTCTTTGGGATCAGTACTCAAATAAAGTAACGACATTGATGAACAACCCGCATAATCAAGGGGAGATTACCCAAGAAGAGTGCGATGCGGATGGTTATAAGCTGATCGTCGCCGATTTCGGAGCGGAGAGCTGCGGTGATGCGGTGCGTCTGTATTGGGCGGTTGATCCAAAAACGGATACGATCGTCAAATCAAAGTTTAAAAGTTTCGGATGCGGTACGGCGATTGCCAGCTCGGATATGATGGCGGAGCTTTGTATCGGTAAAACGGTACAAGATGCCGTAAAAATCACCAATATCGATGTCGAAAAAGCACTTCGCGACGATCCCGAAACTCCGGCCGTTCCGCCGCAGAAGATGCACTGTTCGGTTATGGCGTATGACGTTATCAAAAAAGCGGCCGGGCTTTATCTCGGTGTTGATGAGTCAAGTTTTGAAGATGAGATCATTGTGTGCGAATGTGCCCGCGTCAGTTTGGGGACGCTTCGCGAAGTGATTAAACTGAATGACCTTAAAACCATCGAGCAGGTAACCGACTATACCAAAGCGGGCGGGTTCTGTAAATCGTGTATCAAACCGGGCGGTCATGAAGCACGTGAATACTATCTTGTCGATATTTTGGCTGATGTACGTGCCGAAATGGATCAGGAGAAAATGCGTGCGGCAGCCGATGCAGGATCGCACGGTGATTTCGAAGCGATGACGCTGGTGCAAAAAATCAAAGCGATTGACAGTGTTATCGATGAGTCGATTCGTCAGTTCTTGATCATGGACGGCGGAAATATGGAAGTTATCGATATTAAAGATTCGCCGGATTATATCGATGTGTATATCCGCTATTTGGGTGCTTGTAACGGGTGTGCGAGTTCAAGTACAGGAACATTGTATGCGATCGAAGCGACACTCAAAGAAAAACTCTCTCAGAAAATCCGCGTTCTTCCAATCTAATATTTCTCTCTGTACTTTTCTTTTTCATAAGAAAAGTACCAAAAGAAAATCGCCCCCTCAATAGAACGCTTTCAACCGCTTTGGCACTGCTGCCAGCGGTTGGGCTCTAGGTAAATTTCGGGGGCATTATCAATTAGATATTCATCTCTCCGGCATCCTTAAAAGCCACGCGCGATGGCAGAAGTGCCAAGAGTCGCGTGAGCGATTTGCCGGAGAGATGCGCTTCTTTTGTTTCTTTTCTTGGCGACAAGAAAAGAATTAAAAGTTTTTATCAAACCAGTCGGCAACCGTACTACGGATCGTATGGCGCAACTGAATCCCTGCGATAAAATTGTTATGCTGCGCTTTGTTGAGCAAACTGACAAGGGCATTGCGGCGTTTGGAGAGAAACGGATGGTCGATTTGTCCGGGGTCCCCCATCACGACGAGACGTGTTTCATCCCCCATACGGGTTCCGATAAGCTTTAACGTGGCATTAGTCATATTTTGAGCCTCGTCGATAATGACGAATTTGCGCGAAATCGTCGTACCGCGCAAGTGGGCAATATCCATCACTTCAATGTTGTATTTTTTCATAAACACTTCGGTCGCATTTTCCCGTTTGACCGAATTGGTGTTGCCGGTATATTCGACACGTGCGTCGATCGAACGCTTGCTTTGGTGCTCAATGGTGAAATTGACCGCTGCATAAAGAGGGTACATAAAGTATCCGAGTTTTTGTTCCTCATCCCCTTTACGAAATCCAAGTTCCGCCGCCTGATCGTTAGAGGTGACGGTGTTACGGGCATAGACGATCCCCTCGACGATCCCCTCTTCAACCAACTCCAATCCCGCTTGCAGGGCAACGAGCGTTTTCCCCGATCCGGTAGAGCCGGAAACGACGGTGACGTAGTTTTGCGGATGGGTCATCATCGCATAATAGAACTTTTGTTCCAAGTTGAGCGGACGGACAAGCTCTTCATTGAAATATTCCCCGAAACGTCGATCGAAATCGCACCATTCTATCTGGTTGTTGAATGCAAAAGCGTGACGTTGAATTCCCGTTTCGTACATCTCTGACGTGGTACTTTGCGCTTTTTGGATAAACGTGATTTGATCAAAATTGTGGTGTTCTGCATCGGTCGGGAGAGCGGGGACATCTTCATACTCATAAGTATAGGTAAAATCGATTTGTTCGGGAGCCTCGACGCTGCTGTTTCGGATACTTTGGGTACGGATACCGCGAATCTCGGCTGCAATCCGAAACGACATGTCGTTAGAGAGAAGGATAAGGTCATAATCATCGGCAATTTCACCGATTTTGGCGTCGTTGATCCCTTTGGGCTCGGAAAAATTATGGGCTACGCGGTATTGTTCACGGTGGACGATAAAGAGGTCAATAAGGTTTGCCTCCCCTCCATGCAATGATCGGTCAAAATTGAGCGATAAACGGTAGTATCTGTCGTTTTTACACTCTTCGACATCGACATGGCTGCGGACGCATTCGGGAAGCTCAATAAAACTGATCGGCTCTCCCCATGCCGCATCGGCGAGACGGAAAAATTCTCTAGCCTGAAAACCGGCTTCGGAACGCATATCGTCTTTTTTACTGTTAAGTTCGGCCAAAACGATATTAGTGATAACGATGCCGTTTTGGTTTTCGTCACTGATTCGTAAAATGTTGGTTGGATCATCTAAGATAACAGAGGTATCGAGAAGGTAGCAGTTTTGAGTTGGACTCGTCACAAAGAACCCTTTTTATAGGAATCCTTTATGGTAGTGAAACAAAGCTTAAATATATTGAAATTAGAGGTAATACCCTTTGATTCCGTTCATGGTAGAACCCATATTGAGCAAAACCATATCGGCACATACCAGTGCCGCCATCGATTCGGCGACGACCGAACCGCGTACGGCGACACACGGATCATGCCGCCCTTTTAAAGAGACATTAACACTCTCATTCTCGGTATTAACGCTTTCCTGATCGATAAAGATCGACGGGGTCGGCTTAAAATGGACACGGACGAGAACGTCATCACCGTTGCTCATTCCACCCAAAATTCCTCCCGCATGATTAGTTTTAAAACCCTTTGGGGTGATAGCATCGTTGTTTTGCGATGCCAGAAGCTCGCCGCTTCGGATACCTTCTCCTATTTCAACCGCTTTGACGGCATTGATCCCCATCATTGCCTCTGCCAGTACGGCATCGAGTTTGTAATAAAGCCCTTCACCCAGACCGATCGGAAGGCCGCTGATTTTGACCGTGCACACGCCGCCGACGGAGTCATGGGAATTTTTAGCCTCTAGAATGGCCGCTTTTTGTGCCTCTTCTACGCTTGCATCGAGCGCATAGATCGGGCTATTTTGGGGGTAGGTAAAATCGAGAGACTGTGCTTCGATACCGTGTATAGCGCTGATACCGCTTTGAAATGTAATGCCGAGTTGTGAAAGCATCAGTTTTGCCACCGCACCGCCTGCAACGCGAGCGGCGGTTTCACGTGCGCTAGAGCGTCCGCCGCCTCGGTAATCGCGCAGACCGTATTTGTGAAAATAGGTAAAGTCGGCATGACCGGGGCGGAAAATATCTTTGACGTTTGAGTAGTCTCCGCTTTTTTGATCGGTGTTATAGATCACCATCATAATCGGTGTACCCGTGCTGAGCCCTTCGAATACGCCGCTGAGAATTTCGACACAATCTGCCTCTTTACGGGCGGTGGCAAATTCGTTTTGACCCGGTTTGCGGCGATCCAACTCACTTTGGATGTAATCTTCGTCAATCAAAAGCCCTGCCGGGACACCGTCGAGAACACAGCCGATCGCTTTGCCGTGCGATTCACCGAAGGTGGTGATCGTAAAACGTTCTCCGAACCGATTCATTTGAGCTCCTTGGACAGCATTTCAAGAGCGATCTGTGCCGCTTCCTGCTGAGCTTGTTTTTTGCTTTTCCCCTGAGCGGAGGCGTAGCGTTTGCCATCGATAATGACAGCAACTTCAAACTCTTTTTTATGATCCGGCCCGTGTGCGGCGATAAGCTGATATTCGGGAGTCGTTCCGTAGTGTGCCTGCGTCAGCTCTTGTAAAGAGGTTTTGTAGTCTTTAAAGAGCGAATCGAGTGAAATATCGGGATGGACGTGTTCGAGAAGAGAAACGGTGATCTCCTGCACTTTTCCCAATCCGGTTTCAAGGTACATCGCCCCCATGACGGCCTCAAAAGCATTTGATAACAAAGAGCTTTTGGTCCGGCCGCTGTTGTTTTCTTCGGCATTGGAGAGAAAAATATGCTCTCCGAGGTTAAGATGATTGGCCAGTGAGGTAAATCCCCCCTCGTTGACGAGAGATGCACGCATTTTGGAGAGTTTCCCCTCATCATAGCCGCGGAATTTTTTGTAAAGATATTCTCCGACGATCAAATCGAGTACCGCGTCTCCCAAAAACTCCAGCCGCTCATTATTGTAGGGCTGTTTGTAGCTTTTATGCGTCAGCGCTTCAATAAGGAGCTCTTTGTTTTGAAATGTGTACCCTAAGCGTTCTTGCAGGGCTTGTAAATTGTCCATTAGTTGTTCAATCCTTTTTTGAATTTTTCCGCCTCTTCTTTGGCGATTACGTCGCATTGTTCGTTTTCGATATGGCCGTTATGGCCGCGAACCCAGACACCCTCAATGCGGTGGGGAGCAGAAACCCGGATATACTCCTGCCAGAGGTCGGGGTTTTTGACTTTGGCGAAGTTGCGTTTGATCCACCCTTCCAGCCACTCGTTGATCCCTTTGATGACATAGCTCGAATCGGAGATGATAGTGACGTCGCACGGCTCTTTAAGCGCCCGCAATCCCTCTATCACTCCGAGCAGCTCCATGCGGTTATTGGTCGTATGGGCTTCTCCGCCTCGGATGATGCGCTCTTTGTCTCCGTAGCGCAAGATGGCCCCATAGCCTCCCGGCCCCGGATTCCCGAGTGCCGATCCGTCACTGAAGAGAGTTATTTTCTTCAAATCGTTCCTTTGAGAGATTCATAATGCTTTGCAGAGAATCAATCGCATGACAGTGCGGACAGCGGTGAAACGGCAAAAATGATATCGTATTACATTCGTCACACGAATATTCAAACTGCAATGCCGCTTTGGCAACGCCGCAGCGGCGAAGGGCGATTAGGACGTCGAGTTCGAAAACCGAGCTTCCCAAGCAAAGATCGACTGATCCTTTTGCCGTGAACAGTTCGCGCAAGAAAGTATTGCTTGCAATTATATCCAAATCGAGATTTTCATCTCTGAGCCGCCATAAAACATCACTCAGCCGCTGGCTCAGCGATTGGTCGTAGTGCCGCCATGCCAATGCCGGGCGGTAGGTAAAGAGCCACTCAAAAATCATGTACCCCAGTTGGCGGTGCGTGCTGTAGAGTTCGAGCAGTTTTTGGGCTTTTTCATCGATGTCGATTCGGTGGTCATTGAGCAGAATCCGGCATTCAATATAGAGTTTCTCATTCGAGGTTCCGGGAGAGAGCTCCTGCAGCGATTCCATTACCTCCAGGGCTTTGTCGTATTGCTGTAGCTGCTCATAAATGAGAATCAGATAATGCAATGCCTGCGGTGTACGGGGAGAATTGTGAAGAATCTGCATAAACGTTTGACGCGCACGCTCTAAAAACCCTGCCTTGAAAAAGCTTTTTCCCAGTAGTAAAAGGGCGTCTTTTTGGAAAATGGGATCACGGTTTTTGGAGAGGAGCGCATGATAGATCTCGACGCTTTTCTCGTAATTCCCCTGATGTTCAAAACTTTGTGCCAGCAGAAGCCACGATTCGCTCGTTAGAGAGTTGGTTTGCACCTGCTCGGCCAGTTTGTCCCCTTCGCCGAGAGACTCGAATTTTCCTAGAAAAGATTTAAGATCGGTATGCTCTTTAGCCGCTTTATAGCGCCCCCACCAATAGCTCAAAAAGGAGAGGATAAAAAGGAGGATAAAAAAGACGACGATACCGAAAAGAGGGTCGCGAAATTCAATAAAAAATGTGTCCATGTCGTATTATAGCCGTGAAAAGGTTATTTCTTTAATGATTCGTGTTTTTTGATCGATTCGATAATGTACGGAAGGCTCATTCTCATTTTGGCAGATGTCACCTTTGCAGTGCAGTGTTTTACCGGTGGGAAGCGGATCCCCAAGTCCCTGATTGTATCTGTTTTTGATCAGTTCGGAGGTGATCTGAATTTCGGCAATTTTTTTGCCGGAGGGATCGGAAACAATTTGGGCGAGTATTTTCTCCCCCCGTTTCATCAGGAAAATCATTTCGTTTTGGCCCGGGGTGATTTGGCTCAATTTTTCGAATTCAAAGCCGCTCAGGGAGGTGTTTACCTGGCTAAACGGGGTATCGGGGTGCAAAGAACCAAGCCCCTCTTCGGTAATGCTCAGGGCGTAGGGCAAAGATCTATTCGGCGTATCGCAGCCGTTTATCAAGAGGGCAAAAAGCACTAAAGAGGATAACCGGAACATTAAAATACCCTCTCTACCATAAGCTGAATCGAGACCCGCCCGTTCCACTCGTTCTTATTGACGGTATAGCTGCACGACATTTTTTTATTTTCGGGACACTCCAGTGTCCGCCGAAACGCGATCAGCTCCAGTGTTTTCGGACTGAGCCGGGAAGGGCGCAGCTCCAAACGGCTGTGGGACTGGTCGCTTCCGAAGAGTTTGACCGTTACGACGTCGGCCTCCCGGATTAAAAATCTCGGACGGGGATTCCCCTCACCGTAAGGTTCAAATCGCTCCAGAAGCTCCAACAGCTGAAAATTGATCATTTCGTGTTCGAGTTCGCCGATGATATCGCTATGGGGGATGAAGTCGGCCGGATTGATCTGTTTTGCGGCTTCGTTGATTCCCAGACGAAACGCTTCGATCGCATCACTGCTCATAGACAGCCCCGCCGCCATTTTGTGACCGCCGAATTTTTGCAGATGTTTCTCTTGCGATTTGATCAGGGAGTAGAGATCGACATTTCCGATGCTTCGCCCGCTTCCTTTGGCAATGCCGTTATGGACGCTGAGGACGATGGCCGGTTTTTGAAAATGGTTTACCAGCCGTGAAGCGACGATTCCTACGACTCCTTCGTTCCAATGCTCCCCCGCAACGACGATGATCTGTTCTTTCGGGTTGACGTGCAGCATGGCTTCGGCAGTTGTCTGAGCTTCGGTCTCTTTACGCAGCGTATTGAGCGCGGTGAGGAGTTCAAACTGGTGATAGGCTTTTTCTGTCGTATCGGCCATGAGAAACTCAAGGGCGATGGATGCATCTTCGAGCCGTCCAGCCGAATTGATGCGCGGAGCGATCTGAAAAGCGATATCCTCCGAAGAGACGGCGGATCGGTTGAGGAAATCACGGATCATGACAAACGGTGAGAGAGACGAGGTTTGCATCATATCAAGCCCCGTTTTGACGATAGCGCGGTTAATTCCCACAAGGGGCATAACGTCAGCGATGATCGCAAGGGCCAAGAACGGAAAAAACTGACGCATGTCGATGGAGAGATTCAGTTCTTGTTTGAGAAGCCCCATAAAAAGCCATCCCACCTGTGCACCGCATATCTCTTTAAACGGATAGGGGCAGTCGCTTTGTTTCGGATTGATGATTGCATAGGCATTGGGGAGAGTGTCTCCGGGAGTGTGGTGGTCGGTGATGATCAGATCGATCCCCCGTGTTTTGCATACTTCTGCGGCTTCGATGGCATTGATCCCGTTGTCAACGGTAAAGATCACATCGGCATCGAGCCGTTCCAAAACGTTTTTAGAGACGCCGTATCCGTCGCTGAATCGGTTCGGTATCGTCGTGATAAGGGGATAAGAGATGAGGTCGAAAAAACGCTTGACGATAGCGGTAGAGGTGACGCCGTCAACATCATAATCACCGACGAGAGCGATACGTTCATGGTTGCGGATGGCGCGAGCGAGCCGATCGGCCCCCTTTTGCGCATCTTTTAGATTGGAAGGATGGGGAATATCGGAGAGTTTTTCACTTTGCGATTCAAATCGGCTCGCTAAAAAACTCCCGAGTGCTGTGTGATCGAGAAGGGGAACCTCAGGCAGGATTCGGGTTGGCATGATCGAATGTCGCTTTTACGAACCCTAGGATAGAGGCATTCGGGCTTTGGAGGCGAGAGGTGAACTCCGGATGGAACTGTACCCCTAAAAACCACGGATGCTTTGGAATTTCGACGGCTTCGATAAGTCCGTGAGATTCGCCCGTTACGATCATTCCCGCATTTTCAAGTGCTTCACGGTAGGTCGGATTGGCTTCGTAGCGGTGACGGTGGCGCTCGTAAATGAGCGGTTCGTTGTTATACGCGGCGCGAAGTTTTGATCCCGCTTTGGTTTCGCACGGATATTCGCCCAAACGGAGTGTTCCGCCCATCGGCGAGTGGTGGGTTCTCAGCTGCGTTTCGCCCGATTGGTCGATAAAGTTATCGATGAGGTAGATCATCGGATGGGTCGTTGTCGGGTTAAACTCGATCGAGTTGGCATCTTCGTAGCCTAAAACGTTACGGGCATACTCGACGATCGAGAGCTGCATTCCCAGACAGATTCCCAAATACGGCATATTGTTTTCGCGGGCATATCGAATCGCTTCGATTTTCCCCTCAACCCCGCGATTTCCGAATCCGCCGGCTACGAGAACCGAATCGCAGTCGCGAAGAAGCGCTTCCGCCCCTTGGGTTTCGATTTTTTCACTGTCAACCCAGTGGATCGCAACGCGGGTATCGAGATGGGCACCCGAGTGGATCAGCGCTTCGATAAGTGATTTATACGACTCTTTGAGCTCCAGATATTTTCCGACGAAGCCGATGGTAACGTGGTATTTCGGAGAGACGATTTTTTTGACCAAAGAGTCCCATTGTTCCATATCGGGTTTGAGTTCGCCTAGCTCCAGCTCTTTGCTGATCGGAGCGAGGATGTTTTGTTGCAGGAAGCTGAGCGGAACGGCATAGATGGTCTGTTCGTCCATCGCTTCGATGATACTGTCGTTGCTGACATCACACGCAAGGGCCAGTTTTTTCTTAAACGTTTTCGGCAGGCGCTCTTCGCTGCGGGCGATAATCATTTGCGGGGTAATACCGATACGGCGAAGCTCCTGAACCGAGTGCTGGGTTGGTTTGCTTTTGTGCTCGCCTGCCGCTTTGATAAACGGGATCAGGGTGACGTGGATAAAAAACGTCCCCTCAACCTCGTCGTCATGTTTCATCATTCGGATCGCTTCCATATACGGCAACCCTTCGATATCACCGACGGTACCGCCGAGCTCGACAACGAGAATTTCATGCCCCTCGCCCGCTTTTTTGATCCGATCGACGATTTCACCGACGATGTGGGGGACGACTTGGATCGTTTGACCCAAGTATCCGCCGCTGCGTTCGCGTTCGATGACCGAGCTGTAGACCTGACCCGTTGTGAAGTTGCTGGTACGTAAAAAAGAGGCATCGAGAAAGCGCTCGTAGTTTCCGATATCCAAATCGGTCTCTGCCCCGTCTTTGGTAACAAATACTTCACCGTGCTCCAACGGACTCATGGTTCCTGGATCGACGTTGATGTACGGATCGATTTTGAGCATGCCGACCTGTTTGCCGGAGTGTTTGAGGAGTGCGCCGATACTGGCTGCCGTAATCCCTTTTCCAAGTGAACTCAGAACTCCGCCGGTGACAAAAATATATTTGGTCATTGAATCATTCCTTAGCTGTTTGCGTATTTTACGATGGGGTTAAATGGGTCGTGATGATCCAAAACGTCGACTATTGCCGCTCTTCTTAAGGAACGTATTATATACTTTTAACACTTATAAAAACGTTTGAAAAATGGAAATTTATGGAATCGGCTCTTTATTACGTCACGATAGCATTGGGATTTTCTATCGTCGTGAATCTTATTTTAAAACGATTCGGCATTTCCCAGATTATCGGTTACATTTTAACCGGGGTGACGGTTGCGTATGGATTTGATCTGCGGCATATGGCGGATTCGCATACCTTGGAGATAATTGCCGAGTTCGGCGTCGTCTTTTTGATGTTTACGATCGGGCTTGAGGTTTCATTGCAGCGTCTTTCCACGATGAAAACCGATGTGTTTTTTAACGGATCGTTTCAGGTTATCCTCTCCGCCGTCATCTTTTTTGCAATTGCGTACGGAATCCTCTCTGTTTCGTTGGCGACGGCAATCATCATCTCTATGGCACTTTCGCTCTCTTCGACCGCCGTGGTATTGAGCTATCTTAAATCGACGAAAGAGATTGCCCGTCCTTACGGTCAAAAAGCGACCGGGATTTTAATTTTTCAAGATCTTGCCGTCATCCCGATTTTGATTTTGATCGGTTTTTTGAGTTCTGACGGTAAAGATATCGGCGATGTTTTGATCCAAACGGCGATTAGTGCGGTCGTGATTGTCGGATCACTGTTTATAGTCGGCAAACGTGTGATGACATGGCTTCTTCATTTTTCTTCCACCAGTGAAGTCGATGAGCTCTTCATGGGATCGGTCTTGGTCATCGTCGTCGCCTCGTCGCTGCTTGCATCCTATGCCGGATTTACCTATTCGCTGGGGGCGTTTGTCGCGGGGATGATCATAGCCGAAACCCGCTACCACCATAAAGTCGAATCGGATATTGCTCCGTTTAAAGATTTGCTGCTGGGGACCTTTTTCGTTACGGTCGGGATGAAGATTGACTTGGGATTGTTTGTGCAACATATGGACGATGTTATTGCAATCTTGTTCGCGGTATTGGCAGTTAAAGCGATCGTCATTTTTGGTGTTGTGCGGATGAAATCACAATCCAAAGTCGCCTTTAAAACGGCGATAGCCCTCTCTCAGGTCGGGGAATTCTCATTTGCAATTTTTGCTTTAGCGGGGAATCAGGAACTCATCCCTTCCGAGCTCTCTCAGATTTTGGTTCTGGTTGTCGTCCTTTCTATCATCGCAACCCCTTTTATTCTGGCGAATCTATCACGTATCAGCGGCTATTTTTTCAAAGACGTCAGCGTTACGGAGACGTTTGCGATGCTCCCGGGGCGGAATCACCACATTATTGTCTGCGGGTACGGCGTCGTCGGGAAATTCGTCGCTAAAGAGCTCCGTGCTTCGGGAGTCGATTACGTTGTAGCCGATAACAGCTATAAACATGTTCAAGAGGCGCTGCGGGATGGACAAGAGGTCTATTTCGGAGATATGTCCAAAACGGCTATTTTGGATAAGCTGTGTACCAAGGATTCAGTCAGCGTCATCATTACCTTGGACAATCTTGAGAAGAAAAGACTGATCTGCGAAGCGATTATCCGCTATGCGCCTGAAGTGAAGTTGGTAGTAAAAGTAGTGAGTCTGGAAGAGAAACGGGCGTTAAGAGGACTCCCCATCTCGATAACGATTGACGGGAAGAAAGAGGTAGCTTCACGTCTGGTGAGCGAAGCCGTTACGTGTGAGTTATGACTCTTTTGGCTGTTCGGAAACCAGCCACTGAAGATAGCGGATAGACCAGCTGAGATCTTCAAGCGCAATATCAATCTCTTCCACCGGTTTCGGGAGATTCGTTTTGAGTTCGCGAACACGCTGCTTGAGATATTGTGCCATAGAGTAATAGGTATTGAGTGCCGTATCGTCCTGTGCTTTGATGATTAAATCTTCGAGCGTATTGACCAGTTCGGTTTCATTTGGGAAGATATTCCCCGCTTTGCGAATCGTCCGCTGCACCTTTTGCAGATGCGCCATATCGACTTTAAAGTTTTCTGGATTGTTCATTTTACAGCTTTGATTGGATTGATAAGCACGCAGGCGTGCGTGGGCTTCGCGCCGAGCGAAACTCAGCGTTAGCGTAGCCAATCGGGGCTTTGCTCCGATGGCGTATTAAAACTAGTTTCCTCGTGACCCCGGCTTAATTGCTTCGCTTCCATCGGCACACAACGGACAGTTATCCGGTGCGTACATTTCAAAATCGAAATCGGCGAGGGCAAAAAGCGGTTTGTCGGATGGCAATGCACAGTTGGCTTTACGCTCCAGCGCACTTCCGTCGCGTTTGCAAAAACCGCGGTTGGCAAGAGCGGCAAATCCGACGACGACGCCGCCGAGCGCTTCGATCGCTTTGGCCGCTTCCATCGCCGAGCCGCCTGTGGTGATGATGTCTTCACAGATGAGGACTTTTTCGCCCGGAGTGATCTCGAATCCGCGGCGGATCTGCATCTCACCGTTGACACGCTCCGCAAAGATAGAACGTTTGTCCAGTGCGGTCGCGAGGGCGAATCCTGCGATCAAACCGCCCAAAGCGGGTGCACATACGGTATCGATGACAATGCCGTTTGCTTTGATTTTATCGCTCAATGCATCGGCAAGAAGCTTTGCCGTTTTAGGGTCTTCGAGTACTTTCGCCGATTGGAGATAATACTGCGAATGATTGCCTGAGCTGAGTTTGAAATGCCCCTCAAGCATGGCATTGGCGTTCATGTAAATAGCTTTGATATCCATGATTATACCGTCAAGATGTCTTGCTCTTTAGCTTTGAGCAGGTCTTCGATTTTAGAGATGTATTTATCGGTGATCTTTTGGACTTTGTCCTGAGCCCCTTTAGATTCATCCGCAGTGATCAGTTTGTCTTTTTCGAGCACTTTGATTTTGTCATTTGCTTTTTTGCGGTCGTTACGGACGCCGACTTTGGCATCTTCCGCCATCCCTTTGGCTTTTTTCGCCGTCTCTTGGCGCTGTTCTACCGTCATCGGAGGGAAGAAGAGTTTGATGTCGGTTCCGTTGTTGTTCGGATTGACCCCGATATCGGCTTTTTGGATCGCTTTTTCGATGACGGAAAGCATCGATTTATCCCACGGAGAGATGGTGATGGTCGTCGCATCGGTTGCCAATACGCTGGCTGCCTGATCAAGCGGCACCATTGACCCGTAGTTTTCTACACGGACGTTGTCCAAAATTTTGGTCGTTACTCTACCGGTACGGAGAGTTCGGAAGTTGTGGATCATATGATCACAGCTTCCTTGCATTTTTTCTTCGCAAAATTGATACACTTCGTCTAACATAGGTTTTTTCTCCGGCAATTATTTTGTAGTGTTGGCATCGTTGACGATATTAATCGTCGGAGCGGCAACATCAGTTTTTTCAACCATTGCATCTACAACGGATTCATTTTTCTGCTGAGCATAGAAATAGCCCAAAGCAACCGTATTAACGATAAATACAAACCCTAGAAAAAAGGTTACTTTAGCTAAAAAGCTTCCCGGTCCTTTAGCTCCGAAGACCGATTCGTTAGAGCCGCTGTAAGCTCCTAAACCGATGCTTGAGCTTTTTTGGAGCAGTACCGCGATGGTGATCATAACGACCAAAACGATCTGCACGATGAGCAGTATACCTGTCATGTTAATCCTTGATATTAGTAAAAAAGTTCGCGATTATAGCATAGTGTTTATAAGAGGCCGATGAAGCTTTAGTTTAATGAGAGAGTGATTAAGATGCTTCTTTTAGATAGGAGACAACGTTGTGTGTTCAAAATGTACATTGAAGAAAAAACTCGGGTTGGCTGTCGGTATTGCCATAACCTCTTTTGCTTATTGGGTTTATTATACGCAGTAAAAGAGACGCTGAATTTACGAAGCGGAGCATAGAGGGCATTGCCCTTTGTAGATGACTGAATCGATGGTATATCCGCTGGGGGAAATGATCGGCTGGGGATGCAGGCAGGTGATAGCATGACAGTTTTGGCATATAAAATGGGGATGGATAGTATCGGAGAGTTCAAAATACCGTTTTCCGGCATCTGATTCGATCCCGCTAATGATTTGGGCTGATTCAAAGGCTTGCATGGTTCTATAAAAGGTACTTTTGTCGATCATCGGATCCAGGGCGCTGTACTCCTCGAAACTGATCGGCTGTTTTTGATCGGAGAGGATTGTGAGGATTTTTTTGCGCGGAGCGGTGAGTCGAAATCCGTTGGCGCTGATTTTTTCATCGAGTGTCATTTTGATAAGACTTCTTAAAATTTAAGGTTTATTGCAACTGAGTTGCATTAGAATGGTATCCGAATTTTATTATAAGGAAACTGAAGTATGGATACCAAACGACTGATAATTTTTGGCGGTATTATCGCCGTAATCGTGATCGGGGTCAGTTTCTTTTCGCCAAAGCCTCAAAGTAAAGAGGTATCGTCTCAAACGAAGCCGATTATTTCCGTCAGTACGTTTGCATTGTATGAAATTGCCAAGACGGTTGCGGGAGATTCGGTAGAAGTACACCCGATCATTCCGCTGGGTACGGATGCCCACATGTTCACGCCGAACCCTTCCCAAGTTGCCGATATTTCTAAATCTTCACTGTTCGTCTACAACGGTGCGGGATTTGAAAGCTGGGCGGAAAATCTTAAAAATACCCTCCCTAAAACGACCCAGGTGATCGATATGAGCGGGCATGTTGTTTTGTTGAAAGGCGAAGCCGACCATCATGGCGAAGAGACGGACGGAGAACATCATCATGAAGGTGCGTTTGACCCCCATTACTGGCTCGATATCGACAATATGATCAAAATGACCCAAATTTTTGATGCGGAGTTTTCTAAACTTCTCCCCGCCGAAGCGGAGGTGTTTCACGGTAACGCCGCCACCTATATCGGAGAGCTTCAACGACTGAAAGCCGAATACGCATCAGGTCTAACCGAGTGTAAAAACCGCACTCTCGTCTCCAACCATGACGCGTTCGGCTATCTTGCTTCGGCAAACAAGCTCGAAAACGTATCGGTCATCGGACTCTCTTCGGATGAACAGCCGAGCGCCAAAAATATCGCCGATATTATTGCAACGATCAATAAGCACGGCGTGAAAACGATCTTTTTCGAGGAATTTATAAACGACAACGTCTCCCAAACGATTGCCAAAGAGACGGGAGCCAAAGCGGTAGCATTGCAGCCGCTGGAAAATATTAGCCAAGATGAGTTAAAATCCCATCAAACCTATCTCACGATCATGCGTGAGAATCTGAAAAAATTGCGTGAAGCGATGGAGTGCCGTTGAAATTCTCCCCCAGCCTTTTTGACGTAAACAACCTTAACTTTGAGCGGCACGGAAATCTTGTCCTCAAGGGGGCGACGTTTCAAATCTTGCCGGGGGAATATTGCGCTATTATCGGACCTAACGGCGGAGGAAAAACGACTCTTATCCGTCTTTTGCTGGGGCTGGAAAAACCGACTTCAGGCGAGATAAAACTTTTCGGAACATCCCAAAAGCGGTTTCGCGATTGGAACCGTATCGGGTACGTTCCCCAACGTTCTGCCCTTGTTGACGGTTCGTTTCCGGCAACCGTTCGTGAAGTGGTCGGAATGGGGCGCTACGCCAGACGGGGTATTTTTGGATTTGAATCTTCCGAAGATAAATCGGCTATCGTTGAAGCGATGGAGCTGATGGGGGTAGCCGATTTATCCGACCGCCTCATCGGAAACCTCTCAGGGGGACAGCGTCAGCGGGTGATGATCGCCCGTGCATTAGCCTCCAATCCCGATGTCTTGATTGTTGATGAACCCAACACGGGGATTGATGTCGAATCGCAGCACCGTTTTTATGAGCTTCTGCGTACCCTCAACCGTACCAAAAAGCTTTCCATCCTCTTTATCACCCACGATATCGGGGTGATTGCCGAGGATATTACCCGCGTATTGTTTGTCAACCAAACGCTATTGGTTTCCCAGAACCCGGCGGAAGTCGTCCGATGCGACGAGATGAGCCGACTCTACGGCACACCGGCGCACGTCGTGTGCCATAATCATTGAAGGAGGTAAGAGATGTTAGAAATGCTTGATTACCCCTTTATGCAGCGGGCTTTTATCGCCGGGCTTATGATCGCGGTTCTCGCCTCGCTGGGGGGATCGTTTATCGTCCTTCGGCGCTATTCACTGCTGAGCGAAACATTGGCACATGTCTCACTCGTCGGGGTATCGGTTGGGCTATTGTTCGGTCTCAGCCCGCTATGGATGGCTGTTGCTGCGTCACTCGTCGCCTCATGGCTTATCGAGTATCTGCGGAGCGTCCACGGGATGTATTCGGATTCGGTACTTGCTATTTTTCTCTCGGGTTCACTCGCCCTTGCCATTGTCATCGTCTCACTGGCGGGATCGTTTAACGCTTCGCTCTTTAGCTATCTTTTCGGTTCGATCCTCTCGGTCAGTGTTGAAGATTTGTGGGTGATGGGGATATTCGGCTCTTTGGCGATGGCGCTCCTTTTGGCTTTTTTCAAAGAGCTTTACTTTATCGCTTTTGATGAGGATGTCGCCCGGGCGGGAGGTATCCGCGTCACGATGCTCAACTTCATGCTTGTCAGCGTGATTGCGATTATTATTGCCCTCTCTATTCGGGTGGTCGGGACGCTTTTGATCGGTGCGCTGATGGTGATCCCTCCCGTTGCGGCGATCCGATTCGGGATGGGGTTTTATCCTACCGCGCTTCTCTCGGTTGTAATCGCTCTTATCTCGGTGGTTATCGGACTAATCGCCTCGTATTTCTTTGCACTCCCCAGCGGCGCGGCGATCGTCCTTGTACTTTTGGGATTGTTTATTGTGGCATTGGCGGTTAATCGCCGATGAGCAGCGCCTGCCATGAATTCTCACGCTACGCCGCCGAATACGGCAGCCGCAATGTTATCCAGCGCCATGTTGCCGAAAAGCTGATCGCCTCTACCTCAGATAAACCAAAGTCTATTGTGGATTTGGGATGCGGGAACGGCACTCTCTATTCTCTGATCGATTGGGAGATTGAGCGGTTTGTCGGCGTTGATTTCTCCGCGTCAATGCTGGAACATCACCCTTCGTCATCGAATGTCGAATTAGTGTTGGGTGACTTTAACGATCCGCTATTGTTTGAGAGATTGAAAGAGGAACAGTATGATCGGATCTATTCCGCCTCGGCATTGCAGTGGGCGGATGATTTAGATAGCGTTATATGTTCTCTCGCTTCACTCAACACCCCGATGTCATTGGCAATCTTCACCGCAGGAACTTTTAAAACCCTTCACGAATCTGCGGGGGTCACCCCTCTATTGCGTTCGAGCGACGAGGTGATGGCTATTGCCGAGAAATATCTGGACGCACGGTTCGAAGTGCTCCACACGACGTTAGAATTTGATTCGGTCAGAGAGATGTTTCGCTATATCAAGCGCAGCGGGGTGAGCGGAGGACGCAGAGTTCTTGATTTTACGCAGACGAAAAAACTGATGGAAACGTATCCGCTGAACTATCTCGAATTTGAGGTTGTGTTTATTACAACCCCATCTCACTAAATAGCGGTCTCTCTTCTACTGCTTCATTCATACATTTCTCTCTTAGCTCTTCTAACATAGTATAGATAGCTCCCTCTTTGGCAGGGCAGAGCGAGAGCATATCTTCGATAAGGCATCCGAATGCCCGCACTTCGATTTTCTCAAATGCTTTTTCGCACGGTTCGTAAAAGCTCGCCGCGCCGAAATCCCCAAGATAGCAGTGGTCATCGTCGTTGATGAGGATGTTGTGGGCGTAGAGATCGCCGTGCATCAGCCCTCGTGCGTGCAGGTGTGCCGCTGCAGAGGCAATAGCTTTTGCGACGGCGTAGACGGTTTCGATAGAAAATGAGGTCTCTTCGGTGAACGTATCGCGGGTGCAGGTCTCAAAATCGGGGGGAAGTCCGAGATTGCGGTATACATCGGGGATGTATTCGAGTACCAGCCCCAGACGCTCATCCCCCGCTACTTTCGAGAGGACTTTGATGAGGTTCGGATGCTCCCCGGTACTCATGGTGGCGTTCATCTCATCGTGGGCATAGCCGTCGCTCGTGATGGCACCTTTGAAGAGTTTCAGGGCAACGGACTGTTCATCCGCGTTTGAGTAGGCTTTGTAAATATCCCCCGAAGCCCCCGAACCCAATTTTTCTTTCACCTCTAACGATTCGTAGGCAATCTCTTGAAGTTCAAACTGAGCCTTCGGACTGCACGGATTCCCCGAAAAGGCGAGCCATGAGAGTTTCGGCAGATTCCATAGCCATGAGGGGATCTCATGGAGGTTATTCGCCGAGAGGCGGAGAAGCTCTAAGTTCCGGCATGAGGCCATCTCGTCGGGGAGTGATTCGAGTTGGTTCCCTGCCAGTGCACATTTTTGCAGTTTGCACAAGTTTCCGATAGAGCGGGGAAGGTTTACGAGGCGGTTGTCGGTCAGAATGAGCCAGCTGATAGACTCAGGAAGAACTTCTTCGTCAAAGGTTTCGATCTGATTGCTTTTAAATCCTACCATATAAAGGTGTTCGCACCCTTTGAACGAGGGGAGGGAGGTAAAGCGGTTATTGGAGAAGAAGGCTATTTTCAGTTTTTTCAGTCTGTTTATATCATTTGGAAGCGAAGAGAGGCGGTTGTTGCTCAGATCCAGAATCTCTAAAGTATCGGCCAGATCGAATATCTCTTCGGGGAAAGAGGTGAGGTTCTCACGGAGAGTTAGCCGTGTTGCCCCTTTGAGTTCACCGGAGCGCAATTGTGCCAATGTGTGCATAAAGCCCTTTTCCAAATCAGTTAGTGTCGGAATTTTACCGTTATTTGAACTAAAGCGATATACTATCCCTATTATATAGAATACCAATGAGGAGTGTATTATGAAGGGGATCGAAAAATACGATAACCTAAAAGATGTCATCCCTAATCTCATGCCGGTTCTTCGGGACGCAATTCAATCCGAATTTCTGGAAATCAAAAAGATTAACAGGGAATGTGAAAAATACATCGCTTCGTGCAGCCACTTTCCCGAACTCGTAAAAGCTGAATATGTTATTTTTTCTCACCATATTAAAAAGAATGAGCATAAGTACGAGACGTTTGTCTTTATTGACGGAGAGGGAAATATTGTCCGTCATGTCAGCGGAGCGGAGATGGAGCTTTACGGGCTTCTTGATTCCTGCACCAATCTTCATATTTCTGATGAGTATGTCGAGAAGCAAATGCATTGCCACGACGGCGAGTGCCGCCACTAAAAGTTCTGCCTCTCAAGAGGCAAGCTTTTATCTCTTAGGCATTCAAATCAGATAATAGGTTTTTCTTCTCTAATGTATAGAGTTCATAGCGGATGTTTTTAAACCGTTCGCTCAAAGCAGGTTCCACTATCTTATAGAGCTCTTCCAAAACACGTGAAGATTCTTGTCCCCGTTTATAGTTTGCTATTAATATAGAACGCAGATCGGTACGGTTCATTTCGCTTTTCATCGTAGGGCGAAGTACGTCATTAACACTGTCACGCGAAGCGAGGAGCTCTTCGAGGGGTTCGATACGGCATTGGTGGCGGAGATTTTTAAGAGAAGTGGAGAGTTCCTTGTCATTGTGAACATAGCGCGCTATATCCTCAATCACACGGATACCCTCTTTGAGGCGGTTGAGATTGGCATCGACCACCCGGAGAAGCTCCGGGGGAAGAGGGTTACTCATCACTGCTTCCGAAGATTCCGAAGAGTTGGAGCAACGTAACGAATAGGTTAAAGAAATCAAGATAGAGCGCAACTGCACCGTCCATCGGCGTTTCATACGCACCGCGGATAACGTTTTGAGTGTCGATCAATACCATGATGCTGATAACAAGCAAGAAAATTGCCTGAATCGCAACGTAGATCATCGGGCTTTTCAAGAAAAAGACGTTGATCAACGATACCGCTAATATAATAAAGAAAGCAATCATGATCGGTTTGGTCCATGTTGTGAAATCCTTTGCGCTTTTAATGGCAAAGAAACTAAGACCTCCGAACAAGGCCGCCGTCATAAAAAACGCATTACCGACGATTGTCGCTCCTCCGGCCATTCCGAGGATATGGCTGAGAAGCGGAGTGATGATAACACCGCTCGCAAAAGTAAAGGTAAACAATCCGATCATGTTGACACCCGGTTTGTTTTTGATCATTTGAAGACCGAACATACCGAATAACATCCATGGGATAGCGATCCACCAGTAATTTGCCGCAACGATACCCGCGAACGGCATTCCGACATAAGCACCTACACCGCCTGCCAGCATTGAAGCAGCAAACAATTTATAGGTTTCCTTGACAAACGATACGATCTGCGCTTCATCTCGATTTGCGCTCTCGTAACCAAAAGCACCTTGACGTGCGTATTCTCGATCATATAAAGCCATAGCTTTTTCCTTAATAGGGATTTTACAAAAAGGATTATACATGAGTTTCATTAATCGTTTATTTGTTCGTCGGAGTAAAAAAAGAGTTTTAGAGGAGCAAAATGAGTATATTCGTTACATAATGTAAGGCTCAAAATAAAAAATGAAATTTTTTTGCCATATTTTCGATTTTCTTTCGAAAACCTCTTGACATCTATTCTATTTTCCCCTATAATTCCCGTCCACAAACGCTGATAGGCCTTGAGTTAAGGTTTAGAGTTTGAGTTTGCGATCATTGAAAACTAAGTAGGTTTAGCGGTTTCGAGACAATCTCGAAGACGTTGACCTTTAATGTCAACACAATACAACAACCGTCTATTTACTTTGGTTGGGTTAACCAATCACCAAAAAGTAAAATAGATAACAATTTATGAAGCCAATGATTTTAACATCTTGGGTCATAGGATTGAACACCAATTATGGAGAGTTTGATCCTGGCTCAGAGTGAACGCTGGCGGCGTGCCTAACACATGCAAGTCGAACGATGATTGGAGAGCTTGCTCTTCATGATTAGTGGCGCACGGGTGAGTATACCATAGATAATGTACCCCTTAGTTTGGGATAGCCACTGGAAACGGTGATTAATACCAGATACTCCTTCTTGTCCTAAGGCAAGTCGGGAAAGTTTTTTCGCTAAGGGATCAGTCTATGTCCTATCAGCTAGTTGGTGAGGTAATGGCTCACCAAGGCTATGACGGGTATCTGGTTTGAGAGGATGATCAGACACACTGGAACTGAGACACGGTCCAGACTCCTACGGGAGGCAGCAGTGAGGAATATTGCACAATGGAGGAAACTCTGATGCAGCAACGCCGCGTGGAGGATGACGCATTTCGGTGTGTAAACTCCTTTTAAGAGGGAAGATAATGACGGTACCTCTTGAATAAGCACCGGCTAACTCCGTGCCAGCAGCCGCGGTAATACGGAGGGTGCAAGCGTTACTCGGAATCACTGGGCGTAAAGGGTGCGTAGGCTGACTTTTAAGTCAGGCGTGAAATCCAATGGCTTAACCATTGAACTGCGCTTGAAACTGGGAGTCTAGAGTTCAGAAGGGGCAGATGGAATTAGTGGTGTAGGGGTAAAATCCGTAGATATCACTAGGAATATCAAAAGCGAAGGCGATCTGCTGGGATGATACTGACGCTGAGGCACGAAAGCGTGGGGAGCAAACAGGATTAGATACCCTGGTAGTCCACGCCCTAAACGATGAATGCTAGTCGTCGGGGAGCTCGTCTCTTCGGTGATGCACTTAACAGATTAAGCATTCCGCCTGGGGAGTACGGTCGCAAGATTAAAACTCAAAGGAATAGACGGGGACCCGCACAAGTGGTGGAGCATGTGGTTTAATTCGAAGATACACGAAGAACCTTACCTGGCCTTGACATGGTAGGAACCCTTAAGAGATTAGGGGGTGCTAGCTTGCTAGAACCTACACACAGGTGCTGCACGGCCGTCGTCAGCTCGTGTCGTGAGATGTTGGGTTAAGTCCCGCAACGAGCGCAACCCTCGTCCTTAGTTGCTAACAGTTCGGCTGAGCACTCTAAGGAGACTGCCTTCGCAAGGAGGAGGAAGGTGAGGACGACGTCAAGTCATCATGGCCCTTACGGCCAGGGCTACACACGTGCTACAATGGGGCGTACAAAGAGCTGCAATACCGCGAGGTGGAGCCAATCTCTTAAAGCGTCTCTCAGTTCGGATTGTTCTCTGCAACTCGAGAACATGAAGCTGGAATCACTAGTAATCGTAGATCAGCTATGCTACGGTGAATACGTTCCCGGGTCTTGTACTCACCGCCCGTCACACCATGGGAGTTGATTTCACCCGAAATCGGGATGCCAAACTGGCTACCGCTTACGGTGGAATTAGCGACTGGGGTGAAGTCGTAACAAGGTAACCGTAGGAGAACCTGCGGTTGGATCACCTCCTTTCTAAGAGTAACGACGAGTCATTCATTTGACTGCGTCATCTTAAAATCTCACAGAGTATTGTCTTGACCGTTAACCTACTTAGTTTTCAGTGATCCATGTTATTTGATTTAACAATTGGGTTTGTAGCTCAGCTGGTTAGAGCACACCCCTGATAAGGGTGAGGTCGATGGTTCGAGTCCATTCAAACCCACCATATGTATCACTTATCTGGGGAATTAGCTCAGCTGGGAGAGCGCCTGCTTTGCACGCAGGAGGTCAGCGGTTCGATCCCGCTATTCTCCACCAGAGATCAGAATAAAAAGTCTGATTCAAGTACAAGTTTGTTGTATTTGAATTAGACTTTTAAAGTCTAACGTTATTTGAATTATTATTGTTAAGTCGTCAACTAAATATGTTTGACATAGAGAAATCTATGACGAATACATTTACAGTATAGTGAATAACTATACAACGTAACTACAAACACATTTCACCGCTTTATTCTTAATAAGGCGGTGAGCGCAAATTAGAAAAAGATATTAAGGGCCATAGGTGGATGCCTTGGCTGGTAGAGGCGATGAAAGACGTACTAGGCTGCGATAAGCCTCGGGGAGCTGCCAAGAAGCTTTGATCCGGGGATTTCTGAATGGGGCAACCCACTGTATCGAGAGGTACAGTACCCTTCGGGGGGCGAACCTAGGGAAGTGAAACATCTCAGTACCTAGAGGAAAATAAATCAAACGAGATTCCCAAAGTAGCGGCGAGCGAAATGGGATATAGGACAAACCGATGGCTTGCCATCGGGGTTGCGGACTGCATACGGCATTGCGAGTCGATAGAAGAATGAGTTGGAAAGCTCGACCATAGAGGGTGATAGTCCCGTACTTGAAATTGACAGACAGCTAGCAGGATCCAGAGTAGGTCGGGACACGTGTTATCTTGACTGAAGCCGGGGGGACCACCCTCCAATCCTAAATACTACTACCAGACCGATAGCGAACCAGTACCGTAAGGGAAAGGTGAAAAGAACTGCGGTGAGCAGAGTGAAATAGAACCTGAAACCTATGGCTTACAATCATTCAGAGCCCCATTCTTTATGAGGGGTGATGGACTGCCTTTTGCATAATGAGCCTGCGAGTTGTGGTGTCTGGCAAGGTTAACCTAACGGGAAGCCGTAGCGAAAGCGAGTCTTAATAGGGCGAATTAGTCAGATGCTGCAGACCCGAAACTAAGTGATCTATCCATGAGCAGGTTGAAGCTGGTGTAAGAGCCAGTGGAGGACCGAACCGGTGGGTGTTGAAAAACCCTCGGATGACTTGTGGATAGGGGTGAAAGGCCAATCAAACTTAGTGATAGCTGGTTCTCTCCGAAATATATTTAGGTATAGCCTCGAGTCGTAACATGAAGGGGTAGAGCACTGACAGGGCTAGGGCTGCTTACCGCGGTACCAAACCCTTTCAAACTCCGAATACTTCATGCGTAATCTCGGGAGTCAGGCGGTGGGTGATAAAATCAATCGTCAAGAGGGGAACAACCCAGACTAACAGCTAAGGTCCCAAAGTCGTATCTGAGTGGAAAAAGATGTGGAGTTGCTGAGACAATCAGGAAGTTGGCTTAGAAGCAGCCATCCTTTAAAGAAAGCGTAACAGCTCACTGATCTAGCGATTCTGCGCTGAAAATATAACGGGGCTAAGATACGCACCGAAGCTTTAGATTCGTATTTATACGAGTGGTAGGAGAGCGTTCCAAACAGCGTTGAAGGTATACCGGTGAGGAGTGCTGGAGCGTTTGGAAGTGAGCATGCAGGCATGAGTAGCGATAAAAGCAGTGAGAATCTGCTTCGCCGTAAACCCAAGGTTTCCTACGCGATGCTCGTCATCGTAGGGTTAGTCGGGACCTAAGTCGAGTCCGAAAGGGGTAGACGATGGCAAGTTGGTTAATATTCCAACACCGACAATTGTTCGTTTGAGTGATGGGGGGACGCATAGAGTTAATCGAGCTCACTGATGGAATAGTGGGTCGAAGGACGTAGGAGGTAACACAGGCAAATCCGTGTTGCAATACTCCGAGATCTTACAGGCTCTTCAAGGACTTCGGTCTGCGAGGAGAATCGATGATACTGTCGTGCCAAGAAAAGCCTCTAAGCGAGAACAATTGTCGCCCGTACCGTAAACCGACACAGGTGGGTGAGATGAGTATTCTAAGGCGCGTGGAAGAACCCTGGTTAAGGAACTCTGCAAACTAGCACCGTATCTTCGGTATAAGGTGTGCCCTAAGTATGTGAAGGAGCTTGCCTCTGGAGCAGAACTGGGTCGCAGCAAAGTGTCCCTCCCGACTGTTTACCAAAAACACAGCACTCTGCTAACTCGTAAGAGGATGTATAGGGTGTGACGCCTGCCCGGTGCTCGAATGTTAAAAGGATGTGTCAGCGCAAGCGAAGCATTGAATTGAAGCACGAGTAAACGGCGGCCGTAACTATAACGGTCCTAAGGTAGCGAAATTCCTTGTCGGTTAAATACCGACCTGCATGAATGGCGTAACGAGATGGGAGCTGTCTCAACCAGGGATCCAGTGAAATTGTAGTGGAGGTGAAAATTCCTCCTACCCGCGGAAAGACGGAAAGACCCCGTGCACCTTTACTATAGCTTGACATTGCTATTGGGATACTCATGTGCAGGATAGGTGGGAGCTGTTGATATTGTCACGCCAGTGGCAATGGAGGCATCCTTGAGATACCACCCTTGAGTATTCTGATAGCTAACTCGCATCAGTTATCCTGATGGAGGACACTGTCTGGTGGGTAGTTTGACTGGGGCGGTCGCCTCCTAAAAAGTAACGGAGGCTTACAAAGTTCGGCTCAGAAGGGTTGGAAATCCTTCGTAGAGTATAATGGCATAAGCCGGACTGACTGTAAGACAGACAAGTCGAGCAGAGTCGAAAGACGGTCATAGTGATCCGGTGGTTCTGTGTGGAAGGGCCATCGCTCAAAGGATAAAAGGTACGCCGGGGATAACAGGCTGATCTCCCCCAAGAGCTCACATCGACGGGGAGGTTTGGCACCTCGATGTCGGCTCATCGCATCCTGGGGCTGGAGCAGGTCCCAAGGGTATGGCTGTTCGCCATTTAAAGCGGTACGCGAGCTGGGTTCAGAACGTCGTGAGACAGTTCGGTCCCTATCTTCCGTGGGCGCAGGAGAGTTGAGGAGAGCTGACCCTAGTACGAGAGGACCGGGTTGGACGTGCCACTGGTGTACCAGTTGTTCTGCCAAGAGCATCGCTGGGTAGCTACGCACGGATGTGATAACCGCTGAAAGCATCTAAGCGGGAAGCCAACTCCAAGATGAACTCTCCCTGAAGTTCCCTTGAAGACTACAAGGTTAATAGGCCAGGTGTGTAAGAGCAGTAATGCTTTCAGCTGACTGGTACTAATAGAACGTTCGTCTTTATCTATGCTCACCGCCTTATTAAGCATAAGTGTGGAATGTGCATGAAGTTACGAAAAGTTGACGACTTAACAATGAAAATACATCTAACAAAACTCTCAGAATAGAGTCTATCTCGATAGATCCTCTTCTGAGTGTTCAGGTGGCTATAGAGAGGGGGAAACGCCCGGTCCCATTCCGAACCCGGAAGCTAAGACCCTCATCGCTCATAATACTGCATCTTTCAGGTGTGGAAACGTAGGTCGCCGCCTGGCTCTCAGATTTTTCTTCTTTTACTTTTAATCCCCTTTTTTACCAATCACAGCAAAACTTTTACTTTACAACCCTTATTGACTTTTTTACGAATGCACTTTTTTGTACGGCAGGATCCAACGGCTTGCAGGTGAGCACATTTGCCGCCAGTATCTCTTTACCCTTCCACATAAACTACAATTTTACACCCTCTTATGGGCAACCTATCACAAAATTGTCACGCATAGTGTTACTATTTGATACAATGTGACAATTTCGTTATTCATTCATTAACTTAGGTAAAAGATTGTTTTTAAGACTAATAGCGGATAAAACGTCTTTTATTGCTCCTTTTGACGCTTTATTGACCATAACTAAATGAAATAAATCGTCATATTACAGATGTGATCTCTATTATAAGAAAATGCAATAGTTTGATCGTTTTGTGTTAAGTTTCGATTAATTTTAACAGACCTATAATGATGTTGTAAGCGAGCCACTCAGTGGTTCAATCTATAAACTTATCGAGGAGAATTAATGAAACGTTCAATCAAAATCGCGGTCGCTGCTGCTATCGCTCTTAGTGCTACATCAGCATTCGCAACAAACGGGGATCATATGATAGGGCTGAGTGCTGAGTCTAGAGCTTTGGGTGGAACTGGTATCGCTCACAATATGGGTTCTGCAAATGCATTAACGAATCCCGCGCTTTTAGCTAAGTTGAAAGGTAAAGATGAATTTATTTTTGCTGGAACTATATTTGATTCAGATGTACAAGTTAGTACAAATGCTGGGAGTGTCAATGACCCAACTAAGGGTGTAGATATGACTAGTGCTGAAGATGCAAGTGTAATTCCGGCTATTTCTTTAGCACATAGAATCAACGATGATCTTGTATTTGGACTTGGTATGTATGGTACTGCTGGTATGGGCACTGATTGGAGAGGTACAGATAAATCATTAATCCAGAATTATAACGGTAAAGTTGATTTATATAATATGAGATCCTCATTAATGTTGATGCAATTTACTCCATCTTTAGCATATGGGAATGATATTTATGGTTTAGGTCTTACAGGAATTGTTCAATATGGTGCTCTAAGTGTAGATTATGATACAAATGATGCAGCAACAAATGCTAAACATATTGGTAGTGGTGTCTCAAATGATATTGGATTTGGTTTTCAACTTGGAGGTTACTATAATCCGACGAAATCTTTAACAATTGGTGCTGTATATAAATCAGCAATTGATATGGAATATAAAAATCAAATATCTGATGCGGCTGAAGCATACGGCTATGGTTCGAATCCTCTTGCATTGCCGGCAAAATCTGACCATTTAGAGCAACCTGAAGAATATGGAATAGGTGTATCATATGAGTTGGATAAGTTTACGGCTACAATGGATGTTAAAGAGATTAAATGGTCTGATGCAAAAGGGTATAAAGATTTTGGTTGGGATGATCAAACAGTTTATGCTCTTGGTTTAAAATATTCAGCAGATTCTTATTGGCTAGGTCTCGGTTATAACTATGGGAAAAATCCTGTTCCTAATAATAAAAGCAATGTACCTGTAAATGGTAACCCAGCTTATAATACAGATGGTGATACCATGAACTTATTTAATTATGCAATGTTCCCTGCAACTGTTGAAGAAGCTTATACTATTGGTGGAGGATATTCTATAAATGAAACTTTAGCATTAGATATGGCATACACATATAGTCCTGAAGTGAGTGATACTGTTGAAACCACTACTGTTGCAACTGGTAGTGCCACTAATACAAAACATTCACAACAAGCACTTACACTAGCTGTAAAATTTAACTTCTAGTATGTTTTACGTTATCCTGAAAGGGTAGATTCAGTATCTTAAAATTGCGGATCTAGTCCGCAATGACGGTATATATAATTCACAATCCGTCCACTTTTTTCAACAATAATAAGAGTTCAAAAATCTTATGCTGTTATTATCGTTTATTTGATGTCTTTGTGATAGAATATCCCCTGAACAAAAAAGGGCACACAGCTCATAAGCGATTACTTAGAGGAGAATCAAATGTTTAATAGACTATTAATGGGTGCAGCTGCACTTTCACTAGCCGCTTCAATGGCTTTTGGTGCCCAAGGGGCAAAATTCTATATCGGTGAAGGCGATAAAGAAAAAGAATTTATGGGCCTCGTGAATGAAAAGATCCAGACGATCGGTTTTGTCCTCTCCGATCCGCATGAGCGTATTAACGATGGGTATAAAACAAAATACGGCGGGACAAATCTCGATAATCTCGGGTTTTTCTCAGTTACCAAAGATGCAGCAGTCGGGCCATTGCTTTTGAAAGAGCCGTCATTGGGTGGATTCAGTCCGTTTAACCTCCATGTATGGAAAAAGCAATCTGAAGATAAAACCTACGTAGGGCACATCACTCCTGAAACCATGCTTGATATTACAGGGGTAAAAGATGCAGACGTACGTGCTAAATTTATCGCGACATTTCCTGAACTCGATGCAATGATCGAAAAAGAGATCGGGAACAAAGTTCAAATCGTAGAGTACAGTGCATTACCGGCAAAACCGATGATGACGTTTGAACTTCCGTTTGAGCGAGGGGCTAGTTTGGATGCTTTTATCAGTGATTTCCAAGGGAAATTCGAAGAAGCGTTTGAAGCAAACCAATATATCATTGCAGGATATAAAGATATTAAAGGGTCTATGACTGATAATAATATCGAGTTTGGCCGTTTTGATGCGTATTGGGTTTATTCTCTCTGTCATTTTAAATTCTCAGAAGGGATTTTCAATCAAGGTCGTCCGGATGCAGGAGCATTCGCACCGTGTTCAATGTACATGTATGTTGAAAAAGGATCAAACAAGCTTATGATCGGTATGCCTCGTCTTGCAACATGGACAGCGGTTATGGGAATCAACGATCAGAAAATGAACGATTCAATCGTTGCTTTGGATAAAGAAATTATTGAAATCATGACCGGATTGGGAGCAAAAGAGCTATGAAAAAATTCTATACACTGATCATGAGTGCACTCGTTATCGGATTTTGCGGGTGTGCCGGTACGACTCCGTCAGCTGAAGCAGGCGTTAAAGTAGAAAAAGTTGTTTCTGCCTATAAAATCGGAGCATACAATGATGTAGAGAGTACAAAATCTAAACTCTCTGCTGCGGGATTCGAAGTAGTCGGTACGTATAAAGGCGATGCAGGAACAACAGTGCTTTATACAAACGCTAAAATGAAAGATACGGCGAATAAACCTACACGTGGGCTTGCTGCTGTAGGACGTATTTTGGTTGATGATGAGAACAAGCAAATCAGTATTGCAAACCCGGTTTATTTCGGAAAAGCGTTCATGCAAAAAGAGTATAACCATGCTACAGCTGCAGCAACGCTTGCATCACTAGAAAAAGCATTCGGTCCATTAAAAGATTCAGCCGATAAATGGGAATTTGACGGTTTGGCAGGATATCATTTTATGGTCGGTATGCCGTATTATGAAGACATGAGCGTTGTCGGTGAAGGCACGACCGCAGATTTGGTTGCGAAAGCGCAAAAAGCCAAAGGGACAACGGCTGTTGTTAAACTCGGAGATGACCGCTATGTAGCGTTTGTAAGTCTAGATCGCCGTACAAACGGATTTGTTAAAAAGATCGGAACTCAAAACAGTGAATTATTGCCATGGGCCGTATTGATTGAAAACGGCCAAGCGAAAGCGCTGAGTGCGAAGTATTTTATTGCGATCAGTTATCCGCTGCTCACGATGAGTGAATTTATGACGATTGCAACCGTACCGGGTGCAGTTGAAGTAGATTTGAAGAAAATTTTCAAATAAATAAGTAAAGTTTCCACATTATGTGGAAACTTACCATCTTCTAAACTTTAAACTTCACCGCTTTTAGCATATTTTCTACGATCTCTTTATAATAGCTTTTTAACGTATTATTGCCCAAAACAACCGGAGGCTCACCGTTATCGCTCCCTTCGCGAATATCCATATTTAAAGGGATTTGACCCAGTAACGGGATGTTATAACGCTCCGCCAATCGCTCTCCGCCGCCGCTGCCGAAAATATTATAACGGGTTCCGGTGTCGGGGGCGACGAAATAGCTCATATTCTCTACCAATCCTGCCATCGGGACATGAATATCCTGAAACATCCGAATGGCTCGGCTGACGTCATCACTGGCGACCAGTTGAGGTGTTGTCACGATGACGCCCGCACTGATCGGGAGCTCTTGCGCCATAGTGAGCTGGATGTCGCCGGTTCCCGGAGGCATATCGATGACGAGGAAATCAAGTTCTCCCCATGCCACGTCTTCCAAAAATTGGATCAATGCCGACACGGCAACCGACGAGCGCCACACGAGTGGGGTATCGGAAGTAGGTGTAGTGAGTGCGACGCTCATGATTTTAATACCGTAATTCTCACTCGGTACGATTTGGTTGTCATCATTCCATTTGATTTTTTCCAAGTCGGTATTGGTCAGACGCGGTACATTGGGGCCGTAAACATCGGCATCCAAAATTCCTACACGATACCCTTTCTGTGCGAGAGCGATGGCCAGATTGACGCTGACTGTACTTTTACCGACTCCCCCTTTACCGCTGGTAACGGCGATAACGTTTGCGGCATAGGGTGCACGGTTATTCGGTGCGGCACTGTTGCCGTAGTTGGTATCTTTTTGGACGAGCGCTTTTTTGGTGATATTAAGTGCAGTAAACTCTTTTTCAAAAGCGGTTTCAATGGCAGATTTTACCGTCAAATAGGAATCGTCACTGACAGTAAGAAGTTCGATAGATGCACTATTATCTACGACTTTTACGGTTGAAATGAGTTTAAGTTCTCCCAATGTACGACTGAGGCCGGGGTAGGGGAGTGCATTTAGAGCTTCAAGCAATTTTTTAGTGTTCATACGGATTTCCTCTGGCTTCACGGGCTAAAAGAGCTTTGCTCCCGGTTGCTTTTTGCGCCAGTTTTGCAAGAGGCGTTCGAGCATGAGGATATTCGAGACTGAGACGATGACAGGTGCTGATGCGTTCATCGATAAGCGTATTCAATGATGCGATAACGCCGCTGAGGCTTCCGGCTTTGTTGGATTCGTTTAATAAATCTTTGATCAGCATTTCTCGAGAATGCATTTGCAAATCAACTCCATTCGCACGTCCGACCGCTATAAAATCACCGGCACTGAGATAAAGGCCTGAAAAAAAAGTATTCAGAAAGTGATTTTCGAGGCTCATAAACTGGCTTCGTTCCTCAAAATGACGCTGTTTCATTGACGTTCTCCAAGGTTTGCTTCCGCAGCTTTACTGACATCGACATCACTGTCATTCACAAGAATTTGTATAATGTCTGTCGGGGCGGAACGGTTTTCGGCAAGACGCATTCGCACCATTTTATCGTTGTCGTCACATAAAATTTTTAGCAACTTGGCGGGGGTATTCGGATTGCCCGAAAGTCCGTCTCGGACAATTTTCTCATCACTGAAGAATTTTTCCAAGATATCGCTCGGAGTAGAGGGATTTGCGGCAACCAAAGCACGAACGAGGTTGATCGGATCAGCAGAGAGATGGCGGAGCACTTCAACCGGGGTGTGGGGATTTTTGGCAACGGCCCAGCGTGCCCCCATGTCGACAGGGTTGCTTGCAATATCGATTAAAAGTGAAACCATGATAGGGCTGTATTCTTTCTCACGCTCATATACGGATGTTCGCAAAGATAGGTTCATGGCGACTTGGCCTACAATCAGTTTGTCATTTTTGTATGCTTGATAGATTTTTTCTACCTCCTCGATCGGAAGGGTTTTGTCTTCTAAGAGCTCGATAAGTACGGCTGTATCGGACTGAGTAATGGCATTTTGAATTTTTTCGGCGCTCATATAGCTCCTTTTGCATTAAATATGTGATAAAAATAATCGTCATACTATCAAAAAGTGATTAAATTGCAAGTATTAATCATACTATATAAGGGTAATAACAGAGTTTGGACGTATAAGAAAACGTAAAATAACGACGAATAATGTATTGTCTCTAAATTGTGATAAGAATGTAACATTTTGTAATCAATGTTACAATTATATTACATTGTTTACTGCTTATTAAGAGTCTCACCTTTATAATGTATGCGGTAATTCCGTAAATTAACGCACCATGGGTGCATATTCAAAATAGAAGAAGGAGCACGGATGAACAGATTGCTAAAAACACTATGTGTTGCGGCATCACTGTCGGCATCGACCATCTTAATGGCTGCTGATGGGTATAAGAATAATTCAATTCTTATTTCTGCCGAAGAAGCGGTCAAGCTGGTTGGCAATCCAAAAGTGATGTTCGTATCAGGTGATAACGAAGATATTTATAAACTCGGTCATATTAAAGGGTCGGTAGAGATGTATGCTCACCACCTTCACCATTCAGATATCGATGGTGAAATGCATTGTGCACCATTGTACCGCTGTATTGACGATGCCGAACAAACAATCGGTAAAAAAGGGATCAGCAACGATATGATGGTTATCGCATACGATGACTTTAAAGGTCCGAATGCGACGGGTGTTTACTCGTTTTTTGACAGTTACGGCCACAAGAACGTCAAAGTTCTAAACGGCGGACGTGCAGCTATGATGGCAATCGACCCGGCTCAAAAAGAGTACGATGCGTTGAATAAAGATCTTAAAGCCGCTAAAAAAGTAGCAAAAGAATCGAAAGAGGCACTTAAAAAAGAGGGCGCTGATAAAGCGGCGTTGGAAGCGGCCATTAAAAAAGCAGATGAAGATGCAAAAGCGCTTCAAGAAAAAATGGCAATCGTTGAAAAACGTCTCCTTGTTGTCAAAGGGGATGAGGTTGTAGCACCTAAAAAGTATAAAATTGACCCTAAAAAAATCAAATACAGCGTAATTGCGGATAAAAATGAAGTGAAGCACGCTATGGAAGATATTCTCAAAAACGGGAAAAATTCTAAATACGTTATCATTGATTCACGGGGTATCGCTGAGATCATCGGTGAACGTAAAATGGATAACGTCGCGCGCGGCGGTCACGTACCGGGAGCTACCTTTATCGAGTGGAGTCAAATCTCTGATGCCGATAAAAAACTCTCTTTCCGTTCAGCGGAAGAACTTCAAAAAGTGTACGACAACTACGGAATCACAAAAGACAAAACAATTTATGCGTACTGCCACGTAGGTGCGGGACGAAGCTCGGAACACATCACTGCGCTTCAATTGTTGGGTTACAAAAACGTCAAAGTCTTCACAGGAAGCTGGGATGTTTGGGGTAACGATATGAACCTTCCGATTAAACGATAAGGCTATAGCTATGACAAAAGTAATGAACAATCAACGCCGCGACTTCTTGAAAGTTTCGGGGATGACGGCAGCGCTAGTAGCTTCACAAGGCTCACTATTCGCTAAGACTAATGTGATCTCGGTAGAAAACGGTAAAGAGAATTATCCTAATACCAACTATACTGAAGATATGTACCGCAACGAATTCGGCTTTACGTACGGTAAAAAAGAGGAACACGGTTTCGCATACCACTGTGTAAACTGTCAAGGTAACTGTGCGTGGGAAGTTTGGTCAAACAACGGTGTAGTTACTCGTGAAAACCAATCGGCACGCTATCCGGTAATCAATGCTAAAATTCCTGACTTCAATCCGCGCGGATGTAACAAAGGGGTTCAGCACTCACAAGTGATGTACCAAAAAGACCGTATCCTTTACCCGATGGTTCGTGTCGGTGAACGCGGTGAAGGTAAATGGAAACGTGTTAGCTGGGACGAAGCGGCAGAGCGTGTATGTCAAGAGATTTTCGATTGTATGACCGATCCTGAACGCGGTCCGGATAAATTGATGGTTCACGCGGGAACAGGTCTTTTGACTGAAGGTCGCCGTGGAGCGCCGTTACGTTTCTCGACTCAACTCGGTGCAATTCGTATTTATCCGTCTTCTTACCTCGGGGATATGTTCTCAGGTGCGGCGATCGCATACGGTGAAGGTAACGTCGGTTGTACATGGGATTTCATGTATAACGTCGATACTGCGGTTATGTGGGGTGGAAATCCGTCGGTTTCACGTATTCCGGATGCTCACTTCGTATGGGAAGGGAAATATAACGGAGCAAAAATTATCGTTATTACCCCTGAATTCAATGCGACGGCTAAATCTGCCGACCTTTGGATACCAATCAAAGCAGGCTCGGACAATATCCTTGCAATGGGTGTTATCAACGTCATCTTGAACGAAAAACTCTACAAACCTGAGTTTATGAAAACATTTACCGACCTTCCGTTCTTGGTCGATGTAAAAACACAAAAAATGATCCGCCGCTCTGAAATGGAACACGCGGCAAATGATGAAGATCATTATAAATTTGAAGAAGAGTTCTATTGTATGAATAAAGCGACCGGAAAAGTCGCTTTGATGCCGGGTACAGAGGGATCTAAAATCAAATCGTTGCGTCTTGACGAGCAAGGGATTGAACCTGAACTCGAAGGAACGTGGACGATTACCGATATGCACGGTGACAAACGTACCGTAACGACCGTATTTGAAATGCTTAAAAAATCAGCGGCAAAATTTGCCCCTGAAGCGATTAAAGACGTAACGGGCGTTCATCCGGATACAACACGTCAATTGGCACGCGATATCGCATTGCCGAAAGTTGTTGAGATCACAACCGGATTCTCATTGAATAAATACTTCAATGGTGTTATGTCAATTTGGAACATCTCATCTATCTGCGGATTGACAGGGCGTATGGGACCATACGGCGGATTGAACACGGAAAATGAATTTACCCTCTCAGGTCTCGGTGTTCTTGCCGGATTCAGCGGTAAATACAATGCTCGTTTCGGATCAGGTTTTGTCGGTGAGTTCGTATTCGGCGACGGAATGAAAACATTCGACCAATATTTCGGTGACGAAGATGTTAAACGTGCTCAAAACGGTATGTCCAAAAAAGAGTATATGGCCGTTCTCGAAGAGATGCTAGGTCAAGGCAAAAACAATACGAAAAACTTGGAAGCACATCACGGTAATGTCAATAAACCGTGGTGGCAACCGGATTGTGCTCTTATCGTAGCGGACTCTAAATTCCGCCGTAATAAGGGATCTGAATACCGTAAAGCGTTCTTGAATAAAACGAAATTCTACGGATATGTGGATTATCGTATGTCTGAAGCGGCACAATTTGCCGACGTATTGCTACCGGCAAAATCACACTATGAAGTTTATGACTTACGTACAAGTCCTGGTTACCACCGTTTTACCAACTTGGCTCAGCCGGTTGCAAACATTAAAAATGTCGGTGAAGCGATGGATGAGTGGTCAATGTTTACATTCCTTGCTAAAAAAATGGAAGAGTTGGCAAACCGACCGGAAAATATTGGAAAAGCAAAAGTAAAAGATCATCCGAAATATGCGAAACCGGGTTTCCATGACTTGACGATTTTCCACAAAGAGTACACCAATACTGACCCAGAATCTGAGGGTGCGGGTGAAAACTATCTTGGCACCGATAAAATGGCGGTACAAGCTGCATTGGAGAAATGTGAGCAGTATGAGCCGTGGACAATGGAAAAAATGTACAAAGTGGGCGGATTCTTGCTGATCAATGAAAAAGCGGCGAAATCTTCTCCGTTGTATTCAGACCGTCCGTACAGTTCAATGGAGTTCCACCTCTATAAATTCGAGCGCCTTGAAACACTCTCGGGTCGTCAAACATTCTATGTTGACCACGATATGTACATCAAAATGGGCGCGGCAACGAATACAGGTATGGAAGGGATCCGTCCTCAGTCTAAAGACTATCCGTACGTATTTATGACACCGCATGCTCGTTGGTCTATCCACTCGAACTACAAAACGTCACGTACATTGCTCCGCTTGCAGCGTGGTGTACCTGCGATTCAGGTAAACCGTGTGGTTGCCGAAGCAAAAGGGATCAAAGACGGTGATACTATCCGTATTTATAACGCTTTGGGTGAATTTTATGCAATGGCGAAACTCTCATCTTCCGCACCGGCTGACGGTTTGGTATTGGAACACGGATGGGAACCGTACATGTATTTGAAAAACAAAGGGCACAATGAAGTTGTACCGACATCATTGAATCTTCTTGAAATGGCAGACGGTTGGGGTCACCTTAAATTTGGTGGTCTGTGGGACGGTAATCAGTACGCTTATGATGGCGCCGTGAATTACGAAAAAGCAAAAGACGTACAGTATTAAGGGGTTTAGATGTCTAAAAGACAATTAGCAATGGTAATGGACCTGAACAAATGTATCGGGTGCCAAACATGTACCGTAGCATGTAAAACGCAATGGACGAACCGTAACGGTCGTGAATATATGTATTGGAATAATGTCGAGACCTATCCGGGTACCGGCTATCCAAAAAACTGGATGGAGCTTGGCGGCGGATTTGACGCGGCAGGCGACCTTCAGCCGGGTGTCATCCCTAACCTCGAAGCCGATTACGGGGTACCTTGGGATTACAACTATGAATCGTTGATGGGCGGTATGGCTGATAGCAATACTTTTCATCCGCATGTTTCTCCGACATGGGGACCGAACTGGGATGAAGACCAAGGTGCCGGAGCATTCCCACAAGACAACTATTTCTTCTACTTGCCGCGTATTTGTAACCACTGTACAAATCCGGGATGTTTGAGTGCGTGTCCGCGGGATGCGATCTTCAAACGTGAAGAAGACGGGGTTGTATTGGTCGATTTGGATCGCTGTCAAGGTTACCGCTATTGTATCGCGGGATGTCCTTACAAAAAAATCTATTTCAATCCGAAAATCTCTAAATCAGAGAAATGTATCCTTTGTTTCCCACGTATCGAGCAGGGCTTACCGCCGGCATGTGCTCAACAATGTGTCGGACGTATCCGCTTTGTAGGTTTCTTGGATGATGAAGAATCACAAGTATACAAATTGGTACACAAATATAAAGTAGCCATCGGTCTTCGTTCAGATTACGGAACACAGCCGAATGTATACTATATCCCTCCGACCGAATCTCCTGCAAAATTTGACGCAGAAGGGAAAATTATCGAAGGTTCAACCCGTCTTCCGATTGAAGAGCTTGAAAAATTGTTCGGTCCGGCCGTACATGATTCTATCAAAACGCTTAAAGCGGAGATGAAAAAACGTAAAGAAACCGGGGTGAGTGAATTAATGGATCTATTGATCGCGTATCAGCACTCCGATATGTTCCGTTTGGACAACAACTACTATCAGCAAGTAGCGAAAGAGAATAAACGAAACCCATTGGCTCCGGTCGATACACGTTATATCGCAGGTAAGTTTACTAAAGCTGGAGGACACCACTAATGAAAAAGCTTCTAACAACTATTCTTTCATTGGGTGTTGCCGCTTCTGCGGCACTGGCGGGTGATTTGAGCCTTACAGCGGTAAAAGTGAGTGATAAACTCGATACCGTGAGTGCAGATTCTGCCCTTTGGAGCAAAGCAAAGTTTTCAACGGTTGATTTGTATCCGCAAACCGCTATCGAATTTAATGACAAAGAGGCGATTGAAGCCAATAAAGCGAACAAAGGGAAAAAAGTCCAAGTTGCGGCTCTTCACAACGGAAGCGAAATCGCTGTTCTTGTCAAATGGGCTGACGGCAGCAAAAATGTTCAAGGGATCAAATGTACCGATACCTACAGTGACGGATTTGCACTTCAGTTCGCCGGTTCGACTAAAAAAGCTCAGCCTCTTCCGTATATCGGTATGGGGTCTGAGGGGCGTCCGGTAGTCGTTCATCTTCAAAAAGCGACTGAAAAAGTGTATGAACCAAACGGAAACAAAGATGTTTCTACCCAAATCAACCGTCAACAAACGGGTGTTTTCGGTAAAGAATTGGCTGAGTATGATGCAAAAGTCGCTTCTTTGGCAAATACCGATTTTGAGCGTGTATTCGTGGGTGAAGGGTTCCGTTCATTGACGGAAATCAAAGACAAATCGGTTAAATCGAACGCATCGATGAAGTATGAAAACAAAGGCTGGACCGGTACGCTTGTCCGTCCTTTAAAAGATGATTATATCTCTGCATCAGGAACACTACCGGTTGCAATCGCAGTTTGGGACGGTGCTAAGCACGGACGTAACGGATTGAAACTTCTCTCTTCATGGGTTGCGATCAACCTTGAAGGCTCAAAAGCAAACAATGCCGTTGTTGCTGAAGCGACAGAAGTATCTAAGGGAGATGCGGTAAAAGGTAAGCTGGCAGCTGAGACAAACGGATGTGCCGGATGTCACCAAATAGATAAATCAGCTCCTGCCGGGACTATGGCTCCATCGCTTGTAAATATCGGCGGCTATTCAACCGCTGCATATTTGCGGGAGTCAATCTTAAAACCGTCTGCGGTTGTTGTGCCAGGTTACAATCGTAATGCGCATGCCAATACACCGTGGTATACTATTGAAAAAGGGAAACGTGTTTCTACGATGACCGATTACAGTTTCTTGGATAAAGGGACGGTTGATGATATCGTAGCGTACCTCAAAACCCTAAAAGTGGAGGTAGAATAATGAAAAAGATTATCTTGATTGCTGCTGCACTCGTTTTCAGTGCTTTTGCAGCTGAACCGGAAGGGCAAGAGTTCGAAGGGCTCTTAACAACACCAGGATGTGCCGCGCAAGGTGCATTCTCTGATTGTTATTTGGAGAACTATACATGTGGATCAGACGGTTGTTTTAAAAAGATTCAGCCTGGTGAAACTACCCACCCGAAATTGGCTCTTTTCCAGCACAACAGCGGGAAAGTGTACAATATCGATACTTCGAAACTTAAAGTTTCTGAGTTAGGTGAGGGGATGAATAAAAACGGCGTTGTCATCGTCGGTATTCTTGATGAGAAGACCAATACGATTGCGGCAACAGAATTTAAAGCGCCTCCTCCGCCGAAAAAATCATTTTTCAAAGGGTGTTTATAACACCACCGTCTAACCCCATGGGTTAGACTCTTAATTGTCTAAACTTTGCTGTCTCAAAGCCCTCATATGACACAATCCCTTACTTTTTTTAGGAACTTTTGATGAACAACGAATACCGTCTTTATATCTATGCTTTTTTGTCACGTGTTATGAGCAATATACCTGACCGTCGCTTTATCCATGACCTCAAAAACAATGAGTCGCTTTTGGAGATTATCGGTGAAGAGACATATCAATGGGTCAAAGAGAGCGATGAAGATGCGCTTTATGAGGCACTGAATATCGACTATTCATCCATGTATATCCTCAATACGCAACCGGTCGAATCGTTTGTCCTCGATGCTAAAAACGAGACGCTGGTCGGGCTGCAAAACCCGGTAATGGCTTTTTATTTTACCCACGGTTTTGAAGTCAATATGGATCAAACGGACATTATGGCGCCGGATCATTTGGGAATTGAGTTTGCGTTTATGCAAACACTGATTTATCGTAATGAACTCAAGCCGCAGTTGGAGTTTTTGGATCAGCATCTATTTCCATGGGTCGTGCCGTATATGATGGGTATGAAAAGTATGGCGGAGACACCGTTTTACAGAGATATGTGCGATTTTATTATCGAATTTTTAAGTGCCGATTACGAGTATCTCTCAGCAGGAAATGCCAATGGGTAATATGAACTTTATTCAAAAGAGCAATCTTTTCTCTTTTACGGGAACACGCTGTCTAAGAAACGAGTATTTTCACAATGATTGCCGTATTTGTATCGATTTATGTCCAAAAGGTGCCTTTCACATTATCCGGAATAAACTCACATTGTTTGAGAACGAGTGTGTTGAGTGCGCGGGATGTATCGGAAGTTGTCCGACTGAAGCTTTGGAGATAGAGAGCTTTGATCCCAACGGATTTGCCGCGTCGTATCAATATCAAAAAGAGTTGACCCTTTCATGTAAAGTATCCACGCCGTGTTTGGGTGTATTTGACGTAGAACATTATACGGTTATGGCACTTCGAGGCGATAAGAGCGTAACGTGTGATATGAGCCATTGTGCGGGGTGCATTCTGAATGAAAACGGCAAATTAGAACAATCGATCCGTTCGAAAATCGATACGGCGAATGATCTTTTGGAAAAAATCCAAAGCGCTCATCGCATCGAGACCATAGAAGAAAAAGAGGAACAAGCCGATCGGCGCGCCCTCTTTCGAAAAGGGTTTGAAAAAATTAAAGAGTCGGTTGCCAACGAATCGCAAGCACACGTTGCTATGACGACGGCACACCATCAGCTCCCGGATATGAGAATGCCGCTAAAGCGGGTAATGCTCAAAAATTCCCTCAAAGAGATTGTCGGGAATCTGGAGACGACAGCGTTTAGCGAAAACAGTCCCCTTTTTTTTAACAAACAAATCGATTTTCAAACCTGTACAAACTGCGGTGAGTGTACACAGTTTTGTCCGACCGATGCGCTCTTTCCAACGTCGGATAAACAAGGAATATATTTTAGTCAAGGAAAATGTATCGGATGCGGTATCTGTGAAGATATATGCAAACCAAAAGCGATTAAAGCCAAAGAGGGATTCGATTTGGTGAGTATCGCATTTGATAGAGCAGAGCAGCTAGTCCATTATGAAATGGTGATGTGTCATGAATGCCGCTGCCCATTCCCGTATAAGGGGGGAGAGCCGATCTGCGACCGGTGTGAGAGCTATACAAAACAGTTTAGCACTATGTTCACTTTGGCCAAAGATTTATAGGAGAGAAAGTTATTTTTTCTCCATAGCGTCTTTTGCCCCTTTTATCGCCCCTTCCATAGCCGATTTGGCGACACTCCAAGCGCGTACACCCATCGCTTTGGCTTCTTGAGCCGATTTTGAGTTCAATAGCTTTGTTCCTTGCATTGTAACACCGCGTTTGATTTTAGAGAGGCGGTTTCGAAGCAGTTCAACGGTCTCTTTTGAGAGATTGGTGAGTTCATCGGATTGGGCGTAGATCTCATTGCTGATCCGCTCAAGATTCTCGACAATGGAGTGTGAGTTGTGGCTCTTTAGCGAATTGAGAACCTGCGTAAAGAGGGTATCGATACGGTCTAGTTCGGTTTCGATCGTTTTGTACTCGTCACGATAAAGTGCTTTTACCTCTTCGGGAACGTAGAGAAGATACTGATGGAATTTTTCGATCGATTTGATCAGTGCGCTGCGGATTCCCAGCAATGTTCCGCGGAAAATTGTATTTGACTGATTGGGCGTCGCTTCGGCGACATTGATGGCACTTTGCAGGATACTGGCCAAGATGCGACGGATACGGACGGCGTTGAGAACATTGGCATTGAGTGTTTCGAAGGTAATATCTTTGATAATCTCATGCAGGGTATCCTCGATATCGGACCCTTTTTCAAGGGTTGTAATAATGGCACTTTCCGTAATTTCTTCAAGGATGTCGAGAAGATCAACCGATTGAAGTTTGACTTGATGGAGTTTTTCAAGCATCTCATCCGAGTTCCCGATATGCTTTTCAAGAGAGTCAAAAAGAGAATATTTAAGATGCTGCAGCTCTTCGCCTTTGCGTATGATTTGGCGCTCTAAACGCTCTTTTTGGGCGATTAAATCTTCAAGCTCGTCATGAAGAGTCTGTCCTTCCTCTTCGAGCATAGCGCTGGCAAGGGTTTTAAGCTCTTGGAGTGAGAGCCCTTGAGTGCTCATCGACCACTCAGAGTTAAGGGCATCAGCGACCGATGCGACTTTGGAATCGATATCCTGTCCTGCATAACTTCGATATCGCGTTTTAATATCGCGTTTTAGAGTTTCTAAATTCATAAATATCCTTTATAACACCATTTTGATATGAGGATGAGCCTTTAGCGTTTCATAGAAATAGGTTCGTTCGTCTTCATTATGAACCAATAGTTCTAAGTTCATGCTGATATATTTTCCGCTTTTGCTGCTATTGGACGGGGTGAGCGTGTATCGGCGTTCGGTAAATATTTCCAATGCCGCAATCTCTATGCCCGCCCGTTCATGGGCAACTACTTTATAGCACCAGTTGCAAGGGTATTCCAACTCAAGCTTTTGAGTCGTTTCGTTGATAATCACCACTTTTGCCTCCTGATTTGGTTTCGAGTTGAATCGGACCGATGACCATCCCTTTATCGATCGCTTTGAGCATGTCATAAATGGTGAGCAGGCCGATGCTCGTACCGGTAAGCGCTTCCATCTCTACTCCCGTCTGACCGCTGAGTTTAGCCGTGACGATGAGCTTAAAGCCCGGCAGTTCTGGGTACTCTTCGATATCGCAATGGACACCGCTGAGGTTGAGAGGGTGGCACATCGGGATGAGGTCCGATGTTTTTTTTGTCCCCATAATCGCGGCAATAACGGCGGTCTGGAGTACCGGCCCTTTTTTGGCGGTTTGATTGACGACGGCATTAAATGCCGAACGGCTCATCGTTATCAAGCCGCTGGCAACGGCAACGCGCGAGGTAGTATTTTTATCGGAAACATCGACCATTTTCGGACGATCGCGCTCATCTAGGTGGGTTAAATTCATTAGTGACTCTTCATAATTCTTTTTATTATTATAGCTCATAGTAGTTAATCGAGCATTGATCAAAAAATAACCATATCAAGACTAAAAATTGGGCTATAGTTTTGCCATGAGTCTTTGGGGCCGCTATAGAGCGGGTAAGTCCAAGGGGCTCGTAACAAAATTATAAAAAAAGGGGAGGAAAACATCATGCAAAATTTAGTACGAAGCTACAATGCCAATGCCCCGCTAATACAAAAATTTATTTTAACAACGTTGGCAAAAGCAAGCCCTAAAGCGTTTAATATGCACCTTTCAGCCAACCTGTATAAAACGTTTCCGAGTTTGGAACTTATTTATAAGACGGATGAAGGATTTGTCCAAACTTCCCCGAATGTTTATCTGAATAAAGAAGAACATTATCATGTCGGGGCCGATCGATCCTATCTCGTCGATGAAATTGCGCTACAGCAAGGGTATTACATCAGCGAGCCTTATATTTCGACGGCAACGGGACATTTGTGTATAACGGTCGTGTATGCAGTGGAAGAGGGATATCTGTTTTTTGATTTCAGAGTCCGTAAATTGCTGGAACGGTTCGATTTGATCGAAAAAAACAATCTGTTTAAATACATGAACCGCTCATCCTATGCGATTATCGGCGGGGGACTGCTCTTTTTCGGCGTGTTTGTTGTCGTTTACGGCTTCTATACGTTCGGGGGGTATCTGTTTGCCAGCGAACCGCTTTCGATCGATGCGGTGTTTAAACCGATCATTGCATTGACGTTGGGATTAGCGGTCTATGATTTGGGAAAAACGATTTTCGAGCAGGAGGTATTGCCTCGGACTCAGCATATCAGTGATACGTTCAATGCGAAAACGCTGATGAATTTTTCGGTTTCAATCATTATCGCTTTATTGATCGAGGCGTTGCTGGTTGTCTTTAAAATTTCGATTCACAATTATAAAGACCTTCCGTATGCTTCGACGTTGATCGCTTCACTCGCTTTTTTGCTTTTGGTTTTCGGCGTATTTATCTATTTGGTACGCAAAAGCGAGAAAGTGCCTCTTGATACTCATGAGGATGATTGAGATTAGCGAATAACTCCTCTTCTTCAAAATTCACATAAGCGGTTGAAGAGGAGGCTAACAGCTTACCGAGACGATGATCGTTTTCGTCCAACATCCTTTCAAATTCTTTTGCCAGGCTTCGGTGATAAAGACCGCACAACGGATGGCTTCCCCCTTTTGTTTTCGCTATCACCGCATCTAAATTTTCATTGTCGGCATCAAGCAATGCTTGAAAAATCGTTTCATCGATAAATGGGGTATCAACGCTCAAAATCATAAGCCGTTCATTTTTCAATGTTTTAAACGCAGTTACGAATCCTACGGTAGGTGCATAATCTATCCCTTCGGGATCAAGGATGAAATCAGCTTGGAAATCAAATTTATCTGCGTTTTTGGTAGAGATGGAAACGTATTTAAAAAGTTTGGAAAGGCGGGTATATTGAAACTCGGCGAGAGTAGAAAAACCGCCAAACGGAAGAAGCGATTTATCTTCTCCCATCCGTGAGCTTTTGCCTCCGGCAAAGATAACACAGTGCATATCAAACAAAATCAACTCCTAAAATAAAATAGCATTGTATCACGACCATGTGATGCAAGTGATTTCAGCGTGCGAGCCGAGCCGCATCGGCGGCCCCCAAAAACCGATACCGCTGTTGACATAAATATGGCGGTTTTCACCTAATGAATGAAGTCCTTTGACATAGGGCTGTGCCAGGGAGACCAAATAGCCAAAAGGCCAAATCTGACCGCCGTGGGTATGTCCGCTAAGGATGAGCGAGGGGGTGTAATCTTGAAGGTATTGAATATACTTGGGCTGATGGGCCAGCAGAAGGGTCGGTGCATCGGGGGGAATGCCGCGCATCGCCTGATCAATATCGGGAATATGGGTTTTGGCACGGTACCCGAATAGGTCATAGACTCCGGCAATATAAAAATCGTTGATTTTAACCGAGCTGTTTTCCAGTACATGGATGCCGATTTGTTTCACATAGGCGATGGTATCTTCGAGAGAGTGAAAATATTCATGGTTCCCCACGATATAGTAGGTTCCGTAACGGCTTTTAAGATGCTGCAGCTCATCGATCGCCTCTTTGAGCGTATCAACATGCGCATCGGACAAATCGCCTGTGATGACTATCAAATCGGGATCGAGTCGGTTGATCGCCGCCACACTCTTGGTGACAAATTCTTTATCGATTAATCCGCCGATGTGGAAATCGCTGATTTGGGCAATCGTGTAATGATTTCCGTTGAATCGGTTTTGCAGGATATCAACATAAGTGACAATCGGTTCTTTTGCCCCCTCAACGATTCCGGCACCCACAAAAGCGCTGCCCAGGGCTAAAAACCCCAAATCGGTAGAGCGTTTGAAAAAGAGCCGCTTCTCCTCTTTAAACGGAGCGATCCGCTGCAGGAGATGAAGCAGCTCATACAGAATAATTCCCATAAACAGGACAAAGCCGATTCCGATGCTGAGCGAAAGGAAGAAATAGAGAAACTTCGGGATACTGAGAAAATAGCGGCTTGCGAGATACCCTAAGACGGCGATCATATTGGCGATCAAGAGGTATTTTAAAAATCGGCGGGTTGAGGATTTGATATGCAAATGTTTGACAATACGGGTATAGGTCAGGGAGTGAATCAAACCAAACAGGATGGTCAGGATTAACGGAAATAAAATCATCGTACTCATGAAACCATTGTAACGAAATATGGCCAATAGTGTAGGCTTGAAGGGCTAAGGAAATCTCCTTCTTCGAGCGAAGAGGAGATTAAAAATTGAGAAAATTACTGGGCAAATGCGGCTGAGAGGATTTTATCCATACCCGGTGTTGCACCGCTTTGGAGGTATTCGAGCACTAGCGGCGAAAATTTGGTCACCATCGACGGATCCATCCCTAAAAATGAGAACTGCGATCCGACACCGCCTAGTTTGAGCATCCCTGCAGGAGCTGCGGCAAGAAGTGTTCCCGCTTGGGGGACTTGTTTGGTCAGAGCCATGAAATCGGCAGGGCTCATTTTTGCTTTTGTATCATTGAGGATAGCGGCCGTACCGCCAATCGCTTGGGTCGGAGTGACGCCCAGTGTAGTTGTAAGATTTTTGATTAACGGATTGGAAAGCAGTTTCTCATCCGCAACCGGAGCTACGGCATTCGCGACCGGAGCGACATTTTGCATCATCGACCCGAAATCAAAAGCGCCGGCATTGCTTGAGAGTAGCAAGAGTGCTGCAAGAGTAAGTGAACGCATGTGTACCTCTGATAAATATGTATAAAAATTATAGCAATAAGAGAGGGTGTTTCTCCCTGAGGGAGAAAAGGTTAGTGGATAGTGGAAGGATCGGTGATATATCCGGTAATAGCCGAAGCGGCGGCTACGGCAGAGTTGGCAAGGTAGACTTTTGAACTGCGTGATCCCATACGTCCTACAAAGTTACGGTTGGTTGTCGCAACAGCCACTTCGTTATCTCCTAGAATTCCCATGTATCCGCCCAAGCAGGCTCCGCAGGTCGGATTCGAGACGACGCCGCCCGCATCGATAATGATATCGATGTAGCCGAGTTTCGTCGCTTCGCGGACGATCCGTTGCGTACCCGGAGTGACGATAAGACGGACATCCTGATGGACACGCTTGCCTTTGAGGATTTCAGCGGCGATTTTAAGGTCGCTCAAGCGGCCGTTGGTACAGCTGCCGATGAAGGCCTGGTCGACTTTGATTTTATCGCTTACCGCTTGGCTTAGGCTGTGGCCGTTGGACGGCAAGAACGGATAGGCAATAACCGGCTCAAGGCGGCCCACATCGATTTCGAGCACCTGAACGTAGGTCGCATCGTCGTCTGAATAGTGGATTTTCGGTTCGCGGGCAAGCGGCTTGTCAGCGAGGAACTCGGCCGTGATATCATCATAGGCTACGATACCGCTTTTTGCCCCCGCTTCGATCGCCATGTTACACATACTGAAACGGTCGTCCATGCTGAGGTACTGGATTGTGCTGCCGACAAATTCAAGGGTGCGGTACAATGCTCCGTCAACCCCGATCATGCGGATCACTTCGAGGATGATATCTTTTCCCGTCGTATAGGTTCCGGGTTTGCCGCTGAGGACGACTTTGATCGACTCGGGAACTTTGAACCAGTTCCCCCCGGTGATCATTGCGAATGCGAGGTCAGTCGAACCCATCCCCGTCGAGAATGCACCTAATGCACCGTGTGTACAGGTATGCGAATCGGCACCGATGATGACGTCGCCCGGGACGACAAGCCCTTTTTCGGGGAGCAATGCGTGTTCGATCCCCATGTCTTTTTCGTCAAAAAAGTGTTTCATTGCATGTTTTTTAGCGAAATCACGGCTGATGCGGGCCTGGTTCGCCGATGCGATATCTTTGGCAGGGATAAAGTGATCTAGAACGATCGAGAACCCTTCCGGATTGGCAAGTTTGGTTGCACCCGAATCTTCGAACGCTTTGATGGAAATCGGAGTAGTGATGTCGTTCCCGATAACCATGTCGATCGGCGAACGGACGATTTCACCCGCATAAACGGGATGTCCGACATGCTCGGAGAATATTTTTTCTGTGATGGTCTGACCCATAATAATACCTTCAAAAGGGGCTAAATAATGGCGCGATTATACCATATCGAGCCTTAGCATTTTTGGATATATCGAATCGATTGTGATGTTGACATCCGGTTAATGAACCTTTTTTAATTTTCGTGTAAAATCAGTATAATCAAAAAAAAGGAGTTTCATGCGACATTTTTCACCATCCTTTAGAGTATGGCATTGGTTGAACGCAATTGCGATGTTTGGATTATTTATTACCGTTGTACTGCGCGAAAGTGTGATGCATAAGGCTAATATCGGCTCAATCGTTCAAACCAAAATGGCGGAGTTGGGGACAATAATCACGGATGAACAGGCGGTAATGATCGGTAAAGCCGTACGCTCTCCGATGTGGGATTGGCATATCTATTTAGGGATTGCGGTCGCAGTTTTATTGGTAGCTCGGTTGGCAATGGTTTTCAAAAACGGATTCGGATTTGATGATAATGCGGCAATGCAAAAAGTATACCGTCTCTATAAAGCGGTTTATGTGCTTTTGGCCGTAATGTCGATCAGCGGTTTGGCTTTGTATCTTAAACTGGCAGGAGATGCGAAGGAGAGTATCGAAACGGTGCATCAATATGTGGGATGGGCTCTTTTTGCTTTTATTGCTGTGCACATTGTCGGTGTCGTACTGGCGGAAAAAAGCGACCAAAGCGGTTTGGTATCGCGGATGATCAATGGTAAATAGTTTTTTAGGATTCGTGCATATCTTTAAATGTCTCCCGAATGGAAAGAAACTCATCCAGATGGTCAAAAAAGATATCGACGAGTCGGGGATCGAAATGTTCTCCCCTCTCCTCTTTAAAGAGGGTAAAAATCCGTTCGTCGTCCCAGGCTTTCTTATACACACGGTCGCTTCCAAGCGCATCAAAAACATCGGCCAAAGCGGTAATACGTCCGTAAATGTGAATCTCATCACCTTTTAATCCTCGAGGGTATCCGGTACCGTTGTATTTTTCATGGTGTTCATACGCCACGATAGCGGCCATTTGCAAAAGCGGGCGATTGGAGTGTTTGAGCATGTCGTAGCCCAGAGCGGCATGGGTATCCATGATAAGCCGTTCTTCTTCATCAAATCGCCCGGGTTTATTGAGTACGGCATCGGGGATAGCCACTTTTCCGATATCATGCATCGGCGACGCCTGTTTGAGCATTTCGGCTTCTTCTTTATCTAGGCCGTAATAGAGGGCAAGGAGTTTGGAATATTCCGCTACCCGTTTGACGTGGTTGCCCGTCTCTTTGGAACGGCTTTCCCCGATTGCACCCATCGTAAAAACGACTTCGCGCTGGGTGTCTTCGATCTCATGATTAAGGGTGGTGATCTCATCCAGTGCTTTGTCCATTCCTCCGATCATCGTATTGAACGCGTCGGAGAGCTGCCCGATTTCGTCTTCCCGGTCTACCGATACTTGCTGCGTGTAATCTTGGGTTCGGGTAATTTTCTTGGCGGTATCGGAGAGGGCGATGATCGGACGGATAAGCGCTGTGGCGACATAATACGCCGCTACGGCGATAAAAAGAGCTCCCGCAATCAGCAGAGCGATAAACCACTGCTCATATTTGTAGAGCAGGCGGTAGGCATACCCTTTTTCCTCTTCTAGGACAACGGTCAGTTTCGGCTGGTTCTTAAGAGCACGGGAAACTTTGAGAGATTCATCGAAAATATCGGGACGTAGAGAAATAGTACCGTCATGATGGCGGATGTAATAATGGCGTTCGGTAGAATTGGAGAAAAAAGGGAGGAAATTTTCGAGCGGATAGGTAACGATAAGCTGTGCAATCTGCGTTTGGGTAAAATTTGAGAGGATAGGGATCGCTAAAAACGGATGCAGTTTTTTGGTTTGGGAAATGGAAGAAAAATCGCTTGAGGCGATAATCTTTCCGTTGGGATCAATGACATAAAAATCGCCGCTCATTTTCATATCATTTTTTTTGGAAAGCAGCAGGTTGCTGATTCGGCGATCCAAATCCTGCGTGTAAATATCGTTCATAACCTCCGATTTGGCAATAAATGCCATATCGTTTTGGAGGGTTTGCAGCGATTGGTCAATCCGCTCTACCGTAAGGCTTAGCTGTGTATTCATCTCTTGGGTTATGGCGTCATATTGTTCTTGGCGGAAGGAATTTCCCATCAGAATCATCGTCAGGGCATAGGGAATAATACTGATCCCTAAAAAAAGGAGAATCGTTTTGAGTTTAAAACTCATAAATCACCTTTACGCTGCTGTCAATCATAGACGAGGGGATATAGCCGATCGAACCCTCAACATTTTGTACAAATGCCTTGATCGACTCATGGGAAGGCTGGGTGATCGGAGGACTGTTTCCTTGGAAATGCTGTTTCACCCAGTAGGCATTCAACCGATCCCTTCCCATTCCGATAACCGCATTTTCAAAAGCGATTCGAGAGGGGTCTTGGCCGACTAAATTGAGCGGGATGATTTTTTGATCTCCGACACTGTGGCGCTTTTGTAGATAGATATCCCGGATTTGTTCGGCAGTGATCCCGGAGAGAGGAATTTTTTTGGAAATGATGATGCTGTACTGTGCGCCGAAAACTGTCGACATGATCGCGAAAAATAAAATTACCGTTTTCATCAGAAGAGCACCGAAAAAGAGAATAGGGCACGGTTTTCATCATTTTGAGAGTGCCATTGATATTCCCCTTTGAGTGAGACGGGATAGAGCGGCCGATAGCTGTATCCGAGGGTTAGAATATGGTCTTTATAATCGGTATGGTGATCGTTGTAATACTCATAACGTCCTATAAGCGCATGTTCGGGGCTATAACGGTACATCGCCTGCGTATAGCCAGAATAGGTGTAATCGTCTTGACGATCGCCGTATTCGCTTTTGGCGGCTAAAGCCTCTGTCAATACCTGCCACCGGGTGTCGTCGTATTTGAAATTTCCCTGAATAAAACGGGTCCGCTGACCGGTTTTGGCAATGTACTCCCCAATGCTTCCTCCGGTATTCCAATCCATAGAGATCTCTTGGTCGAGGGCAAATCCGAAAAAATGGGTATTGGGGATATTGATATACTCTTCATCCATATCGTGATTATTTTGAGCAAAAAGATGGTACTTCAGCCCTTGCGTTTGCGGAACATAACCGTTGATATCGATACCGGTAAGAAATTTCGGAAAAAGGAATTTGCTATAGAGGGGACTGGACGTGGTGTCGCGTAAAACATTAATCGGCTCCATATTCCAATACCCGATCGGTGTGATCTGTTTTCCGAAACGGATGTTAAAATCATCGGACATCCATAGATCGCCGTAGAGGCGTTCGATATGAAATTTATGGCTTTGAGTCTCTGTTCCGTCGGTGAAGTTTTTATGGTAAAAGCCGACCGATTCTAATTCCACTAAATACGAAACCATAGGGTTGATATCGCCGTATGCCAAGACGGCCACATCATCCAGAGTAAAGGTGTCGCTTTGCTGATTGGATTCAAGCTCGGTTGAAAAATAGCCTCCGACGTTGATGGCATCATTGACACGGATACCGTGTCCCAATTCATACTCAGCTGCGTGTATCAGTGAGAGGAGTGTGAGAGAAAAGAGTGATAAAAATCGTAGATACACGTAGAATCCTCTAACGAATGGATCAGTTAAACAGTGGCTAATAGTATCATAAAATTAAATAATGTTGGCTTTTGAATCAGCTGTTGAGTCTGAACTCCAAGGTTAGTTCTATCTCCATCGGCAACGAGTCTACGAGGTTTTTCGGCACGTTGATTCCGGAAGCCGAAGCAACGGCTGTTTTTGCCGAATTATGAAAAATCTCTGCTCCGTGTCGGATCGATATGGCATTGATGGTTCCATTGTTCGAAAGGCTGAAACGGACTCCGACTTCTCCTTCCATTCCTCTGCGGCGTGCGGCGCTCGGATAGCGCAAATGGTTTTGAATCGTTGAACGCAAAGAGGCAAAAAAAGCCCTCTTTTCCGCCGCAATATCGATTTTAGGTTTTGCGGGAGATTGGACCGCTTCGGCAGCCGGTGCATTTTGAACACTCGGTTGAGATGATGGCGGTGCCGATACGGTTTGAACCGGGGAGAGTGTTTGACTCGGCGCGGTTTGAATGGGAGTTGGTTTTGAGTTTTGCGCTTTGGCGGAAGGGGTCGGCTGAGACGTTAGCGGTTTAATCGGCATGGGCGGTGTAATATCAGGCTTCGGTGAGACAATTTTCTCAGTTTTAGGAATGGGAGCACTATCGCTCAAAGAGACTAATGTTATGTGTTGGAGTGGAATTTTCACCATAGGGGGCGGAGTGCGCATTTGGATCAAAACAAAAAAAGCCAATGAACCCATCAGGGTATGAAACACTAAAGAGAGGAGAAATGATTTTCGTGCGGCGGTCATAGGTATATCCATCCTTTTATAATTGCGATTCCGATCCCTGCGAGAAGAATCGGTGCCGCGTGTTGAAGAAATCCTCGATAGCGTGAGAGATGGACGAGGCTCTCTTTGAGAATAGCGGTGAGAACGACGGAAAAAAAGAGAAACCATAGCAATGTCGCACCCAGGCCGAATACAGCTCCGTAGGATATCGCCCATCCTATGGAATGGGTAGCGGCACTCAGTGTCATCATGGTTATGACGGGGGCACACAATGACATAGAAAGAAGAAGTCCGGTAAAGAATAGGGCGAAATTTCCTTGAGGCGTTTGTTGGGGCGTTGAGCTGCAGCACGATGAACCGGCTTTTAGTGAAAACCATAAGCGCCCAGCGAGAAAAATGGTAAGTGCCCCCAGCAAATATCCTATCAGTGTTTTGTCGGCTATGATATTTTTTAGGAGAGAGGAACCTGCAAAGGCGATAAGCGATAGTACGATATAGCCGCTGATACGACCCAGACTGATAGGGAGGAGCACTTTAAGGCTTTGCTGCCGCGTTGCGCTGTTCGCCAAAAGAATCGGTGAGAGCAGCGGCATGCAGGTAAGCATGCATGCGGTGGCGCCGTAAGAAAGAGCAACAAGGAATAAAGAGAGTAGGGTCATCGCTTCCACGACTTAGCCTCTCCACCATTTATCAATTTTTGTCCGTTTTTTAAATCCTTCTTTGGACGAAGAGAGAATCGTAACAGGGCCGTATTTGAAATTCATAACACCGTCATGCGGGCAGAACTCGATGCATCGGCCGCAGAGTGTACAGTCGGCATGGGTAATATTTTTATTTTCCGCCGATTCTTGTATCTCGTAAATATCCATAGGACACGCTTTGACGCAGTTACCGCACGATTCGCAGCTGGACGAGCCGTTTTTCACAAGGCGGAGCAGCCCGATCTTTTTAAACAATGTCTGCATCGGCAGGATCGGACAGATACGACAGAAAGGTGCTCTTACGAACAGTGCCAGAGCGATCATCAGTCCGAACAGCAAATCGGCAATCAGTGAGAGGGCAAAATAGCCCCAATTCGCCTGAGAAATATAGACTTGCGACATATCTCCCGTCATGGCGGTCGTCATGATACGGCTGGGGCAGATCGAGCAATACGGATTTCCCCATTCATGCCCGAGAAAGCCGATACCGGTCAAAAGGGGGAGAATGAGTACCAAAAAGAGAAATATAAACCATTTGATCGGGCGGATTTTCGTAATCGTTTCACGTGAAAGAGTTCCCATCTGAGTGAGGCCCAGTTTGGTTCCGATCATCCCTATAGTCTCTTGGAAAAATCCGAGCGGACAGAGCCATCCGCAAAAGGCTTTATTGAGTATAAGGATGAGTACGGCAACGGTTCCGAGTGTGATGAGGGTTCCCATCAATGCAGGCAGAACTTTTTCACCTTGGGTGAAGATACTCGACACTCGGTGATCCATCTGATGCTGTAATGGGATCAGCGCACAAAAATCTCCCCCGCTCTGATCATAGGCGCATGAGAGGGCGGGGAGACTTTGGGTGAGTTTGTCCCCGGTGTAAAAGGTAGCGAAAATCATTGCCCCATAGACAAAAAAGACAAAAGCGGTGAGCTGGATGACCCGTCTAAGTGCCGTCAACGTTAACAATTTATCCACGTTTTGCTCCTTTGGTCTTGCTTCGTCGATAGAGGAAAATCCCCCCTAAGAAGCCGATAAAAATAGCTCCGGCTCCGTAGCTTTGAGATTGCCAGTAATCGTTCGGATTAAGCGAATAGGGCATACTCAGAGAACTTTGATAAAGTGTTTCACCCTCACGGTATTGGGCGGTAAGGAGGAATTCAGAGGGTTTGTTTTCGCTTCTGCCGATCCGTACATTTTTAAAATCGTCGGGAAGGGTGATCGTGAATTTTCCCGCACCATCCGTCGTAACGGTTTGTGCGGGAGTGTTATGCGTCTGCAAGGATACGGCGGTGTTCGCCAGCACCTGATCGTGAAAACGGAGAACAAAGCGGTACGATTTGGAAGCGGTATATCGGTCATGCTCACGGTGCAGAGGATCGGGGACGATTTCCAATACGGATTTGCTCAGAGCAGTGAGTTTTGTCGGAGAGATTTTGGAAGGGCGCCCTTGAAGGCTAAGATAGCGTACGGCGCTAAATACGGTGTTGGTGCCGTTACCTTCTGCCACTACCGCGTAATACCCTCCCATCGGAGGTTTTGGAAGCATTACGGTATTGCGTTTAAAGCTCAAAGGCTTAGCAGATAGATCCGGAAGGATCAGCTGCGCCGAAGCGTTTCCATCTCTGTTCATGAGGGCGAACATGGCGCTTTCCCCTTTACCGTGGCCGCCGTGTTTGGATGCGGCCGCTTTTCCTTCATCGCATCCGTGAGGAGCCCAATAAACGGCACCGTCGCCGTATCCCCAAAGGGTCGCGGCGGCAATGAGAGTCAAAACTGCTTTTTTCATCTTGTCTCCTTAAAATTTGATTGACAAGCCTGCGGTATAGACACGTCCCGGATTGACGGTGATGGATAAGTCTTCGGAATTAAACACACCGTCATTGTTGGCATCACCGCTTGATCGTGCCGTGTTGTAATAGAACTTATCGAATACGTTATCAACACGGGCGAAAAACTCCCATTTGCTTTTATCCGTTTTGTAAACATAGTTTGCAAGAAGGTTTAACGTCGCTTGGCCCGCAATTTCGATTTTGTTCATCTCATCGGCGTAGTAGCTCGATTTCGCATTGATTTCCGAGCTTAAAAGCAGGTTGTCGTTGTAGTTGTAATTGAGACTGATGTTCAGGGTATGTTTCGGAACGCGAGGGACGGTATTTCCTGTAAGATCGTAGTGCTCGATGGTATATTGTTTGCTCGGGTTTGTAAATGCTGCTCCCGATTTGTATTGCCCGTACGAATTTCCGAGGGTCAGATTGAAATTTTCATATTCGGTAAATTTTGCATCGATATACGAATAGGCTATATCGAGATAAACACTTTTTTTTCTGTCGGTGTTTAAGGCGAGTTCGATCCCTTTGTTTCGCATTCCGCCGATGTTATCGTACTGCGTTACGCTGTAAGAAGGATTTGACGGATCGACTGATGAGTATTGTCCGACATTCGCCATAATGTAATTATTTCTGTTGATCAAGAATGCCGCGACATCGTAATCGAAGAAGGCGGTATTCCCTCGAAGCCCTATCTCATAGTTATAAGATACTTCCGGTTTTAAGTCGTGATTGCTTTCGACTTTGGTATTGGTCGGGTCGATATCGCCGGAGAATAGCTGAGAGACGGTAGGTGTTCTAAAGCCGGTCGAAACGTTGGCATACAGTGATGTGGCATCGTTCAACACATACGTGGACCCTAATCGATACGAACCGACATCAAATTTTTTGTCGAGTCTGATGTCGTGCAAGCCATCATCATAATCCATTTCGATACGGTCATATCGGGCATTCGTTGTTACGACAAAATCATCATTGAGGGCATATTTGACTTCACCGTAGAGAGCATAGACGTTTTCATCGGTTTTATCATCTCCGGTAATAGTCCCCGCATATACTTTATAGGCATCGGAATAACAGGCGGTTCCGGCAAAGTTCAAACGTGTGCAATAGCTCTGCTGGATATTGGTTTTATTCTCATAATAATTATCCCGCAGGTCGATCCCGAAAAGGGTTGCAAAACTATTCCCCGAAGTTCTCAACTCACTTTTGATCCCTCTTTGGATTTGAAAATAGTCGTTGTTGGTGGCGTACGCATCGTCATCGGTTACGGAGGCTCCGGTTAGATCGTATTTGATCGGGGCACTGATGAAATTGGTATCGTCATTGTATTGGTAGACGTTTACAAGGAGGTTGGAGTTTGAGTTCAGCTCTTTGGCGTAGGTTACAAAATATTTGGCCAACGATACGTCAAATTTACGGGAATAATCCCGATCTCCGGTGCCGTTATAAGCGCTTTCAGGGTTGCTTTCCGCTTCGCTTGCCCCTTTGACGGTACCGTGGCTGTCTTTCATACGGTCAGAGAGTTCGATACCGGCGGTTATGTCACTCGTTTCATCGATATAGTATTGAAATTTTGAGTTAAGATATTTGTTGTCATATCCCCCGTTTTCCCAATAGCCGTCGGTTGTCCGTTTTGACCCTTGAACGTAAAAGTTCAATTTGTCATTGGCGTAGCCGGCACGTGCAAGATATTTTCGGAATCCGAAACTTCCCGTTTCAGCCCCTACGGCGCTGTAACTGTTTTTTGCCCCTTTTTTCGTCGTGATAATGACGGCACCGCTTAGCGCATCTTCGCCGAACAGGTAGGAAGCTCCCCCTTTTACCACTTTAATCGATTCGATATTGTCCAAATCGATATTGACGCTTCCGGTCCGTTCAAAAACAGGAACACCGTCGATAACGACGGCAACACCCGGTTTTTCCCCCATATATCTTTGGTTTTCGACTCCGCGAATGTGAAGCTTAAATTTGTCTCCCCCCGTTACCTCGGTTGTGAGTCCGGGAATTTTATTGAGCACTTGCTGAATATTTTCAATATGGGCTTGATCAACACTCTCGCCGCTGATCGTCGATGTATTTGAAACTTCCGTTTGTTTCGAGTCGAACCGGTCATCAATCGTTGTCGAATCGACATTGATAATACCGAGATTTTCTGATCCGAAGCATGATCCTGCAATCAAAGAGGAGAGTAAGATGCTGTGGGTGATACGGCGGGGATTTACCATCGCAATTCCTTAAGTTTATGTTAATAAATAGAATTATGATAAAAGAGTGTTACATTTGTGTTAATTCATCGGTTTAAGTTAACACTAATGTAACACTTCTTTGAAATAATCCTTTCAATTTTTTAATGCAAGGATATTAATGTCTTATATTAAGATATCTCTGGCCGCTGTACTGTTTTGCAGCAGCGCTTATGCTAATGAAGTAGCTGATTTAGGGAATGTATCGATAACGGCAACTAAAACGGAACAAGCCTTGTCCGATTCGCCTGCTTCGGTGACGGTCATTTCAAATGATGAATTAAAGCAAAGAAATGTCTCGCGTGTTAGCGATGCATTATTGATGGTTCCGGGTCTTAGCATGGGGACACCGATGAACGGTCAAATGAGTCAGGGGACTGGAGCAGGGAGTTTTACACTACGGGGTATGAATGCCTCAAGAACGGCAGTTTTGGTGGATGGGGTGCCATTGGTGGACGGGTTTGCCAGCAAAGTCGACTTTAGAACCGTATTGACGGATGATGTCGAGCGCATCGAAGTAGTACCGGGCGCATTTTCATCATTATATGGGAGTAATGCTATCGGAGGGGTTATCAATATCATAACAAAGAAATCGAATAAACCAGAAACAACCGTGCGATATAAAAGAGGGTTTGGAGATGCGGCAGGGAACGATTTCGCACTGTATCACCGCAATCATTATGAAAATGGAATAGGTGTAACACTTGGACTCAGCCGAGAAGATCGTGACGGATATGTGAATGAGTTCGCTGTAAAAACTCCTGGTACAACTGCGGGAATAACACCTGTTACGGGTGGTATACCGACAACAACTCCAGCCGGAGCGTCCGCCTATACTGTTGGGGATAAAGGTGAAATGGCATGGACACAAAACAATGCCACATTAAAACTGACCTATGATTTAGATTCTAAATCGAAACTCTACGGAGGAATCAATTACAACGTTTATAAAACCGATCAAGGCGATTTTCATTCTTATTTACGTGATTCAAGCGGTAATGTCGTTAGCAGCAATACAAGTATGAGCATTGATGGTAGCAATAAGATTAGTCTGGCTGAGAGCGATTTTGCCAATACCTCCCCTTTGGAGCAAGGGAGTACCCGTGTTTTTATAGGTTATGAGGGAGAAATAGCTAATCAATATAAGACTAAAATGGAGATAGCAAAAGCAAAAATCGACAATCAGTATACCGAAAAAGGGACGGGCGCTACATTTTATTCCGGTGTGGGGACCAGAAAGGAAAATCCGAGCGAAGCAATCGATATTTTGCTACAAACCGCATTTGCATTGAGCGATATGAATTACATCACTGTCGGATTGAATCAGCGTAATACCGAGTTGGATCGTAAAGTTTATAATCTTACAAATTGGAGAGATGAAGATTCAGTAACGGGCTCCGCTACGGAAGGAGCTTACGGAAAATCAGCAACAAGTTCAATATTCATCCAAGATGAGATTGCTTTAAGTGATACATTTACCGTTTATGCAGGTGGACGGTACGATCGATGGGAGACGGAAGGAGACAACTTTAAAATCGGTACGGGAGCCTATGATAATACCTTCGATAAACGAAGCGACAACGCATTTAGCCCAAAATTATCGGTGGTCTATTTGCCGATAGAGGATATTACATTGCGTGCATCTGCCGGAAAATCATTTCGCGCACCGGATAATTATGAATTATATGGGACACTCTACTGTTGTAGTACATATTACCAAAGTAATCCGAATCTGAAACCTGAAGTTGCAACGACGTATGAAATAGGGGGTGAATGGAGAGCTACTACGGATCTTAAAACGGGAGTTTCACTCTACCAAACCACGCTGAAAGATATGATTTACGGTAAAAGAATCGATGCCACCCATCAGGAGAAATCGAATGCGGGTGAAGCACGTGTTCAAGGTATTGAACTTACTGCCAATGTGAATTTAACGTCATGGCTAAATCTTGATTTATCATACTCTTATATCGATTCTGAAGTGTTAAAAAATGAAGCTGATCCTACAACGGTAGGGAATAAACTAGCACAAACTCCGACACGAATGTGGAGTGGGGCACTTTCGGCGAAATACGGAAATTGGTCGGGATTGGTAGAAACAAAATATTCTGATGAAGTATTCTCGACAGAGTCAAACGCTGCGGATGTCGGAGGGGTATTCGGAAGTTATGATGCATATTGGATGACGAACGCGAAAGTTGATTATGTGATTAACAAAGGGCTTAAAGCTTCCCTTTCCGTGAACAATCTGACCGATGAAACAGTCTATCAGTATTCATTATTGCCGGGAAGAAATGTCACCGCTGAACTGATTATGACCTTCTGATGGATCATAATATGTTAAAAAAGAGTATTTATTTACTGTTAATTGTATGTGTTTCAGTGCTTTCTGCTGAAACACTCTGGCTCGATGAAGCCAAAAAGAAAAAATGCTGTGAAGCGAAGCTAGGATCAACCCCTCAAAAAGAATTGTCTGTAAAATCGGGCTCACTTCAGGAAAATGAAAAACTGAAAGATTTGAGCGGTTCGGTGTTGTATATCCGCGATATGGACGGCAAGATCGAAGAGCACAATCTTTCAGGCTCAAAAATCACCTTTTCTCCTCAATATAAAGGGAATTATCATCTCTTCTTAAAGCGTCAAGAGGTAGTGGACGGTGTATTCAATGTTCAGCTTTCTTCGCACCGCATCTACAATAAAGAGGGGAATCTCTCATGCTCATGGACAAAAGAAGTGCGTGGGAAGACTTCTGATTCACGGTATCTTAGCGAACCGCTTTCGCAATTGCCGTTTCAGTTGATGATGGAGAAAACAATCCATAAACATCATGTCAATTGTTGTTTATATGTCGGCGATATTATTCCCCTGAAAGTCTATTACAAAGGGGAATTATTAAAAAATGTTCCTGTCGTTGCGGAGTTAGAGAGCGGTTGGGTAAACACCCTCAAACCTAACGATGAGGGTGTCGTGATGGTGGAGATTCCCAAAAGCACCTATGAGCAAGAGAAAGGTGACAAAAAGCGCTCCGAAAAGCTCCTCTTAAGCGTCAAATATGATGTTAACGAATCGGGTCTCTATCATGGAGCGTCTTATCAATCGGTGCGCTATACGATGAGTATCCCTCTCTCGTTTGGCGATACGCCGCTCGAATACGAATCCAAAACGCTTGCGTTTGCTACCGTGATCGGAGTGATGCTGGTATTTTCATTGGGGCTTTATTATAACCGTCGCCGCAAGCGCAAAACGCCTAAGGAGATTTGGTTCGATGAAGAATAAATTTTCCTTGCGCCGTGCCGTCAATAATATGAATCTGGTGCGGTTTCGGTTTTGGTTTCAAATTGCCGCATTTGCTTTTATTGTATACGGAGGCTATATCGGGTTGGATTTGGGAAATAAGCTTCCGACGTTTGCCTGTGTTTACAACGCAGAGGGAACCGGCGGAAAATGCTATGTCGGAATGCTCCAGCACGATCTTAAACACCCGATCGATGTGTTTATGGGATATGCCGGGTATGCGTTCCTGATCTCACTGGTGATGTTTATGGTGTGGTTTTGGGTACTGAACAAAGGGTGGTGCGGTTTCGTCTGCCCGCTTGGGACGATGCAAGACTGGCTTACAATGCTTAGAGAAAAAACGAAAATTCGCTTTAGCGAATACTCGTGGGCAAATCGTGGGAAGATCAAAAGTATCAAATACATTTTGCTCTTTTTGCTGTTGCTTTTACCGGTAATGATTGCCAATTCGGTATTTGGCATTCCAAAACTTCCGAACGGTTTATCGATGCCGTTTTGTGATATTTGTCCCGGACGGATGATGATTCCCGCTTTTACGGGGGACTTTAACCAGTTCTATATCGACTTTTCATCGAAAACCGATATCGTCATGACCACTATTGGGATGATTATGACTGGGCTGTTTTTAGCCGGATCGTTTATTAAAAAGCGGTTCTTTTGTTATTTTTGTCCGATGGCGGCATTGCAGTATATTTTTTCGAAACCAGCATTGCTCAAACTCTATAAAGACGGTTCCAAATGTACCCGATGCGGGGACTGCTATCGTGCCTGCGACATGGACATCCTCGAAATCGCCGACGACGTGACGACGAAAAATATGGTCACGGAGGATTGCACGTTGTGTCTCAAATGCGTCGCTGCCTGTCCCGAAGAGGGGTGTCTGGAAGCCAATTTTATGGGGGCTACTATTTTCGAATCGACCAAAGAGGGATTTGTTCTTCGTATGGCGATGGATCAGAGAGGGGAGAAACATGCACACTGAACTCACGATAGAAACGCCGCATCAGAGGCAGAATCGTCACAAGGCGATGGAGGCAATCAGTGTCCTCAATGCTCTTAAAGAAGATTTTAAATCCCCTATTCGCAGTATGGGCTATTTTTACGATTTGTTTGAAAAGGTCTATTGCCGCCATGAACCGTTGCATGAGGGGAAAGCGAAAATCGGGACGATGTGTATCCAAATCCCCTCTGAAATCATTTATGCGCTGGAGGGGATACCGATCCGGCTGTGCAACGGGTTTTACACAGATGACGAGATCGGCAGTGATCTGTTGCCTCAAAAGTCGTGTCCTCTCGTCAAAGCGACCGTGGGGTGGTTCGCCTCGGACAATTTCTCTGATAAACCCGACATCACATTTTCTCCGACGACGTGCGACCAAAAAACCAAAGCGGGGGCGATCATCGGAAGTTTCGGTCACACCGTGATCGATGTCGGATTCCCCCGCACCAAAGAGAGCGAAGAGAGCCGCCATTACTGGCGTGAAAGTGTTAAAAGTTTCGCCGTGAAGCTCTCTAAATTTCAGGGGAAAAAGCTGACCAAGTCTAATCTGGAGAGTGCGATCAAAAAGGTGGGATATGCCCAGTCGCTTTATCACAAGCTCACCGAATTTCGAAAAGCCAAAGCGGTTCCGATTTTAGGTGTCGATATGTTCTTGGTAACCAATGCTTTTTTCTTTGACAAAATAGATGAGTGGATCGGTGCAGTGGAAAAATTGCTCGCAGAGTTGGAGCAGCGGGTAAATGACGGTGTCAATGTGGCGGGCAAAGCGAGCCCGCGTATTGTTTATACAGGGTCACCGCCGATTTTCCCCAATTATAAAATCCCCCTCATCATCGAAGAGAGCGATGCGATCATCGTCGCCGATGAGACGTGCAGTTCGAACCGGATGTTCAACGACATGGTTGCGGTGGATGAGTGGAACCTCTACGACATGATCGATTCGGTTTCGGACAAATATCTCAAAGCGTGTACCTGCCCGATATTCACCCAAAATGACGACCGTATACGACGGATCATCCAGCTGGTTCACACTTATAAAGGTGATGGGGTGATCTATCAGGCATTTGCTGGGTGTCAGGTGTATGAGATGGAACAGCGCAGCGTGCTTGCGGCAATGGAGCGTGAGGGTATCCCGATACTTTATATAGAAAGCGATTACAGCCCCTCACAGCACGGACAGCTTACGACGCGGGTCGAAGCATTTGTAGAATCATTGAAAAATCGAAAGAGAATGAAAAAATGAGATATTTTGCAGGGATTGATATCGGTTCTACCGCGATCAAAATTAGTATTGTGGATGAGAATAAAAATCTAATCGGGCATAAGATCAGCGCGAGCGGGAGTATGTTTTACAAATACGCCCAAGAAACACTCAGCGAATTGTTGCGTGAATTGAAGATCGATGAGAGCGAGGTTGTCTATACGGTTGCCACTGGATACGGACGGAAACTTTTTAAAGAGGCGGATGAAAACGTCAGTGAGATTACCGCCAACGCTATCGGGGCGCAACAATCCGCGAAAAGTTACGGCGAGATCAAAACGATCATCAACATCGGCGGACAGGACAGCAAGGCAATTTCTCTCGATACCGAGGGGAATGTCGTCAATTTCGCCATGAACGACCGATGTGCGGCGGGAACGGGAAAATTTCTCGATGTTGTCGCGATGAATCTGGAAATCGGAGTGGATGAACTGAGTGAATATCATTTCAAATCGACGGGGACACCTCTTTCGATCAGCAGTACGTGCGCCGTATTCGCCGAATCGGAGATCATCGGACTGCTGGGGAATAATCACAGCGTCGAAGATATCGTATCGGGGGTTCATTATTCGATAGCGAAACGGATTGTAAAACTGGTGAAACGGGTCGGGGTGAAAGAGAACGTCTATTTCGACGGAGGCCCCGCATTAAACCGCGGATTGGTTAGTGCGATTGAAAACGAACTGGGGCATAAAATCTTTGTCCCATCGTATCCGCAAATCACGACATCGTACGGAGCTGCGGTATTGGCATGTGATGCGTATGTGTGCAATATAGAAAGCGAATAAGGAAAATAGTATGAATCAACGTCTTTTAATAGCCGCCCTTTTAGCCTCAAGTGTTTATGCCGAAGAAACGGTTGTGTTGGAGAAGATACAAATAGCGGAGGATTATACCGCTATCGATGAGCGACGGGATAACTCTATCGCAAAACGGATCATCAAGGCAGAGGAGTTGACTCAGTACGGGGATGCGAATGCGTTAGAGATTCTCCGGCGCACCCCGGGGGTAACGATCCCCAACGGCAAAGGACCCGCCAGCGCACCGGGCAAGGGGTATACGGTGGTAATGATCGATGGCGAAGCGACCTCGACGGGAACGAGTAAGCGTGTCAGTCCACTGGAACAGATCTCTCCCGATATGATCGAGCGGATCGAGGTGATGAGCAACGGTTCGGCGGAGTACACTGCCGAATCGATGGGGGGAATCGTCAACGTCGTTCTCAAAAAACCAAAGGCAGAGGGGCGAACTTCTGCAAAAGTGACACTCGGTGCCTATGGTGAGGATCTGAGCGAAACCGCGTATGTTCAACGAGAAGGGAAGCTCGATAAAGTTTCGTATATGGTGAACCTTACCGCATCTGAGAATCGAAAAGAGGATCGGACCGACATCGCAACCGATAAAGCAGCATTGGAGACCGATGAAGAGCGTGATGACCGGAGCAAAAATCGCTCCGTAGGGCTGCGTGCTAAACTCAACTACACCGCATCTCCACGCCTTAAAATACTCTATGACGGATCGGTGACGTTTAATCACAATACTGATAGGATTGATTCAACGACGTTAACCGAAGGCTCAGCTACACCGACGAGCCGTTATCAAAGCCATGACGATGCTACCAACACGATGCTTTGGTCGGCATTGGGGGCGGAACACCGATTCGGAGATGATATTTTTGAGTGGAAAGCAAAAATCCACTCGTTCGAAGAGAGAGGCGATTTGGAGTCATTATCGACCCCTTCTGCTACCAATCGTAAAGAGCACGATTATGTATTGAGTCGGTTTTACGGTTTTCAGGGGGATTATACCGCGCTTCGAGATGAGCATTTTATGAAAGCAGGATTTGAACTCAAAAGAAGCGATCAGATTGATGAAACTACAAGGATTTTAAACGGGGTAGATGTCACTTCGGTGAACGATAAAATCCAGATGAAAGAGGACAAACTCTCCCTCTATATCCAAGACGAATATACATTGAATGAGGGGATCGTTATTACCCCCGGACTCCGTTATGAGACATTAAATAGAGACTATGGTGCAACGTCGAATCTGGGTTACTTCGCGCCATCTCTGCATGCACTGTTTCAGGTGACACCAACAGATAATATTCGTGCAAGTGTCGCTAAAACCGTCCGTCTCCCAAGACTCAGCCAGCTATCGGCGAGTACCAACAGCACCCTCGATGAAAACAGCATCCATCGCCCCGATGTGATCGGAAATCCGAATTTAACCGAAGAAAAAGCGTTGAGTTATGAGCTTCGGTATGAACACTTTTTTGAGGATAAAGGGTTAGCGAGCATCGGCGGGTTTTACCGAACCATCGATGATAAAATCGAAAATGCCATCCGGTTTAACTCCGTATCGGGACGTTATGAGCAAACCCCTGAAAATGCAGGAGAGGGGTCGTTATGGGGTCTTGAATTAGAGTTTAAAAAATCCCTCAAAGAGTACATCTCAGGGCTCGGACTTTTTGCAAATGCAACGCTGCAAGATTCATCGCTCACCAACACCCTCACCGGAGTCAAACGGGAGCTTTTACAAACACCGAATTTTACCTGTAACCTCGGTTTCGATCACACTCTAAAAGCTTCTGAAATCACCTATGGAGCGGCTTATCGCTATGTCGGCGGATACGATGATCCGCAGGAATATTTCATATCCCAATCACAAAAAGGGTACGGTACACTCGATCTCTATGCCAATAAACGGCTCAATAAAACGTTTAAAGTGCAGCTTAACGTGAAAAATATCACGGCTTCAACCGTAGAGACAACGTCACGTTTGTACGATGCAGGGGGAGCAATCACCCAAACTCAAGTGGATAAAGAGCACACAAAACCACAGCTATTTTTATCTATAGAGGGAAAATGGTAATTTCCCTTTTAATGTAATTTTTTATTATATTTAACAGGGTAGTAAGTTAAATGGTGTGGCAAAAGAGTGACTAGATATTTCAAAATGACAAAAAACGTCGGAGTAAGCCCCGACGTTAAGAGGATACAAAAGAAGAAAATCAGAATTTATAATTAATACTGGTATAAAGCGTGCGACCCATGCCCGGAACAGCTGTTCCCCACATAGTGGTGTTTCCTGAAGCGCCATAAGAGCCATTATTGACGTTAGCATAGCTAACTGTACCGGCTTCTTTATTGAGTGACATAGTAGCGCCTTCTCCGGTATAAGCACCGCCGAGCGGCAGGTAGTAAAGGGTATCAAACAAATTTTCTACACCAAAATCAATGCGTACTTTCTGCCATGAATAGCTACCGCGCATATTGACGAGGCTGTATCCTGAAGTTTTGATTTCATTACGTACATCGGATGTACTATCTTTTGCTTTGACACCGATAACCTCAATGGCATTATTCCAGTTATCGAATGTATGGGTTAGAGCGACTTTTGCGTTGAGAGGCATAATATTGTAAAGCTCGTCTCCTGTCTCAGTATTTTTACCGTTGGTATAGTTTACTATACCTTTTAGACCGAAAGCACTATTAAGTGACATTTTACCGGCAAGATCGATACCATAAAGTCGTGCTTCTTGATTGACGTATTGCAATCGAACAAAACTATTCGTAGCCGTTGCATTGGCAGCAGAAGCACCGGGGTATGTACGGCGGGCATCGATGTAATCATGCACGTGGGTATAAAACGGTGTCATCATAAACTGGTAGTCACCTCCAGTGCTGTGCCAGTTGGCGGTGAGGCTGACGGTATGTGCAATTTCCGGTTTGAGATCAGGATTCCCGACATAACCGTTACCGTCTCCGACAAAGTTATTCATTTCCATTGCCATTGCGTTGGTTGACCACGGGTAGCGTTCATAGAGATTTGGAGAGCGGGTTTTTTGAGCAAGACCAAATTCTATAGAGCTTTGTTCATTGATAGTATTTTGTGTCAATAGCGTTATGTCTAGATTATTGTCAGTACGTTTGCGATCTAAATCGTTCCAAGCTTGGCGTGTCCCTACCGAACTGTTGGCATACATCATGCCGGTATTGTAGCCTTGAATATCTCCACTATCGGTTTTTACCTGTTCAAAACGTAAGCCTATTAGTGATTTCAATTGAGGATTCCATTGGGCTTCCCACTCGCCGAATGCTGCTAAACGATCACGTTTGCCGTCACGAATATTCCAAAACGTATCGGGTGCCATTCCTCCGGTGCAGTTCGCGGTTAAGCCAGTATAACCGCAGTCAGGTGCCGGTGGCCACCAGTCGTTTAATCGATAGGTTTGCCCTTCCATGCCGATACGTAATAAATCTCTTGAATTGAGTCCAATTTCCGTCTTGACAGAGACGCCGTTCGTTTTTCCTTCGGTGTACATCGGCATTCCGTTGACGGGATAGGTGTTGTTTACGAGAGCACCGTAATTGTAGAGTTTATCTTCTCCAAAATCCATGAAATGTTCAACCGTTTCATGATAAGCGCGTGCTTCTACATTACCCCAGTCGTATGTAGCTAAATAGCGTAGGTTGATCCGTTTTTCTTCATTATCGAGCATATCCATCCGTTGATTTGGATAGAGCTGATAAGGCAAGTCTTGGTAACCGAATTTTGCTTCAAACAGCTGATTGCTGTTTTGGTATGCGAGACCTAGTGTGTGATTTTGTGTTTTGTAAGCGGTTGAGCCGACTTCGTTTGTGCCGAGGTTTTGTAGTTTAGGCGCACCATCGGCAGGATGATTGGCATTAACTGCGGATGTAACAGAGAAATTACGATAGTCTCCGCCTGCATCGTAGTTGTCAGACTGGGCGGTGGCACCGGCATAGGTAACGCTCAGCGAATCGGTAGCGTAAGTGGCTGAGAGGTTACCACCATGAGCATTGCCGTTGCTACGGTAGAAAGCGCCTACCTCGCCCTCAAATAGGTTGCCTTGTCCGGGCAGAGCAAATTTCGGTGCATGTGTTTCGGCAATAATACTGCCACCGATGCTGTCGCCGCCGACACTCACCGGTGATACGCCGGTATACACTTTCATATTGTCTACATTGGTAGGGTCTACATAAGATAATGCGGGATTCATATGATTTGGACATGAGGCGATCAGATCCATACCGTCTACTTTGATGCGTAGGCGATCATCTGCAAGCCCGTGGATGACCGGCAGGCTGGATACGCCGCCGGCACCGTAGAGACTTACGCCCGGCACGTCGCGCAAGAGCGATGCGGTATCACTCGTCGCTGCGCGCAGTCCTGATAGATCAGGCACGGTTGCGGATCCATTATCGGTTTGAGTAGCGGTGACGGAAATTTTATCCAACTGGACTTCATTTGAGTTTTCAGTCCCAAAACATGCGCTTATCAAAAGAGATGAGAGCAAGAGGCTGTGGGTAATTCGGCGGCTATTTACCATCGCACTTCCTTAAAATTTAGAGTTAAAGGGTGCGATTATGAATTAGAAGTGTTACATTCGTGTTAAGCGTTTACTATTTTGTTCTTGATGCGTTTGATTGCTAGCCGGTTAACGGATTGTCTAGAGAAAAATTGCATGGATAGCCATCAAGAAAATGAGGATCGAGGTAGTATTGAGCATAGTTTATGGGCTCTTTGGTGAGATAGAAAGGTGTAACGGACGATTTTCAAATCGGCAACTCTCCAGCCGATCGTCTTGGGTCAGATACAAAGTTCCCAAGGCGGTAAACACACTAATGAGCACGATAGCAAGCAGGTAGCCGATCCCTTTGCCGCCGCTTTGGAATATCGGGTGTTTCGTGCGGGTGATGAGTGTCGTGATCGAGGGGTTTTTGGCAAATGTTTTGTGACATGCCTCCTCACATAAACCGCACTGGATACAGCGCAGATCAAATCCCTCGCGTATATCGAGATTCGGGATAGGACAGATTTTGACACACCCGCCGCACTCGGTGCAATCGTTGGCAGGATCGCTAAATTCATAGCTCAGCCGATCCTCTATCGGCAGTATCGCGCAGGTAGCACCATAGGGGCACAGATAGGCACAGTACCACCCTTGTATCATATAGACCTCGGCGATCATGAGAGCGGAGAGGGTGATAACCAACCACCCTGCAAAGGTGAGATTCATTACCGCGTCGATCAGCTCATCGGTACTTATCCCGTACGCTACCACTGAAAACGCCAGTATCGACGCCAAAGCGGTGAGGATGCTCAAGCCGATGATTTTAGAGAGAATCGATTTTTTCTTTTGAGCGAAAAGGGTGAGGAGATGGGCAAAAAAAGTGTTGGGGCACAGCGTTCCGCAATAAAACCGCGAGAGGCTAAGAGCGCTGATCAACGTCAAAGCCACCCCGAGAATGACCAATAAGGCGATCATCGCATAGGTATTCATTTCAATCGCATTGCCGAGGACTTCGAATCGATCATGGGAAAAATTAAACAGCAACAGATGAAAATCGCCGAGCGTTATCCATGGAATCACTAAAAAAGGGATAAGGAAGGCTAAAAATGTTTTGTTGTCGCGTAAAAACTGCATTACATCCCCTTCCGATTCATTTTCCACGTATCGAGACGTTGATCCGCTGGAAGAGTTCCGTTTTCGAGTCGTCCCTCTTCGAGTCTTTGGATGAGGGCATTTAAAATCGAGTGATCGGGCAATGCGCTAAAGCGTTTGACGACATTGCCGCTATGATCGGCGATCAATATGATGGGGATGCTTTGTCCAAGACCGTAGGGGACCGCTTTTTTTTGATTTTGGGCATCGTCCACACAGATCCGATGAAGGGCGATTTCCGGATGAGCTTTTTGGACGGTGCCGAGCAATGCGAGACTCCGTTGGCACGGGGGACACCATGTAGTGTAGAAAATAACGATGTTCACCGAGGCATTAGGATGAAAATAGGGGGTGTTTTTGAGTGATAGCGGCGCACCGAAGAGGGAGAAACTAAAAAAGAGTGAAATCACTATTCTCAAAGGAGAACCGAATATGGTTTGAATCTTTAAGGAGGTCGATTTTGGCATATTGGGTTCTCTTGTGAAAATAGATATAGGTGTCCTCTGAGCATCCGCAAAAGCCGCGCATGACCAAAGGAAATCCCTTTAGGGGCGATGCAGTAGTGCAAGAAGTTGCGCGTGCGATTTGCTCGGAGGACGATTTTCTTTTGCGCACTTTTCTTGTTAAAAAGAAAAGTACGAAAGTGTTATTTTTGCTTCAACACCCATTCAATGAGGGTTTTAGCCTCTTCATCGGTGAGCGTTTGTGGAGGCATCGGCGTTTCACCCCATTTACCTGTTGAGCCGTTTTTGAGTGAAGCGGTGAGAACATCGGCACTTTCACCTTTGGCAGCAACCTCTTTATACGATGGACCTACGAGTTTAGTATCGACACTGTGGCATGCCAAGCACCCTTTGGAATCCGCCAATGAAACCGCCGGATCGAGAACGACTGCCGGAGCGTTTTTCATCTCCTCTTTGTACGCTTTGTACTCGGTGATAACGTCGGTCATGTATTTTTCGGTCGCTTCGGCCTGCAGTTTAAGCGGTTCCTCGAAACTCACCACGCGGATACCGTGACGGGCGGTTGCCATCAATACGACGGCAACGATCACCAATACCATCGCTTTGGTCGCATCCCCAAGGTTCATCTCTTCATTGCCGAAACGTTTTAGCAAGAAGAAGAACAAGATCGTGAGAACTGCCGATGCGGCGAACGGCAAGAATACAAACGGCGTATGGATATACGCTTCGCTGATGCGCGGACTGAATGCGAAAAACACGAGCGGCAATACGGCGATGTTGACCGGAGAGGCCCACATAAACCATTTTTTACCCTGATCGATTGCCAAACGTCCCGCTTCGGCATCTTCACCGCCTGCTTTGACCCATTTGACTCCCAAATAGATCATCACAATCCCCGTAAAGCTAAACGCCGTGAGGAAGAAGTTGAGCAAACGGAAACTCGTGAGCGGGGTGAGCATAATGTCCCAAATATTTTGCACCGTTGCAAAGGTTTCGGGCTGCAAATAGAGGTTAGACATCGACATAAACACCGGAGGCAACGTATAGAACGTTAATACCGCAACCAAACCGATAGCGATATGGAACCCTTTGTGGTTATGCAATGAATGCCAACTGAATTTGTACGCATACGAGAGCAAGAACGCGAAGATGTTCCCGTAAATGATATGCAAGATATGCGGAGAGACTTTGAGAATCGCCGTATAGAAAAATCCGGTATAAAGTACCGAAATAACGAGTAGCGGAGCGACCCCCCACAATGCCCCCATATTTTCACTGATGGTGGTAGGATTGGTCATTTTGTACGCCAACAAATCGTCGGTTTTAGATTTTTTGAATACCCCTGTGATGTTGTAGAGAACCGACGCGGTCGATGCTCCGATGAGGGTATAGATAAATGCGATATGCACGACAAATACGATAATTCCCAGCGTATCAAAAAACCAGCCGGGGAGTCCCATCGTCGGTACGACGAGGGGGATGTCAAAAGGGAGTTTCCAGTTCATTATTTGATCTCTCCTCTTTTATTAAGTGATGCGATATACGCCGCAAGAGCGTCTTTTTCCGCTTCGGTTCCGACAAACGGAGCCATATACGGGGTTCCCCCGCCCGGAAGGTTGTTGATACGGTTACGAATCGCCTCTTGGCTCCACCCTTTGGTTAGGAATTTGAGACCGTTGATACCGTTTTCGGTATGACAGGCACGGCACTCGATACGAGCGATGGTGTGACCCACTTCGACGAGATTGGATTTATCCTCTTTGATTACTTTATCTTTTTCATCGACGAAGATGGCGTGTTTGAGGATACCCACTTTGTTTAGATACGGCACATCGGTAACACGGATACCGTTGGCATACATATAGTTATAGATGAGGTAGGGTTTGCGGATAAACTCGCGGGTACGTTCTTCAAAGCCCCAGAAGAGCATAAATGCTGCAACCATGAGTGTTGCCGCAATGTAGGGCATCCGTTTCGGAGAGAAGTAGGCGATAATCGTTGTTATCACTACTGCACCGCCGATGCCGCTGATAATCATGTACATCAAATCCATTTTATCGGCAAATGCTCTCGTCATCATCGCCGTCGGGATCATGGCGCGCGCCGCTTCTGGGATTTGGAGTAGATAGTAGTATCCAAATGCCGCAGCAACAGGAACCGTAACCATCATAATCGTGGCGAAAAATTTGATGAGACGTTCTTTAGTAGCACGGATCTCTTCGTTTTTGCTAAACGCGGTGATAAGCCATGTCCACATAATTGCCAATGCAGCAGCAAACGCGATCGAACTAAAGGTTCTCATTAAGAGTCCCGGGAACCATGTCGGGTTAAAGAGTGCATTGTTGTAGTTGACGGTACCCGGATACACTTCAGGATCGATCCACGGCTGACCGTCGAAATTCGGTGTCAACATAAAGCCTAAAATCGCTGTGATGATCAGCATGGTGATCCATGAGGATACCGCATAATAAGTTCCGAAGCGAACGGAAGAAGCGCGACCTTCAGCTGTAGTAGCTTTTGTTTTCCATGTCATAAACCAGAAGAGGAGTAAAATAACTTCGAAGTTAAATACGATCCACTCGATAAACCATTTCCAGAAGAAGACGCGAATAAGTCCACCGATAGCGTTGGGGCTGATAATGTTGGCGTGAATCCACATCCCGATTCCGGTGAGTGCACCGACAGACGTAGAGATGATAAAAAAGACCATGAGGAGGCGATAGACGGTTTCATATCCCGCCAAATCCCCTTTTTTATTGGTCCACCATGCGGCGAGTGCAAGCACCACGGAACCTCCGACGGCACCGCCGTGAGAGACAAATACGTGGATGATCGCATTGATCGCCATGAGCATTCTTAGCCCGATTGTGGGCATTTCGAATATGGGAAAATCGAACATACATTTCCTTTAGATAAATATAGGTGTATGCACGACAACGTCGGAGAAACAGCGCAAAAAAACGCTATAATTTAGACGTTGCTATGCAATACGTTTTTCCGCTCGCCTGAGAGGTCCAATTCATAGGGCGGGCGGATCGTTGGTTGGTTTCTCCTCCGTTTTTTTCTCCTTTAAACTCCTAATGGTAATTTCTGAGACTAGGATTATGGACTATCTGTGTTAATTTTGTGTTAAGTAGTTAGTAAAAATATTTAAGATTAATTTGATTTATACGCTAGGCTATAATTACACTAAAAAGAGAAATGATATGATGACCATCTGGCATAACCCGAAATGTTCAAAATCACGCGAAGCACTGAAGCTGTTGGAAGATAAAAACAGCGCGTTCGAAATATTTAAATATCTCGATACTCCTCCATCACGTGAAGAGATTGCCGCATTGCTTAAAAAACTCGGGATTTCGGCACGCGAGCTGATGCGTACCAAAGAGGATCTGTATAAAGAACTGCAAATTGCAAAAATCACGGATGAATCCGAACTTATCGATGTGTTGGCGGAACATCCGAAACTGATCGAACGTCCGATCCTTATCGAAGAGAACCGTGCCGTTATCGGCCGCCCGGTTGAAAAAGTGATCGAATTTTTAGGTTAGGTGCGGAATTTTTCCAGTTTTTGATTGATATTGGCGGTACTTTCATCAAGGCGTGAAGCGACATCGGTGATCTCTTGAATACTGTTCGTATTGGAAGAAGCGATAGTATTGAGCGAGTCGATTTTAGCGGATATCAATTGCATTCCCCCCGTCAAATCGGAGAGATGAGCATTCGATTGGTGGACGCTTGCCGCAGCAACGGAGATAAGCGATGAGGAGCTGTTGATAATACGCTGAACGGTATCGGAATCGGTAGAAACTTTTAAGACTGAACCCGTCGATTTCTCCATTTTATCGCTGGTATCCATAATCGCATTGACGATGGTGCTGATAGTGCTGTTGATTTGTGCCAGACTCTCTTGCGTACGTTCGGCCAATTTGCGCACTTCATCGGCGACCACGGCGAATCCTCGCCCGTGTTCTCCCGCCCGTGCGGCTTCGATAGCTGCATTGAGTGCGAGGAGATTGGTCTGATCGGCAATGTCCCCGATAATATTCAAGATCCCTTTGACCTGTTGTGCCTGTGAAGAGAGGGTTTGCAGTTCATTTGAGAGATTCTGCTGAATCTGTGCGACCGATTGAATATCGTTGTTCATTTTCGAAATTTGGGTATTGGCTTCGATCAGGTTGGAATTGGCTTCATCGATTTTATCGGTTGTCTCCCGTGCGGAAGAGGTCGAAGTATGAACGATGGATTGGAGTTCGACGAGCTGCGTGTGGGTGAGTGCTATGTCGGTTGTACTTGTCTCTAATCGTTGGCGAATGGTGTCGGCTACATTGTTAAGCTCTTGAGCCGTCGCAATACTCTCAGAAGAGACCGATTTGATATCGGTAAGGATTTTTTGGAGTTCATCCATCGAACCGTTCATATCGTTTGCGGCGGAAGAGAGTTCATCTCTCCCCTCGGTTTTGATCCGTTCTTGGAGATTTCCTTCGCGCAGATGGTGGATGATCTGTGAGAGGAGGGTGATTTTTTCGATCAGTTCGCGGGTGATGATTCGAAGGGTAAAAAAGATGATGACCATGCCGATCGGGAAAATAACGGCGATTAGAATGAGCGTTTGATTAAATTGTGTCTGTGCCGCCGTATAGAGCGATTGCGTATTTCCCAATTGAATCGTTATCAATGTATCGAAACGTTCCGCTAACGGAGCAAAGCTGAACGGAAAATCGCTCGAAACCAAATCATGGATTTCCATAATATCACGGCTTGCAATAGCCGTCTCAAGCGCGCTCATAGAGCGGTCCGCCCGTTCAACCTGCTGTTTCGCCTCTTCTAGGAGTTCCGATTCTTTCGCAATTTTGGGTGATTTGATATAGGCTGCCCATTGAAGATTGAACTGCTTATGCGCTTCTTTGATCGCTTTTAGATCGAGATCGTAATCACCGGCACCTTCGGAAATAAGCTGCGCTTTGGCTTGAATGACGTTGATCATCGAGTGTTTGCATTGGCGGAGCTGATCGAGCGGATGGAGACTTTGGTCATTGATCCTTTGAAGCGAACCGTTTGAGAGAAACATCCCGATAATACCGATAGCGATAGCGGTCACGGCGAAGAGCTGTGTCAATACGACAATAAGGGTGATTTTTTGTCGAATAGAGAGACGGGAGATAACGGGAGCGGAAATCATGATAGACCTTAAAAAAAAGTCCAGAAGTGTAAAATCTTATGGTTACGATAAGGTCACAAAATTTCTAATAAACGGTTCTGTCCATTTTTTCGTTCCATCTGAAAAACAGCCGGTTCCCTTCTTCACTGTCGAGAGGATGCAGATCAAGAACCGACTTTGGATCGGTGATCATTGTATAAAATGCTTTGTCGTCAAACCCGCCGCGAGCTGCATCGTCCATTGTCGAAGCATAATAAACGGTTGGAATCCGTGCCCAAAGAATTGCCCCCAAACACATCGGACACGGATAGCATGTCGTATAGAGGACGCAGTCAGACAGGTCATAGGTTGCTAATTTTTCGGAAGCTTTGCGAATGACATTAATCTCGGCATGAGCGGTGGGGTCATTGCTCTTCAGCACCTCATTATGAGCCGCCGCGATGAGGCTGCCGTTACGTACGATTGCGGCGCCGAAAGGTCCCCCCTCGTTGCTGTCCATCCCCTTTAACGCTTCATCCCGGGCTATCGCCATCCAGGTATTCATGACTTATTTCCCTTTTAGCGTGCAGGAGGGTGCGAAGAGCTCCGGACGGTATTCAAAATGCATCGTATCATAGTGGTACCACCGTCCTCCCCAGATAAAGCCGTGTTTTTCGAAAATACGGACGATGGAGAGCGGCATCGTATTTTTATACCCGATATGTGCCGTTTCGGAAGGATTCTCATCTTTCCAATACTGGGTTTTGGCCGGTGCCAGATCGATGGCAATCCCGAAACTGTGCATCGAGAGCCGGTCGGTATCTTTAATCACACGGTAGGCGTAGGTCGTCGCCCCCTCCGCCCATATCCGGTCCGATTTAGGCAATTTGGCAATCTCCTGGCCGATCGCATAGAGCTTTTTATCCACACCGTCGATTTTGGAGACGGGAAGTTTGATAGAACCTTTCATCGTCGGCCAGTTAATGCGGACAAGATTCTTTTCAACGGATTGTTTGTCTTTGCCGTAGAGGGATTGAAAAAACGGCTGATAGCGCAGACGTCCCGGATCAAAAAGGTACGGCGGCGGGGTATCGTATCCTCCCGCATCGTAGCGTTGAGAGAGCTGAACGGCAAGATCGGCGTTGTTTATTTTTTCGTCCCATGAAGCTTTGGAACTGTCGGTATGATAGGCAAATCGTGTTCCGTCTTTGAGAACGAGTGAATTTTCGTCAGCCGAGACGATAAGGTCGCCGTACCCTTCGACATAGCATTGGGGATTGCCCCAGCTAAGTGAAAAAAGTAAAGCCGAAACGGTAAAAAGGGTAAATGGACGCATGGGTTTCCTCCGATATCGGGTGCTATTTTACCGAATATTTTTGATTCACGATCACTTCACAAACCTTGGAGATCATAACGGTATCTAAACGATAGGAGTCTCCTATGAAAAAAGTTCAGCCGTGGGGGGCAGTTATCACTGCCGCCGTTCTTTTGGTTTCGAGTGCATATGCCGGAGGGCATGAACGGGGAGGGCGATATGAGCCCGTCCGTCATGTAAAAATGTCGAATCACCATCACACCGACTGGGTTGTTCCTATGGTAATCGGCGGAGTATTGGGATATGCCCTCTCAGAACCGCGGCGCGGATCAGTGACCTATGTGCAGAGTACTCAGGTGCCTGTTGTGTATTCACCGCAGCCGATTTATCAAGAACAGTGGGTCTATTTCAGCGACTGTGACTGTCAACGCAAAGTATTGGTACGGGTTCGCTGAGGTGTTTTTTCTTTTTAACGGCATACATCGCGTGATCGGCCGCTTTTATAAGCTCCTCGCCGTCTGCCGCATGATCGGGATAAAGTGCCATCCCGATACTCGCTTTGCCGTGCAGAACAGTTTTATCGTCCAGATAAATCGGTTCGTTGATAGCGGCCATTATCGCATCTTGAACGCTATGAAGATGCTCTTCGCTTTTCACATCTTCGATCATTACGATAAATTCATCTCCGCCGTAGCGGCAAACCGTATCGCTGTTTCGCAGGCATGCCCTGATATTTTTAGCGACGTTTTGCAACAATCGGTCTCCCGCTTCATGTCCGTAACGGTCGTTGACCAGTTTAAAATCATTCAAATCGATAAAATAGAGGGCAACTTTCTCTTTATTCCGTTTCGAGCGGGTGATGGCATGCCCCAGCCGGTCGTTTAATGTAGCACGGTTGGTGGCGCCGGTGAGGGTGTCATGCTGAACCCGATAGGTCAAAGCGTCGACATGAGTGGTGATATGGGTAATATCGTGCAGGTTGGCAACGTAACTGACAAGACGATTGCGATGGTAGATCGCCGTGATGGTAGCACTGAGGACTTTGTCCCCTGTTTGCGATGCTTTGGTAATGGTTCCTCTCCAGGTATGGTTGACGCTGAATTGGGAGAATATGGTATTGAATGTGAGCCGTTCTTTAAAAAGATATTTGCCGATATGGGTTCCGTACAGATGGTCTTGGTCTTTGAGTCCGAGCGCAAAAAAGCTGGGGTTGGCAAACTCGATTAGCCCTTTGCTATCGGTATAAAAAATGGCATCGCCCGCACTTTCCAATGCGGTAGAGCGCTTGTTGAGGTCATCGAGTGTTTTTTTGGTAAGGGTGATATCTTGAGCTATACAAAGTATTTCCCCCTTTTTCCCCGCCAGTTTATGATTGCGCCATTCGCAAAAAATTTCGGTTTCGTTTTTGGTGATATTATAGTTCTTGGAAAAACTTCTCCCCTCGGTTGAGGCTTTTTGAAGTACGGAAATAACTTGGTCTTGATCAAAATCCGGGACGATCAGCTCGATGATATTTTGCCCTGAGGCTTCATCGGCACTCCATCCGAAAATGGTTTCAGCACTCTGATTCCATTCTGTAATACAGTAATCGTGGTCGACAACGATGAGGGCTACGGGAGAATCGCTGAAAAACTCCCAGTATCGTTTTTTGCTTTCGATAAGACGGCGATTGAGAAAAATCGAGTGGGCTACCCAAAGGGATAAAACAATGACGAGAGAGGGAATCGCCAGTATTTCCATTAAAAATCAGTCAGGGGATAAAAAACAATCCCAAGCGGGGAAAGCGGGACAATGCAGCCGATATATAGGGCAAAGAACATGCGGGAACTCATAGGAACAGGCGATATCCTTGTGTAATTTTATGCATTCTATTATGTTATATATTATGACAACATTAAATTATAGTAAAATATGGATACTTTTTGAGGTTCTAGCGGGTATAATAAAAATATGTAGAGAGGAGTGTTGTCTATGTTTTTCCCTTCCCTAGGACTGATAGCGACGACTGACGTGATTACGGTCGATATGCATCATACGGTGCAAGATGCACTGGACAAAATGCATCAATATAACCATCGCAGCGTCATTGTTATCAACAATACGCTTCATTATATTATTACGACAAAAGATGTTATCCGTCTGAAACTCGAAGGGGTAAGTTTTTCTACCCCCCTGTCTCAAATCCCTCTTCGTCCTCTCCCGCTAATTGACAAAGAGAGCAATATCGTCAATGCCCTCAACCTAACGAATGATATCGATGAACACATCTGTGTTTGCAATAAAGACGGAAGTCTGTACGGATTGGTGACCAACAGTGATATTGTCGCCAGCGTCGATCCGCAGATTATTTTAGAGTCGTTACAGATTTCGACGATTTTTGAAAAAAAATTCGGATATAAAACTTTTTCCCCTGATACTCCGATGTCCGACATATTGGAATATATGAAAGATTCATTAAGTGATTGCGTCATTATCCAAGAGGATAAACATGCAATAGGGATACTGACCTCTAAAGATGTTATCAAATTTATCGGAGAAGGTAATTGTCCTACAATGGCTGTAAGCGAAGTGATGTCTTCCCCTGTCGAAATGTTGAGTGAAAAAGCATCGATAAGCGAGGGACTTGAGTACTTGCGCAACGGTCATTTCAAACGGATAGTCGTGACCAATGATGATGGACAGGTTGTGGGGATTGTCACTCAGCAGGATTTGATTTCACGTACCTATCTGAAATGGTCACAGCTTATGCAGGACCATTTTAAACAATTTGAAGAGATTACCCAAATCCTGCAGCAGAAAAATCGACATTTGACGCAGTTAGCGACGAAAGACTCCCTGACTGAGATTCATAACCGCCATATGTTTGCCGAACTCTTTTCACAAGAGCTTTCGATTATAAAACGCCAGGGGGGGAACTTGGCACTAATGATGATCGATTTGGATTATTTTAAACGGGTTAATGACACGTACGGACATAATATCGGAGATTATGTCCTTAAACGGTTTGTTTCTTTGGTAGCGTCTTCGGTTCGGGAAGCCGATTTATTTGCACGGTGGGGCGGAGAAGAGTTTGTATTGCTTCTTCGAAATACGGGATGCGAAGAAGCGTATTGTGTCGGGGAAAAGATCCGAAGTATGATTGAAATACAGCCGTTTGAAGATGTGGGGCGGATAACCTGCAGTATCGGGATTACGGAAGTTAGAAGCGAAGACACCCTCATCAGTGCGATTGAACGTGCCGATAATGCCCTATATTCGGCAAAAGATATGGGACGTAATCGAACGATGACATGTTCGGGTAACGGATGAAACAGGTTACGCTTAAATCGATTATTTCGAATGACGGCTTGGCTTTAGATGCTGATCAATCCATTGCAGATGCATTGGAAACGATGACAAAAGCGGGGATAAGTTCCGTTATCGTCGTTGATTCCGATAACCGTCCGATCGGAATTTTTACCGAACATGACGCATTGGGCGTTGTTGCCGATTTTATTAATATTGAACAATCTTTACGTGAGGTGATGACACCGGAACCGTTTTGTGTCGAGGAGACATTTTACCTTCATGATGCGTATGCGATGATGGAAGAAAAAGGGTATCGCCACTTGGTTGTTGTGGACGAAGAGGAACGATTTGTCGGGGTTGTTAGCGAGGGAGATTTTCTTCGTCATATCGGATTTGAGCAGTTGGGAAAATTCAAAGTAGTCGCTGAAGCGATGAGCGGTTCACTGTTGATTGTTTCGCCTGATACCCCTCTTTTTGAAGCAGCTGCGCTTATGCATGAACGTAAATCCGAATATGCGGTTGTTTTAAACGGAAGTCATCCTTCCGGATTGATCACGGAACGCGATATTGCCCGCGTACATGCACAGAAAAAAGGGGATAAGGATGTGACGGTGGAGGCATTGCTTCATCGCAATTTTCATCTTATCGAAAAAAGTATCCCGCTGCAGGAAGCTGCATCTTTAATGGAAGAACACGGCGTTCATCAGCTCATTGTTGTTGATGAGACCGGAAATCTCGTCGGGCTTTTGAGCCGCCATGATGTTCTGCATGCGGTTCATGGTGCCTATTTTGACTATTTAATCCGTGTAATCGAACAAAAAAATGAAGCGATTATCAAGATCGGGGAACGAAAAAATGCCCTAAAAAGTGAAAAAATATCGAGCGAACAAAATGCCTTAAAGCTTCGTACTCTTTTTGAAGCGCTTCCTGACGGGGTCGTTTTGATTGATTCGATTACGATGAAAGCAGTAGAGTTTAATCGTTCCGCATATGAGCGTTTGGGATATAAGGCAGATGAATTTTCAGAACTTTCGGTTTCAGATTATGAAGCGATAGAGTCCCCTCACGAAACACGTCGCCGTATCGATGCGATTATACAAAACGGCCAAGATTGCTTTGAAACGGTTCATAAAACTAAAAATGGAAAGTTGCTCGATATATTGGTGAATGTTGTTTCCATTACATTTTTAGACCATCCGTATATGATGGCGGTTTATCGCGATATCACTGAACAAAAAAAAGCAGATCAAACGTTGCGTGAACGCCAACAAGAGCTGGCAAAGCAGACTGCTTTTCTCCGTACCCTTGTAAGTACGATTCCTGATCTTATTTGGTTAAAAGATACGGAAGGAACGTATTTGGCGTGTAATCCAATGTTTGAACGGCTTTACAATGCTAAAGAATCAGAGATTATTGGCAAAAATGATTTTGATTTTGTTGACCCGGAATTGGCACAGTTTTTTCGGGAAAACGATAATGCTGCAATGCGCTTAGGCGCTTCTCATCATAATGAAGAATTTTTACAGTTTGCGGATGGAAGTTATGCGGGGACATTTGACACAATCAAAACCCCTATGAAAGATCCAAGCGGTAAAGTGATCGGTATTCTTGGGGTAGCACGTGATATTAGTGAACGAAAAAAACATGAAGAGCAGCTTGAAATTTTAGCCAACTTTGACCCTTTGACCGGCTTGGCAAATCGGGGATTGCTTCATGCGCATTTGCAAAATTCGATTGATAAAGCCAATCGGGATAAAACTCAGCTAGCACTGCTGATGTTTGATTTGGACCGTTTCAAAGATATTAATGACAGTTACGGGCACAGTGCGGGAGATGAACTGTTGCAAATGGTATCGGAACGATTTACGTCACGTTTGCGTGAAGGAGATTTGATCGCCAGGCTAGGGGGAGACGAGTTCGCCGTGGTTCTCGAAAATATTACCCGTCCGGAGGATGCGGGGCGTTTAGCCCAAGAGATGCTGGGTACCTTGGCAGAGGCGTACCGACTTTCAGCCGGTGCACTCATCCATGTTGGGGCAAGTGCCGGAATTGTATTGTTTCCTGATCATGGGAGTGATGCGGCGATACTCCTCCAACACGCTGATGCGGCGCTTTATAAAGCGAAAGCAGAGGGGCGGGGAGTCTATCACTATTACACCGATGAACTTACCGATTCGGCACGGCAGCGTATCGAATGCGAGACACGCTTGAGACGTGCGATCCTAAATCAAGAGTTTGAAGTTTATTATCAGCCGCAGGTCCATATACAGACGGGACGTATTGTCGGGGCAGAAGCGCTGATACGGTGGAATTCTCCGGTAAAGGGGTTGGTATCCCCGGCTGAATTTATTCCCATAGCCGAGGAGATCGGACTGATAGGAGAGATCGGAGAGTGGGTTTTAAATGAAACGTGCCGGCAGGGGAAGATTTGGCTGGATATGGGGCACAGGCTGACATTGGCCGTGAATGTATCGGCACATCAGGTACGTCATCAAAATGTACCGCATATGGTTGAAGAGGCTCTTAAAAAAAGCGGTTATCCGGCCGATCGGCTGGAGTTAGAACTCACCGAAAGCGCATTAATGCAGCGTGAAGAGGAGACGGTAGAGATGCTTCATTCCCTTCGCGCACACGGTATCCGTTTAGCCATCGATGATTTCGGTACGGGGTACTCATCCCTTTCGTATCTCAAGCGGTTCCCGATCGATGTACTGAAGATCGATAAAAGTTTTGTCGATGACATTCCCTACGAACGTGACGATATGGCGATTGTTTCGGCGATCATAGCCATGGGACAAGCCCTTGGATTTCAGGTACTTGCCGAAGGGACAGAGCGTATTGAACAGATAGATTTTTTACGTGAAAAAGGGTGCACGATGTATCAGGGATATTTTAAAAGTCAGCCGCTAAGGGCGACGGAGTTTGAGAAACTCCTCCACTGATTACTTCAGGGTTCCGACGTGTGCGGCAATCGCTTTTAGATCATCGTCGCTTAGACCGGCTATAGAGCCTTGCATTGTTGCTTTTTGTTCGCCGCCGAAAGAGCCGTTTTTGTAGCCCACCAGTTTTGTTAAGGTCGCAGCGTCACCCGCAATCGCTTTTCCGGAGATAGAAACATCCTTGCCGTCTCCCCCGTGACATTCGGCACATTTGGCACCAAAAAGTTTGGCTCCGTCGGCAGCACATAAAGCCGATACACCTAATACACTCAAAACAAGTAGCTTTTTCATCATCACAATCCCCTCCAAAGTATAGGTGATTTTATTGTAGCATAAAACGTATTTTATACTAACGGATGAACTCGATTATCCCCATAACAATTTCGACGGCGATAAGGATGATAATGATCCACTCTAAAAATTCGCTCTTTTTATGATTGATAATATCCATAACGAGCAGTACGTCCTCTTTTATCTGAGAGAGTTTAGAGAGCGCCGTTTCATGCCGATCGTTCAGTTCGAGGATAAAAGCAAGGCGGGTATAGAGATTTTCGGCATCTTCGTTATCCCATAAAATATTCGGTTTATCCAACAGCAGCAGGTTACTCACCATATCGTGACGGGTAAGGGCGAGGCGTTTGGCAAACTGCATCAGATGAGCGCGGCGGCTGATCGAGAAGGTATGGATGGATTCGACGATACGGCGGCTTTGCAAAAAGAGGGTATCGAGCCGTTTTTCGTAATGTTCTAACCCGACACTCTGACTGATTGCGAGTGCAATGATATTCAGATTCAAGGTTGAGGCTTCACGCAAAATGATTTCATTATTCGTGACTTTAAAAAGGGTGGGCAGTTCAGAATCGATAAGGATCGGATAATCTTGGGTAATAAGACCGGGGGCATCGAGTGATACGCGCAAAAGTGAAAGCGCATCCAGTATCTCTTTTTTCCCTTCGGCGATGAGGGTAAGAACCCCAAACGGTGCCAGGACGACATGAAGCGTATCGCTTTTTCCGTAATAGCCGTTTTCAACCCCTCGGCTTAGGGTGATATCGAGGGCATATTCGACGGTTGCGGTTGTAAGCGGATGGCTGAGATAAAGGGATAATAGATTCATCGGAACACCTTTAACCGAAAATTGGTTTGTTTTATTGTATCATCCCTTTATTACAATGAGGTGATAATGCAAAGTAAAATAGCAGTCGGATTGGTAGGGTTGTTGTTGGGTTGGAACAGCGTTTCAGCCGATGTTTCGGAGATGATTTTTTATCCTCAGGCCGATTTTTCGGAAGGTATTTTCCATTTCAATTATCAAGGCGAAAAAAATAAAAATTACGGATTCATGTTTGAGAAAGGGTTTGACGCCGATCGGATCGTGTATGTCCGACCTGCAAGCCATTCGATAGAAAAAACAAAAGAAGGGATGATCAAACTCTCCTTTGCCAATACCGATCGCTATTCATACCTTGAGCGTGCCGATAAAGACGATTTTTTGGTTTCTGAGGAGAACGGCGTGATCAAAATTCTCCTTAGCGGAGGAGATTGCAAAGGCTCAGCCGATTGTGTAACGGCAGAGAATATTCTTACGATCAATATCCCGAAAGGATACGGCGTCCGAAAATATCAAGGATTGGATCAGGATCTCAAGCCGCTTAAAAATCCGCAGTGGCAGCGAAAAGGCAATACCTATACCCTCACCGCACGCGATGTTAAAGGTGCCTGCATCATGATGGAACTGGAAAAACTAAAACCGGGGCAAAGTGCTTCGAGTATCGCAATGGCTGATCCGATGCAACCTGTCATTGACGTAAAACCTGTTAAACCGACTAAACCGCGCAAAGAAGAACCTGCCGTACCGAAAGAAAAAGAGACTCCCGTCCCGGATGTGACTAAAACGGTTATGCCGGAACCGGAAGTAAAATCGCAAACGACGCCGCCGATTGCAAACGTTGAACCGAAAATCGAACCTGCGGCTCCTGTTGTTGCAGCGAAACCGGCAGTCGAAAAACCTGTTGTCGTCGTAGCAAAACCGGCAACTGAAAAGCCTGTTGTTGAGGCAGCGGCTCCGGCACCGTACTTCCGAAATTTTCAGATCTTCGAAAGCAGGGTTGTCGCCCTTAGCGAAGTCGGAAAAGAGCGTTTGCGCGAATGGGCGCAGCTTTTTAAAGCGGGCGGATACAAATCGGTAACGATCAACGGTTATACCGATAATATCCCGCCTCAGCGTCTAAAAGCGCTGTATGCGACAAATGCTATCCTCTCGGAAGCGCGGGCGCAAATGGTAGCCGATTATCTTGTCTCGATCGGAGTTGACTCAAGCGCTATTAAAGTAAACGGTAGGGGAGATGTCGATCCTGTTGCCCCTAACGAGACCGAAGAGGGAAGATCGAAAAATCGACGGATTGAATTTATCCTAAACTAAAATCTCAAAAACGTAGTTTTTGTAGCTTCAGGGGATTGCAAAGGACTTTGGTCTTTGCCACTAAAACGAATATATCCGTTTTAGTGCATAACATAAGAATAGAATCTATTCTCTCCCGATAATATCAAAGATATTAACCCCGTCGGGCAGACGGGGTTTACCGTCGCGGAAAGAGCGGGTATGGGCTATGAGCCGTTTGAAATGTTTGCGCAAATGGTAGGCGTCAGGGACATTCGGACGGAACCAGTCTCCTTTGGCACTAAAGAGCCAATCTATGACCGATTTGATATCAAGGAGGGAGTATCCTCCCGTATCGATGAGAAGACGGATCTGTTTCGCCCAGCTCAGTACGTCAAACGGTTCTTCAAACTGCGGATCGATGGAGGCGAGATGGCGGATGAAATACTGCGCCATTTCGAACTCTTCCGTCGTCGGTTTTGCATCAGAGAGTGCCTGTTCGGATGCCAGAACCGGAGCATTCGATGTTATCTCGCGGCGCACCCAGCGCTCAAATTCCGCACACCAGTCGAACGAACGGTTGTTTTTAGAGCGTTGATAGAGGTTGAACTCATCAAAAAGCTCCCGTCGTAAACCCTCTCGATCACAAAGCTCCAATGCAAAAATATGCAGCTCTTCATACGCGTCGTTTGAGAGATTCAGAAAATAGTTGCTGTCGCTGTATTCGGTTGCACTCAACGCCAAGCTTGCAGACGGGAGGGCGGCGATCGGAGCAAACGTGTAATAGATCATTACCCCCTGAGCGGTTTTGCGGCGGAGGGTTTTGAGAATGTTCTTTTTGACCATCGAATCCAGCGCTTCGATCACTTCACGGGGGCTATGGCGGAGCGTTTGCGCCAGTGTGGAGGCGTCGACATCTCCCGGTTTGTCTCCCCATTGCTGGGTATGGCGTGCGATAAGGGGGATAAGGGATCGTTCCATAAGGCTGAGATCGTCCCGATCGATCAGCGAGGTCGGAAGGGTAATCATGAGCGTTTGGCCGAAGAGATGAGTTTGGCTTTGAGCGGCGCGGCAAGGGTCTCGTTTTTCTCCCGTTCGCGGCGGAGAATTTCATTGCGGTATTCGTGCAGGACGCGTGCATCAAAAAGGGATCGGTCCAACGAGACATAATCGTAAATCCACCGTTTGGTAAGCGTTTTAACGACATTGATATCGGTTTCATCCAGCAAGGGTTTCTCTTCGCCTGAGCGTTTGATCGAGGTGAATCGGATGGCCTCAAAACGCTCCAGCGCACTTTTGTCTCCATCGCGTATCAGACTTATATCCCGGTGTAAATCGTACATCAGCGTATACAGTTTTTGCGTCCGCTCCTGCGCTTCCTGATCGATAGGAGAGAGGGCTTCGTCTTCAAATTCCGAAGCGATGAGGGCTATTTTTTCGAACGCTGTTTTGTAGGGCATATCGCGTGAGGAGAGACGGTTTAGAAAACTGCTGTATCGACTGGGGCTGATAGGGCGGATCAGTTCATCGATATGGCTGCGTAAAAAAACGTCTTCCTCGATTTTAAAATAATTCATCAACGAAGTGACGAATTGGGTACGGATTTGATCTTCAGTCGGTCTGTTTTGCATAAATAAAGTATATCATGATGATCTTTAGAGTAGTGTTAGGGCAAAAATAAGGTAAAATGTTAGCGGGTATTTATGAGAGTACCCTAAACCCCTAAAAGAGGCTCCCATCCTAACTATCGATCATACCGTTATCCCTGAAGGCGATGCAGAACTCGGCGATAACCTTTTATATTACGACTACAACATCGACCACCTTTTGTCGCTGGAGGCAAAAGGGTTGAGCATGGAAGATGAGGGGTACATCAGCGCATTCCGCTCATTCGAGGGGGAAGTGTATGAAAACTACATCTATGAAAAACTGCTCCGATATGCCGCTAATGAACCACAGATCAAAAGTTTTATTATCAAAGGGCCGCATAAACACCGCACCCGTGCCCAAAGCGATGCGCTATCCGTGAGTTGGAAAGGGCAGATTATTTACCGTGCCCGCCACAAAGAGATCGGAGAGTTTGACGGCCTTTTGTTTACGGACAAAGAGCTCTATTTTGTCGAAATGACGCTGGTTAAATCGGTGAGCAACCTCAAAAAACGGCTTCGAAAAAAACGGGCGCTGCTCGAAGTGTTGTTTCCCCGCTATCAAGTGAAAGCGTTATTGGTTCTCAATGAAGGGGCGACAGGAACGTCCGAATTGCCTTCCTATGCTTCGGTGTGGCTCACCAAGCCCTACAGCGCACGTCATATTTTAGAGCGTCTCAGTAGTGATTCTCCCCGCGCTCCGATGATCCGTGTCGAGAGTACGAAGATCGCCCATGCCGAAGAGCTGAAAATAGCGGCATTTAAATATTACGCAACGTTATCGTGGATGCTCCGCTCATTACGGGGAAAAAATCCGCTCGATGTCGATTTTTTCCGACGTCCGGCGACACAGCGCTATCACGATATTTATACGAAAGTCTACGTCGGTTATCTCTCAATCGATGATTTTAAAATCCTGGCTCCCGATCTTAACTGGAGCGGCTCTAACGCGTCGCGTGTCGTGGTGGCTATCGAAAAAGATCACTCCGGCGGTTATTTTCTCACCTACTTTATCCGTCACAGCTCTAAAAAACTCGATAATGTCATCATCGGTTCAGGGGGGAGCAAAGTGGCAAAAAAAGATCCGTTCGGTATTACCCTCACTGAGATGAATCACCTCGATAAAGTCATGGATGGAAGTTTTGTCCTTAGCCTTGAACAGCACGAAGAGATAGAAAAGCTTTTAAGCAAACTCTCCCATTAACGAGGGGCCTCTTTCCCCTTTTGTTCTCCGTACGCTCTTTCATTAAAAATTCATAATACAGTGTTAACATCATTCGAAAAAAGATAATCCGTTTACGCTTATTAGGCTACACTTTTATAAGATACGCTAGAAGGATTTTAATGAAAAAAAGTATTGTTTTATTATTGGTAGCACTGAGTGTTTGGGCGGCACCGTACACAATAGGGCAGTCGGTTATGCCGTTGGATTTGAACGATCAGTTCGGAAAGAAAATTGCCCTTAAAACGATGCCGAAAACCCTTGTTATGGCGTTTGAAAAAGAGACGTCCGCAACGGTTAATGATTGTCTGGGTAAACAAAACGGCACCTATCTTTCTGAACATCATGCGGCGTATATTGCCGATATCTCGCCGATGCCGACGTTTATTGCCGAGGCGTTCGCATTGCCGAAAATGCGAAAATATCCGTATACCGTTTTGTTGATACGCGATGAGGAAACCGGATTGAAGTTCCCTGCACAAGAGGGGAAAATCACCGTACTTCGATTTGAGAAAAACACCCTTAAAGCTATCGAATACGTTGCTACCGCTGATGAGCTTAAAGCAGCGATCGAACAGTGATTACCCCCCTTAAAGCGCTGCGTAAAAACCGTTTCAAAACGGCGCTTATTTTTATCAGTATGACGGTCTCGATCGCCGCTATTTTTCTGATCAGTGCAATAGCGGGCGGGGTGGTGAGTATGTACAGCTCGATGCTCAAAACGGACGGAGATATTATCGTTACCCAAAAAGGGATCGCCGATACGTTTTTTAGCGATATCAACCGTTCGGTTATCGGTAAAATCGAAAAAATGGAGGGGGTAAAAGAGGTAAGCGCCCTTATATTAGGGGCAGCGCCCGTCGATCCGCTCCCCATCGTCGGAATATACGGCGCGAGCGAGAACCGCTTTAAAAGCTATGCGCTCAAACAAGGTGCGTACCCTGCATCGGGCGAGGTGATGCTCGGTTCCAAAATTTATGAAACGCTCAAACGCCCCGAGACGATTTCCCTCTCCAAAAAAACGTTTCGCGTCAGCGGGGTGTTTAAAAGCCGTATCGGATTTGAAGACGGAGGGGTGGTTATGGGACTCTCGGATGCGGGAGAACTCTTTCATAAAAGTGCCTCCATTTTTTTGATCGCATTAAACGATTTAGGCAAAAGCGACGCGCTTATCGATCAGATTAACGCAACGTATAGCGAAACGGAAGCGAAAACCACGGACGGATTTATCGAGCAGTACAATCAGTTCAAAATCATCAAAACGAGCTCCGATGTGATCGGGGCGATGGCCTTTTTGATGGGGATTTTGGGGATTGTCAGTATGATGAGCATGGTCGTAAACGACCGCAAAGCGGAATTTGGGATAATGCGTTCCGTTGGGCTCTCTTCTCGGGTGATTATTTTCAAACTCCTGAGTGAAACGCTGATTATCGCCCTGGTGGCATTTGCGGTGGCGTATGGCGTTTCGGAAGCGGTATTGGAGATGATCAAACATGCCGATAAATTTCAGGGATACATTAACGGAGAGATTACAGCGGTATTGGCGATAAAGGTATTTATCGTCTCGGTGAGCATGGCACTCTTCGGTACCCTTTTGCCCGCGATATATGCCTCCCGCATCGATCCTATGAGCCTAATACAGCGAGGCGGCGCATGAAGATCGAAGGTCACGCATTAGAACATTTCTATGGACATGAACAGGTATTGCGCGGCGTGGATGTCGTGATCGAGCCGGGAAGCTTTACCGCCATTATCGGTGAGAGCGGAAGCGGAAAAACAACGCTGCTATCGCTTTTGTCCACCCTATTGCAGCCTACAAAAGGGGCTGTGACGTATGACGGGAAAAGCCTTGGCGAACTTGGCAATATAGACCGTTTCAGGCGGGAACATATCGGATTCGTATTCCAATTTCACTATTTGATTTCGTATCTGACATTGCGGGAGAATATTGCGTTGGCGGCGCTAGACCCGTCATTGGTCGATCCCCTTTTAGGGGAACTCGGAATCGAGAAATTAGCAAGACGCTACAGTGACGAGGTCTCCGGCGGAGAGCGTCAGCGCGCCGCGATTGCCCGGGCACTGATTAACCACCCCTCCGTCGTATTTGCCGATGAACCGACGGGGAATCTGGATACGAAAAATGCCCTCGGAGTGTATGAGCTTTTTAAACGGTTTTCGCATGAGGGTACGGGGTTTGTGGTGGCATCGCATGATAAAAAAATAGCCGATTATGCGGACATAATCATCGAGATGGAGGACGGCATTGTTAAACAAATTCATAAATGATGAACTTCCTCTCGCTCTTATATGGCTGATTCTCGGACTTTTTGCCGGATTGGTGTATGCGGTAGAGATGCTGGGATTGGACGGCTCACAGACGCTGTTTTCTCCCGAGCGAGCTCGATCACTCCATATTTCGCAGATGCTGTACGGATTTTTCCCTCTAATGCTCTCCTTATTACCGTTTGCCCTCTTTCAAAAAGAGGGGGTGTTGTCCGACGTTGCGATAGGGCATTTGCGCCGCTATTTCGTCGTCTGGAATCTCTTTTTGCTCTTTATGAGCATGGCACTGCTGTTTGGAAATATTCGCGGGTTGCCGTTTTACGATTTCCCCTATCAGCTCAATTTTCTCCTCGCCTTTAGCGGTCTGTTTTATCTTCTCGCACTCGTCGATGCATTGCGCCGCTATGAAAAGCGTCCGTTGTGGGTCAATGTATCGCTTTTGGCCGTGATCGCCGCGCCGATAGCATTGGTGGTATTGATGAATCCGCAATACGGGCAGGTCGAACAGACGCTGGTCGGACCGCACGGTGATAATACGCTGGGGATGAGTTTCGTCCTTATTCCGATCTATTATCTGCTGATTAAGCTTGTCGCCACGCAGAAATTTGAACCCAGAAGACATTGGTTATGGTTGCTCCCTTTGGTCGGGTACATCGTATCGCTCATCATCCGTAATTTTTTTCATAGCCTCAGTTACGGGGAAGAGTGGTTCTTTCAGTATCTGACATTGCTCTATCTCCCCCTTTTATGGGGATGGCTCCGCGATGCGGGGGTCACATTCAAAACCAACCCTTATTTGATTTTATCGATCGCCGCGTTTGTCTTTGTCGATGTAGAGGGAAACTTTCTCTTTATCCCTGAAATACGTGCACTGATCCATCGCAACGATTTGGTAGTGGGGCATGCCCATATCGCAATGGGCTTAGGAGTCGCATTTATGGCACTTGCCATCTTGCATCATCTCCTCCCTCATTTGTTCCGTCGAATATATGCGGTCGCATGGACGGTATTGATGGCTTTGATGGCGATTGTTCTAACCGTTTCCGGGCTGATAGAGGCCAAAATTATTGCCGGTAATGTTGATTTTTTCTTGGCACTGCGTGCTCTAATAGGGTTACTCTTGGTCGCCATGGTGCTTCGCATTGCCTATATACGGCTTCGATTACCTCTGGATACTCCGCTAAAACTGTATCATGCGGCCGGTTTTTTGAGTGATGCGGGTGGAGGGGTGATCCTTCTGATCGGCGGCGCGCTCCTTTTTCCTCTGTTCGGATTTCATTTTGGCGGAACGTATGAGTATGTCGTATTTGCCTTTATGATCGGGACGGGGATGGTGCATTGGATGGGACTGCATTACGCGGCGGAGAGGATGGCTTCGCTCAGCGCGGCGATACGCACTGTATGCGCTTCGGTATTTGCTGCCCTTTATTTGGCCGGAAGCATGGACGGTATCGCTTTGCTGGTTGCGGTGTATGACACTTCATTTGCTTTAGTTTATTGGCTAGTGCTGCGGGGTAGAGATTGAACTTCCTTGTTATAGTCCTAAGCTCTCAGCTTCTGTATTATCTGTTGATCGCGCAAACCGGGGTCGTCGGAGCATTTGATTCTCATATCCATGATCTCTATACCCTTCCGATCGGTGGGGTGATCGGGAGTTTGTTCGGTGCATTCTGGCGCCATTACGGTATCAAGACAGAACTTTGTTTTTTATTCGGGATACAGATCATCATTTCGTGGTTTTATCCCGACTATTCACTGGGGATGCTTCTGGTTCTGGGGTTTGTAATCGGATATACGACGCCGCTGCTTTTGTATATGTTCAGGTCGCAAAGCAGAGGGCAGCTGGCCCTCGGTCTGGCGATATCGTATGCGGTGGGAACGTCATTGTATACGTATCCGTTTTTACAGCGCGGAGATATCGCGATACTTTTACCTATGATATCGGTCATCGCGTTGCGCTATACCCGTTTGCAATCGACACTTTACAGTGAAAAACAACCGTTTCGTTGGTCTACTCTTGGGATAATGATGCTTTGGATTTTTGCCGATTCGGCACTTTTTGAGACCCTTAGCAGATCGGGGAGTATGGATATTTGGAGCCATTACACGCTTCTGATTATTTCTTCCCATTTGGCAGGAGTCTTTTTGGCGTATCGTTACGGCGGCGAACTGATGAGTCAAACGCGGACAATTTGGTTTTTATTTGTCCTCAGTTATGTATTGTATTGGCTGAAAGAACCGATTGCGTTAGCGGTTATCTATCCGATTGTCATTTCGTATTATAATGTGCTGTTATTTCAGGCTCTGATCCGTCTGGCGGATATACGTCTAATCGGATTATCGATGGTAGGTGTCGGCTGGATTGCTACCTCTGCCGCGAACGCTGTCGCATTGGAACATCAGATATGGATAGCTGCAGGGGTTTTAGGAATGGCCGCATTGATGTATCCATTTTATTTTAGGAGACTTGCATGATTGGAAAATTAAGTATTACGGCAGTATTGTTGGCTGCTTCGGTATATGCGGGAAATTTGAGTTTTGAATCGGGAACGATTAAAGCGCATACAGAGGTATTCGGAGATTCTACGATTGATCCGATGGCTAAGAAAGCAACCTCGCATCTGAGTATGGATGCTTCTCCTTCTACGTTAAAAGGTGCAATAGAAGTCTCCATGAGCGATCTTTTCAGCGATAACAAAAAGCGGGATGAACATATGCAGGAAGCATTAGAATCCGCGTCGTTTCCCAAAGCGACCTTTGATATCAAAGAGGTTGTTGCCAAAGGGGGAGATTCGTATACCCTAAAAGGGACGATGACCTTGCACGGTGTGAGCAAACCGATGAGTTTTGAGGGGACGATCAGTGAAGAGGGGAATAAAGTCCGCATCAAAGCCGCGAGCGGTTTGAAGATGACCGATTACGGTATCAAACCGATTAAGATGATGTTTTTGACCGTACGGGATCAAGTCGATTTGAGTGTTGACGTTTCATTGAAACGGTAAATTTCGCCGATCTTCAGCGCACGTGTATCGAAAGGATATTCGTGCGAATGGGTGAGTTTTTCGAACCATTCGATCGGTTCATGAATCGGCTCGTCCGAGAGGATGAATGTTCCGTAATGGATCGGAACCACCGTTTTGGCCCCAAGATCTTCCGCCGCTTGGAGCGCTTCGGGGGGATTTAAATGATTATGCCGCATGATTTCTTCGGGGCGGTAGGCTCCGATCGGCAAAAAAGCCTCGTCGATATCGAATCTCTCGCCGATCTCTTTGAAATGTTCTCCATACGCGCTGTCTCCCGCATGGTAGAGGGTGTGTTCGCTGTTTTGGATGACATACCCTCCCCATAACGCTTTGTTGGTATCAAACGGTGTTCTTTTGCTCCAGTGTTTGCTCGGCGTCAGCGTGATGAAAAGCCCTTTGACCATCAGTGATTCCCACAATTCAAGCTCGAAACACCGTTCCCGATCGATTTTTCCTTTCAGATAACGCCAAAACCCGTTGGGGGCGACAACGATTATTTCGGGGTTGTGTTTGAGAAGATAGTCGACGGACGCTTTGTCGAAATGGTCATAATGGGCATGGGTAATGAGGATCACATCGGCATAGAGTTTCTCTCTCGGGAGGGGAAGGGGGGTATGGCGGCGATAGAGAGGGATATCTCCCAAGACCGGATCGATAGCCACCGTTGTGCCTCCTATGTTAAGCCAGAGCGTTGCGTGCCCGAGCCATAGGGCATAATCGCCCTTGGGGAGTTCATCTTGGGAGATGATCGGCAGCGTTGAAACGACAGGATCTTTTTTTCGTAAAGATTTTGAGAACTGCCATTTGGCTATGGTCAAAAACGAGAGTCTCGGCGACGTATATCGATGCATTACGGTAGTACCCCTTTTCGGTACTATTATTTTACCGACTTTTCGGAAGCAAGCCATTCTCCGGGGCTGAGTCCGTACCATTTTTTAAAGGCACGCAAAAAGGCGGTAACGTCAGAATACCCCAGATAAACCGAAATAGTACCGACATCTATTTTCTCCAGCAGATAGCGTTTGGAAAGTTTTTTACGCACTTCACTCAAAAGCTGCGAATAACTGCTCCCTTCCTCTTTGAGCTTTTTTTGCAGCGTACGGGGATGCAACCCCGCTTTGTGTGCAACCCCTTCGAGTGTAAAATCGAGTTCTCCGGCACAGATAAGGATCAGCCCCGATATCTCCTCTTTGAGTCCTCCGTGAATCTCCATTCCCAGAGATTTTTCCGCCTCGTCTTCAAACAGTCGCAGAAGGGATGGATTTTCATAGAGGGTTTTGACCGCCAACGATTCTTTCGAAAAAATGAGGGCGTTTTCATCTTCTCCGAAATAAAGCTTTTCTCCGAATATCCGTTTGTATTCGCTCAGATCCGAGGGCTGATCATGTCTGAATGTCGCATACTCGGGGATGATTTTTTCCGAAGCGATTTTATTGATGAGGCTCAATGCCGCAGAGAGATGGATTTCCGATTGATATTTGCCCAAAGGGGTAAATTCACCGTCAAAGTAGAACATAAAACCGAGCTTGTAACGGTTTTTGGTTTCCGCGAGGAGAGGTTTGAGGGTCCGTCCGATAAGGGGATAATAGCGGCACAGTTTCTGCAACGCTTCATTAATATCCCGAGAATGCAATAAAAGATAGCCGAATACTCCTAGAGAGTGGGGATTCGCCCATTCTCCCAGCTTAAAAGAGAGATTGGCATCACCGGTAAAGTGGGTTGCCTCATCAAACAGTTCCGAGAGGTACGCGGCATTGACCTGCGTATCTTTGGCCTGCAGAGTCTGCATATCCAAGCCTCGTGCCGCTAAAAAAGCACGGGGATCAAAACCGTACCCTTTTTGTAAAAACATCAAGATCGGCCATAATACTTCGGCACGTACCATCCGTTTGCGCTGATCCGTTTTTGCGGTTCGCAATATGTCAACCCTTCGTCATATATAGTCATCATGAAATCTTTAAACCCATTATACAATAACGAAAATTCCTCATTAGGCAATAAAATGGATAAAAATCAATCAGAAACAGTCGACAGATATGTATCTTTTATGAACATCGATTGTTATCAGCACGCTACGGATGTCATCGACGCAATTATCGAAGTAACGGCAAATGAAAAATACAGCAACCGTTTTTGGGAGGTATTTAAAGAAAAAATACCGCAGAGCTATTATGAAAAAAAGTCGGACGAAAAAGTGCTCTATCACGTATGTGCTTCCGTGTTTTATATCGAAGAGCTTTTTGAACTCAGCAATCATGAAGCGGGTCTGGCGCTGATGAAAAACTGCGAATATCAGTGTTGTTGAATGTTTTAGAGAATTAAAAGGGTGATACGATTACTATTCCTCTAATTTTTAGGGGGAGGACTATTGTGGAGCAATTTGCGTTTATTATTGCATTGCTGCTGATCGGAATAGCGCTTCAGAAAGCTTCCGCACCCGTCGATTTTGCCAAAAGCCTCAATTTTTTTGTCATTTATGTTTCTCTTCCCGCTACGGTATTGATCCAGGTTCCGAAGATCCATTTTGATTTGTCGGCCTTTGGGGTTATTTTGATCCCTTGGCTGCTGCTTCCGATAGTCATAGCGCTGGTTATTCTCATGACCCGCAACCATCCTCCCCATGTCCGTGCTGCTTTGCTGCTTATAATGCCGCTGGGGAATACCTCGTTTGTCGGGATACCTATCGTTCATACCCTTTTGGGCGAAGAGGCGATAGGGTATGTTTTGATGTACGATCAGTTCGGAACGTTTTTGATGCTGTCGCTTTACGGTGCGGCGGTGATCGCACGCTATGAGACGGGGATGTTTCATAAACGGCTGATACTGAAAAAACTTCTCTTTTTCCCGCCGTTTATTTTTCTCGTATTTGCTCTGGTGTACGGAGAGATGCCCTCGCTCACGCAGCCGTATCTCAAACTCCTCTCATCGACGCTCGTGCCGCTGGCCCTCGTTTCGGTCGGGTATTCGATGAAATTCGGCGGAGAGATTGATTACGGATTGTTTTCCCGCGCTTTGATATTGAAGCTCGTCATTATGCCGTTTATCGCATTTTGGATCTTGTTTGCGGTGGGGACCGATCCGCTTGCCCTGAAAACAGCCGTTTTGGAATCGGGGATGCCCTCCATGATTACGGCGGGGGCTTTGGCGATTGCTGCGGGGTTCGCCCCTGCACTGAGTGCGGCGCTGGTCGGATACGGTATCGTCGTATCACTGGTAACCCTGCCTCTTATCGCCTATGTGATGGAGCGGATTTGTTAACATATTTTTTTCAGAAATCTTAAGAGCACTTCAGATAAAATCAAAAACGTGTGTTTAATGAAGAGGTGTAAGGTGAAAAGATTTTCTTTTATCGTGGCCCTTGTCGCCATGTTACTCGTCGATGCGGCTGTATGCTCTGCCGCAGATATCCCGCAAAAGCAAACCAAAAAAAAACTTATTTATATCGTTTCGGATTTGAGAATCCCTTTTTGGACGATAATGGAGCGGGGAATTCGAAACCGCGCATCTTCACTGGGGTATGATGTAGAGACGTACAGTGCCCAAAACAGCCGGAAAAGCGAGTTGGAATTTACGGCAAAAGCGATTCAGAAGAACCCCTCGGGGATCATTGTTTCTCCCACAACATCATCGGCATGCAAAACCATTTTGAAATTAGCAAAAGAGGCTGATATACCCGTTGTTATCTCCGATATCGGAACGGACGGAGGGGAGTATGTCTCATATATTTCCTCCGATAATAAAGAAGGGGCGTACGGAATCGGAAAAGTTCTTGCCAAAGAGCTTTATAAGCGTGGTTGGGAAAACGGAAGGGTAGGTATCATATCGATTCCCCAAAAAAGATTGAACGGACAACTGCGAACAGCCGGATTTATGCAGGCGATGAGAGAAGCCGGAATCAAAGGGGCCGATCTCAAACAGCAGGTTACGTTTTCTTACGATGAAACGTATACGTATTCAAAAGAGCTGATTCAAAAATATCCCGACCTGCGTGCTTTGTGGCTTCAGGGATCGGATTGTTATCAAGGGGCGTTGGATGCGATTGCGGATACGGGAAAGAAAGGTCGGATTCTTTTGGCAACGTTTGATGCGGAACCGGAGTTTTTAGAACTGATCCCCAAAGGGGTTTTGGTCGGTTCGGCAATGCAGCAGCCCTATCTGATGGGTCAAGAGGCGGTGAGCGCTATGGATAAGTATCTGCATGGAAAAAAAGTAGAGAAGAACCCGCAACTTCCGATCCTCGCTATTTCAACTGACAATATCAAAGAGAAACTTCCCGTGATCAAACGAAATGTTCTGGGAATTGAGAGACAAAAATGAAGTTGCCATTCTCTTCCAGACAATCTATTTACGTTACGTTGGGGATTATTATTGTCTCAACGGTATTCATCAGTATGTCCATTCATTCGATTCACGATTACCAAAAGAGAAAGAATCAGATGATTGAGGAGATGAAAAGAACTTCAAAACTTACTATATCTTCGCTTCAAAAAAATGTGACGAATCTGATAGAGTCATACGCCGTCAATGAATATGACACCCTTGTATTGAATGCAATGGAACCAAACGATATGTTTGCGATCGTTGTAGAAGACTTTAAAACGGGGGAGATTTTAGGGAGCGGTACCTATATCAGCGGAAAAATTCGCGATTCCAAAGGTAAGATTGTCGACTTTGTCCCAAACAATACGGCACAGCGTGAACAATTAAAACAGTGCTATTACTCGGATACATATACTTTGTTCTCCCCTGAGAAAGAAAAAATCGGAACGGTGAGTATCTACATCTCAGATAAGGTTATGCAAGTAGAGCTTAATAAGATCATTGTAGAATCGTTAGTCAATATGCTGATAACTTCTTTGTTAATGATTGTATTTCTTTTTATCGCCATACGTCTGTTTATTTTGAAACCGTTATCAAGCATGGTACGTGTGATCAGTAACAGCGATGACGACGGAATACCCCTTTCATTTGTCCCGGAATTTAAAGCGAGGGAAATTTTTACTCTTGCATCGACGATGAATACGATGATCAAATCAATAAGAGCCTTTAAAATAGCGCTGCTGGAGCAGCATAACCAGCTGCGCGCACAAAAAAATGCTTTGCAGTATCAAGCGACCCATGATGCATTGACGGGATTGGCCAATAGAGTCTTGTTTAGTGAAAGACTGGAATATGCGATAGAAAAATCGAAAATTCGCAATACGCGAATGGCCCTTCTTTTTGTCGATTTGGATCATTTTAAAGAGATTAATGATTCTCTCGGGCATGAGGCGGGGGATAAAGTTTTGACTATCGTAACCCAAAGATTAAAGCATACGATAGACAAAGAAGAGTCTCTGGCCCGTTTCGGCGGGGACGAATTCACGGTGATTATTGAAGAGCTTCAAAATCTGGAAGAGGTATCATTGCTGGCCGATAAGATTTTAAATGTTCTTTTAGCACCGATTGCGGTTGATCATCATGAACTCTATGTGGGATGCAGCATAGGGATCAGCCTTTATCCCGATAACGGCGATACTACGCAAGATCTCCTCAAATATGCCGATGCGGCTATGTATGCGGCTAAAAATGAGGGGAGAAACAATGTCCGCTATTACAGTTCGGAAATGACGACGCGCGCTTTAGAACGTGTTGTGATGGAGACAAGCCTGCGTGCCGGGCTTAAAAACGGAGAATTTATCGTCTACTTTCAACCTCAAGTCAACGGAAAAGAGAACCGCTTATTCGGGATGGAAGCTTTGGTGCGGTGGAACAGCCCTACCGTCGGACTTGTTTCTCCTGCCGTGTTCATCCCGATAGCCGAGTCGACAGGACTTATTGTCGAGCTTGACCGATATGTTATGAAGCATGCCATGACCCAAATTGCTCAGTGGTACAAAGAGGGGTTAAACCCCGGGATTCTGTCGATGAATCTTACGATGAAACAACTGCAGCAAAAAGATTTTATAGAATATTTAAAAACCCTTTTGGCAGAAACCGGATGCAGCATCGAGTGGGTAGAACTCGAGGTAACGGAGGATCAGATTATGATTCATCCGGATGAGGCGATAGATATTTTAAGAGAGATCAGCCGTATCGGGGTAAAAATAGCGGTAGATGATTTCGGAACCGGGTACTCTTCCCTCTCCTATCTTAAAAAACTTCCGATTAACAAACTCAAAATTGACCAGTCATTTGTCCGTGAATTGCCGGACGATGAAGAAGATGTAGCCATTACCAAAGCCATCATAGCGATGGCACAGAGCCTAAATCTCGATGTTATCGCAGAAGGTGTTGAAACCGCTGAACAAAAAGACTTTTTAGTTCAAAACGGCTGTATCAATATCCAAGGCTATTTTTATTCCAAGCCGAAACCGGCGGATGAGATACGAACGATCCTGATAGAAGGGCTGTAACGAGAAGTTATCCCCCTTGTTGGTGAGAACCGTCACAGTAGGGTTTGCGACCTGATCGGCCGCATCGGCAGAGCCACTTATCCGTCTCGACCTCTTCAGAAAATTTTATCGGCAATTTGCCGGTTCCTTCATGGTTTCCGTCGCAAAACGGAAAGGTATCCGATTGTCCGCAGGTACAGTACCAATACTCTTTATTGGCATCGAGCGAAGCTTTAAAGGGATCATTTTGAAAATGGGTGTCCATACGCTACTCCTCATGCGAAAGTAGAAAATCATAACACGGCTTCGATAGAAATAGATAAAAAAATAAGATTAGGTCGGATTTTATTTCTTTTGTAAATTAAGATGGATTTGTTCTAAAAATTTAGAAAACTCTTTTTTCTGTTCGGAAGAGATGCCGGCAAGTGCTTTTTCCATGATGGTTTCGCCCATTTCGACCAACGGTGCGATTAGCTCTTGTCCCTCAGGGGTAATCGATATGAGATAAGCCCGTCGGTCGTTTTCTTTCGGCAAACGTTTTACAAGCCCTTTTTGTTCCAATTTATCGAGCATCAATGTTAGATTGGACTGCTCAAAATAGGTGTCTTTTGCCAGCTCTTTTTGGGTTACCGAATCTTTTTCGCTGAGACGGATAAGAATAACGCGGTGGGCATAGGAGATATCGTAAGGTTTGAGTTCTTTTTCAAACTCTTTTTTGAGGATGTTTCGTGCTTTTGCGATCAAAAATAGAATAGACTTATCGGATTCAAAACTCATACGATTCCTTTTTACACGGCTCAAAGCAACGCTTTGCAATAGAGTCGGTAAATATACCATAACAATAGCAATATGATAGGACTGATTTTGCTAAAAGTCTCAATTTTTTTGTCATCTGTGTCTCCCTACCCGCCACGGTTTTGATCCTCGCACTCTACGGTGTGGCGATTTTCCCCGCGTCTGAGTGCGGCATAGCCATTTATCGCTTTCGACATTCACAGAAAATTTGATCGGCTAAAAATCATAACATGGGCTAGATAGAGGGAGATAAAATCTTAACAACAAGATGATATTATAGGATTGGTATTGAATACGATACAATTTATTATCAATTAAATAAGAGAAAGGTTCAAAGATGAGAATTGTCCATTTTTTGGCTTTGATTTTATTTATAGAAGTTTTCTTTGGGACGGTAGTCTACGGTAGGGACGATGTTAAAGATATTTTGACACCGCAAGAGCGTTTTTGGCTGACACAGAACCAATCACGTCTTGTCTATGCGGTTGAAACCAATTATTCCCCTTTTGTGTTTATTGGCGCCAATGGTGAACCTACAGGCCTTGCTTATGACTATATGCTTTTGGTTGCATCAAAACTAGGGGTGCATTTCAAGGAAAAACGGTTTTCGTCGCTAGACGACATTTTCAGTAATGTACGCAATCATGAAATACAGATTGTTAATGCCGTTACAGCAACTCCAAAACGTTCCGAATTTCTTTCTTTTACTAACTTTTTTATTTCCGTTCCCAATGTTATTATTGTCAATAAAAACAGAAACGGAGCAATGGGTGAAAAAGATTTGACAGGGCTAAGGGTCTCTTTAGTAAAAAGCTACGCGGTTACCGAATATCTTATGAGAAAAGGCATTGTTGTCACCCCGAACTTAGCTGCAAACGATATGGAAGCGCTTCTGGATGTCTCGTTTGGAAGAGCCGATGCAGCTGTCATAGATTTGGCTACCGCATCGTATCTGATCTCCAGCAATGGGATAACCAATCTCCGTGTAGCGGGCGAAACGGATTTCAATATTCAGCTGGCAATGGCAGTTTCGAAAGATGAGCCTATCTTGCGTACAATTCTTCAAAAAGGAATTAACGCAATCACCGATAAAGAACGCGAAGAGATTCATGAGCACTGGATTAATACATCGGGAGAGAGTATTTTCAACGATTGGCGGTTTTGGGCAGTTATCGGCGGGGTATTTGTGATTTCTCTAGTAATAATCATTTGGAACCGGATACTTCACAATCAGATCAATCTTCGTATAAAAGCTGAACAAGAACTTCAAGTTTTAAATATTGAATTAAGAAGACAAGCGAATGAACTGGTTTCCATTTCAGAACGCTTAAATAAAGCTCAAGAACTTGCTTTTTTGGGGAACTGGATATGGGATATAAAAAGTAACTCACTCTGGTGTTCAGATGAAATGTACCGGATTTTCGGACTTACACCACAGGATTTTAAAGCTACGTATGAAGCTTTTTTAGAGAGAGTTCATCCTGATGATCGGAGTATTGTAGAAGAGAAAGTAAAATATACGCTGACGTATAAAACTGAGTATAAATTGACACATCGAATCATCAAAATGGATGGGGCTGAGCGTTATGTCCTTGCAGTGGGGTATGTCGAATATGAGGATAATAAGCCTAATAAAATGGTTGGGATGATACAGGATATAACGGCTGAAAGAGTAGCACAAAATGAGCTTGAAAAATCGGAACAAAAATATAAAGATTTAGTGGAATATGCTATGGTCGGCATATACCGCAGTAATCTTTCCGGAACAATACTGTATGTCAATCAAACCATGGCAAAAATGCTGGGCTATAGCACTCCCGATGAATTGATTGGTGAAAAAAGCATGTTAGTGTATAAATATCCGGAACAAAGGGGAATATTTATTCAAAAACTATCTCAAGAGCTGGTGGTTACTAATTATGAGTTAGAGCTGGTAGATAGGTATTCAAATACACTGCCAATTATGATTAGTGCATCGTTGGACGGGGAAGTTCTTTCCGGGATGATTATTGATATGAGTGAAATCAAAAAATCCGAGAATGAGATTAATAAACTCTCCAAAGTTATCGAACAAATTGACGATACGGTTGCCATTACTGACAAACAGGGGATCATTACCTATGTCAATCAGGCATTTTGTAAGCATACAGGGTTTACGGAAAATGAAGTGCTTGGAGAAAGTTTTAGGATATTAAAATCAGATCGGTACGATAACAATTTTTATAAAAAATTATGGATAACGATCTCGAACGGAGATATTTTTCGAGACACTGTTATCAATCGTAAGAAAAATGGCGACCTCTATTATGAAGATAAAACAATTACACCGCTCAAAGATGAAAAAGACAATATTATTGGGTATGTTTCGACCGGGAAAGATGTTACTCTTGAAACTTTGATGAATCAAGAGATACAGCGCATTGCTACGATTGATCAACTTACGGGTATTTATAACCGTCATAAATTTGAAGAGCTGTTTATTCTTGAAACCGAGCGTTCACGTAGATTTTTACAACCTCTTTCGTTGATACTCATTGATATTGACCATTTCAAAGTGGTTAACGATACCTACGGTCATGATGTCGGAGACGAAGTACTTAAAACACTGGCTGATGTCATAGGAGAAAATATTCGCAAAATTGATATTTTTGCTCGCTGGGGTGGGGAAGAGTTTCTTGTATTGAGCCCGAATACCGATCTGAAAAATGTTCAAAAACTAGCAGAGAAGCTGCGTTCAGCGGTTGAAAATGCCTTTTTTCCAACAGTACATCATGTAACTATCAGCCTTGGAATAAGTACATTTAGAGAAGAGGATACATTTACAACCCTTTTTAAGCGTATTGATCAAGGACTATATTATGCAAAAGAACATGGAAGGAATCAGATTGGTGTTATAAATTGATGGGTATACAACTGATACAAAGATAACGCTGCTGCACATGATTGTTGAATGGGTGTAATTAAAGATTTCTTGAGGGCAGTTTAAGTGAAATAAGATGGCGGGCCACCAAGGATTTGAACCTTGGGAGGTATTACCCTCGCCGGTTTTCAAGAACGTATACCTTAATATAGCTAAGGTATAGGAAACCCTATGATCCTGCTAAATCATCAAATCTATTTGTGCCCATATTGGGACTTATAACTGTCTCAAAGGAAGAAAATCCTTTGAGATATAACGTGCAGAAGTATGAGGCATTTTAGCTGAAAGTTTTCTTGAGACACTTCATTGTTAACGTATCTGGTCCTAAATGAGGTACATATTAATACTATGAACCTTATATGGAAAGGAGGTTATATGAATCCAATTGTCGTGTTGTTGATTGTAAAATGCGTAGTCGATGCACTTATACACAAAAAATGAAGGAGCAGATGAATTGAAAGATTGACAATGATTATTGAGATATTAAAACTCAAGGATGTGGATAGGGTTGATGACATGCTATTGAGAGAATATCTTGAATATTCACTTCGTCGATTGCCGGATGGATTTGATTATTTTGATCATGTGTGTGAATATGGATATTTTTGTATTGTCACAGAGTTAGACGATTTGATGGCGAGTTATGATCGAATACCTTCTATTGACGATGAGTCATTTTGGGAGAGGGTGGAACTGATTGAGGAGGATGATAATGGAGTTTTGGAGATACTTGTGAGATTTGATACTGATTTTATGGTTAGTTTGATATTTCGAAAGGAAATTTTGAGGGATGACTTACACGCAAAAGTTTTGAAAAAATGAGATATTGAAAATTGTATCAACCTTAAACGCCTACACAGCACTTCATTCAGAAAAAGAGCTCAAAAAAATGTTTTCTTAAATGGATAAAAGTTTACTGCCTAGAATTACCCCTAATTCCCAATTATTTCATACTTAAAAGGCGGCTATAGCCTTATTATCTGAAATTTTTACGAAATTGATTTTAGCAACGTAAAAACCACTGTTTAAACTGGATCTAAAAATAAATATTTATATTAGCATATTAATACAAAATTAATATATTGCCATAAATCACCTTGAGATACTATTCCTGTGCTTGTTATTAATGATATTTTTTGAAGAAAAAAGATTGATTTCATGCAAAGTAAATTTATGAAAGGAGTCGCCCGTATGGAGAATTTAGATGTAATTAAATCTGTCAGAGTTTTTGTCGAAAACGGCATTATAAAGTTGGATTTTCGCGTACACAAAGGGGTAAAGTTACCCAAAGGTAGAACAGATAATCGGTTCCGTTGTTCGACAGGTAGAGATGGCAGTAAGATGTCATTGAAGTACGTAGAGCAGAAGAAGTATGAATTGGCGCGTAAACACTATGATTCACTATTTGATAACTATGAAAACAAGGTAGAACTGCTGTTTATAGATATCGCCTACATAGCATTAGAAGAAACAGCAGTATATCGACGAAAGCAAGACGGAAGCAAAGATTATTTGAATATTTTAGAGAAGGACGTTTTACCAAAATTTGGAAACATGGCTCTAAAAGAGATCAAAGTCAGCGATATCAAAGCATGGCAAGTGGAAATGGGCAAAGGGAAAATTTCCCAGAGCCGTTTCAACAAGAAGTATTACGTAGTGAAAAGAGTTCTGGATTATGCCATTGAAAATGGCTACATCGGTTCAAATCCTATTTCATTGGTAAAGCGATCTTCTAAGCTTTTCATCAAGGCTAAGTCCAATAATTCAAAGTATTTTACCGCTGAGGAAGTGGAAAAAATATTGAGTGATCGATTTGAGGGTGCAAATGATAAAGAGAAATTGTCTCATGCATTTTTAGTGGCGTTCTTACACGTTGCTTTTCTAACAGGGGCACGGACGGGTGAAATAATGGCCCTAAAGTGGGAGGATATTGATTTTTCAACTAAGACAATCACTATCAGGAGAAGTATTCGAAAGGGAATTATATCTGTCACGAAAACTGATACTGAAAGGGTTGTTCCTATGGTGCATCGACTGATCGATGCTCTTTTAAAATGGAAAGACAATACTCACAGGGAATACGTATTCCCTGTTCCGAATAAAGGGACGCCATATAGCGAGCCTCGAAGCATTGTGGACTCGAAATTTAAGCCGATGCTGGAGCGGCTCGGGATACCGTATAAGATTCTTTACTGTACCCGCGCTACATTTGCTTCAATTGCAGTTGAAAAGGGTATTAGTATACCTATTGTTTCTACTTGCTTGGGGCACGGTAATATTGCAACAACGCAACGTTACTACATTCGGATGGGAAATATAGATACCGAAAATACACGTATTGAATTGGAAAAAATGGCAATGTAGATTGTGTGTCGTCGGCAAAACTGCCGATGACTTTTTTTGATCAACAATAAGAAAAAAATATGGAAATCCCAATTACTTTATTTACCTTACAATGGGGGCGACAGCTTGATAATGATGAACCTTTAAGTATTCGCTGTCCCAATCGTGAGCATGACAATAAACATCTATCAGTTTTTATTAGAAAAGTGATAGATAGTGATAATCAAGTTTTTATATTTTGTCACTCATGCGGTAGCATGGGGACATTCCTGAAGATAACAAGAAGTTCTATTTTTAAAAGCAGTAAAGGAATGCGACATGTCAAAAAATCTCTTAAAATTTATTACAAAAATAATCGATTCCATTGAACCATTGGCTAAGACAGATGATTTAGACCGCTTTGATATAATCAAACACATACACAAATATTTCGTCATTGCTATTATGTCAGGTAGATTGTACTTTTGGACTGGTAATCATTTTCAAGCACTCAGCGATGTGCATCAGGAACAATCGTTCTTCTTGAAAAAAATAATAGAAAAATTGACTGGTGGAAAGATTCCTGTTTCAATGAAATTTATTTCATCAGTTTATATTGAACTACTAAACGAGTATTTTATTCCCGAAGAAACCGAGGGCTATCTTGCTCTGATAAATGTTCAAAATGGGCTACTAGGCATCTCAAAAGATGATATAGAGCTTTATGAAGCTGATCCCTCTTTGGGATACAGATATGTTCTTTCATATGAGTATATTCCCGAAGCTAAAGCACCAATATTTGAAAAGTTTTTAGCGGAAACGGTTCAAGATGAAAATAGTATCAAAGTGATCTATGAATACATGGGCTATATTCTGCTTGGAAAGCATTTGTCTTTAGAGGCGGCTCTTTTATTGCTTGGAGATGGAAGAAACGGTAAAAGTGTGCTTATTAAGACGTTAATGAAGTTTGTTGGCGAAGACAACACGAGTAATGTTGAGCTGCAAGAGCTGAGCAATCCCAATCGAACTGTAACTATGGATGGGAAACTGCTTAATGTGGGTTCTGATAGTTCAGACAAAAATTTCGATAGTTCACAATTCAAAAGGGCTATTAGCAATGAGCCAATTACAGGACGACGTCTGTATCATGATGCATACGTTATCAAAGATCTACCCAAGTTCGTTTTTGCAATGAATAACCTACCACTTAGTCAAGGAGATACGTCATTTGGACTATTAAGAAGGCTGAAAATCATAAAGTTTGACAAAATTATAGCTGAACACGAGATAGACAGATATCTGGATAAAAAGATTGAAAAAGAGCTTTCTGGTATTTTGAATCTAGCTATTGAGGGGTTAAGACGTTTAATAAAGCAGGGTGGATTTACTGAATCAGATGCAATCAATAAGGCGGTAAAAAGCTACGAAGATGAGATTAACATGGTTAAGCGATTTATCGAAGATGTATCTATAGCGCACTCTGAAAAAGGATATATGAGCAATCAGCAGCTATATGAGACCTTTGTGGAGTGGTGTAAAGATGAAGGGATTAAGGTTCCAAGTAAAAGTTTTTTACTGAAAAAATTGAGAAGTAGCGGTTTTGCACCATATAAAAATAATGCAGTTAAAGGGTTTCGGGTTACTGTCACAAAGATGACACTTTCTCCAAAAGACGAAAGCAGGTATGCAGGGAAACGCTTAAGGTCAAAGCGAGTTTTTAACCGCTCATAGAATCCCATGGGGCCTGTGAAAATGTACATATATGATAAAAGTAATTTATGAAATCACAAGCCCGTCAGGCCCGTATATTATCACGGGATTCTCGGGCCTGAGAATTTGAGAAAAAGATTTTTCTGCAAGAAAATTTAAATCTCATTGAGTGAAAGAATAGAGGTTACACCATAAAAAGACATTTTTTAGACTTTGCTCTTTTTAACAATCTCACTAAGTATCGCTAGATAGGGCATTTGTCACTATTTCCTCGCCGGTTTAGATAACCGACTTATATTGCAGTATGTAAGATAATTGGAGGGCGATTTGTTAAAGTGGTTATAATTCGAAATAATTGTGTTTGATAAGGGTAATCTTGAAAAGTGAATTGACTTCCATTGAATTGTGTGCTGGTGCAGGTGGTCAGGCATTAGGATTACATTTGGCTGGTTTTAAACATAGACTGCTTATTGAAATCGAAAATTATGCGTGTAATACATTGAGAATGAATAATAAACTGCATGCTTTGGGATGGGAAGAAATTATAGAAGGTGATCTTTTAGAGTTTGCCAAATCTGATTTAAGTAATTATAGTAATATAGATCTTGTTGCTGGAGGGGTACCTTGCCCTCCTTTTTCAAAAGCGGGTAAACAATTGGGTCAGGATGATGAGAGAGACCTTTTCCCAACGGCTCTTAAGATTATAAAAAAAACTAGCCCTAAAGCTATAATGCTTGAAAATGTCCCTGGTTTGTTAGAATCCAAATTTGATGATTATCGAAAAAAGATTGATGATGAATTACGAAGTATGGGTTACTTGACTACTTGGCAGCTAATTAACGCGAAAGATTTCGGTGTTCCACAATTACGTCCCCGCGTTATCTTGGTCGGGCTTCGAAAAAATATTTTTCCTTATTTTTCTTGGCCTGATTCATACCTAGAGGCACCTACTGTTGGTGAAGCTTTATATGATTTAATTGCGTCAGATGGTTGGGTGCATGCTGAACAATGGAGAGAGAAAGCAAATAGAATTGCCCCAACTCTTGTGGGAGGGTCTAAAAAACATGGTGGACCCGATTTGGGTCCAACTCGTGCCAAAAAACAGTGGCAAGAGTTACATATTAATGGGCATCGGCTAGGAGACAATCCACCAGATAAATTTTTTGCAGGAGTTAAAGAAGGCTTTGACAATATGCCTTTGCTAACTGTTCGGATGGCTGCAAGAATACAAGGCTTTCCTGATTGGTGGGAATTTTATGGTAGAAAAACACCTGCTTATAGACAAGTTGGGAATGCACTCCCTCCACCTGTTGCAAAAGCTGTAGGTGAACAAATTAAAAATGCAATTATAAGTGCTTCTGCTAATTCTGAATAATTATTTTAAGTACGCTGCTTTAATTGCCTCTTCAATCAGATGATTAATTTGTTTTCCATCTTCAGCACTTTTGCGTTTTAATAAATCTAATAATTGATGGTCAATATTAACAATAGTTGCAATGCCGACAATTTCAGGGAAAGCCCATGAACATTCATTGCAGTCTAATACACATTTTTCACATGCTCGTCGTTTTCCGACATTACATACATTACAAATTGATTGCCAATTATTTAATTCATTTGTCCCTCCGCGAGAGAGTGGAGTTTTATGATCTGCTTGCAATCCACGAACACCTGGTTTCATGGGAGTGCCGCAAATGGCACATATGAAGTTGTGTTTTTCAAACAATGCTTTTTTTTGTGTTTTTGTTAAGTATTCGCGATTTATAGGAATTGTCAATTTTTTGGAATTTAGTCTCCATGCATGATCCTTTAAGTCTTCTACGTAAGACGTTTCAAGATCACATCCCAATTTGTCTTTTATTTCTCGGGCGCGACGGTCAAAATATTTTTGTCCAGTAAGCTGTAGTAGCTCTTTTGAGGCAACCCATTCTTTTGGGAATGGTGAATCATCTGATTGCCATAAACGTTCCAATATTTGATGTTTGACGTCACTTAAAGATTTTTTTATTGGAAGGGATTGCAGATAGTCTTGAAAAGTCATAAAATAGTTTACCTTTAAAGTTAGAGAGCACTATTTTATAGTTCATTCAATAATATAATCATAAATATCGATTTATATTTTTTTTGTATTAATTCCTGATTATCAAAATATTATTCTTACAATCTTAGATAAATCATAATTCATTTTTTTCTTTGCTGAAGTGACTCTATAACCTATTGTACTAATATTGTTACCTCTTCCTCTATGTCAACCAAGGCCTGTATACGCACTTAGATTATCATATATTGGTTCCATAAGTCCTTTTCCAGTACATGGTAAACTTGGCTACTGTGAAAAATTTATTCTCAAAAAAACCGAATAATGACAATAATATGGCACTAGGTAATAAAATTAATATATTTACACATACTATAATGTATTTGGATATTTTTTTGTTTTCAGCCTTAGTTGTATAAAATGTGTACTAATAAAGAGTTATGTTTTAAAGGAATATATCTAACAAATGCAGATCATTATAAATAGTAGAGAATATGAATGTTGGCATGAGGCTGGACATGCAGTAGTTTGTTTGCTTCATGGTGGCAAAGTGGAATTAATGGAAATCATCCAAGATAAAGATCACGTTGGAAGAGCTAGAGCACGCTGTGAAACAACAAATAGTACTCGACCAAAAATCGCTTGTGGCGGTTTTGCAGCAGAATATTATTTATACGAAACTGGTGCAATTGATGTAACTGAAAAAGAATTTGTGCAATCTGCTTTAGTAAATGCTTTTCCTGATAAAAAACAGTTCTTTGGAGCTGACTACGAACAATCAAATGGCTGTTGGCCTACTGAGATGGATATTCGTTTTAGAGATTATGCAATTTATCAGATTGCACCGCTGCTGAAGAATAACCATGGGTTGCTCAAAGAGCTCGCTAATACCTTGTTTGAAAAAGAAATCATCTATGAAGATGAAATACAAACAATTAAAGAAAATTATATCAAGTGATTTGAGACCTATCAAAGACCTGCGAGCGGCTTTTTGATTGCTCAATTTAAACGTTGTATTTAAAAGGGAAAAAGTATGGAACCAAAATATGCATCATTAAAAAAAGAACTAAAAGCTTTAATGCGACAAGGTGATTTGCTCTATTATGCAATGGCTGATGAACAAGGTCAACTATCTGAGGAAGCCAAAAGTGTTCTCAAAGAGAAAGGGATAGAACTTCCTAGATTCAATATGGCGTATGATCCATGGTATTCCGAAGCTTTGTTGGTCGTTAAACAAATCATCCCTGATAGATATGATGACTTCGTGAAACAATATAAGAACGACAAAAGAAAAGAAATTGATTTTTTAACTTATGGGATTTCAGACTATTTAGTGGGACTAAAGACTACAAGAGGTGGAGGTATGGTAGTTGCTGACCAAAGTGCAGCAATTCCAAAAATGCAGAATCAAAACTCCATCTTAGCATCTGCTGAGAAACGCTTTGAAAGCACTCTCTTTGATATTCAAGAGGTTCTACAGGCTGATATTTATGATTCAGAATTAGAAGCAGCTAGAGAGCTTGCCAAAAAAGGTTTTGTAAGAGGAGGAGGGGCCATTGCGGGTGTCGTTCTTGAAAAGCATCTTGGGCATGTATGTGCCCATCATGCATTAAATTCACGCAAAAAGCATCCATCAATCGCAGACTTCTATGAATTGTTAAAAGAAAATAATATTATCGATACAGCTAAATGGCGTTTTATTCAGCATCTAGGTGATCTCCGGAATCTATGTGACCATAATAAAGAGCGCGAACCAACTAAAGATGATGTGTTTGAGCTTGTTGAAGGTGTAGAAAAAGTAATAAAAACAGTGTTTTAAAAATGGCATATAAAGCATAATTGAATCATCACCTACTCTATCAGAGGGTATTGATTTCTATCAATTCCTCAATATCTATGAATGAATAGTTATACTGTTTAGAAAGATCAGTCACTAAGGTAGGGTATAAAGCTTTAAAATTATTGATTAGGCGCTCGGCTGTATTATTTGTATCAATTATGATTTTTTGCTTATCTATGTAGATACGGCCGATTGACGTATCATGATGATTTTTTAATACTGCTAAAACTTTTACTAGAAAGTCATTTTTTATTGTTGCATCTATCTTTTCCAACTCCAATTCCTCGAAAACATGTTCTCTTTCATATATGCTAGGGTAAATTTCAAGTTCATGTTGATACTGAATAATTTCAGGGTCACATTTTAATTCATCGGGTATATGATAAACGACATCTTTATTCTGCTCCATAGCTAACATTAAAAATTCTTTATCATTTTGTAATTCACTTGAAGCCCATTTTAATGCACTTCCATCTTGTACAAGCGCAGTGAGCACAATCTCCCTATCATTACAGAACTCATTGGAAATATCGCACAGGATTTCTCCCTGTCGTGCAACTGCGGCTAAAACAATTTCTCTGTCATTTTGAAGTTGATTTGAGGCACCCAATAGTGCCCCTCCATACTTGGAGACGGCAGCTAAAACAATTTCACGATCATTTCTAAATTTTTCATGACGGTAATAAAGATCCATATCACCATTTTGTATTGCAAGAAGGACTGAGTCACGATCCATATTGTATTCTCCTGATATCAAAATGCCATTCTCTGTAATCTCTAAAATCTTGATAGATTAAATGACGCAAATTTGTACTATACGCATGAATTTTAACCAAAAAAAGACTTAGATTTTCAATTAGTTCATAATGAGTTCACTAGACTAAAAACTTCTGCTGTGCTACTGGTTTAGATGAGAAATATGACACACCTTGTCATCAAAAATAGCTATAATGTTAGAAAACAAGGAAAAGCATGAAAGAACACGATAAAACAGCATTTCGATTGTCATCCATCCTCATAAAACTCAATGAGGGTGATCATCCGTCAATCGATGAGCTAGCGAAGGAGTACAATGTTCACAAACGTACTATTCAGCGTGACATCAATGAACGTTTATCTTATCTACCAATTCAAAAAGATAATGGAAGGATATCTCTTGACCCTGCCTATCTCGGTAAGTTATCAACCGATGAAATCAGAAACTTCGCTGCACTTTCTGGGGTAAAATCGCTTTTCCCTACCTTAGACAATACGTTTTTACGTCGAATATTTGATGATGCCGTTCGAAGTGCCTACCTAGTCAAGGGGCATCATTACGAAAACCTTAGTGGAAAAGATGAAATCTTCAAACGGATTGAAGAGGCAATCATACATCATAAAAAACTGACCTTTTGGTACAAATCGACACAACGCACAGTAGAACCTTACCGCCTCATTAACCAAAAAGGTATTTGGTATCTCGCAGCTGTCGAAGATAAACTCAAAAGCTTTTCAATTGCAAAAATATTTGAGCCTCTTATTACAGGAGAAGTGTTTGTCCCTGATGCCAGTATCTCCGAATTGATAGAAAAAAGCGAGACGCAATGGATTGGCATCGAAACTAAAGAGGCCGTATTTCAAATAGACAGCGAAGCCTCCCCCTATTTTCGTCGACGCAATCTAATTCCCGATCAAACAATTGAAAAAGAACTTGAAGATGGTGGACTTATTGTTTCCGGACGTTTTACAGATGAAACACAAGCACTTAATATAGTAGGATATTGGCTCCCACATATCAAGATACTATCTCCAATCGATTTACATGATACTTTCCGTATGCAATTGAAAAAATACATTGAACAGGAGTACTGACATGGGTGAAAAAATCAAAACGATCAGAATAAAAATAGGCGATCATTTGGTAAGTAGTAGAGGGGTTTACACGCATCATGGAATTTATGTAGGACAGAACACTGTTATTCACTATTCGGGATTAGCTGATGGACTTCAAACTGGACCAATAGAAAAAGTATCTATTGAGAAATTCCAGGGTAATGGTGATCTTAAAATAAAACCACATCCACATGCAATGCATAATGGTCAAAAAGCTAAAGCAAGAGCATTATCTCGATTAGGAGAGGATGCGTATAGTTTAACCGGAAATAATTGTGAGCATTTTGTTAATTGGTGCATTGATGATGAGCATAAAAGCAATCAGGTTGATACAGTAGTAAAAACCAGTAGTAGTATAGGTGCATCAGCAACTGGATTAGCAGCTCGTAGTGTAATTGGATCCGCAGGTACTGTTGTTGGATTATCAGGGTCTGGTGTTATGAGTGGATTGGCTTCTGTTGGTGGAGTGGTAGGTGGTGGTGCTGTAGCAGGTGCAGGAATACTTGCTGGTAGTGGTGGGTTGGCAGCTGCTACCTTGATTAATAATACCATCCTGGCTGATGATAAATCCCTTGATAAGAAAGAAAGAAAAGCAAGGAACGCCGGTAGAAAAGCTTCATATGCAGGAGCCGCTGCAGGTACAGCTGGTGGTATTGCAGCTGTAAGCGCAGCTGGCACAGCTGGATTAAGTAGTGCAGGCATTACTTCAGGCTTAGCTGCCATTGGTAGCACTGTTGGCGGTGGAATGGCAGCTGGCACAGCAATAGTTGTAGCTGCACCGGTAGCTGCAGCTGCAGCTATTGGTTATGGTATATACAAATTTTTTCAATCAAATAAGCAAAAAAGTAAAAAAAAGAAAAAATGAATTATTTGGATATCACCCCTAAATAATTTATATGACATACCCTGTCAGTTGACCCTGTTAAACTACTTATAGCCCTTCATAGAATCGATGAAGGATATTGAAAAAAGGAGTGCACATGTTACCATGGATTTTAGGAGGTCTTATAGGTGCAACTGTTACTGCAGTTGTATTTTATAATGCTGAGGATGAAAGTTGTGATGAAGATGCCCACATTGATGAACTGGATGCATTGATCAATAAAATCAAGACATTAAATATAGACTTGAATGAACAAGTCTTAGAGAACTTGAGAGATAAAACACCTGTAAATAGGTATTTGGAATAAAGTTAAGCAACTTCAGCTAGGTGGTTCATTTTAAGTACGACAAATTTGTGTCATATTTCTCAAGAATATCAATACAGGTATAGAAAAGTAACCGGAGAATAATTTGGTCAATAGTATGAATTTTATTGATTCGTGAATCTTTGAAAGTATCATAAATAAGGGAATAATGAAGGATTTTAAAAGTTGTGATGGCGGGCCACCAAGGATTTGAACCTTGGGAGGTATTACCCTCGCCGGTTTTCAAGACCGGTGCAATCGACCACTCTGCCAGTGACCCGTAGTAAAATTGAAGCTATCTTTTTCTATGCTGGAGGCGGCACCCGGATTCGAACCGGGGATCAAAGCTTTGCAGGCTCATGCCTTACCGCTTGGCTATGCCGCCACCATTAAATGGTGCCCGGAGCCGGACTTGAACCGGCACAGTGTTGCCACCGAGGGATTTTAAGTCCCTTGCGTCTACCGATTTCGCCATCCGGGCATTTCGTTAGAAAAAAATATCTCAGCTCAAACATCAGACTCAATGTTTCAACTGGGATGTTATGGAGCGGGAAACGAGGTTCGAACTCGCGACCCCAACCTTGGCAAGGTTGTGCTCTACCACTGAGCTATTCCCGCATTGTGTTTGTGGACTGGAAGTATAGCAAAAAAAATATTGCGTGTAAAGAGTTTTTGAGAATTTTTTGTCGTTTTTGTGGATACATACTTTTTTTAGAGTTCCACTTCGGTATAATCGCACTAATTAAATAATCAATTTGAAAAGGGATCCTATGCGTAGTGATACTATTAAACGAGGATTTGACAAAACCCCTCACCGCAGCTTGCTTCGTGCGACCGGTCTAAAAGACGAAGATTTCAACAAACCGTTTATCGGAGTGGCAAACTCCCACATCGATATTATTCCGGGGCATTTTTTTCTCCAAGAGTACGGCCGTATCGTCAAAGAAGCGATTCGCGAAGCGGGCGGAGTCCCGTTTGAGTTTAATACGATCGGTGTAGACGATGGGATCGCAATGGGGCATGATGGAATGCTTTATTCATTGCCGAGCCGTGAGTTGATCGCCGATTCGATCGAGACGGTTATGAATGCGCATAAACTTGACGGTCTTATCTGTATCCCCAACTGTGACAAGATTGTTCCGGGGATGCTAATGGGTGCGCTTCGTGTCAATGTTCCGACGATCTTTGTTTCCGGTGGACCGATGAAGGCAGGTCACAAAAAAGACGGTACGCCGATCGATTTGGCGACGGCATTCGAAGCGGTCGGGAAACACGCCGACGGAAAAATGTCCGATGAAGAGCTGTACGAGATCGAGTGTGAAGCGTGTCCGAGCGGCGGAAGCTGTTCGGGGATGTTTACCGCCAACTCGATGAATACCCTTTGTGAAGCGATGGGAGTGGCATTGCCGGGTAACGGTACGGTTCTTGCGATGACGCCTGAGCGTATCGAGATGGTTAAAACGGCGGCGCGCCGTATCGTCGAGATGGTCAAAGACGAAAACTCCCAACAATGGAATATGCAAAATATTCTGAACGACAAAGCAATCCACAATGCGTTTGTCGTCGATATGGCGATGGGGGGATCTTCGAATACGGTATTGCATATGCTCAGTATCGCCAAAGAGGCGGGGGTTGATTTCGATATTACCCAAATCAACAAAATCAGCGAGAATGTCGCCCATATTGCAAAGATTTCACCGTCGCTATCAACCGTACACATGGACGATATCAACCGCGCCGGCGGTGTTAACGCCGTTATGAAAGAGGTAAGCCGCCGCGGCGGAATCCTCTATACCGATGCGATGACGGTGACGGGTGAGACGCTCGGAGAGCGGATCAAGGATGCGGTGATCAAAGATCCGAATATCATCCATACGAATGAAAATGCGTACTCTCCGGTCGGCGGGTTATCCATCCTTTTCGGAAACCTCGCCGAAGAGGGGGCCGTCGTCAAAACCGCGGGAATCACCCCGAATATGCGCAAATTCAAAGGTTCCGCCGTCTGTTTTAACAGCCAGCAAGAAGCAATCGCTGGAATCGTAGGGCATAAGGTCAAAGCGGGCGATGTCGTCGTTATCCGCTACGAAGGGCCTAAGGGTGGACCGGGTATGCAGGAGATGCTTGCCCCTACATCCCTCATTATGGGGATGGGGCTGGGTGAGAGTGTTGCCCTCATCACTGATGGACGTTTCAGCGGTGCGACACGCGGAGCCTCTATCGGACACGTCAGCCCTGAAGCGGCTGAGGGGGGATTGATCGCATTGATCGAAGACGGTGATGAGATCGAACTCGATGTCGATACCCATCTGTTGCAGCTAAATGTGAGCTATGAGGTGTTAGAACAGCGTCGTCTTCACTGGAAACCGATCAAAAAAGAGATTCCGTCCAAATGGCTCAAACGCTACAGCCTCCTCGTCTCCAATGCCTCTAACGGTGCCGCTCTTAAAACTGAACTGTAATCTTTTTGTCACCGCTTTGTAATCTTTCGAGATTACACTGACGGTATGAATGAGAGTGTACTTAATTTCCGCACCGTCTTTATATCCGACCTTCATCTCGGGACTCGCGACGCTCAATCTGAACATTTATTGGAATTTATCCGAAACGTAGAGTGCGAGAGCCTCTATCTTGTCGGTGATATTATCGACGGGTGGGAACTTCGCCGTAATTGGCGGTGGAGTCAGGCACAATCGGATGTGCTTCAAAAAATTCTTCGAAAAGCCAGAAAAGGGACAAAGGTCTATTACATTATCGGTAATCACGACGAGTTCTTGCGCCCTTTTTTACCGATGGTGATGGGTGACAATATTACCATAGCGCATGAAAAAGTCCACCATGCCCTTAACGGCAGATCCTACCTCGTAGTTCACGGAGATATGTTCGATGCGGTTACGATGACGAAAAAATGGGTTGCCCATCTGGGTGACCGATGTTACCTTCTATTGCTTCGCCTCAACCGTCCGATCAATACCATACGCCGGTGGTTCGGAAAATACCATTACTGGTCGCTTTCCAAAATGGTCAAACAAAGTGTAAAGCAGGCGGTGAGTTTTATCACCGATTATGAAGATGTCCTCGCCTCACATGCAGACGAAAAAGGGTATGACGGTGTGATTTGCGGTCATATCCATCATGCCGAAATAAAAGTGATTAACGATATCGAGTACCTAAATTGCGGAGATTGGGTTGAATCCTGCACGGCGATTATAGAACACTATGACGGACGGTTTGAAATCTATGAGCACCACAAAAACCGTTAGTATCGTTTTTTACAAAGGACGCGGGACATTGGCGGAGAAGCTGATACGGCTTTGGACAAACAGCCCGTTTTCCCATAGCGAATTTCGTCGAAGCGACGGATATTATCATTCAAATGACCGGTTCCGTTTTATTTCCCGAACCGAGTTTATGGAGATCAATCCGGAAGATTGGGAAGTGTGCGAAATCGTTTTGCCCAGCGAGATCGTCGAACGTGTTGAACGGAGGCAGCTTCGAAAAAACGGTACATCGTATGACTGGATGGGGATCGTTTTTTCGCAGGTATTTCGCTTGGGCTTGCATGATAAAAAAAGATGGTTCTGTTCTAAAAGCAATGCGGATGATTTGGCCTATGCCTACCGTTTGATGCTAAGAAGCAAAGACGGACGGTACCGGTTTTACATCAAACAGCTCAGAATTTTCGGTCGAATCTCTCCCCAGTACTTTTCTCCCCAGCAGCTTTATTCGGCAGTGCTGAGAATGAGCCGTTATTAAAGAGGAGCCGGATCTTTATATTCCGGGACGATTCGCTGCAGGGCAGAGCGCGGATCGGATGAAGTGGTTAACATTTCAATATCATCATTCAAACGATTGATATCGTAGAAGGTCGAACGGGCGATCATAATCGATTCAAAGGCTGTTTTCTGTTCGCTCTCGTCGATCAATAGCTCTTCATACAGTTTTTCGCCGGGGCGCAAACCGGTATAGACGATCTCAATAGGCATCGAAGCGTAAAGCCGAATCATCGTTTGAGCAAGATCGGCGATTTTGACACTCTCTCCCATATCGAGGATAAAAAGTTCCCCACCGCGTGCGATTGCGGCGGCCTGCAAAACGAGCTGGCATGCTTCCGAGATCAGCATAAAATAGCGGGTAATATCGGGATGGGTGAGGGTGAGAGGTCCTCCCGCTTCGATCTGGGATTTAAATTTCGGGATAACGCTGCCGCTGGAACCGAGAACGTTTCCGAAACGGACGGCTACGATTTCACTATTTTTCGGATCGACATTTTGGGCATAGAGTTCCACTATCCGCTTGGTCGTTCCCATAACGTTGGTCGGTCGGACGGCCTTATCGGTTGAGATAATGACGATTTTCGGAACTTCATGCTTGATGGCACTGTCAATGACATTTCGGCTTCCGATGACGTTGTTCATAATAGCCGTTTGGATATTTGCTTCGCATAAGGGGACGTGTTTGTAGGCAGCCGCATGGATTACGATGTCGGGACGGGTATTATCGATGATTTTGTCCAATGTTTCATGATCGATGATATTGCATAAATGCAGTTTGGCAGAGGAGAGCTTTTCGCCGATTTGATAAAGGTTGTATTCGCTGTGATCGATCAGGATAAGATTTTTTGCACCGAAACGGTGGCATTGCAGTGCTATTTCACTTCCGATACTCCCTCCGGCACCGGTGATAAGGACACATTTGTTTTGAATAAACGTTTCAATGGTTTGGGTATCGAGATCTTTAGGATGTCGGGCAAGGAGTTCTTCAACCGATAGTGAGGTGATTGCCTCTTTTCCATCGGATAGGAGCGCCGAGCGTTTGATATCCTGTACTCCGGCATCGGTTAGAAGTTGATAGGAATGACGTAAAATTTCGCTCGGCAATGAGCCGTCAATAACGGCTGCTTCTATTTGTTTCGACTCGACCAAAGAGACGATCTCATCAGAACCTGAGATTTTAAGATGTTGAATCGTTGAGCCGATCATATTATGATTTTTCTCTTGTACGGTTATGATCCCCACCGGATAATATTCATTGGAACTTTCCATCATGCTTTTAATGAGGTTGGCGGTATTAGGAGATATCCCGATGATTAATGCAGGTTTATGGGCGTCTCCTTTTGCCGACTCTATTGAAAGGCGTTTGGATAAGCGTAAGGCCCCTATCAAAAGAAAGGATAAAATCATATCTATTCCGATAACGCTGCGCGGCATCGGTAAAAACAGTGCCGTATTAAGCATATACAGGACAAAAAAGGCAATAAACGCAAGAATATGGGCATACACAAGCTGTTTGGCGTCGTGCAGGCCGAAAAAACGCCATGTCATACGATAGATACCAAAGATATAGAAACTCCCCCATTTCAATAAAACAAGGGTAAAAAAGACAATGTAGAACTTTGACATATGTTCAGGGGGGATAGCAAAATCAAATCGAAGCGAATAGGCAAAATGGAGCGATACAAAAAACAGAATAAAATCGGCACTTAAAAAAAAGATGAATCTTTTGGCAAAACTCGGAGTGAGCAGGCCTGATTGAACTTTTTTTTGAGCCGACTGCATAAGTTATATCTTTAGCTTATAAATTTTTGTCAAAGGACTAAGGATAACGGGCTGAAAAAGGTTTTTGTCATAGTTTTCCAATACAAACATTTGGATATACGTAGAGTTGAAATAATAATCATCCAACACTAAAAATTGATTGTAACTTGCCATAAATATGACATTAAGTCCTTCTGACGCAAAGGTTTGCCGATTGATTTTAATTCTTTGGTTTTGATCGTATCCCACTTGGTAAAATACTTTGACAGGGACATTTTGTGAACCTATTTTAAGGGTGCTTGTCGCTTTATCGATCGATACTCCCTGTCCTAATTCCAGCGTCTTTCCGGTATCTTGGATATTTTGGCTTGCATAAAAGAAAGGCTGGGGTGCACTTTTACCTGTTTTAAGATCAAGATTGCTAAAGAGAGCTACCGTTGGGAAAATTTCCATCATCCGCAGCGGTAAATACAGGTATACATCCCGCGTTTTCGGAGGTGTTTTGTACTCAGGAAGAGCTATTGCGTTTAAAAAGTCGTTCGGATCTTTAAACCCTTCTTCATTCATCATATATTCGAAAACACTGGAAAAAGAAGAGTTTTGATCACGAAAGTTTTTTTCCATGTATTCGGTGTTGAGACGCAGCATATGGGCAACGGATAAAGGATCAGAACTCGTCAATACGAAAGAGATAGGGTAGTTTTGCCCGCCGGAGTGTTGCGCACCGTCGGCCCACGTTTTTACATTAGCGTAATATCGGATAGGAAACCCGAAATCCCACCAGCCTACCACATAATCTTTGCCCGAAGCCATTTTATTGAGTTCGTTTAGGGCGACTACTTCATGATTGCTGAGTACAGGCGGGGTGATATACGCTCTGACATGGGCATAGTTCGGGGAAAGAACGGCGAACATAAATGTTGCGATACTCAAATATTTCAGAAAAGGTTTTTGAATAAACTGGGTTGTGTAGAGGATAAGAAAAGCAATACCGATAGCCATAGGCGGTACTGCATAAATGGTAAAGCGCAATCCGGCAGACATAGCAATAAACCCAAGCCCTACAAGAGGCAACGTGATCAGAAGCGGTCGATAGGCAATAAGCGCCAAAATGTATCCCACTACTGCAAGAACAAACGTAATCGTATGTCCGCTGATCCGTTCGGCAAAAACATTAAACGGTATTTGCCCCGCTTCGCGCACGGTTGACATAACGTTGTAAAAGTTTAGGGTAGAAACGGTATTTTTCCCCTCGCCGTTAAAGAAATAGCCTTGGATGAAGTGGAGAATCGGCTCAACGCCGCCGGTCGAGAAATACAGAGCGACGACCGCAGCGAAAAGAACCCAAAACAGTTTTTGCGAAAGTTCGCGCTGAAAGTGAAAGAGTGCGAACAGTATTAAGGCTAAGCCGATTTTAGCGATAAACGCAATTGCTAAAATTCCGATAAGGATAAAGAGGGAAATTTTGTACAGATAAAGATTTTTGCGGTCAAAAAGAAGTGTATACCCGACAATCATTCCAAATAAAGCGGTATCCAGCGCATAGGCTTGAGGGTACCACCATTGATAGAGGGCGATTGAGATTGAGATAGGGATAAGATATCGGTTGCGCTGATGGGTGAGTGCTAGAATGAGGGAGTACATCTCCAGTACGGGGAAAACGATATTGAGCATATCGGTGTCGTAATACCCGACCATTGTCCGGTTATAGTAGCTGTTGGCGATAGAGGCGAGAAGCGCCGCTAAAAATCCCATCGTCGTTTGATTCAGAGCACGGCCGATAAGAATTATGGGGATGACGATAAGTGATCCGAGAAATGCCGGCATGTACAAAATAAGGGTTTCAAAGCTTACGGGAATGATTTTGGAGAGCGCGGCCGTAAGTTTTGCGGGTGCCCCCTCAACCGGAGAATTGTCGTTTTTATCATGACTGCCCGCAAGAATATCCCGAGCCCCTTCCGCAAAATAGTATCCATCGTTATTGTTGATCATCAGTTCATTGTTCCAGCGAAATTGCGGAGCGGTCCCAAGCGTTTCAACAAAGGTAAAACGGACGGAAATAGAGAAAATGTAGGCGATAGCGATAAAAATAAATAATGTGCGTAAAGAGTTACGCTCTTCGTGTAGTTTTAACATTTCGTATTATTTCTCCGTATTTATATAGGGTATTTTAGCCAAATGAAGTAGCTTTATCAATTAGTTACGTTCGATTGCCTGTTTTACCAGAGAAACGATTCTTTCAACGTCGTTATCGGTTAGAGAAGAGCCGCTCGGAAGACAGATTCCCCGTTTGAACAGCGTATCGCTGAGACCGTTTAAACGCCCTTGTGCCCCTTGAAAGAGAGGCTGTGCGTGCATCGGTTTCCACAGAGGGCGCGATTCGATATTTTCCGCTTCCAGTGTGAGACGGAGCGATTCGGGTGAGATATGCTGCGGCAAGAGCAGAGTCGTAAGCCATCGGTTCCCGATACTCCCCTCCAGCTCGGGCATGAAGGATATCCCCTCAATCTCGCAAAGGGCCTTGTGATAGAGGTCGAATATCTCCCGCCTGCGTTCGATTCGCTCTGACAAAACTTCCATTTGTCCTCGACCGATACCCGCAATAATATTGGACATCCGATAGTTGTATCCGTATTCGGTATGTTCGTAATGGGGAGCATTGTCCCGGGCCTGTGTGCTGAGATGGCGGGCATGCGCGATGAGCGTTTCGTCGTCGCTGACGAGCATTCCGCCGCCGCTGGTTGTGATGATTTTGTTTCCGTTGAAACTGTAAATCCCCATTTTTCCAAACGTTCCCGTCTGTTTGCCCTCAAAGCCCGCCCCTAGGCTTTCAGCTGCATCTTCTATGAGGTAAACCCCATAGTGCTCGCAGATAGCCGAGAGACGTTTGATATCGGCGCATTGGCCGTAAAGGTGGGTTACAATAAGCGCTTTAGGCTGTTTTTTGCCTTGTGAGGCTCTTTGGGAGAGCTCTTCTTCGAGCAGATTCGGATCGAGATTCCAGCTTGCCGTATCGGAGTCGATAAAAAACGGGGTGCACCGTTCGTACAGGATAGGGACGACGGAACCGATAAAGGTAAAGGTGCTTGCCATCACTTCATCGCCCTCTTTTATCCCTAAAACCCGTAATGCCAGATGAATCGCCGCTGTTCCGCTGGTCACGGCGAGAGCATATTTTGCCCCTGTATAGGCTTTGATTTGTGCTTCAAAAGCATCCACATTGTGTCCTAGCGGGGCAATATAGTTGCTCTCGAATGCTTCGTGTATATAGGTGAGTTCGTTACCTCCCATATGAGGCGGTGAGAGAAAAATACGTTGGTTCATTAAGACTCCTTGATCTCTTTGCAGGGGACTCCGTACGCTTTGGCATGATCGGAGATATGGTGTAGCACCACCGAACCGGCACCGATAATAGAATGGGCGCCTATGGCGATGTTTTGAATGATAGTGGAGCCGATCCCGATATGGGTGAACGCTCCTATCTTGACGTTTCCGGCCAGTGCCGCATGGGGAGAAATATGGACGAAATTTTCAATGCTACATTCATGTTCGATGACCGACCCGCTGTTAAGGATAACTCCCTCACCGATAGATGCATTGGCGTTGACGGTCACGTTCGGCATGACAACGCTCCCCCTGCCGATCGAGACTGAGTCGGAAACAACGGCGCTGGGATGGATCAACGTAATGACGCTTAATCCGTTTTGAACGATTTTTTCAAAAAGACGAGCCCGAACGTGATTGTTTCCCACCCCGAATGCAATGGGAATGTGCGTGTCATTTTTGATCTCTTCAAAGGTCGGATGCACGTTTTCTCCGTCATCGATAAAGCGGATATCGTCATAGCCGTTAGCTTTGGCAATATCGGCAACGACGAGTCCGTGACCGCTGGCACCGTAAATGTAGATACTCTTCATCCATTTCCTTTAAATTTTTCCATCGTTGCGGCACCCTCTTGAGAGATTCCCTCTTTGATGAGCACTTTTTTAACGGTGAGAAAAAGGATTTTAAAATCCATCCAAAACGAGATATTTCGGACGTATTCGGTATCAAAACGGAATTTATCTTCCCATCCGATCGCGTTGCGTCCGTTGACCTGAGCCCATCCTGTGATACCTGGGAGGACGTCGTGGCGCTTTTGTTGTTCGGCATTATACAGCGGAAGATATTCGACAAGCAACGGACGGGGGCCGATAAAGCTCATCTCCCCTTTGAGGACGTTAAAAAGCTGAGGGAGCTCATCAATGCTAAGTGAGCGGATGATTTTGCCGACCCCTTTGAGTCGCTGTTCATCGCTGAGCAGTTCACCGTTTTCATCCCGTTCGTCCGACATGGTGCGGAATTTGTAGATCGTAAAGATCTTTCCTTTGTATCCGGGTCGTTTTTGGGTGAAAAAGAGGGGGCGTCCCAGTTTTAGATAGACCGTCGCCGCAACGATCAAAATGAGCGGAGAAACGAGTATTAGGAGGAACAATGCGCCCACTCTGTCCGATAGGGGTTTGAGAATTTGTTTATACATGGCGGACAGTGTCGCTTTTGGAGTTGAAAAGGTGCTCAAACTCACCATGGAGCGCTTCCCAAAAAACGTTCTGATCGTACCGCTTCAGGATACTTTTTCTGGCGTTTTTTTTGAGTGCGGCATAAAGGTCCGGAGAGTCTACAAGCTTTTCGATACCGTCGATAAGATGAGAAATACTTTTGGGTTCGACGAGAAGGCCGTTGTCCCCTTCTATGATCACCTCGTTGCAGCCGTTGATATCGGTGGCAATGAGGGGAAGTCCGCAGCTTCCCGCTTCGATTAAGACATTGGGAAGCCCCTCGCGATAGGAAGGGAGGACCAATACGTCCGCTATGCAGAAGTAGGGGCGTATATCGCTTTGGAAAGGGATAACGCTGATACGGGAATGAACGGTGATCAGCTCGAACGTATCGGGATGAATAGGATCGAGTTCATGTTCGTAATCGCCTACAAGGAGCAGTCTGATTTTCGGATGGATTAGGGCAAGATGCTCAAATGCGGCTATGAGTTCGTTGATCCCTTTGTCGGCGACGATCCGTCCGGTAAAGAGGAGGAGAAAGTCGTCTCTGTCGATTCTCAAATTATGACGCAAAGAAAACTTTTCTTCGGAAGTGAACGTATCATTGAAATGGGCGGTATCGACCCCGTTAACCGAGCCGTAGCCGATTACATTGACTTTTTTGGAGGTGAGCTCTTTACGGATTATTTCTATTAGGTTGAGGCTGTTGGAGTAGAGGTTTGTAGCAAAGAAATAGGTGATTTTTTCTATGGCTTTGAGCAGCATGCGACGCTTATTGCTTGAACCCATATACGCGAGACCGACGATGAGGTGAACACGCAGCGGGACTCTCGCCAACCACGCGGCCATCATTCCGAGCAACCCCGCTTTGGGGGTAATCGTGTAAACCATATCGGGTTTTCGAAGCCGGAAATGGCGCCATAGGGAAAAAAGGACGGCAAGGTCTTTGAGAGGGTTGATCTGACGGGTGAAATCGACGATGGTGATTGAGACGTTTTCATAGGCTTTGATCTTTTCGATACTCTCGCTGTACGATGTGATCAGTTCAATATCGTAAAAATCGCTCAGATAGCGGGGCTGACCTTTGAACCAGGTTTCAATCGAGAGGGGAACGGTGAGAACGATCGATATTTTCTTTTTGCTCATGAGCATGACAGCCGAGAGAGGAGGTAGGACTCGACATCCGAATATTCCGTCTTGCCGAGCAGATCGGCCATAATCGTATTGTCGGCGGTCGAAATTTTCAGCTCATCGCGGGTGAGGTTTCGGGTCTGCAAATGGAACCCGTGATTTTTTAAAAAATCGAGGAGATTGCGAACGGAAGTGCCTCTGGCACTTCCGATATTGATGATCGGGAGATTTTTGGCATCAAGAAGCCTTTGATACACTTCGACGACGGTATCGATGTGGACGAAGTCGCGTATGGCGTTTCCGTTATTGATAATCGTCAATTCTTGGTTATGAAGGTGCGACGTGATGATTTTGCCCACGATGGAAAATGTATCGTTCCCGCCGTACATGTTGAAAATACGGGCGATTGTATAATCGATTCCCCGATCTTGAGCGTATTTTTCAATCAGCTTTTCATTGCTTACTTTAAGCGCCGCGTGAAGGCTGATGGGTTTGAGTTCGTCACGTTCGCTGCACAGAACATTGTTCCCATAGACCGAGCTGCTGCTGGTGTAGATGATTTTTCGGATCGGGGTGCCGCGCAAATAATCGAGGATTTTGGCGGTAATGTGGATCGAATTTTCGATGTATTCGGAAAGGTGTGCGCCGTCGTTGAGCGACACCGCCGTTTGGAAATTGTTAAAAATCAGATTGAGGGGCTGGGTCGTATACGCATCAAGGAGAGCAATGTTGTTGGTGAGCTCACGGGATGAAAGGGCGTGGGTAGCAACCCGGGAGGTGAGGAGTGCGCCGGAAAGGTTGCTGTTTTGGCCGATGATAAGGGTGGTCAATGAGAACTCCAAGCGATCGATAGTTTTCTCCGTAACAGTTTAACGCTATTTAGAATATTTGCCAAGAAAAAATGGATAAACGGGATACGAGATTCCAAAAAGAGGAGGGCAAGCATGTAATAGATTTTCCGATAGCTGGTATCGGAGGTACGGTTGGACATGGCCGTAGAATGAATTCGGTAATAGATGAGAGGAACGGAGATCTTGGCTGCAGCCATTCCTACTTGAAAATTGATGATGTGAAACATCCAATCTTCGACGGCGACTAGATTCTTCTCTTCGGGAAAGAGGGTATCGAGGGTTGAACGACGTATCAGGACGGTATTAATATTGACGAAATTACCGTAAAAAATAGCATTTTTCGGTGAGAGAAAGTAGGAAAGACCGGAGAGAAAACGTTGCTTCCGTGTGGGAAAAACATTGCCGGATTCGTCCATAATATCAGCGGATGAGTAGACCATATCGGTTTGGGGGTGTTGATCTAAAAAATCGAGTTGGGTTTGGAGTTTGTGCGGTTTCCATACATCGTCCGCATCCACAAAGGCGATATATTCCCCTCGGGCCGCTTTTATCCCTTCGTTTCTCGGATATGCGGGGCCTCCTTTATTGACCGATAGCTCGATGATTGTGATTCGATCGTCTAAGGCTTGAAATTTTTGGAGGATTTGCCCCGATGCATCGGTAGAAGCGTGATTGACGAGGAGGTATTCAAAGTCGGTAAAGGTTTGGTTTAAAACGGAACGAATCGTCTCTTCTAAAAACTTTTCGCCGTTATAGACGGGTGTTATGACCGAAACTTTAACATTACGATTTTGCATTGTCTCTTCCGTAAACACGCATGTATTTTTGAAGACCCGATATCAACGGAACGGAAGGTTTCCACCCCAGCTCTTTTTCCACTCCGCCGGTATCGGCGATGGCTTTGAGCGTATCTCTTGAACGTGCCTGACGCCCATTCCACAGCACATTTGGTTGCACGCCGCCGATGCGGGAGACGATATCGGCAAGTTCGTGGATGCTCGTCCCTTTGCCGGTCCCGATATGGTACATATGATAGGGTGTCGAAAGAGAGTTGTAGTTTTGAATCAGCAAAAGATAAAAACCGACGACATCGTCAATATGGATGAAATCCAAAACCTGATGCCCTTCGCTCATCGGTACGGGCTGATCGGATCGGGTCGCATCGATCATATAGTCGACGATTTTTTTCTGTTTTGCCTCTCGGCCGTAGACGGAGTATAAAACGGCATTTACAAATATAAAGCCGTGCAGTTTGCTGAAATAGTCGATGATAGAACATGACGCGCTCTTGGTTGCAGAATAAAAGTAGGTGGGTTCGAGAACTCCGTCGTTGCGATGAAATTCGGAAAATGACCCCGCATTGACGAAGAGTTTGAGATGGGAATGTTCCAGTTCTTTCAGGAGCAAAGAGACAAATACGATATTGGAATCGATCAGCCGGATAATCTCTTTTTTCTCGTCTTGGCTGGTGGAGTAGGATGCCAAATGGATGACGATATCGGTGCGCAGAGTATCGAGGCCGGGAGAAAAGGCTTCTCCGTCAAATACCACATGGTTCACGGCATCGTCAAAGAGCGCTTTGGACGTTTTAAGATTTCGGACAACCACGGTCACCGTGTAGCCCAAAAGAATGAGCTGTTCGGTTATGGCCTGACCGATCGTTCCGGTGGCGCCGGTAATCAGGATGGAGGGTTTACCATTCATAGGCTATCGCATCCAGCTCAAGAGTAAGGGCTTCGGCCGGATCATGTTCCAAATCGGCAACATTCAAAAGCAGGTTAAATTCTTCCAATCCCAGGAACGCCATCCACACATTCGGAGGAACGCTCAGGCGCTGGTAGGCGCTTGGACCCAAAACGGTGGCAAAAAATTTCCCTTTTGTGGAAGAATCTGCTCTGTCGTCAAAAAGGACGAATTCGATAGATCCGACCGGGACGATCAGGTTAAGGGTCATTTTCGTATGTTTTTTCCACCCTTTGATGCAGTTTTGACGGACGGTTGAAAAATAAGCTTCGCCGAAAGCATGAAAACCGTTATCGCTTTGTTTGAGTGCATGATACACATCCCCTTTGGGATGAGGGATACGTTTGAGGGGGGTGAGGATCACTCCGTCCATTGCAGTGAATCCTTTGTTGCCAAGTGTTCGTACTCTTCGATTTGTTGAAGGGTTTTGAGATACATATCGCCTTTGGTGCGATAAAAATCGTAATACCATTCGCTTGTGAAGCGGATGGTTTGCTCATAACGGAGCGTCGAGTGCCATTTCAGAGAAAAAAGGGCCTTGTCGCAGTTGAGTTTTAAAAGGCCTGCTTCGTGAAAAGGGATATGGTCGGTTACGGTAAACGCGTCCATGGCAGTATCGAAGTGCCAATATCGGCTCAGATCTTCGAGCAGCTGTTTGACCGTATGGTTTTGTTCCGCCCGGGGACCGAAATTAAAGGCTTCCCCATGCAAAGAGACATTGAGATGCAGTTCCGCCCCCAACTGAAGGTATCCGCTGAGAGGCTCTAAAACGTGTTGCCACGGACGGGTGGCGTCGGGGCTTCGAATTTCAACTTTTTCATTTTGGCTCCATGAGCGCATACAGTCGACAACGATCCGATCTTGCGCCCAATCTCCCCCACCGATCACATTGCCGGCTCTGCCGATTGCGATTTTGACCTGAGACTCGCGCGAACGGAAAAAGGAGTGAAAGTACGATTTGATGACAAGCTCGGCGGCACCTTTGCTTCCGCTGTAGATATCTTTTCCCCCCATTTTATCGTCTTCGCGGTATCCCCAAACCTGCTCAACGTTGTCGTAGGCTTTGTCGCTCGTGATGATAATGGCTGTACAGGGGTGATTGGATAGTCTCAGCGCTTCTAAAACATTGGCCGTCCCCATGATGTTGGAGGAGAGTGTTTCGATAGGGTCGGTATACGAGAGTGAAACGATCGGCTGAGCCGCAAGATGAAAGACGAAATCAGGATGTTCGGCGGAGATGATGCTTTGCACCGCCGGAAGGTCCCGGATATCGGTTTGATAATGGGTGATTTGCCGCTCAATCTCTAACTCCTCAAACATCGAAGGCTTTGTCGGTATGTCTTTGGAGATGCCTACCACTTTGGCACCGAGTTTGAGCAGCCAGATACTCAGCCAACTCCCCTTAAAGCCCGTATGCCCGGTGATTAGAACTTTTTTTCCGTTATAAATATTCTTGAACATGCTTAGTTCCAAATTTTCCACGGAGCCATACCGTGATCCCATAAGTGGTTGAGGTCGTTTTTGTCTTTCAGGCTGTCCATCGGTTTCCAAAAGCCTTGATGCTGATAGGTAAAGATCTCCCCCTCTTCGGCGAGTTTTTGCAGCGGTTCTTGTTCGAAGACGACCGTCTCATCGTCGTCAATGTAATCAAAAACGTTGGGTTCGCAAACAAAAAACCCTGCATTGACCCAGTTCCCGTCCCCTTTTGGTTTCTCCAAAAATTTTGAAACACGGCCGTCACTGTCAATATTCAATGCGCCGAAACGGCCTGCCGGCTGAGAAGACATCATGGTGAGCGTTTTCCCGTGTGTTCGGTGAAACCGGAGAAGTTCCTCGATATTGATATCCGACACGCCGTCTCCGTAGGTGAGCATGAACGGTTCGTCGCCCACGAATTTTTGCGCTTTTTTGATCCGTGATCCCGTCATGGCATTGAGCCCGGTATCCAATAGCGTCACTTTCCACGGTTCGCTTGAATTGTTCAGAATTTCCATTTTATTGTTTTTCAGATCTATGGTCACATCGCTTTGGTGGAGAAAATAGTTCGCAAAATATTCTTTGATGTAATACCCTTTGTATCCGAGCAAAACTACAAATTCGTTAAATCCGTAAGTGGAATAAATCTTCATAATGTGCCAAAGGATCGGTTTTCCTCCGATTTCGACCATCGGTTTGGGACGGATATCGGTCTCTTCGCTGAGTCTGGTCCCAAACCCGCCGGCTAGTAACAATACCTTCATTCCTTGGCTGCCTCCTGCTTTAATTCAAATACTTTGCATATAGTTGCTTCGGTCGGTTCAATAAAAAAATTATTTTTATACCACTTCGCGATTTCTTGGATTCTTGATCTGTTTTCTTGTCTAAAATTGAGCAGTTTATTATATAGCATCGGGATATCATCTTTACTGAATGCGATCTCCCATATCTCCCCTTTGCCATGTTCGACAAGGGGATTGGCCGTCAAATTGCTTTGGCTGGCGACGATGATCACGGATACGCCCGATGCAACCGCTTCGACCAAAGTCCCCGATGCGGTGCCGATGACCATTTTGGCATGGGCGAACAGCGTATAGATCGATTCGTTGGAGAGGATGACATTTGAGGGCAATGGATAGAGCCGTTGGATGGCAACGGCAGGGTGGTTTTTGAATATAACGTCGGAAAAACGAGGGACACTTTCCAACATATAGCGGGTGTCGGATTCGATATAAGAGCCGAGGATGATGATATTTTTTTCTTCTTTGATGCCGTCGAAATGAAAAAGCTCTTTATAGCGCAACGACCCCCCCGTCTCATATCGGAGATGTTTGCGATGGAGAATATAGTGGCTGCCGTTGACCAAAACTTTATGCGGCGATGAGAGCATCTCAAAATCGAGATCGTCGACATAGGCGTTAAAATAGGTTTCATAATTGAGAAAAAACTGGCAGCCGACGAGTTCAATGTTCGGGTTGTTTTTGCGGATTCCGAAATTGAAACCTCTTTCGACGGCCTGAAATTCACTCCACGAGAATATTTTTTCTACCGTCGGAATGTTGGCCACATTTTTGCCTAAAACGTATCGGCTGAAGGATTCGAAACTGACGTTTTTGATGTCACTTACCAAGGCGTGGTTGAAGATTCGGTCATCCAGATTGTGAGGTTTTTGCCAAAGGCGGAGTGTTTTAAACGGATACGCCAAAAAGAGCATCGCCAGTTCTAAAAAATCGCGTAGGGTAAGCAACTCGAATTCCAAAAGAAAATCCCGACGGTCCTGATTGATAATTTTGAAAAAAGGGATCAGTTTGAACGGATTTTTTCCCGCACCGTAAAATCGGAGGAGGAGGGTGTAGGGCCGGGAATATTTTTCAAAAACATCATAAAGATCCGTAAAATAAGAATCTTTGAATGTTCCGTTACGATTGACGGTATCGACAAGGGCGAAAACATCGATGAGGGTGGTCGGCTTAGAGCGGCGTTCTTTGGTGAAATAGATTTTGTATACGAGATAGCTGATGAGGTAGGTGAACAACACATAGAAGTTTTTGCCGTAAAACAGGATAGTATTTTTAATGAATACCCAGAAAATATTCGAAGCGGGAGTCTGTTTTGAGAAAAAATGTTTTGGAAACACTGTAGCATAAGGGTTTTTCGTCAGCGTCGCATTGAGGATGGTAAAGATGTCACGGGGGGCTCTTTTTTTGATGGAATCGAGATAGTGATGAAAAAGGGGCTTTTCTCGCTGATAGCTATGTTCGAGCTCTTGCGGTGTCACGGCCGAAATCCGTTAAACGATTCAAGATAACACCCAAACGGTTTGAGCTCCCCATTATTATAGCCATAAAAACGGATCCCATTCGCTTGTGCCGCATGGTAGTCGTTGATGCTGTCGCCGATCAGGATCGTGTCGTCTTGGTGATAATGATTATGTTCCAAGACCGCACGGACCAGTTCGGGTTTTGGGGTCGGTGAACCATGTATCGATTTAAAATAATGATCGATTTTAAAATGGTTACACAAATTTTTCAACTCCCGCTCTTCAGCACCGGAGACGATGTGGCAGTTATAATGGGCACAATGGTGTTCGATGAATGCAACGGTTTCGGGAATCAGATTGGCCGGATCGAAAAGCTTTTGGGCAATAATCTCTCCAAATCGGTTCGCGAGACATTCGACCTCGGTTTCGGATATCTCCTGATGAATGAGGTGAGTAAAAAAATAGCGTATTTTTGCAAAGCGCGACACTCCGCCGTTTGCGTAATGGTATTTTTCGAGCTCGTTGCGCTCTCTTTCGGGATACGCTTTAAACAGTTCGACGAATCCGTCCCCTTTGATTTTCATACTGTCGAGGATGACGCCGTCGAAGTCAAAAAGGATATTTCGTATCATACGACGGTTGCCATGACGGTACAGGGGATGCCGTCGCAGTGTTCGATTCGCAGGGGGGCGATAATGAACGAAGTGAATATACTTGATGCATCGACACAGCGTAAATCCATATCTTCGAGCAGCAATACGGGATGATCGGGATTTAAAAACCGTCTGTGCGCTTCCCTGCCGATGGTTCTGTCTTGAAAACTGGAAACGGAGATGGTATCAAAGCCGAAAACACGGATTGAGGGGAAACGCTCGGTCAAAACCGTGTACACGTCGGGATGAAATCCGTAATTTTGGCTCCAATAGGTCTCTTCGGCCCGATGAGCGCATGCACCGGTTTTGACGAGGAGGAGGTCGTATCCCAGGTCGTCGATGAGGGAAAGCTGACGGATAAGTTCATCTTTGATCACCAGAGCCTCGGGGCGTATCTCTAAAAACAAGATATTCGAAAAAGAAAAAAAATCGGCATTATACGCACTGATCGTTTGACCGTTTTCGTAAAAATGGTACGGCATATCTAAATGGGTTCCAATGTGCACTGTTGTTGTAATCGTGCTATCGTTGGCGACATCCCCTTGTGTAATGGCGCTTTTTTTGTCGATTCCAAACCGATTGCGGTTTCCGTAGGACGGTGTCGAAGAGTTGAGGGTATAAGAGAGAAAAATCATTCGCTATGGAGCTCTTTATGAATGAACTGAATGCATTCGAGAAGCCCCTGCCCTAAATCGATATAGGGGTTGGCAACCAGCTTTTTAGCCGCACTGGGGTGGAATGCATACGGGGTGATTTTATAATGTCCCATATTCTCGGTGTTATGCTGGGTGATTGTCAAGCTGTTTTGCATGATCTCGTTGATCATCGTCAACAGCTCGATCCGTTTGAGTTTTTCGATTCCCGTCAGGATGATGTGTTCGTTTTCGTATTGGGCATCTTCGATGATATCGACGGAAAGTTTGGCCGCATCGGCGGCATGGATATATTCGCGGATATCTTCTCCGTCTCCGCTATAGTGCAAGGTTCCGTTTTGCAGAGCGTCCGAGAGAAGATTGTAGATGTAATTGTTATGACTCGCCCGTTCGCCGTAGAGCGAGCCGTAGCGGATAACGGTATATTTTAGACCATAGCGTTTGTAATATTCATCGGTCAGTTTTTCGGAGGAGTGTTTGCTGATTCCATAAAACGAACCCTCACTGCTGAGAGCGTACGCACTGCTGGCATAAACAAAACGTTCGATTTTGCCGTTTTGACGGCATGCTTCGAGAATATTGAGATTACCCATCACATTAATTGACATGGTATGAACCGGCTTATGGATCGCTTCATCGAGATTGGCGATAGCGACAAAATTATAAACCAAAGCGGCCCCTGCTATTGCCTGTTCGACCTCACCCATCTCCATGATATTGACCCGTACAAACGTCTGTTTGGGTTTGAGATAGGGGGATGGGGCGATATCGGCGATAACAACATCATACTTGCGGCGCGTAAACTCGTCTGCGACGTAGCTTCCTAAAAAACCGCTTCCTCCGAAGATAACCACTTTTTTCATAAATTAAAATACTCTCTTACATGGTGAATAGCGCTGAACCCCATCGCTTCTACCGCTTCGATAGCATTACCCCCGATATGCGGCGTACAGATGAGGTTCGGCAATGTTAAAAGTTCCGTATCACTCGGAGGCTCTTCAATATAGGCATCGATTGCAGCTCCGGCAATTAAACGATTTTGCAACGCAAATTTTAAATCATTTTCGTCAATTATACCACCACGTGCACTGTTGAGGATGAATGCGCTGGATTTCATCTGTTCGAAGACGGCTCGGTTGATCATTTTGTTCGTCGTATCGTCCAGCGGGGTATGGATGGTGACGATATCGGATTGCGCATAGAGCGCTTCTTTGGTGGCTTCGATGAGGTTATGCTTTTTGTAATAACCGGATTGATCGATGATGTCGTTGACTAAAATCGTGCACCCGAACGGTTGTAAAAGGCGGATGAGCTCTTTACCGATATGGCCGACACCGATAATACCGACTGTTTTTCCACTAAGTTGAAAACCGCCGGATTTGTTCCAGATACCGTTTTTGAGCTCATTGGAGGTGATGTAGAGATTCCGGCAGAGCATCAGCATATAGCCTAGCGCCATTTCGGCGACCGAGAGGCGGTTTACCCCTCCGGTCCATCCGATTTGCACTCCCCGTTTTCGGCAAGCATCCAAATCGATATTGTTGAGCCCGACACCGTATTTCGAAATGATTTTAAGATTCGGGCAGGCGCTGAGGATTTGATCGTTGATCTCTTCAAGCCCGACGATGATCGCATCGGCATCGTGGATATGTGCAATGAGTTCCGGTTCTGAAAACCGCTTCCCCTCCGTATTAAGGATACCGTCCGGGAAAAAGGTCAAAAATTCTTTTTGAAGCGTTTCATTTTTTGAAAAAGAAGGGGAGAGAGCGATGATTTTCATACGCTCTCCTTGTAGATTTTCAAGATGACCGTATCGCACCGCCAATGGCGTTTTAAGTCCTCCCGATACGATTGCAACGTTTCGGGGCTGAAAATATCGTTATAACGGTTTTGACCTCCCGGTTTTCCGTCCATCATCCACGTCATATGATTGGAGAGATCATAACGTTGTTCGGGGAGCAGCTCGTAGTTGTACCCTAGCGTGTCCAAAATGTAACGCAGCGAATCGGGGGTGTAATAATAGTGGTGTGCGATCGACCAATAAAATTTTTCAAATGAGGGAATCGTATACAAAGAGGTCAGCGGATCGGTGGCGGAGGGGATTTCGGCGATGATCACCCCTCCCTCTTTGAGAAGCCCGTAGGTTTCTTGCAAAAAAGCGAAAGGATCGGCAATATGTTCAAAGACGAAAAAATGGCTAATCAGGTCGTATTGTTTCGGATCGTTTTTTGTCAGTTCTTCGAGGGACTCATAGGCGCGATACCCTTTTTTTTGGAGAAATTCCAAAAACTCTCCGGAGGGTTCGACTCCGGTACACTGCAACCCGGCCGTGTGGAAAGCATCGAGCATGAATCCGCTTGAGCAGCCGATTTCAAGCAGTTCCAAACCCGGTTTGAGATGCGGCGATAAAAACTTCCATCTCCGTTCCACCTGGTCTTGATTGGTTTTGATGTGGTTTTCGGCATTGCTCCAGTCTCTGTGATCGCCGACACGCTGCGCCATAAATTTTTCAAACTCTTTTTTATAAAAATGTTTCTCTTCTTCGGGGGTGAGTTTCGGGTCCATATAGATCGCTTTACACGAACGGCATTCCCAGAATTTATAGTGTTCGCTTCCGCCGAACACATAATCGGCCCGAACCGATTGCAGGTTCTCTTCCGCCTTACAAATTCTACATATCGGCATGCATTTCCCCTTTTACCCAATTGACGAAATGGTGAATCCCCTCGCTCAGCGAGACTTTTGGCTCCCACCCCAAATCGTTTTGCAGCTGCGTAATATCGGCGTAGATTCCGAATTGGTCTCCCGGAGTCCCCTCCGTAAAGTAAATCGGATATTCAGGCGATCCCCACGCTGTTTTGAGTTCGTTTAACAGCGCTTCTACCGTCGTCTTTTTCCCTGTCGCGAGATTGTAGGTTTTTCCATACGTTAGAGGGTTGTCGATGGATGCCGTCCAGACATCCACGACGTCATCGATGTAGGTTAGATCCCGGTAACGCTCTTTGAACCCTTTGACGATTACCGGCTCGTTGCGCATAAAGTAAGCCAGATAGATACTCACCATCCCTTGTTTCAGATTGGCCATATTTTGACCCGGTCCATATACGTTGAACAGGCGAAAAGATGTCGTATTAAGACGATCGGAAAAAACACGTACATACTGTTCCGCCGCCAATTTTGTGATCCCGTAATACGATTTTGGATTTTTCGCCTGATTTTCGCGGATGGGTTTGTCGTCCACATCCCCGTATATGCTCATCGTCGAAGCGTAGATAAATCGGCCGATCCCCTCTTCAACAGCGAAATTGAGGAGATTGAGGGTTCCCAGTGTATTGGTCAAAACATCGTATTGGGGCTTTTCGAAACTGATTTCTCCTGAACTTTGGGCGGCCAGATGCAAGATGGCGTCGATTTTTTTCCCGCGCAGCGACTCATATACCGATTGATCCGCAATATCGCCGTGGATAAAAGTACAGGTGGATGGAAGATTGGTGCGGTTTCCGGTGAGGAGGTTATCGATCCCAATGAGCTTATGCCCCTGTTTTTCCAATGCTTTTGCAATCGAAGATCCGATGAAACCGGCGATTCCGGTAATAAGATAGGTTGCCATTTATCCTCTTTTTTTGATCAGTTTTGCCGGGACGCCGCCCATGACGGAAAAAGACTCTACGTCTTTTGTTACGACGCTTCCGGCTGCGATAACAGATCCTGTCCCGATGGCAGTATTGGCGGTTATCACGCAGTTTGATGCGATCCAGACATCGTTTTCGATGATGATTTCACCGTATTTGTGCCCTTGTTGGTTGAAAGGGATATCGGGATTCGAAAATTCATGATCGGCAGCTCTTAAAACACAATTCGGACCGATGGAACAATCGTCGCCGATAACGATTTTCCCTCCGCTGGCCCCGAGTTGGGTATTAGTGTTCATTGAAAAATTGTTGCCGATCACCAATACGCCATCGTCATGAGCATAAAGATAACTGTTTTTCATGATATTTATGTTTTTACCTAACTCGATATTTTTAAAATCGGTGATGGTGACACCTCGATCGATGCGAAAAAAACCGTCCGTCTTTTTAAAAAGTGTTTTATAGCCGTAATAGCGTATTCGAACACCCAACGAGGTCGGAATTGATCCGAGAAAACCGATATAGAGTTCGAACAGGATTTTTAGGATCATCTTTTACGATTTGATAATAAAAGCTTGACCGGACGCTAAAGCAAGGAAGAAATCATTTTTATCTTTCATGAATTCATCCGTTGCTTTTTTAGCTCCGGGAAAATAGGTAAAACCGTAGTCATCCAATACGATTATTCCACCTTTGAGCATTCGGGGATAGAAAAATCCCAATGCATCCAAAATCGGTTGATACATATCGACGTCAATATGGACAAAACCGAAACTTCGATCGCTTGTTTCGGGGAAACGTTCGGGAATCCACCCTTTTTTGTAGTCGATAAAATTAAAGTCTTTGAGATTATTTCTAACGATATCTTCGCCGCAGGCGAATTCCTTTTTTCGGGCTTCTTGATCTTTGATTCCGCCCAAAGGGATATCGGCTTCTTCAAAATCGGAAAGTCCTTCGAAAGAGTCAAAAATGATAAAACGGTTTTGGAAACCTCTTTTAGCCATTTTGTAAGCGATTTGATAAGCAGAGAGCCCGCGCCAGCAGCCGCATTCGGCAACCTCCCCGTTCATCGGGGCTTTCTCTATGAGCTGGTTAAGGACGTAATGACGCTCACGGCGTGAGAGGTTGTCGCTTGTTTCCATTTGGGTTTTGCGTTGTGCCAGAGAGTAGAGAGCTGTAAAGTTTTCATCACTCTCAAACTGCTTGATCGGTATTTTCGGTTTTCTCTGAATCTCTAAATCGATGAGAAGAAAAAGCTTTTTGACCCATCGTTTAAACATCGGCATACCCTTTTGCAAATAAAGGATCTTGGCTCATCATTGCATTGACGGTATTGAGATCCTCTTGCGTATCGACCGCTTTGGTAACGTACTGCGTTGGGATCATCTTCACTTTTTGAGCGTTTTCGAGGATGCGCATCATATCGACCGATTCGATGATCTCCAGCGGTGTCGGTTCCATCGCGTTGTACTCAAGTAAAAAATCGCGTGTGAAAGGGATGACGCAGACCTGTTTTTTCATCGGGACGTCAAGTACCCCTTTTTTACGGCTGGGGATCGGTTCGCGAGAAAAGTAGAGTGCGAATCCTTGCTTATCCATGACGACTTTCACTTCATTGGGATTCTCAAACGCCTCAATGCTCTCCAAATCGGCGACCAAATTGGTGATGACCAAAGAGTTGTCCTGAATCATCGGTTCGATGGCTTCGTCGATCATCTGAGGAAACGTCAGCGGCTCGTCCCCTTGCACCATGACCATGATATCGCATTTCTCGCCGCTCGTTGCTTCGATTTTGAGCATCGCTTCGGCGCACCGGTCGCTGCACCGTTCGTGGCAGTCGCTCGTCATGACCGCTTTGCCGCCGATGGAAGTGATGTAATCAAAAATCACCTGATCACAGGTGGCAACGTAGACTTCATCGAGCCGCTTGGACATTTTCACCCGTTTATAGACATGTCCGATCATCGGCATTCCGCAGATATCGGCCATCGGTTTTCCCGGAAAACGGCTTGAGCCCATTCGGGCAGGGATTATGGAAATAATATTCATGTGTTTATCTCTTGTTTTAATCTATTCATGCCGCTTATTGCCGCATCTCTCATAAAGAAGTAATCGATCCCATACGCTAAAAAAGTACATCCTTGGTCTATTTTATCCTGCAATTTTTTAGGATCGGTATCGACGACATGAAACCCTGATGGGATGCCGTATGCTTTGCATCTATCGAGTACACGGCTGACGGCGCTTTTGACATCTGTTCTTTCGAATTCTCCGGGATATCCCATAGAACCGGATAAATCATACGGCCCTATGATCGTTCCGTCGATCCCATCGACTTGCACGATTTCATCGATATTGTTGACCGCTTCGATATGCTCAATCTGGGCTATGATTACAAGCTCTTCATTGACCCATTTTTTATAGTCTTCAAATTTCGTACCGTATTTTGAGGCGCGGTAAAGTCCTACACCTCTTTTACCTACGGGAGGGTATTTTGCATAATCCACCGCTTGGATAGCATCTTCTTTTGAGCATACCATGGGGACGATGATCCCATCGGCACCCATATCCAGCACGCGTTTGATGATGACCTCTTCGTTTTTGCTGACCCGTACCAGTGCTTTCATACCGTTTGCTTGAATGGTTCGAATCAGATTTTCGGTTGTTTCTAAATCAACAGACGTATGTTCGATATCTATTACGAGCCATTCAAATCCGGCCAGTGCCATAACTTCTACACTCATAGGATTACCGATCATGATCCAGCTGCCTATTGTAAGGGTGTTATTTTTGAGTTTATTTTTTAGCGACATTCAAAACCTTTGCCAACGTCGTTTTTATCTCATCGTGTGTGGTTGCGAAAACGGATGGAAATAGATATCCAAAAATGATAACCAAAACCGTGTATATAAACCCTGAAACGAGAAAAGAGGCGAGCGGCGTTGCGATCGGGGTGAGACGGGTCGCAGCATATGCGATCAGGACGAAAAAAAGGAGAGCCGTGATTTGATGCCGAAGGAAATAGCGCAGATCGAGAGCCAAAAATTTGGAATTGTAATAGAGTTGAACCGTTACGCCGACGAGTTGTGTCAATACCATTTTATAGGCTAGCCCCATCGCCCCCAGATCAAAAAAATAGATGAACAGAAGGGAGAAACACAGTCCGATAAGAGCGCTTGAAATGCCGATATTGCGATATCGGCTCGTTTGCCCCGTCGCATGGAAGACCGAGCCGCTTAACTGGCCGTAGGTTTGGTGGATGGGGTATAGTGCCATAACGACGAGTACCCAGTGCGCCTCTTTGAATTTTTCGTCGGCGAAGATTAACAGGACATTTTCGTTTTGAAACGAGATAAAAACGGCGAAAAAAGCTGCCAGCGAATAGAGCATCGGTATGTAGCGGTAAAAAAGCTTTTGCATCTGTTCTATATTTTTATGTTCGTAGGATTTGCTGAATTCCCGGGTAATAATGGGGGTCATGGCACTCGTAAATAAAAAGCACATCGCCGCGAGAGAATAGCTTAGCCCGTAAAATCCCATTTGTTCGCTTCCGCCCATCGTTTGCAGCAGCCAAATATCGAAAATGCCGATAGACATTCCGATAACCCCCGATACGACCAACGGATGGCAATAGTCGATAAACTCTTTTGCAATTTTTTTGACACTGAAATCGAAAGAGAGTATCTGTCGGTCGAAAATCTTTTTTTGCACAAAAAGCCAACCGATGACGATCAGAAACAGGGCGAGCACCGCGTAGTTATAGTAAAAATAGGTCTGCAGGTCGAAGAGGGTGAAATAGACGCAGTAAAAAAGAAAAAAAAGCGAAACGATTCTGTGTCCGATTTTGATCAGTTCGACCGAAACGGTCAGGGCGTAGGCATCCGATATTTTGATAAAAATCTGGGTGACCCATGTCAGAAATCCGTATATCAGCCCAAGGTAGATGTAGACGGCAGGAATATCCGGCAAAAGGGCAGCATTCAAATTCGATCGGTGAATCAAAACGATAGCCGATGAGAGGAAGAAGAATACGCCAAGCGAATAGAGGAAATAAAAGGTGATCAGTTCTTTGCGGGTATGTTTTGCCGAAAGTTTCGTAAAAAAAGCAGTGGAACTCCCCATATCCAGAAAGCCGATGATTTTGGCGAAAAAATCTTGCACAAAAACAAACTGTCCGTAGGGTACAGGGCCTAACGCTTTGGGGACGATAGCGATTAAAACGGCATTGATGAGCGCATTGACGACGTTGGCGATCAGTTTGATGCTGTAGCGTTTTTTAAGGCTGTCTTCCACCTGAAAATCCTTCGTAGTTTAGAATCAACTCCAATAGTGCATGACCGTATTGGTTTGGACGATTTTCGAAAATCCGTTCCGTATGTAAAAATTCAGCGCCGTAATATTTTTGGCTTGCGTTCCGGTACAGACGGGCTTTTTGTTTTGCAGCGACTGAAGGGCGTGATCCATTAAAACGGAGCCGATCTTTTGACTGCGGTACGGTTCGAGAACCGCCACGAAAAACAAAAAATTTTCCGTTTCGTTGAGATTTGCCAAGATCACTCCCGCAATCTCTCCGCCAACTTTTGCAAGGTACATTTTTTTCGTATCGGAAGGGGTAAAATTCTGTAAATACGAACCCCATAGTCTGTCCGCCTGCTCGGCAGATATGTGCGGGTCGCAGTGAAACCGTGTCAGGCTAAAGGCTTCCCCTAATTCACGGATCGGCAGATTTTCATTGGATGAGACATCTTCGATACTCACTCCGTTTATGGGAGCGGCAGGGAGAAGGCCTTTGTGTTGCAATTTGATTTCGGTATCGACATAATAAAAATGGCATTGTTGTAAAAAATAGGTGTATTTATAGTCGAGCCGGGTATCGATTTTGGCCGTAATAAAGCTGTCGCTAAAATGGTCTACGATTTTTTTCTGAGCCTTTTCGCTGGGCTCAAAATTCGATTTGGACATATCCAGCGCATACGAGGGCTTCTTGAAAAATTCGGTATCCCATTCAAGAAATTTAAAATAGGCAAATTCTTCGCCGCTTTGCAAATGGGTGTTGTATAACGTTTCCGACTCGCGGCTATCGGTTTCTATTACGATGTTCATCCTATCCTCCCCAGCGCCCGCAGCTCATCCGCAATCGCCATGGTATTAAAGAGGGTGTCTCCGAAACGGGGAGTAAATGTTTCAATCGCGTCTCGAAGCTTCTGCGGGTCAAACGTCCGGTAGCCTAAATACGTAGCCCATCCTTCATGAGCGAAATAGCGGCATCGGGCGATTTGATGTTCATAGGTCGCGATGAGGGCGCAGGGGGTTCGTGACGCAACTAGTTCGCTGGCGGTCAGACCTCCCGCTCCGATGGCGAAATCGCAGGAGAGATATTCTTTGAGCATATCTTGCACGTTTAGTTTGAGTGAGTAGCGGCATTGTTTCCCATCGAGCATCTTTTTGAGTTTCTTGTGGTTGGCATAGCCCGCACCGACGATGATGTTCAGGCGATAGTTTCCCTCCGATAGCGCTTCGGACACTAGTGCGGTAAAATCGAGTTCATCGGCTCCGCCCATTGCGATGAGGATCTCGGAACGGACGGAGGGATTCCTTCTTTCCCGTAGAGTTTTATCATAAAACGGCTGGGGCAAAATGACGTAACGCGGTCCGAGAAGGAATTTTGTCTGCGGGAAACGTTCTGGGACGTAATAGTCGTGCGCGGCTGCATCCCAGTTGATCAGAAGCGCGATATCATCGGGAATATATCCGTCGAAATTGACGCAAACTTTGATAGCGGAGGGATCGATCCCTGTGTAGTCGGTGAGCTTTCGTTCGGTGATTTCAAAAAAAACAATAGCGATATTTTCGTTTTCGATTAAAGCGTTGATGGCCGTAATATCGTCTTCCAGGCTTGCATTTTCATCAAGCCAATAGAGATTTTTGGGATTGAAGCGCTCCATAATCCCTAAGGCCGCTTGTGTTTTCTGGGTCAAAAAATAGAGCTCGAATCCCTCCAGATATCTTGATAGGTGCAGCAAAGATATCAGGTCTCCGGTTCCGATGGAGGGTTTGGCGTCGGCACGAAAGAGTATTTTTGTCATCCCAGAATCGCATCCCATGTAATCGGATCTTCACACGCGATCTCTTTTTTGGCGGTAATCGTGTGGTCGCTAAAAAGTTTCAGGTATTTGGGTGGCAGACCGGGCTGTTTTTTCCCGGGTCTCAAAATGCTGATCGCTTCAGGGGGGATAGGATCGCCTTTTCGGATCGTACGTTTAGCGAAAAGGGTCATATAGGCAAAGTCACGAAGATATTTTTCGTGTTCATAGCAAATTTTTGCCGTGGAGCCGTAGATTGCGGGTTGAACCGTTCCCGATCCGTTCAAAAACCGCTTGCGGGCTTCGTTGATGTCGATGACCATCCGGGCTAGCTCGTCCGGTTCAAGGGCGAAAAAATGGTCCGGCCCCTCCATTTGTTTGCTCAGGGTAATGTGTTTCTCAATGACGGTTGCCCCCAGATAAACGGCTTGTACGGGCGCATCCGAGACTTCAAACGTGTGATCGGAATATCCGATGTTTACTTCAGGAAAAGCCAATTTCAGCGTATCGAGAACCCCCATATTGACCTCCTCGAGCGGAGTCGGATATTTGATGGAGCAGTGCAGTAGAGCGATATTGTTATGTACTTTTTGGATGCACCGTACCGCCTCTTCGGTTTCGGCGAGAGTTGCGCCTCCGGTGCTCATGATGATCGGCAGACCCGTTTGGGCGGCGGCTTCGATCAGCGGGAGATTGGTGATGGTGTAGGAGGAGAGTTTGATTTTATTCATCCCTTTTTGAACCAAATACTCCAGCCCCTCCCGATCAAAGACGGATGCCATAAAATCGATGTTGCGGGCGATACACCGTGCCATGATTTCATCGAGCCACTCAGGGAGGAGTTCGAACCGCTTTACCGCTTCGTGGATATCGTAGCTATACGCTTTTTCCCCATCTTTCCAGTCGATTTTTCCGGCACTTTTCGGATACATGCCGCTTGCGGTGAAAAATTGAAATTTTGCCGCATGGCATCCGGCCTGTGCCGAAAGATCGATCATTTTGAGACAATTTTCTAATGACCCGTTAAAGTTTATGCCGATTTCGGCAATGATGTAAACACTCATATCGTTCCTTTTACAATCGCATCAATGGAGTCGAGAATTTTGGTTTCCGAATCGGCTTGGGCGAGATAATGGCGAAGATACTCTTCATTGCGTTTCGGTTCGATCCGGCCCTCTAAAAATGCCTGGACGCCTTCGATCAGGTGATCGATATCGTCGTAATAGTGTACCCTTTTTCGGAGTTTTTTCAAGGCTACCGTTTCGTAACCGTTAACCGGATCGGCCAATAAAAAGATTTCGGTATCCAGTCCGATGACATCGATCAGCGGAGAAGAGGGGAGATCGATAATCACGATTTTCGGAAGATAGTGGTTGAGAAATTCGCCCAAGGAGAGATGATCGACGAAACGGAGATGCTCAAAGGTATGTTTGACGATGAGAAAAGGGCTGTTGCGCTTGTTGGCTCCTCGTATCGGCTTGACGTAGCAAGAATGACGGCTTTGCAAAGAGTCGAGATAGCGGAGTATTTTATGCTGTGCGCTCCACAAAGCAGCGGCAGGGGTGCGATTGACTCCCCCCATGAGGATTGGCTTGATGATTGTAATCGGAAAAAGAACATCGATGGGGGTTTTGGTTCGGGGCGCAATTTTATGCCGTGTGGTTCCTGTAGGGATAATACGGCATCGGTGCTCGCGGCGGTCGTATCCTCTCTCCAGATCGTCATGGGTGAAACCGTAGGTGAAATAATAGTCGCATCGGTTGAAATCGGAATCAAAATGGCCGTATCGGATTTGATCGCCATAGCAATTCCCGTGCTGCATCCCTGCAACCGGTATGTTTTGTTGCAGTAAAAAGTCGAATACAAACGCTTTTTCACCGAATACCGGCGGATTCCCCCATGCGATCAGAGAAATTTTTTGGCGTGAGAGCAATGTTTTGACCTGGCGTAGCGCTTCAAGCGCACGCCCTATGTTCTGGTGGAAAAATTTTTCCATATCCGAAGCGGCGATAGCATCGAGAGGATGATCGAACGCAAGGGGAGAAAAATCGATTTTAGGGCGGCTTAGGGGGCGTTTTTTTGCAAAGAAAAGGCGGTACATCTCCCAATCAATCATGGTGTAGTGCAAACGGTGCTGTTTTAAAAACGTCAAATCGTACAATTCAGGAAAAAGGAGCAGAACAGGTCTGCTCTTAAACGCCAACGCCAGCAAAGTCTCTTTGAACGCGGCGATTTTTAATTTGAGTTTCGGCCACAGCCAAAACGGATTTTTAGTGAAAATTTTTTTCATGAGTGCCGTTTTGCTGTTTTGGTGCATAAGCGGTTTTTCGTCCGTCTGATGCTGGACGTCTATCGGCTCTATCTGATATTCGGGGAAGAGAACTTTGAGTAACTCCGTCATCTCTCTGTCCGTATAGAAAAAATGGTTCATTTTTTTCGGATAGATCATAATTTTAGGGGAAGAGGAGGTTTGTAGAAGATGCGAAAAAGCCTGAAAAAAACAATAATACTCTAAGTAATGGAGTTTAAAAACATACAGATAAGCACTGAAAAACGGATAGGATTCTTCGCCGTTTTGTTTCAACGCCGCCGATAGCTGTTCATCCATTCTGGCGATAATCGAGGAGACGGATCGGTCTGTAATTTGTTGGGCTTCGAGGATATCGTTTGCATTGATAAATGACGAGAGATGCCGGTTTTCGATCTGTAAAATTTCCTGCATGTGAATGTGGGATGCGATATCGGTGGTGACGATGCGGTATTCATCGGGAGAAAAATGCTGAATAAAATGGTCGATATCCGTTAAATCATTGATTAAAACAATAGGTTTCATGAAAGCTCTCGGGGCTGGATATAGTCAAAGATTTTTTGGGCATAAACGGAAGACTGGCAGCGCAATCGTACTGTTTTTACGGGATACTGCGAATCGATTGCGAGGCTATAAACGGGGTTCTCAAACAGATTGTCCGTCACGATTTGTTCGAAAATATCGGTTTCGCCGGCCGCATGGAGAGGATAAGAACGGCCGTTAACGAGAAGAACGATTTCAGAAGACGAAGCCGATTCAAACGTCATATCGCAGCCAATGATCAGCAGCGGAAAATCGTTGATTTCGATTGTATGGGTCGGGTTGTGCTTGGAGATGGTAAAGAGCAGGTTCTGGACGGGCAACGCATCGGTTGTGGCTGTCAGTACGGCATCCACTACACCTTTTGAGGGTTGAACGGTTGTGACAAAGATATGGCGGGCATAAAACTTTTTTTCCAGATACTGATACCATTTGACCGTCCCGCGATTGGACATCAGCTCTTGTTTGTAGGGGAACCTGTGATCGTGGAGGGTGAAGGGTTCCGAATGGAGAAACATATCGAAATACTGTTGACGAAAGAGGTCGGTATCGGAAAGATAGCGTAACGAAGGGTTTGCGTTGATCCATTTTTCTGCCGAAAAAGAGCCTACCCACTGCAGTATATTTTGATGCCGTATATCCTCGATCGATGCGATCGTATTTTGCGTGTTGATAAAATAGAGCCCCAGATTCGGATCAAAATAATGGGCATGGCCGTTCAGATAGACTTCAATCGCGAAATGGTCAAAGTTTTGCCGGTTTTTCGGAGGGGAACCGAGATAGATGACACGATTGTCGATTTCACAAAGATCGAGCAAGAACTCCATCATAAGCGAAAATTGCTTGCATACACCGTATCCGTAAACGTTCATCAGTTTAAATACGTCGTGCACTTCGGTATTTCGGCAGAGTGAGTGTCGATAATCGTACGCACACGTATAATGGGTCATCAGGGAAGAGATTTCAAAAATCTTAATGACTTTTTCCATCTCTTCATACTCATCTAAAAAACGGACGATTTTGTCTACGGTGAGTAAAACCGGATAGCCGTTTACGGTGAGCTGGTCGAGTGAAATCATGTTCGCATGCCAATCATTCGGGAGGGGACCCCGGCATTGATACTGTATTCTTCGGTGTTTTTGGTTACAACGGCATTGGCACCGATGATAGACCCTTTTTGAATCTTAACCCCTTTGTTTATGCAGACATTGGCACCGAGCCACACGTCGTCTTCTATGACAATGTCCCCATAGGTAAACCCTTGATCACGGATACAGCTGCTTTTTTCAAACTGATGGTCATTGGCGTTGATCGAGATGCTTTTGGCAAAAAGGCATTTTTGGCCGATGAGAATGCTCCCTCCCCCGTTCATAATCGTGTACGGGCCGATGGCAGAACCTGAACCGATTCGGATCGTCCCCTCACGTGCGGATACCAGCCGTACGTCGTGATCGAACGAGACGTTGTCTTCAATGATGATTTTCCCATTTTCCCGGTTGCGGAGGTCAATGTTTCCGAAAATCGAAACATTATCGCCGATTTGGATAAATTCGGCTTTTCCCCCTATCTTCAGATGGGGGATCCCTTCGCAGTAAAACCCTTTGCCGGTTTTGATCCCGTAAAATCTTAGAATGATTTTAATCATGAAACTGTGGAGTTTCCAGTACCGTTTTTTGGTAATGAGGGATAGAAATTCAAACATCAGTGAACTCCATATACCTTTTTCCAATTGTCGAAAGAGATGTTTTTGTAGGCGCTTCGATTGTATTTTCCGTTTTTATCCCATTCGAACCATTTGTTGACCGGAGCTGAAAATCCCCTTTTGTCCACACGGTCGCATATCTCTTTGGGGATAAATTTTCGGGCTACCTCTTTGAGTGCCCATTTCGTAATGCCGTTTTTGATTTTGTATTTGGACGGCATCGAGAAAGCGAATTGAATCAGCCGATAATCCAGAAACGGCGAACGGTTTTCGATACTGAACGCCATGGAAACCCGATCGGACATCTGCAGCAGCACCTGCATCGTACTGTAAAAATCGTTGAGCCCCATGGCGTGGACAACGTCTTTTTGCATCTTTTCAAAATAGAATCCGATGCTTTCGTTTAAAAATTTCAGCACCTTCGTGTCATACGGGTTCTCCGAGCGGTTGACGAGCTTGGTATAACGTTCAACCGGCGAGCCGTAATAACGGTTAATTAAATAGCTGTACTCTTTCATCGCTTCGAGAGTATGAATCTGTTCATCGTGATGGAGTAGGTGATATCGATGATACCCTCCAAATACTTCATCCGCCCCATCTCCGGTCAACATCACTTTGAGACCGTCTTGGCTGATCCGCTCCATCAGCGCCCATAGAGTAAAGCTCGTCCAGGTGCAGGGAGTGTCCAAATGGTAAGCGATCTGTTCTTGGGTCCGGAGGAAATCGTCTTTGGTCGGTTCGACAATGATAAGCTTTTTCTTGAGCTGCTTGGCGACGAGTTTGGCGTAATCGAGTTCATTAAAGTCGCTGTAATCGTAATGTGCCGTATAAAGATGATCCGGTTTGGCGATGCACGCTACCAAAGAACTGTCTATCCCACCGCTGACGAACGCTCCGAACGCATGGGCGCTGTTTTGTGTTCGGAGCAGGATGGAATCTTCGACCAATTCGGCAAGAGAACTCAGAATTTTTGCCTCGTTATCCGGAACATCGATAGGGTGATCCCATATTTTCCAATAGCTCTTGATGGTGGCTTTATTGTTTTTGACATGGATATACTCACCCGGCTCAAGGAGATAGATATCCTTGAAAAGGGTCTCCTTGCCTGTTGTGAATTCATAGGCTCTGTAGGAGACCGCTTTATCGTTCAATTTCGGTTCAACTAGCCCCATAAGAGATTTGATTTCGCTGGCAAATGCGAAAAAATCTTTAGTCTTGACGTAGTAGAGCGGTTTTTCTCCCACCTTGTCCCGTACGATATAGGTTTCGTTTTTCTTTTTATCATGCAGTGCGAATGCATACATGCCGTTGTATTCTTTAAAAGCGTTGATCCCTTTGTCGATGAAGCTTACCATTGCTGTTTCGGTGTCAGAATTGGTCAAAAAAGTATAGTATTTAAGATTTTTTCGGATCTCTTGGTGGTTGTAAATTTCACCGTTGTAGACGATTGCAAAATTGCCGCTGCTGTCTTCATAGGGGATAGTGTGTTCGACGGTATCGATGATGGAGAGCCTGACCATACCGATAGTGGTGTCTTGATACGTTGCCAATCCGGATTGGTCAGGCCCCCTATGTACGCCCCGATCCAACATCTCTTGGACGATCTTTTGTGCATTGTAATCTTTATTTTTGCTGATAAAACCGGCTATTCCACACATTATTTGATCAATGCCTTTAGTCCGCCGTCCCCGACTTGATGATAGATGGTTTGAGAAGAAAAAGAGAAATGTTTAAAGATACCAATACTGTCGATGATGATTTTGGCATGGAAGATCGCATTTTTTTCTATATCGCGCTGTGTCAGACGGTTATACGCTGGATTGGAACTCATGAGGATGTACGCTTCAGCCCCTTTTTCCTTTTTGGCATCCAGCCGGTACGGTTTGGCAAACGGGAGAAGCTCTTGGATTTCCTGCTCTGTAAAATAGGGATCATGGATGAAAATTTCTACATCCAGGTTATGGAGATATTCGGCGAGCAAGATAGAGACGGAAGCTCTGATATCTTTTCTGGCTCCTTCGACGGAAAGCCCCAGAATGGTTATGGAAGCGACCTGATAATTTTTCAAAATATCGGCGTAAAAGAGAGCGGCATTCATATTGACCGCTTGCGTTTCCTGGATGATGGAGAGGTATTCTCCCCTCTGTCCGGCAAGCATATGGTTGATATGCAGTATATTTTTATGATTTAAAAGGTTCAACCCGCTTTTTTTAGGCGATACGGCAAAATTCTTGGCGATCTTTGCGGATACGTCATTGATATCGATATGGGGATAACCCAAGGAGAGCTGCGTGAAAAAAGCCTGCGTCGTATAATGCAAACAGTTTTTGCCGTTTTCATACACTTCGGCTTCTTCAATCCCTCCAAGAGTGTCAAAATCAATCTCCATCATCGTAAAAACTTGTGAAGCGATCTCTAACGATTTTTTGTCGTTGGCTCCGAGCATTCGAGTTTCATTTCCGAGCAAAAACTCTTCTATGCTCCAATCGCTTCTGAAAGCGGATGCGAAATAGCATTCTGCCCCTGCTTTTTTGAGCGGATCGATGAAATGTTTTTTGATCGTTCCCGCTTTTTCAGCGGATTGAAAAAGGATGAGGGAATGGTGCAGTTTATCGATATGTTGGCTAAAAATCTCGATTAGGCGTGCATATGTTTCAGGTTTTCCGGAGTTTTTAAAGCCCGGTAAAGCGATGATATGAAGGTTGGAATCAAACATCGTATCATAATTTTCAGGAAAAGCGATTTGCTGGATATCTATTTTCGGGATGTCGTTGTTAAGCGACCAGGTCTGCTTCATATATTCGTAAGGATATCGGCCGTTTTGAATATCGTGCCGGACATCTTTTTCCAACGTTGCGCAGTTTACAAAAAAACCTTTTGACTGGAGCCTTAAAACAGAGGTATAGCCCAGATAACCTATCCCCCATACCGAAACGGTTTTTGTCGCATAGAGCTTTTCTGTAAACTTATTCATATTCATTCTCCCAAAAATGCGTTGACTTTGGCTATGACATAATGGGCATCTTCATCACTCATAGACGGAAACATCGGGATAGAGACGATCCGGGCAAAAATCGCATCGGCTGTTTCGAATGTAGCATGCGGATTTTTTGCCGCATAATAGCTGTGCAGATGGAGAGGAATGAAATGGACGCTGGTTCCGATGTTTTCTTCTTTCATTGCCTGAATAAAAACATCTCTTTCAACCCCTTCCGGAAGCAGAATCGGGAAAAGGTGGTAGGTGTGGTAATGTTCGGACGAATCGAGCGTAAAGCCGATTTTTTGGCTCAGATGCTTTTTATAGAGCGCCGCAAGCTCTCTTCTTCTGGCGTTGAGGGTATCGAGCTTTTTAAGCTGCTCTATGCCGATTGCGGCATGGACGCTGTCAAGATTGCATTTGTATCCCATCTCCTCGATATCGTATCGCCAGTTTCCGGCTTTTTCATACCGTTTGAAAGCCTCTTTGTTAATGCCGAAATAGCCAAGTTTCCGTATCTTTTCGATGATCTCTTTATCTTTGGAGACGGCGGCTCCTCCTTCTCCCATCGCAAGGTTTTTGGTTGCATAAAAGCTAAAGCAGGTAACATCTGAAAAATTACCGATTTTTTCTCCCTTATATTCGGTTCCGATAGCGTGCGCGGCATCTTCGATCACTTTTAAATCGTATTTTTTGGCCAGAGATGCTATCCCTTCCATATCGCAGGGGAACCCGGCAATGTGCACCGGCATAATCGCTTTCGTTTTGTCGGTGATCAGTTGTTCGGCTTTTTTGAGGTCGATATTGAGACTGTTCCCTTCGATATCGCACAATACCGCTTTCGCGCCGACCCACTCGACCACATGCGCCGTCGCAGCGAATGTCCATGTCGGAACGATGACTTCGTCGTCTTTTCCGATTCCGCAGGCTAAAAGGGCAAGATGGAGCGCTGCGGTACAGGAATTGAGTCCCACCGCATACACAGGATCGCCTTCGCACAGATAATCGGATAAAGCCGCTTCAAATTCAGTGACTTTCGGCCCTGTCGTCCACCAGCCACTCCGGAGCACTTCATTGGCCGCCGCCAGTTCATCTTCGGAGATGTAGGGTTTTGCCAAAGGCAAAAAATCATTTCTTTTCATTTTCCACCACGCTTCCGGTATCTTGATTGCCGATTTCGGGATACCAGCTATCACATTTGCTGCAGACTGCATCCGATATAGGACATTGTCCGACATTGGCATGTTGCCGCCGAAGTTCGGTGTATTTTTCGTTATGCCAAATTTCGTGAATAGTGTGGGTATTGACATTCCCCATCCCGTCGCTGTCCCAGTCGTGGTTGCATCGGGCCGTTCTGCCGTCATCGTAAATGAGCATGTCGTAAATGGGCATTACGCACGGCTTTCTGGGTGTTCGAGGATTTTTTAATGACCCAAAGTTCCCGTCTTCCGAATGCGCTTCGTAGATACGTACTCGATCGACCCTGTCTTTCCAGATATTCAAAAAAAGGTCACAGTCTTCAGGTGGCGTCGACTCTGTTTTGACCATAGAAGCCTGAGTGTTCACCCGTCCTTGATTGTATTCCAAAAATGCAAGAATTTTTTTCTCTACTTTGTCATAATCTGCAGGCAGCCTGGTTTTATTAAAATTGTGGGGAGTATCGAGGCTGAAAGATAAAAAATCCAAACCGTTGACGATGGCATCGAATTTATCCGGATGCAGCACCGTTGCATTTGTGGCCATTTGGACCTCTTTAAATTTTCCCGCAACGAGATTCAGCATGTCGCTGAAACGAGGGTGAAGCATACTCTCTCCCCGTCGATGAAGAACCAAAACAGTCTCAGGTTTCGGAGTCAATTCGGTAATGATTTTTTCAAACAGTTCGAATTTCATGTAGCCGGTCAACTCGTTGACAAAGTGTCTCGGACAATAGGTGCACTTTAAATTGCAATCACTTACTAATTCAATTTCAACCCGATGCGGAAAATTGGGTGCATAATAATTCAATCCATCATCCTTCTATTTTATTTAATATCTCAATTATATCACTTGATTTAAAAGAAACACACTTTAAATGATTTATTATAAAATTCGCGATTTTTAGATCGTTTTCGTAATCAATTGTCAACGTATAATTTTTTAAGTGGATCGGACATAAGTCAAGGTTTAATAAAAAGGTAGAAAATTTTTCTTTGTTGTCTCGAATATACTTTGTTACATGCTCTTTGTCACTATCATTTAATTGAAAAGAATGGATACGCTGTAATACGTCGACACGGATAATTTCTGACATGAATCCATTTAAACTATTTTCAGTTGATACATATTCCAACGTTTTATCAGAATCAAAAAGTTTAAAACCTTGATCTATTGCATCCATATCTACGAAGGGTGAATCACCACAGACTCTGCAGACAATAGTTGCTTGAGCATGAACGGCACAATCGATGTATCGTTTTAATACATCGTTTAAACTGCCTCTGCAGACAGGAATGTTTTTTTCATTGCATAAATTATAAAGTTCATCATCGGATGTGTCGGTTGATGTAATTACTATAACTTGATCCGCGATTTCAGATTGTAAGCATCTTTGATAAACATATTCGACTAACGTACGATCCCCAAGCTTCTGTACCATTTTTTTGGGAAATCTGGAAGATGAAAGTCGAGACTGAATTAATATCGCTTTTCTCAATTTACAATCTTCCATCTGCTTTGTCCAAAACTCCTTTAATATCAAAAATGACTTGATTGGTGTTTTGAAGGGGGATCGTTTTGTATTCGTTATGTGCAACAGCTAGGATAATGGCATCATAAGCATCTAATTCTAATTTTTGATGATCAAGTAAATTAAAATTGTATTCCTCTTTAACTTCTTTTGCATTTGCCCATGGATCGCTGATATCTACAATACAACCAAATTCACGTAATTCTTCTACAACGTCTACAACCCTGCTATTACGGATATCCGGACAATTCTCTTTAAAGGTTATCCCCAAGACTAATACTTTTGAGCCTTCAATTTTGAGCCCTTTTTTGATCATTAGTTTTATAACTTTATTGGCTACAAAAATACCCATGTTTTCATTAATTCGTCGCCCAGATAAGATGACCTGTGGGAAATAGCCGATACTTTCCGCTTTATGAACGAGATAATATGGATCCACTCCAATGCAGTGGCCGCCGACAAGACCTGGTTTGAATTTTAAAAAATTCCATTTTGTTCCAGCTGCGGCCAACACATCTTGTGTATCAATCCCCATTTTATCAAACATGACTGCAAGCTCATTGACAAATGAGATATTGACGTCCCGTTGAGCATTTTCAATAACCTTTGCGGCTTCGGCAACTTTTATGGTCGGCGCTAAATGCGTCCCGGCAGTGATCACACTTGCATACAAGTTGTTGATTCTTTCTCCGATTTCTGGTGTACTTCCGCTTGTAACTTTAAGAATTTTGGTAACGGTATGCTCTTTATCCCCCGGATTAATTCGTTCAGGCGAGTAGCCGCAAAAAAAATCGTGATTGAATTTTAATCCGGAAGTTTTTTCAAGAATTGGTACGCAATCTTCCTCGGTACATCCGGGGTAAACCGTACTCTCATAAATAACGATATCATTTCTTTTTAGTAACTTTCCGACAGTTTCCGTGGCTTTTAACAAGGGAGTCAAGTTGGGTTTTTTATAATGATCGATTGGAGTTGGAACGGTTATGATAAAAATTGTGCAATCTTTAATATCATCAATGGATGTGGTTAAATATAGATCTCTTTCAAAAGCTTCTTGCAACTGAGAGGAATTAAGTTCCAATGTTCGATCATATCCACTTTTAAGTTCATCGATACGTGTTTGATTAATATCAAAACCTACAACAGAATATTTTTCTGAAAAAGCGTGTGCTAACGGCAATCCAACATATCCCAATCCGATAATTGCAATTTTCATGTTTTTATTGCCTTAAATTTATCTATTTCGTCCAGTTTTTCCCACGGGTAATCGCTTTGTCCTACCTGACCGCGGCTGGCGACATCGGCATAGAGAAATGTCTCTTCGCTCGGATGGTCAAGATCAAATTTTCGGGTGATCCAGTTAGGTGTAAGGGCAAAATTGTCATGTACGAACGATGAGAGGATATCATCGTTCAATCCTTCAATGCAGGTGCCGCAGGTATCAACGGCAACAGAAGTCGGTTTTGCAACTCCGATAGCATAGCTGATCTGTACGATTGCTTTTTTGGCAAGTCCCGCCGCCACGATATGTTTGGCAATCCAGCGTCCGGCATACAAGCCTGAGCGGTCAACTTTCGTATAGTCTTTGGAACTTTGAGCACCGCCGCCGATCGGAGCATATCCGCCGAAACTGTCAACGATCAGTTTGCGTCCGGTCAAGCCACTGTCATGCAGACTTGAGTGGGAGACGTATTTGCCTGTCGGATTGATATGGATGATGCACTCTTTGGGATCAAACAGATTGGTCGGCAATCCCGTATCTAGGATCAATTCCATGATCAGTTCGCGTACCTGCTCGATATTCATCGTATTGACGCACGGGGCGGAAACGACGATAGTGTGGATTGCTTGGGGATTGCAGGTTTCAAAATTATCTTTGCAACCGTAATCCATCGTTACTTGGGTTTTGATATCGACACCGAGCTTATGAGGGTGGGCTAGGGCGTAATGATATACTTTCTCCATCAACATCCGCGCGTACGTAATCGCACTTGGCATATAGTTGGCCGTTTCGCAATCGGCATACCCGAACATAATCCCCTGGTCCCCCGCACCGGTTTCGCCATCACTTTGATCAACCCCCTGATTGATATCGGGTGATTGCCGGTTAAGAAGTACCTGTACCTCTACATCATCGGGATGAAGGCACTCTTCACGGGTAAAATGGGGATGACCGTTGTATCCGATTTTTTTAAGAGCATCAAGAGCGATATGCTTATACTCTTTTGTGCTGAGTTGAACGGCAGAAGTGACTTCACCGCCGATGATGACATGTTTGCCGGCTACAAATACTTCGCTGGCAACACGGCTTTTAGGATCTCCGATAATAAGACGATCAACAATGCTGTCGGCAATGATATCGGCACATTTGTCAGGGTGCCCCGGGCTAACGACTTCAGAGGTGAATAGATACATAATAGAGTTGTTTTCCTTGACTAATTTTACGAAAATACTGAAGATAGATTATAAGATATTTAAACTGAGTAAAATATTTTCGTTTCTTTTGTTAGGCTTTAAAATCGTATAATTGCGAAAAAAGGTTTTTCGTGTGCGGCGTATTCGGAATTATCGGTCATTATTCTCCTCACAAAGCACGCGAAGCTCTAAAAACCTTGCAGCATCGCGGCAGGGATTATTGCGGAGTTGTTGAACAAAATACCCTTTTTTTAGCCCATCAGCGCCTCTCCATAACGGATGTTCATCCCCGTTCCCATCAACCGATGCGCCGAGACAAACTGCTTATCAGCTTTAACGGGGAAATTTACAATCATGCCAGGCTGAGAGAGCAGCTAACCGGTTTAAAATGGGAAACGTCCAGTGATACGGAAGTCGTATTGGCGGCGTATGAGCGATGGGGAATACGGTGCGTCGAGTATCTTGAAGGGATGTTTGCATTTGCGTTGATAGACGGTGATAAGTGCTATCTGGTTCGGGATCGCTTCGGCAAAAAACCGCTTTTCTATCATCAAAGCAATGAAGCGTTTGTGTTCGGTTCGGAGATCAAAGCGATTAAACCGTTTTTATCTTCCGTTTACATGAATGATGAAGCACTCCATTCGTATCTCTCTTTTTTGGCTCCGACTCCTCCCCACACGTTTTATAAAGGGATAGAAAAATTGGAGAGCGGGGAGTGGCTCTGCGCAGAGCAGGGGAAAATTACCAAACACCGTTATTATAATCTGCTCGATACTCCGGATTCATCTATTACCGGAAATTCTGATGCATTGTACAGGATCGAAGAGGAGCTTCATCGAGCTATTGCCGTACGTCTGGATACCGAAGTCCCGATAGCGGCTTTGCTTTCCGGCGGACTGGACAGCGCGATGATTTGCGCAATAGCGGCACGTCAGGGGAAAAAGCTTCCCGTCTTTACGCTGGGCTACAATGAGTACGATGCGTATGACGAACGTAAAAATGCCGCAATGACGGCAAAGTATTTGGGACTTGATCACACCGAAGTGATTATTTCGCAAAACGATTTCGATGAGCATCTAGATGAACTTTTAACCCATATGGACGAACCGTTGAATGATCCCGCAGCGCTGCCGCTTTATCTGCTCATGAAAAAAATCGGCGCGGAGGGGTACAAAGTCGTTCTCAGCGGAGAGGGGAGTGACGAACTGTTTTTGGGATATCGTCAGTACTTCGAATATCTTGATATTGAAAAAGCGGCTTCTTTGCATCATAAAAACTGGCTCAAAAAATATTTTCACAGCCATTTTTCGATGAACCGGGAGTGGGAGTGGTACAAGCGTATCTTTGACGATACGCTGCTGTTTCGTACCTCTGGGGACAAATTTACCGATTTGCAGCAAAACAAACTTTTCCGCCGTAATGTCCGCGATAATGAATCATTGCGTTTTTTGGAGAGCTATCGCCGAATGTTCGAGCAAAGCGCTCATGAACACCCGAGTGTTTGGTACAGTATGATTGATTTGAAGCTTTTTGTCGGAGAACATTTTCTAACCAAGCTGGATCGGGTCTCTATGGCCCATACGATTGAGGCGCGTACACCGTTTTTGGATCACATTCTGGCAGAGACGGTGCTATCGGTTGACCCGTCTTTAAGAATCGGCAACGGGGGGACAAAACCGCTCCTCAAACAAATCGCCCGAAATTATCTCAGCGATGAGATCATCACTCGGAAGAAAAAAGGGTTTGCCAATCCGTACATGGAGTGGCTGATTGCGTCGGGAAGAATAGAACTGATTCGTGAAGTCAATGATAAAACGGGGCTTTTTTATCCGGAAGAGATAGATAATTATATTGATATGGCACGCCGAGGAAAATTTAAACAGCACGTATGGGGCTTGTATGTACTGAGCCATTGGATTAAACGAGAGTTATTGTAGTCTTATTTTTTTTCCATCAATAAGGCCAATTCCAGTGTTCCACTGATATAGTTGGCAAAAAAATTCATAATTCCTTCGTCTTGTTCATCAAACTCTCCGTGATATTTGTTGAGCAATTGAATGACCCCTATGACCTCTTGCTGTGAGTTAAAGATGGGGGTAGCGAGGATATTTCGGGTCATAAAGCCGCTTTTTTCATCGATTTTAGTTAAGAAACGGCTGTCTTCATAGGGGTTATTGACCAGTTGGGCAGTTTTTTTCCGAACCGTATCTCCCACAATGCCTGAATGAATACTGATCGCAATCCGCCCTACGCCGTCACTGAGTTTCGTCCAAAGCATTTCTCCCGGATAATCGACCATAAAAATGGAACATCGCTCCGCATTTACGATAGCTTTTGCCTCTTCCGAGATTGCCGGCAGCGTTTTTTCAAGTTCATCAAGCTCAGTAAGTTTTTTGCCGAAATCGGCAATCCGTTTGTAAATTTCCAGACTCATTCTATCCCTTTTGCCAGTAAAGCCGTTTGATCATCGAAAAGCATGGCCAGTTCAAGATATCCGCTGATATAGTGGGCAAAAAAAATCATAAATTTAATGTCTTCCGGTGAAAATCCTCCCGGTTTGTTGAGGAGTTGAAAAACACCGATGATGCGCCGATTGGAATCAAAGATAGGGATAGAAGCGATATTTTCGGTCACAAAACCGGTTTTATTATCTATGGTATGCAGAAACCGCTCATCTTCATAGGGATTATTGACTAAAATGGGTTTCCCCTCTTTGACGGTATGTCCGACGATGCCGTCATTAACATGGACCATAATTTTTTCTATCCCGTCGGCCAAAGTCGTCCAAAGCATTTGGATTTTCGGATTATAGATAAAAATTGAGCATCTTTCCGCTTTGCTTACTTGTTTGGCATACTCGGATATCATCGGAAGACCTTCTGATAATGCCGGACGCTTAAGCAGCGCCCGCCCAAAATCAGCTAAGGCGGTATACGAAGTGGTCATGCGTACCTCATTGGACAAAAATTCTGAAAAAAATAAATCGTATCGAGTTAAAGCTAAAAAGTAAATTTAGAAGAAATTTAAGAAGGGAAAATCTGTCTTGAAGCGGCAAGCATAGCCAAAGGGAACTATATCCTTTGGCGTTAGAATATCGTAAGAATTAAAGGCTGTGCTCTTTTTTGTAGGCGATGATCATTGCGTACGCTTCGTCTTTCAACAACAATTTTTCTTTTTTGAGTTTTTCAAGCTCAAGATCGGTCATTGGAACGTCACCGTTTTCAGCTTTGGTGATTTGGTTGTCTAGATCATTGTGACGATCAAAAATTTTCAAAAAGTGGGCATTAGCCGCATCATTTTGTTTCATATGGGTAATTACATCGCGGTATTCGTGCAACATTCGGGAGTCCTTGCATGGAAATTTATCGGAATTATACCACTACTTAATTTAAAATCCGCGGAAGAGTGATTCCCTCTTGCCCCTGATACTTGCCGCTTTTATCTTTATAAGAAGTTTCGCACATATCGTCGCCTTGTAAAAAGAGCACCTGTGCTATCCCTTCATTGGCATATATTTTTGCCGGAAGAGGGGTGGTGTTGGAAATTTCGATGGTAATATGCCCCTCGAATTCCGGTTCAAACGGAGTAACATTGACAATAATACCGCACCTAGCATAAGTCGATTTACCCAAACAGATCGCCAACACGTCACGGGGAATTTTAAAATATTCTACGGTTCGCGCCAATGCGAACGAGTTCGGCGGGACAATGCATACATCGCCCGTAAAATCGACGACATTCATATCATCAAAATGTTTCGGGTCGACGACAGTAGAATTTAGGTTGGTAAAAATTTTAAATTCATTCGTCACACGGATGTCGTAGCCGTATGAGCTAAGGCCGTAACTGACGACGCCCAAGCCTACCTGATCCTCGCAAAACGGGGAAATCATTCCCTCTTTTAATGCCTTTTCACGTATCCATCTATCGCTTTTTAAACCCATATTCAATCCGTTGTTAATTTTATTTGTGGTAGTATAACACATCTATTACCCTACTTTTAGGAGCATTCTTCCGATGGATATGAAACAAATTAAAGCTCTTGTGCAAGAGTTTGATGCCAGTACTCTTTCAAAATTAAAAATTACTCAAGACGCTTTTTCTATTGAACTTGAAAAAAATATCGGTGCGGTTGCCGCACCAATGATGGCAGCTCCGGTTGCAGTGGCGGCAGCTCCGGTTGCAGTGGCGGTTACCGCAGAATCTGCAGCAGCAGTTCACACTGGGGATATGATCCTTTCTCCGATGGTAGGGACGTTTTATTCTGCCCCTTCTCCGGATTCGGCTCCGTTTGTAAAAGTGGGCGACCGCGTTAAAAAAGGACAAGTTATCGGTATTCTCGAAGCGATGAAAATTATGAATGAACTTGAGGCCGAATTCGACTGTAAAATTGTTAGTGTTTTGGTTTCCGATTCTCAGGCAGTTGAATACGATATGCCACTTTTTGCGGTTGAGAAGCTTTAACCATGGCGGAACTCAAACGTATTTTAGTCGCGAATCGGGGTGAAATTGCCCTTCGTGCGATCCGAACAATTAAAGAGATGGGGAAAGAAGCGGTGGCGGTTTATTCGACCGCCGACAAAGACGCATCGTATTTAAAACTGGCCGACGCCGCAATTTGTATCGGTGCCGCACCAAGTTCCCAGAGTTATCTCAATATACCCGCGATCATTGCAGCCTGTGAAATCAGCGGATGTGATGCGGTATTCCCGGGATACGGATTTTTGTCCGAAAATCAACATTTTGTTGAAATTTGTACCCACCACGGGATTAAATTTATCGGACCGACACCTGAAGTTATGGTGATGATGTCGGACAAATCAAAAGCCAAAGATGTCATGATCGCGGCAGGTGTCCCTGTCGTCCCCGGGTCTGACGGTGCTATCAAGGATATCGCGGAAGCAAAAGTACGCGCAAAAGAAGTCGGGTATCCGGTTATTCTCAAAGCGGCAGCAGGCGGCGGCGGACGCGGTATGCGCGTCGTCGAAGACGAGAGCTATATCGAAAATGCTTTTTTGGCGGCGGAAGCGGAAGCGATCGGTGCATTCGGCGACGGTACGATTTATATGGAGAAATTCATTAAAAATCCGCGCCATATCGAAGTACAGGTGATTGCGGACAGCCATGGCAACGTGCTTCATATCGGTGAGCGTGACTGTTCGATGCAGCGCCGTCACCAAAAATTGATCGAAGAATCTCCCGCAGTAGCATTGACTCCTGAAATTCGTGCCGAACTGCACGCTTCTGCCGTCCGTGCAACGAAGTACATCAAGTACGAAGGGGCAGGGACGTTTGAATACCTTCTCGATGCGGACAAAAAGTTTTATTTTATGGAGATGAATACCCGGCTCCAGGTAGAACACTGTGTCTCCGAAATGGTCAGCGGACTCGATCTAATCGAAATGATGATCCGCGTTGCCGAAGGTGAAGCGCTTCCGAGCCAAGAGAGCGTCGTCCTCAAAGGTCACTCGATTGAGTGCCGTATAACAGCCGAAGATCCGATCAAGTTTTTGCCGTCACCGGGAAAAATCACCCAGTGGATTGCTCCGGGCGGGCGGAATGTCCGAATTGATACCCATGCGCATGCCGGTTATATCGTTCCTCCGACCTATGATTCTATGATCGGAAAATTGATCGTGTACGGAACGGACCGTAACGATGCGATTGCTCGTATGCATCGTGCGCTGAGTGAATTTACCATCACCGGGATCAAAACAACGATTCCGTTTCATATGAAGATGATGAAAAATCCTGACTTCATTAATAATAACTTCGATACCAAATACCTCGAAAACTACAGCGGCTGATCGCTGCTGTAGTCTATAATATATTCAAATATCACAAAATTGCCACTTAGTTTTCTAAATTACGCTTTGAGCGCTAATATTTTCCTATTTTACGCTAATTTTACAGTTTTACAATACTATAATATATTAACACCTCAATGAGCGTTACAAACAAAAGGAGAAACATGAATAATCTTAGCATCGCACAAAAAGTACATGTTCCATTGATTGCATCAATTATTGTCGGATTTATTGTAGTATTAATTAATTACATAATCTCCGTCCAGGATATCCGAGACGATATTTATGCGAGTCAGTCAAAAGAGATGACGACAATTTTCAATGAGGCGATCGAAGCTAAAAACAGTGTCGGTATTACCAATGCGATCGGGATTTCTAAAAACAGTGCCGTTGTAAACGGCCTGATAAGCGGAGATCGCGAAGCGACGCTAAAGAGTCTTAAGTCTCTTTCGAAAGAGTACAAAGAAAATACAAAATTCGGCAATATAAAAATTCATGTGCATGACAAAGATGTACACAGTTTCTTGCGTGTATGGAAACCTGAAAAATACGGTGACGATCTGACAAGTTTTCGTAAAACTATTTTAGCGGTTAAAGAGACCAAAAAACCGTTGGTTGCGATTGAAATCGGTGTTGCGGGATTGGAATTACGCGGAATCGCTCCGATTATTTCGGGGGGAGAGTATGTCGGATCGGTCGAATTTATGCAGGGGCTTAATTCAATCGTCAAAGATATGCGCAAAAATTTTGATGCAGAGCTTATTATTGCTTTGGATAACCAATATTTGAAGAATGCGAAAGAGCTGAAAGACGCTCCTAAAATCGGTAAAAATTATACGTTGGCGGTAAAAGCGGATACGGTTGATAAAGGGCTTTTATCGGAACTCGGAAAAGCCGATTTCGATCCGAAAAAAGGGGCATTTACAACAGACAATTTTTATGTTGAACCGATAGCGATCAAAGATTTTTCAGGAGAAGAGGTAGCCTACGCATTTACGGCAAAGAAACTCTCAACGGTCGAAAATCTAATTAATCAGTCTGAAGATTCTCTATTACGTCAAGTCGTCATTATGACGGTAATGGATGCTATTATTTTGGTATTGTTGATTATCATCGTCCGTCGTGCGGTAACACAGCCGATTCAAAACCTTGATGCTATCGCCCAAGAGTTGGCGAGCGGTGATGCCGATTTGAGCAAACGTTTGAAGGTGACTTCCACGGATGAAATCGGAAAAGCGGCGATGAGCTTTAACGAATTCATTGAAAAAGTAGAAAAAATTTCTATTGAAGCGCAGGAAAAAGCAGCGGAAGCGTGTTTGGCAAAAGAAAAAATAGAAGAACAGGTGGCACAAAATGAGATGTCATTGAAATTGGCACGTCAAATGATCCAAGGTTCTATCCACAATGCCGGAAGTCTCCGAAGTTCGCTTCAAAATAATATGACCAATTTGAAAGATGTCAATACGCTCAATCATGAAACGGGTCAGGTTGTAGATGAAGTGAGCGTTCAAACGGACGAGATTATGGCCAGCATGACCAAAATCACGGAGATGATCAACGATTCACGAAGCAATTCAGAACAGCTTAATCATAACGTGAGCGAAATCTCCAACGTAATTACATTGATTAAAGATATTTCCGATCAAACAAATCTTTTGGCTCTGAATGCGGCTATTGAAGCGGCGCGGGCAGGGGAACACGGACGCGGATTCGCCGTTGTTGCCGATGAAGTGCGAAAACTGGCGGAACGAACCCAGAAAGCGACCAGCGAAGTCGAAGCGAACATCAGCGTTCTCAAACAAAATTCGGTAGGGATGCTGGAAAACAGCGAGCGGGTTGAGGAATACGCGGTGGATTCATCACAAAAACTGGATCAATTTAAAAATGTATTGTCTAAATTAATCGAAAACGTTGAACATATCAAAATTGACAATCAATCAATCAGTTACGAAATATTCACGAATATGGCGAAGATTGATCATATGATTTTCAAAAACAATGCGTATGCAGCCGGATTTGAAGGGAAAGTAAGTACAGAATTCAGCGACCACCATGCGTGTGAACTTGGTAAATGGTATGAAAACGGCGAAGGTAAATCGGTATTCGGCTCAACTTCGGGATATGCAAAAATGATGGAACCGCATAAAAAAGTTCATGACTCGGTCAAAAAAGCGATGCAGCTGCTGAATGAGGATCCGATTCGTCATGCAAAAGCGATTGCAGGGTGTTTTGAAGACGCAGAGAAAGCGAGTATCGAGCTTTTCGATCTTCTCAATGAGATGGTGGCATCGTAACGATATTTTGAATGCTAAAGGGATAAAATCCCTTTAGCTATACAGCTTAGGCACTTATCTTTTTTTGAAAAGTTTGCCTCATTACGAGGCAGAAAATTCTCTATTCTTATGGAAGTCGCAGTACTTTGATATCCGCACTGAGTCGCAAGCGGGTAAAATAATCGTTTAAAACCTGATTTCGTTTCTCTCCTAAAATCGCATTGGCAATTTGCGGACGCACTGTATCAAGATTCTCGGTGACTACATTTAATTTATCCCGCATATAAAAACTCATAAACCCGTTTTTGCCGTTTGGAAGAACAGGACTGAATGAGCCGTTGGGAATTTTATTAAGAAGCTGTGCCAACTGCGGATTGATTTTAGCATAGGGAATTGTTTCGTCTTTGCTCGAAATAGATTCGATGTGGCGCATCGGATCGGCAATTTTAGCTGTCAATGCTTCTTGGGAAGAAGAGACGTAAGTGGTTACCTCAAAACTCTCCGGACGGGAGAATTCGTCCATATGGAGCTGATAGTATTCATTCTCCTCTTCGGCAGTCGGCTGACCCATTTTAGAGAATGCTATAGAGCTGTAAAGCTTTTGCCCTTTAATACTCTCTTCTACTCTTGCTCTCAAATCTTTTTCGCTCAAACCGCGAACCGTTTGCATCGCGTTTAAAAATTGCTCCATGGAAAGTTTATTTTGCACCGCCATACGATTTAGTTCTTCATTGATTTCGGCTGAGCTGACCGTAATTTTTTTCTCTTGAGCTTCAAGCTGTTCAAGCTTTTTGCGGATTAACGTATCGGCACTTTGATTAGCGCTGGTGCCGCTTTGTTTCATCTCCTCCTGGATTTCAAAAAGGGTGATCGGAGTGTTTTTGACCAATACGGCTACCCCGCCGATCGGGGCACTCCATAAATAGGCGGCTAATAAAGTCGAAAGGGTGATCAAACGCATTGATGCTCCTGAGTCAAAGTTTTCTATTTTACCCGCTTTTAACATAGCCTTAACTAAAATTGCGCAATTGCATCCAAAAAGGATTTTTACCATGGTCGTAACCAGATTTGCCCCAAGCCCGACGGGATATTTACATATCGGCGGATTGCGTACAGCACTCCTCAGTTATCTGTGGGCACGCCGCAACGGCGGAAAATTTTTGCTCCGTATCGAAGATACCGATTTTAGCCGCAACGATGAGGCTGCGGCACGCGCAATCGTCGAAGCGTTTAAATGGGTCGGTTTGGAGCATGACGGGACAATCGAGTACCAATCGAGCCGTTTGGCGATCTATCAAGAGTACGCCCAAAAGCTGCTCGATAGCGGTAAAGCATACAAATGCTATATGTCCAAAGAGGAACTCGAAGCGCTTCGCGAAGAGCAGACGGCTCGCAAAGAGCGCCCGAAATACGATAACCGCTACCGCGATTTTAGCGGTATTGCACCGGAAGGACGCGAAGCGGTTATCCGTATCAAAGCACCCTTGGAAGGCTCCATCACGGTACATGACGGGGTCAAAGGGGACGTTGTTTTCAACGTCGCTGATATCTTGGATGATTTTATCATCGCCCGCGCCGACGGGACGCCGACGTACAACTTTGTAGTTGCCGTCGATGACGCATTGATGGGGGTCACCGATGTTATCCGCGGAGACGATCACCTTTCCAATACCCCAAAACAGATCGTCGTGTATGAAGCGCTCGGGTTTAGGGTTCCCCGTTTTTTCCACGTTCCGATGATCCACAACCATGAGGGGAAAAAGCTCTCAAAACGTGACGGTGCGACTGACGTTATGGCGTACAAAACGCTCGGGTATACCCCTGAAGCGCTTCTCAATTTCCTTGTCCGTTTGGGATGGAGCCACGGCGATCAGGAGATATTCTCAATGAAAGAGATGCTGGAGCTTTTCGATCCGAGCGATATCAACCGCTCCGCTTCGGTGTACAACGTCGAGAAACTTGATTGGCTCAACAGCCACTACATTAAAAATATGTCCAACGACAAACTGTGCGAACTGTTGGAGTTCCACGGTGTTATCCTCGTGAGCCACGATAAACGCGAAATCCTGCTCGATGCGCTGAAAGAGCGTTCTAAAACGTTGGTCGAAATGGCCAATCAGATCAATGAGATTCTGGTACGTCCTACCGGGTTCGATGAAGCGGCACTCAAAAAAGGGTACAAAGAGGAGTCCAAAGGAATCCTCCAAACGTTTGCTAGAGCTCTTAAAAACGGAGGGGAACTTCACTTGCCGAGCGACTATCATCATGTGATGGAGCAGGTTGTCGCACAGTTGGAAATCGGTTTCGGGAAAATCGGCCAGCCGCTTCGTATCGCGCTGATGGGGAAACTCTCAGGGCCTGGGTTGGATACCGTTATGGCGATCATCGGGGTCGATGAGACGTTGGCGCGGATTGACGCTCTTTTAGCACATCAATAACGAATTTTTCGAAGGGAGGGATTTATTCCCTTCTTTTTTGCCTCTTTTACAAACTTTTTATACCCTCGCTCCTCTTTAACGCCCACTTTGTAACTGATAAATTTTAGATAATAGGTGATTTGTTCAGGGCTAAGTCCGCTACGGCGGGATGCTTCCATTAGAATATAGTGAGGGATTTTCACCTTTTTGGAGACAAACGCACGGCTGAGGCGGCGAAGTTCGTCACTGTGGTGATGGGTGCACAGCAGGGCAAAAACAAACGGTAATCCCGTACGCTCGTGCCAGAGTTCTCCCAGATCGGTATACTCGCCTCCGCCGTAATAGTATCGCAGTGCCTTGTCGCCGATCAATACTTCTCCATTAATATCGAGGATTTTGGAGAGCAGGTTGGAAGTCGCCGAATCGGCATCCGCTTTATCGGGGGCAGGGAGTGAAATGACACTGAGCACTTCGCGATGTGCGACGATACCGACACCGAAATGGCGGCAGTTTTTGGCGGTGATGCTGGAGATAAACGCCGCATCGATCCGGCGCATGGCAAATTCTCTGTTCAGAGCCGAGGGGACACCCTTGTGATAATGGAGGCTTTGGTGAAACCGTGTAGTGCGGGCATAGCGTTTGATAAAAACATGAAAGGGGAGGAGATTTAAAAAATCTATTTTTCCGAAAATCAAAATAATCCCTCTATACAATAAACTTCTGCCTCGAATGAGACAAGCTTTAGCGCCATAGCGGCGAGCGTAGCCAAACGGGGCTTTGCTCTGATTGGCGTATAAAAAATAGTATTATACTCAAAGGGACTGTTAGTTCTCTTTCGCTATAATTTATCCCAATATAACTACCCAAAAAGGGGAATTGTCATGGTGACAATCGAATTTTTAGGACCTATTCAAAAGGCTCCGTTAACGTTGGAAGCTTCATCGCTGCGCGATGTCGCCAGAGTATTAAAAGAAGACCCGGAAATGGGGCAGTGGATCGAAAACTGTGCGGTCGCGGTCAATGACACTCTTGTATCTTCTCTCGATACAACACTTCAAGCAGGGGACAAAGTTTCACTTCTCCCTCCGGTATGCGGCGGATGAGTATGCTGGAACTCTATGAGGGCGCACTCAATGTCCCTGAAATCATAACCCGCTGGTATGCACAGGAGAGCGATTACAATTACGGCGCGTATATCCCCTTTATCGGTACCGTGCGGGAAGAAGACGGGATTGAGGGACTGAGTTTCGATGTGTATGAGCCGATTTTAAACGCATGGTTTGAAGCGTGGCAAGTCAAGGCAGAAGCGCTTGGGGCAAAACTCAAAATGGCACACAGCCGAGGGGACGTATTGGTACATGAAAGCTCCTATATTGCGGCGGTATTTTCACCGAAACGGCGTGTGGCATTAGAGACTATTGAGAAGTTCGTGGAAGATTTCAAAGCCTCCGCTCCGATATGGAAGTACGATCTTAAAGACGGTCAGCGCCTTTATGCTGCGGATCGTTCAACGGCAATACAAGGTGCGGGATTATTGGGGAGCGATAAATGATTTCGTATGAAACCTCTCAAAACATGATCAGTCTTCTCGGTCTCGGGGATGTCCGAAGCGAACGGATTTTTTTGACCCATGCATTGGGGCGGATTTTAGCGGAAGATATCGTTGCTGACAGTGATTATCCGAGTCATCCGACGTCGGCGATGGACGGTTATGCGATCCTTCACAGCGATCAGGAAGCGTATGAATCGTTAGAGATTTTGGGTGATAACCCAGCCGGTGCCGATGAAGTCGGCGGGGTTATGAGCGGAGCGTGCATCAAGACGTTTACCGGCTCACTCATGCCTAAGGGAGCTGATACCCTTATCCCGATCGAGAATGTCCGTGTAGAGGGATCTGTGATCATTATCGAAAAACCTGTCCCTAACGGTTTCGCCGTCCGTCCGGTCGGTGAGAGCTACCGCGAGGGGGAAGTGCTCATTGCCAAAGGGACAAAACTTGGCTTTGCCCAGATCGGTGTTTTGGCGGGGATCAACCGTGTTATGGTTCACGTCGCTCAGCGCCCCCGCGTTGCAATTATCGCAACGGGGAGCGAAATTCTCGATATCGGCGAAGTCGCACGCCACGCCGGACAGATCCGAAGTTCCAACAGCTATACCCTGCAGGCATTAGCCAATCAGCTCGGGGCCCAGAGTGTGCAGATGGGGATCGTTGGGGATGACAAAGCGGCCATAATGGAGCGGTTCGAAGAGGCGATCCATTCATGCGACATCGTGGTGAGTACGGGAGGGGTGAGTGTCGGCGATTACGATTTCGTCAAACATATTGTCCCCAAACTCGGTGCCGAAGTGATCTTTAAAGGGGTCAATATCAAACCGGGTCAGCACGTGATGGTGGCGCAGCGGGGATCAAAGTTTATCGTCTCTCTGCCGGGGTTTGCCTACTCCTCAACCGTTACCTTTATCCTTTACGCCGCACCGCTGATTGCCCGTATGCTAGGAGTCGAAAATCCCTACGATGTGATCGAAGCGACGCTCAAAGTACCGTTTGCGAAGCGCTCCAACAAGAGCGAATTTACTGCGTGTAATTTGACGTTTGAAGAGGGACGTTACTGGGTCGATTTTGAGGGGAAAAAGACGGGAAGTTCCGCGATTTTGACCAATCTGCTCGGGGATGCGGGATTGATGATCTGCGGCGAAGAGGACGGAGATTTGGAAGCGGGGACACTCGTTAGAGTTATCAAGCTGTAATTCCCGTTCTGCTCTGAATGCAGGGCCGCGATGGTTACAGATGCCTCGGATATTTTTCAAAAAAAGACGAGACGGTAAATGTCGCGACTATCTCTTTTTTCCTTTTTTGATCGACATCAGCGAATTGCGACCAATTGAGAAATAATAAGCAATCTTTGCAGACCGTTAACCTTTTAACCTCATTGGTATCATCTACTACAAATTGCTCGTCATCGGCAGCGGTGACAAAATAGCGCAGGCGGCGACCTCTGGTAACAAGCTCTTGTATCGTAGGACAGGAACTGATATGAAATTCCGAGATAATCGGGGCCTCATTGAGATACTGTAAAGTATTATCTGCAATGTAGAGAATGATGCGGGTATTGTCGAAGATGAGTGTTCCATCGGGATGAATCGTCAATGTGTCAAGAGATTCAATCTCTATTCGATCACTTTTAACCGGTTTGCTGTGACTGTGAAAAGGGTGGATAAAAATCGGTTTGACTAACGGAGCTTTCATTTCGGTTCGGAGATTTTCGAGCGGTTTAAAATCCAAAAAATTGATGAGCTTCATTATTTTTCTACTATATCGGCGACTTTACGTTCAATGTTGGTCCGAACTCTGAATTCTACCCTTTGGGATAACTGAGAATCTTCGCTTTCTCCATCAACAAGGTATGTCCCTTTGTTGGTTAAAGGGTGACCCGAAGAAAATCCGATAGCGCTGAAATGTCTCATCAGCCACTCTTTTTGCTCTCCCGTTAGATTGATTTTATCGGACGTCATGATGTATTCCAAAGTAGCCCGCGTCCGTTCTTGAGAAAGGGTCATATTTTTAAAATAGGCTTTTCCCCGGTCGGATTCACCTTCCCACATAGAGGAGGTATGCCCCTCAATCCTGATCTCTTCAATATTGTTGATAAATGGCTTTGACATCATTATTTTCAAATATCGGATAAAAAAATCATCCAAAATTTCTTTGAATCTTGGGGTGAGGGCGGATGATCCGGTTGCAAAGAGTATATCGGGCTGTTGAAAACGTACCGTTAAATCTTTGTCGATGACGGCTCCCCATTTCATCAGATCTTTATCGAACTCTTTTTTGAGGGCATGATTAAGTCCTTGGGTCGTCTCTTTGTAGATTTGGGGAACTTTAACGCTATCTTGGACTTTGATCATATAGATGACGGAGATCAGTAAAAAGAGCATCATCAGCGAAGTCATCATATCGCTCAGACTGATCCAGTAATCTTCTTTGTGATGGTGTTTTTTTTGCGGTAGGCTGCTCATCCATTTAATCCGTTCATCGCTGTTTAGCCGCTAATGCAACCACTTCTCGCAATTTCTCGGTCAACGGTGTATAGTCCTGCACAAATTTATTTGAAAGAGACGCCAATTGCTGTCCTAAACCTTCCAATGACCGCTTGAGGGCAATTTCAAGCTCATGATCGAGGATCGTCACCTGTTTTTGGACCTCTTCTGTAGCCTCATTCATCCCTTTGACCAAACGCTCCGTCATATCGTCAACTTTTTGACCGATAAGCGGGAGTGAATCGGACGCGGATTCCAGAAAATTGACGAGGGAATGGATCATACTCTGGAGCTGTTCGCGCTGGAAAGTTATCTCTTCCAATGAACGTCCCATAGCCGAGACATGCGACTCGAATTCGGCACTGTTCGAGACGATTATACTGTAATCGTGAGCTTGAGATTCCAACATAGAGGCGATTAAAGTCATCGTTTCGATCGATTGTGCCATTTGATTTCTATAATTTTCCTGCCAAATCACCGTTTTTTCAACGGCTTGATTCAACTGCTTAAAATTATCTCCGAACTGTTCGCTTATTTTGTCGTTGAAATTTTTTATAACGTCTTTGAGCGCTTCGATAAATATTTTTGAATTGTTTTCTGCCATGGTAGCAGCGAAATCGCGAAACTCTTGACGCAAAGCGTCGCTTTTTTTATTTGAGTCATCCCGTAACAAAGCGATTTGGCTCACGAGGGAAGAGTCGTCCTGTGCGGCAATCGAAGAGTGCATATTCTTGATGCTTCTGAGGATTTCGACTAATACATCGGTTTGTTTGGCTTGATAGGTGACGATATCATCAATGCTCATTCCCTCGACAGCGGAAGATTCATTGGTACGGGTTAAATCGAAAATATCCAAAATTTTGATGATTAAAGCAAAAAATACACCGGTTGCCGATGCCCAAAATGCTGTTTTTATCCCGTTGAGCAGTGTAGGCAAGCTGTCGTCGACATTATCGGCATTAAAGTGCACTAAACCGATAGCAATCCCTACAAACGTAAAAAAAATTCCGGTAGTGATTAAAATACCCGGGGCTAATTCTTGAATGGATTTGTTTCTTCGGTTCATTACAAAAATGAGAAACATCAGTGTAATTAAACCGACTCCGAAATAGGCCATATTATGAATCACAATTTTGCTCCGTTTTTAAAAGAGTATTATAGCTTCGATAGATGAATATGGGGGAAGAATAGAAGCGTCATCCGCTCTAGGATGACGATAAGAATTATTTTGCAATTTGTGCTTTAATCGCCTCTTCTTCAATCAGCGATTTACGGTACTTGACCGCAACGATGTTCTCGGTTTCATTGATAAACCATTCCGCGATATGTTCATGTTCCAGTGCGTTTAATTTCTCCATGTCCACGTGATCCATCGAGATATACAGATGGGAATAGCGGTGAGGGTTGGACATTTTAAAGGTCCATAGCAACCACAACGCACTTACAATAATCAGTCCGATAGCCAACGTTTCACGGGTTGAATACTGCAATGCGATACCGGCGACGGCTCCGCCGACAAACGTCATAAAATAGGCAAACCCGTTGGCGATACCGAGTGCCGCACCTTTTTGGTGTACTTTGGCAAATTTGGAGATCATCGATTGTACCAGCGGCTCCATCATGTTAAATGCCATGAAGAAGCTCACCACACCGACGACGAATTCCCACCCTTTGGTTGCGAATCCCATAAGGGTAAAAGCTACGATAAAAAGGACGATCGAAATCAAAAATATTTCGCGCGGTTTATTGTACTTTTCTCCGAAAACAGCGGCAGGCCCCATGGCTAAAAGCCCCATAACCATCGCCGGGATAAACGCCTGCCAGAGATCTTTTTTGTCCCACAAAAAGCCGTATTCGGGCTTGATAAGAAGAATAGGGATAAGGACGAAAGAGACGGTCATCAACCCTTTTTGCATCCCGTTCGTGATAATCATACTCAGGAGATTCGGATCTTTTAAGATGTCTTTGGTGGTGGTGGATGAATGGTAGATGTGACGGATGCGCGGAGGGGTCGGAACGTTGGTAAAGAGGACGATCATCGATACAATCGACAAAACGGCTGCGATCCAAAACAAAGACGAGAATCCGAATCCTGCGGCAATAACGGGACCTAATGCCATGGCGGCGGCAAAGCTCATTGCGATGGTTCCTCCCATGAGTGCCATCGCTTTGCCTCGTGACTCTTCATTGACCAGATCGCTGATCATGGCGGGGATGACGGCACCGATTGCTCCGGCACCCTGCAAAAAGCGACCCGCCATAAGCGTGTAGATATCGGTGCTCACCGCACAGATGATCGATCCGACCAAGAAAATAACGAGTCCGAGCAAGAGTGTCGGTTTACGGCCGATTTTATCGCTCATGACTCCGAACGGCACCTGGAAAATAGCCTGCGTCAGAGCATATCCGCCGACAATTATTCCGATAAGAAACGGGGTAGCGCCTTCGAGACCCAGGGCATAAGCAGAGAGAACCGGAAGAACGAGAAATAGACCGAAGAATCGAAGCGATAGAATCGCGGAGAGGGGGAGAACCGTTTTAAACACCGTGCAACCTTAGATACGTTAAAATTTTCAGTATTATATTACACCCTTAGATGAAACATCGGGTAAACACCGAACGTTAAAGTCTATTGTAAGGAATGAGATGAAAATCGTTTTGGCAACGTCAAACAAAGGGAAAGTCCGAGAAATAATCGAGCTTCTTCATGATCGGGAAGTGTTCCCTTATACCGATCTGATCGAGGGATTTGAGATTGTCGAAGACGGCGAGTCGTTTAAAGCCAATGCATTGATCAAAGCCCGCGCCGTATATTCGGCGCTGGGGGATGAAAATGCGATTGTCGTCGCCGATGACAGCGGGATCAGCGTCGATGCATTGGACGGTGCTCCGGGGATTTACAGTGCCCGTTACGGCGGCGAGGGGGCAAGCGATCGGGATAACCTCCTCAAACTTGTCGAAGCGTTAAAAGAAAAAGGGTTGAGTACTTCACCCGCCCATTATACGGCGGCGATAGCAATCGTATCGCGTGAAGGGGAGAGCTGTGTTCACGGATGGATGCACGGGGATGTTATCACGGAATTACGAGGTGAGAACGGGTTCGGATACGATCCGATTTTTATACCGAGCGGATACGATCAAACCTTGGGCGAATTGCCGAACGATATTAAAAAAGGGCTTTCGCACCGTTCCAAAGCGTTGGAGTTAGCGAAAATTTTGATCGATCAGATTAAGTTTTTACGCTCTCATGCCGGAAGTGCTGCCACAAAATAGAAAAAGATTATCCCTACGATAATGCGGTAAATCGCAAACGGGGTAAAGGTGTGACGGCTGACAAATGCGACGAAAAGTTTGACCGTCGCGAGGGCAAAGACGAATGCCGTAATAAACGCTACCGAGAGCATGAAATAGTCATCCACCACCATTTCGCTGCGATGTTTGAGCAGATCGTACGCGGTAGCGATGATCATCGTGGGGATAGCGAGGAGAAACGAAAACTCCGCCGCACTTTTACGGCTAAGCCCCATAATCAATCCGCCGATGAGGGTAGCGCCTGAGCGGCTGGTACCGGGGATCATAGAGAGGCTTTGAAACACTCCGATGGTAAAGGCCTCTTTGAAACTGAGTTCGGAGATATCTTTTCCCGAATCGATGGGCTTATTGCGGCGAAGAAACTCAAACAGCAAAAATACGATCCCTCCGGCAATCAGCATAATGCTGACCGTTTCGACTCCGAAGAGCGCTTTAATCTGCTTGTAAAACAAAAATCCCAAAGCACCTGCCGGTAAAAAAGCGACACCGATTTTAAGCCACAGCATTTTGTCTTGAAGGAGCCGCTTTGCATACAAAAATAAAACGGCAAGAATGCTTCCCAATTGAATCGAGACCTCGAACGCTTTGTGGGCGTTGGTCTGCTCCAGCCCCAATAGCTGCGAAGCCAAAATAAGATGACCCGTAGAAGAGATAGGGAGAAATTCGGTGACCCCTTCGAGTGCGCCGAGGATCAATGCGTCAAATAGTGTCATATAATAAAGCTGCTCTTTTTTTGGTGCAATTGTACCATAGCCTCGCCCCTTAAACCTCCCCTAACCTCACATAGGATAAAATGCGCGGATTTATGACACTTTCCCTCAAGGAATTTTTGAATGTTACTTTTTACCCCCGGACCGACCCCGGTACCTGAGTCTGTACGTATCGCTATGGCTGGTGAGACGCTTCACCACCGTACTCCTGAGTTTGAAGCGATTTTTGAACGCACACGTGCACTGTTATTTGAATTGCTTGGAATGGATGAGGTGTTGATGCTTGCCTCTTCGGGAACCGGTGCGATGGAGGGGGCGGTGATCAATTTGGCTCACTCCAAACTCCTCTCGATCAACTCGGGAAAATTCGGCGAGCGTTTCGGGAAAATCGCCGTAGCTCACGGGATTGCCAACGTTGAGATTAAGCACGAATGGGACACCCCCGCTACTGTGGAAGAAGTCCAAGCAGCTCTAAACGCTAATCCGGATATTGACGCGATCGCGATTCAAATCTGCGAAAGTGCGGGGGGATTGCGCCACAGTGTCGAAGCGATTGCCAGCGCGGTAAAAGCACATAATCCGGCTATTATGGTCATTGCAGACGGTATTACGGCGGTCGGTGTCGAGAAAATCGACGTAACCAATATCGACTGTCTGATCTCAGGGAGCCAAAAAGCGCTGATGCTTCCTCCGGGGCTTGCTATTATGGGATTATCCAATGCGGCAATTGAGAAAATCGGAAGCGGCAAAGGGTATTATTTCAACCTCGCTACCGAGATCAAAAATCAGCGCAAAAATACAACGGCGTGGACGGCGGCAACGACATTGACTATCGGTTTGGAGGCGGTATTAAACCGTATCAAAGCTGAAGGGGGACTCGATAAACTCTACGCTGATACGGCACGCCGCGCGAAAGCGACCCGTGAGGCGATGAAGGCGATCGGCCTTTCCATCTATCCAACCAATCCGGCCGATTCGATGACGACGGTAGGGGACGTCGAAGCGAAAAAAATCCGCTCAACTCTCAAGGAATTCGATGTGAACGTTGCGGGTGGACAAGATCATATCAAAGATTCAATTTTCCGTATCAACCACATGGGGCTGATTGCACCGTACGAAGCGTGTTGGGCAGCGAATGCGGTGGAACTGGCATTGGCTAAGATGGGACGCCGCGCTTATGACGGAACCGCGAACCGCGTGTTTAACACCGTCTATTTCGGGCTTTGATATTATGGTTTTTGAACACGAAATCCCGGAAGGCTCAAAACTCTATTTTGCCGGCGCGGCAAAAACAAAACGGTTGATCGAAACCAAAGCGAGCACCCTCTTAAGTGATGCCGGGTTTGAAGAGATTTTAACCCCTCTTTTTTCGTATCATCAGCACATGAGCGTTTGTGATCAGCGTGAGCTTATCCGTGTAAACGACAGCGAAAACCATCCGATCAGCCTCCGCGCCGACTCGACGATCGACGTGGTACGTATTGTCAACAAACGCCTCGGCGGCAATACCGAACATAAAAAATGGTTCTATATCCAACCGGTCTACCGTTATCCGGCCGACGAGCAGTACCAAATCGGTGTCGAGATCATTGATGAGCCGAATCTCTCTGTTGCCCTTACTCAGGCAACCCGTATATTAAAAGAGTTGAAAATTTCGCCGTTATTGCAAATTTCAAACATTAATATCCCCCGCATCCTCTCAGAGATGCTGGGATTACATTTGGATGACTTTCGCCATGTGAACATCGAGAAATTTCTCTCTTTGAAAATTGAATGGGTGACGCGGTTGGTGTACATGCAGCATGCCAGCGAGATCGATGCGGTAGTCGAGATCGTCCCTGATGCGATCAAACCGGAATTGATCAAGATGAAAGAGCTGTGCGAAGGGCTGGAATACCCTAATGTGGTCGTCGCACCGCTTTATTACGCTAAAATGCTCTATTATGATGAGCTTTTTTTCCGCGTAATCGAAGGAAACGAAATGTACGCAATGGGCGGACGTTACAAAAGCGAAGAGACCGTATCGGTCGGTTTTGCCATTTACACCGATGCGTTGATTGACGCATTACACCAATAACTAAAAGTAGGATTGTTTATGAAAGCAGATTTGATTGTCGGTATTCAGTGGGGAGACGAAGGGAAAGGGAAAATTGTTGATTTGCTTGCGCAAAAATACGACGTTGTTGCCCGTTATCAGGGGGGACATAATGCCGGACATACCATCGTCGTTGACGGCAAAACCCATGCCCTCCACCTGATCCCATCAGGGATTTTGAACCCGAAAGCGATCAATATCATCGGAAACGGTGTCGTTGTCTCTCCCGAAGCGCTCATCAAAGAGATGAAGCAGTTTGATAATTTGCTCGGACGATTGTTTGTGAGCGAATCTGCCCATATGATTTTGACGTTTCACACCTTGATCGACCAAGCCAAAGAGAAACTCCGCGGCGAGAAAGCGATCGGTACGACTGGTCGCGGTATCGGGCCTGCCTACAGCGAAAAAATCGCCCGTGCGGGATTTCGTCTCGGAGAGCTTCGCGATGTTGAAACACTGACCAATCGTGTAATGGAATATTTTGTCCAAAACAAAGCCATTTTCGAAGCGTTGGTGATTGCGTTGCCGTCACGCGAAGAGCTATTAGCGGAGTTGAACGTGTATGCGGAAAAATTGGTTCCGTTTTTGGCAAATACGACCCAAATGGCATGGAAAATGATGGACGAAGGGAAGAAAATCCTCCTCGAAGGGGCGCAAGGGACGATGCTCGACATCGATCACGGAACCTATCCATACGTTACCAGTTCATCGACTATTTCGGCGGGTGCGTGTACGGGTCTCGGAGTCAATCCTAAGGACATCGGCAAAGTGACCGGGATCGTTAAAGCCTATTGTACGCGTGTCGGTAACGGCCCTTTCCCGACGGAAGATCACGGCGAGATCGGTGAGCGTCTGCGCAAAGCGGGACATGAATTCGGAACGACGACAGGACGTCCGCGCCGCTGCGGATGGTTTGACGCCGTAGCGTGCCGTTATGCAAGCCGCCTAAACGGGTGTGACGATCTCTCCATTATGAAACTCGATGTCTTGGACGGCTTCGATGAAATCCAAGTGTGTATCGGATATGAAGTGAACGGCGAAGTGATCGATTATCTTCCGCTTGATCTAGAGAACGTCAAACCGGTGTATAAAACGTTCCCTGGATGGGATAAAACCGAGGGTGTCCGCCGCTTTGAAGATCTTCCGGTAACGGCACAAGAATATCTTCGCGCCATCGAAGAGCTGACACAGACTAAAATCGGTATGATCTCAACATCACCGGATCGAAACGACACGATCACATTATAATCCTGCTTTAGGGGGATGCAAGGGACATTTGTCCCTGCCACTTTGCGGGCTTTGCTCGAAAAGTGTATAACATCAGATAGGAGCGCTTATGAGCAAGTCGCGTTACGAGCCTTTGGTCAAACTCAAAAAAAAGAGTTTAGACAGTGCCGAACGCGCACTCATCGGTGCCAATAACGAACTTGCCTCCGCCACCGACAAGCTCAAATTTTCGTATGAAGAACTCTCACGTATGACACTGCCGACACAAGGTTCAGTCGGCGAATTTACCCAAGCAACCGCAATGATCCATGCACAGCATCAGACAATCGAGCAGTGCCAAAACAAGGTACAAGTCGCGAAGTTCAATCAGCATCAGATGCGGGAACGTTATAAGGCGGCAATGATCGATTTTGAAAAGTTTAAATATTTGGAAATCCAGGAGATGAAAGCCCGTCTCAAACATCTCAAAGCACAAGAGGCTAAAATGCTGGATGAAATCGGTACTATGATCTATAAAAAAGAGGAAGAATGAAACTAATTTGGAGCTTAGCAGTAGTGATGATCGGGGGGCTTTACGGTGCACCCGCAACAAAGTCGTATGAATGTACCAAGATTTTTGAAGACCGCAAAAATGAGCTGCTGGTCGAATTGGAGCGGATTGACGAGCAGAAACAGTCTCTCGATTCTCTAAAACGGGCAACGGAAGACCTTTTGCGCAAAAAAGAGGCGATGGTTCAGGGAAAAGACATGAAAGTCGATCAAAAACTCTCAGAGATCAGAGCCAAAGAAGAGTCGATTAAAAAAATGCTGGATGAAAATAAAAAAGTTTTGGAACAAATCAAACAGCTTAAATCCGATAAAGTCTCTCAAACATTCGCAAAAATGAAACCCGCTGCATCGGCACAAATCCTTTCTCAGATGCCCGCCTCCGATGCTGCAGATATTATGAGTACACTCAATAGCAAGGTCGTCGGGCAGATATTGGCGAAGATGGATCCGAAAAAAGGGTCGGAAATTACCGATAAATTGCGAAAACTGCCGGAGCCTCCTAAGTAAGACTCCGTTTCTCCTAAGCGATTTTAGAGGTATTTTAGAGTAAAATGCAGAAAATTTCACTCAGGGCTGGCAATGAAGGTTTCACTGACACACGTACCCCATATCGCGACGCGTATTGCTGTCGATCTCAGCCGAAGCGGCTTGGTTACTATGACCAAAGGTCTCGAGAGCACCGCAAAAGAGGCTGAAAAGGTTTTGGCCGCCAATATCAAAAAAGAGATCGCTTTGGAAGAGAAGGTCAAAGAGATCGTTAATGCCAATGAAGAGCAGATCGATTTTTATCTAGCCGATGAACGGCAACTCTTTTTTATGATCAAAAAGAAATTGGCACCGCAGTACGGCGTCGTCCTCTCGTACGAAGACCGTTATTCGGATATTGCGCATCAAATTCTTGATGAGTTGTACGAAGAAGATTTGATTAATTACGACGTGAGTGAAAACCGTATCAAAAATATTATTTACGATGCGATTACCGGCTCTATCGCCGATTCCAGCGAAATCGAAGCGGCGGTATTCCAAAAAATTAAAAGCTATAAACGAAACCTTATTCCGGGAACCGACGAATATGAAATCGTTTATGAAAAACTCTATAAAGATGAACTGCTCAGACGGGGGATGGCATAATGCGTGATGTTTGGATTTATCTCGAAAACGGTACTTACCTGAGTGCCAAAAGTTTCGGTGCCGATACAACGGCTGTCGGCGAAATTGTTTTCAATACCTCTATGAGCGGTTATCAAGAGATTATTACCGATCCTTCGTATGCGGGGCAATTCGTCACCTTCACGATGCCTGAAATCGGTAATGTCGGCGTTAATGAAGAGGACATGGAAAGCACATCAGCTCACTGTAAAGGGATCATCGTCCGACAGTATCAAAAAGAGTATTCGAATTTTCGTGCCGAAGAAGCGCTGCATACCTTTTTAGAAAAACACGGCATCATCGGTATTTGCGATATCGATACCCGTTTTATCACCAAAATGCTCCGAACTGAGGGGGCGATGATGATGATAGCTTCGACACAGGTAAGCGACAAAGAGGAGTTAAAGCAGCTTCTTGAAAAATCTCCGCGCATCGAAGAGATCAACTATATCGAAGAGGTAAGTACCAAAACGTCATATGTCCACCGCAACGGGATTTACGATCCGTTTAACTTCCGTTACAACGACGCGCCTGCTCCGAAAGCGCGTATCGCGGCAATCGATTTCGGGGTCAAACGCAATATTCTCAACGAGCTTACCGAAGCGGGATTGGAAGTGGAAGTATTGCCGAACACGTTCAATGCCGATGAGCTGATCGCACGATATGATGCCAAAGAGATTGACGGCGTATTCCTCTCCAACGGTCCGGGAGATCCGCTTGTATTGAAAAAAGAGCAAGAAGAGATTAAAAAACTGATAGAGCGCAAAATCCCGCTGTTCGGTATCTGTCTGGGGCACCAGCTCCTCAGCATCGCTCACGGCTATGATACCCACAAACTGAAATTCGGACATCACGGCGGAAATCATCCGGTTAAAAACGTAAAAACGGGAATGGTTGAAATTACCGCACAAAATCATAATTATAATGTTCCCGAATCGGTACGCGAAATCGCCGAAGTGACCCATATTAACCTTTTTGACAATACGATCGAAGGACTTCGATATAACAGCGGACACGTTTTCTCGGTTCAACACCATCCTGAATCTAGTCCGGGTCCAAAAGAGAGCCGTTACATATTTAGCGAGTTCCTTCAGCTTTTACAGCGCTAAATCCTCTACGGAGGATTAGCGATCCCCTTTTTTGACGAATAATCTATCGTAAAGTGTTACTTTTTTACCCCTCATTCTGTAAATAAACTTAAATTTATCGTTAAGTTTTCATATAGTGAAAAACATTTAATAATTTAAGATTCCCTAAATACTCGTATTGCTATCATTAGAGTGTCTAATAGCCTACTTTTGTTACAAAAGTGTTAAGGGCATCTTTGATTTCACAGGTTTGCGAAGTCAGAGGTGCCCTAATCGGCTCTTATGCTTTGAATCTTTAAGGAGGTCGTAAATGGATAATCGTCCATTGGAGTATGATTACACGGTTGCAAAGATGTTTATGCTTACAACGGTGTTACTCGGAATCGTCGGGATGCTTGTCGGCGTTATTTTAGCGTGGGAAATGGCATTTCCTGCCGTTAATACAATTGCGGGTTCAGGATTGGCAGAATATACAAACTTCAGCCGTCTACGTCCGCTGCACACCGATGCAGTAATTTTTGGATTTACCTTTAGCGGTATTTGGGCTACATGGTACTATGTTGGACAACGTGTTCTAAAAGTATCAATGGCGGAATCAAAATTCTTGATGTTCCTCGGTAAATTGCATTTTGCACTTTATCTACTAGTCGTTGTTGCAGTTGTAGGCTCATTGTTAATGGGGATTACAACATCAAAAGAGTATGCGGAATTTGAATGGCCGATCGATATCGCAGTTGTTGTGGTATGGGTTATTTGGGGTATGTCAATTTTCGGTTTGATCGGTATTCGCCGTGAAAAATCATTGTACATCTCTATCTGGTATTACATTGCTACATTCCTCGGTATCGCAATGTTGTATCTTTTCAACAACATGGAAATCCCAACCTATTTTGCGTCTGGCGGAATCGGTGCATGGTACCACTCTGTTTCAATGTACTCAGGAACCAATGATGCTCTTGTTCAATGGTGGTATGGACACAACGCGGTTGCGTTCGGATTTACTGTACCTATCGTTGCAATGATCTACTACTTCCTTCCGAAAGAATCGGGCCAAGCGGTTTATTCATATAAATTGTCTCTTCTTGCGTTCTGGGGGTTGATGTTTGTTTACCTTTGGGCTGGCGGACACCACTTGATCTATTCAACTGTACCGGATTGGATGCAAACAATGGGTTCTGTATTCTCGGTTGTATTGATCCTCCCATCATGGGGTTCTGCGATCAATATGCTTCTTACGATGAAGGGTGAATGGCAACAAGTTGCGAGCAGTCCGTTGATCAAATTCATGATCTTGGCTTCTACGTTCTACATGTTCTCAACTCTTGAAGGTCCGATCCAAGCGATTAAATCGGTTAATGCGTTGGCTCACTTTACAGACTGGATCGTCGGTCACGTACATGACGGTGTTCTCGGTTGGGTTGCGTTCATGATTATGGCAGCACTTTTCCACATGGCTCCTCGTGTATTCAAACGTGAGATTTATTCTAAATCGTTGATGAACACACAATTCTGGATCCAAACTCTTGGTGTTGTATTATATTTCACCTCTATGTGGATCGCCGGTATTACACAAGGTATGATGTGGCGTGCACACGATGAGTTCGGTAACCTTGCTTACTCATTCATCGATACGGTTGCCGTATTGCACCCTTACTTCACAATCCGTGCGGTTGGTGGTACATTGTATCTCGTAGGTATGTTCTTGTTCGCGTACAATATGTACAAAACAATGACAAGCTCTCGCCGTGTTGAAGAGAGTGAACTTCAAAACGCATCGCCTATGGGCGCATAATAAGGAGGGGAAAAATGTTTCACTGGTTAGAAAAACACCCGTTCTTTTTCGCGGTAGCGGTGTTCGTAACAATCGCGTTTGCAGGTCTTATCGAGATTTTGCCAAACTTCGCGCAAGCGTCTCAACCGGTTGTAGGGACTAAGCCTTACACGACGTTGGAACTTGCAGGTCGCCATGTTTACATCAAAAACAGCTGTAATGCATGTCACTCACAATTGATTCGTCCGTTTAAATCTGAAACTGACCGCTACGGTCACTACAGCTTGAGCGGCGAATATGCGTATGACCGTCCATTCCTTTGGGGCTCAAAACGTACCGGTCCGGATTTGATGCGTGTAGGTAACTACCGTACGACTGACTGGCATGAAAACCACATGAAAGATCCTGCAGCGGTTGTTCCAGGCTCAATTATGCCGGCTTACCCATGGATGTTCAAAAATACTGCTGATATCGATACGGCGTATGCAGAACAAGTAACGGTTAATAAAGTATTTGCAGTTCCATACAATGCAGAAATTCCAATGGCTGACGGTTCAAAAACGACCGTTGCTTTGGCAGCAACATTGGATGAAGCAAAAACTTCGGCTCTTGAAGAGGCAAAAGTTGTTGCGGCAGACATGAAGGACCAAGAAGTTAAAGATGCGGTTGCAGCGGGTCAAATCCCTGAAATCGTAGCGTTGATCGCGTATCTTAACAGCTTGAAATAAGGAAATTAGCGTGGATATTGGTACTCTTCAAGCGTATGCTTACTTCGGGTTTACGGCATTTTTGGTGGTGGTATTGTACTCGTACATTTATCACCTCTACAGTGCACAGAAAAAGGGGACACGCGATTATGAAAAGTACGGCAATATCGCGCTGAATGACGAGATCACCGATCAACCGGTCGAAGAGATCTCGAAAAACGATGAGATAAAGTAGGAGGCATAAATGAATAAGACAGTACTTGCTGCTATCATAGTTGTAATTGCAATGCTTGGCTTCACTTACGTTGCTGTCGGTGGTGCCGGCGGTATGGGTGGTGAAGGTGACTGGGTTAATAAACTCGCCGTTCTCGGTGCGGTTGTTCTAGTCATCGTTACGGCATTTGTAGTTACCAAATATGTTCGACAAATGCAATTTGACAAAGCAAGCGGTAAACTTGCGGATGAAAACTGGGATGGAATCGGGGAATATAAAAACGAGCTTCCTTTCGGATGGGCGGTTATTTTCCTCGGTTTGAATATTTGGGCAATCTGGTATTTCCTTGCGGGATATCCTGTAAACGCGTATTCACAAATCGGTGAATATAATGAAGAAGTTGCTGCGCACGATGCTAAATTTGAAGCGCAATACGCTAATATGGATGACACTGCTCTTAATGAGATGGGGCAATCCGTATTTATCGTTCAATGTGCTCCGTGTCACGGGCTTCAAGCGGACGGTATTGACGGTAAAGCAGCTAACTTGAATCACCGTTTGGATGAGAAATCAATCAAACATGTAATTCAAAACGGCTCAAATAACCAGCTTCTCGGTATGGAAATGCCGATGCCGGATCGTAACGGTCTCATGAACGCTAACACCGGTGCATTGATCACTGATGCTGAAATTGATGCGGTATCTAAGTATGTTGCCGGCGGAATGAAGGGGACAGAAGGTGCTGACGTATTTGCCGGAACATGTGCTGCTTGTCATGCTGCTGACGGTAAAGGTACCGATATGGTTGCTCCGAGTATCGTTGAGTTCAATCCTACGCTTATTGCGAATGTAATGAAACACGGTAAAAAAGGTGCGATCGGTCAAATGCCGGCATTCAATAACTTGACTGAAGTTCAGGTAAAAGCGCTTGGTGCTTATGTCACCGGCCTTAGCAAATAAGGAGAGTCATAATGGAAAATCGTAGTATTTTTGCATTGGACGGTATCACCGGTATGTTGATCGCAACCGTGTTGCTTCTCTCTATCCTCGCGGGTTTAACCGTGTGGGGATTGGGTGTTCAACAAGGTAGTGCGACTAATTTCTACCAAGTCGAAAATGAAAAAGACATCAAAATGATCAGCACCGAAAATGCTGCGCATCGTGTTGATGTTAAATAAGGGGTTTAATATGGCAAGTATCATGGATAAACTCATTACAATCACATTGGTGATTGGTGCGGCTATCACTTTGTGGGCAGTTGTAACACCGAACCACCTTTTCATCGGTTAAGGGTAGCTTTTGTTACTCTCGCGAGGGCTAGCGGCCCTCACCTTCTTATTCTCTTTGACATTCTCTCTCCATGCGGAATATTTATATAAAGATGATGTTGTTAACAACCCGAACTTTGCGGAACAGATAAATTCAATCGGTGCTGAACTAAAAGCCAAAACAGGTGTTTCACTCTATTTGGTAATGGTGCGTGATTTGGATGAAAACCAAAGTGTTGCCGATTTTGAAAAACAGTTGGTATCGGAAGTAGGCGAACCATCGGTTATTATGACGTTTGTAGAACTAAAACAGCAGATTGACATATTGGCCCGTCCCGTCTCTTTATATGAGCATTTTAACAAATCGCAGATTTTAAGTCCGAACGCAACGTTTATCGGATCGGTTGTCAGTGCAATAATGTTTGCCCGAAACTACGATGAAGCGAAAGAACTTATCACTAATCGCGGCGGAACGATTCTCCCCATTTTGGCAGAAAAGACAAAAGGGGGGGAAACGGTTCAAAAGTATTCGGTAGCGATGTTCAACGGGTACAGCGATACGGCGGATCAGATTGCGGCAGCTCACGGGGTTACCCTTAGCTCGTCTGCAGGAAACGGCAGCAAAAATTTTATCGATATCCTTCGGTTAGTTTTTTACGGTATTATTCTTTACGGTATTTCACGATACGTATACGGGCGATTTTTCCGTCGTCGCAACAAGGATGATAATGTTTAAAAATCCAGGTACAAAATGGCCGATTATAATTGCCGTATCAACTGTAATTGTCATTATGTTTGGCGTTGTTACCATTAAGATGGCTATGAATAATCCTGTAGAGATGTCCGATTACGGTATGCAGGGATATCATTCATATGATAATGACGCCAATGAGATTATCAACGCTAAAATAGCCTTTGATAAAAAGTATTCTGTTGCTTTTGTAACTCCTCAAATCAGTGAAAAAGGGACGGTAATCGTCTATAAAGTAACCGATAAAGAGGGCAACGCGATTAATGATGCTAAAATCGAAGCGGTTTTAACACGGCCGGATACGACCAAACTTGATATTAATTTGTCAAACCCTATCATCAATGAAGGGCAATACACCTTTAATGCGGTGGATCTTCCGAAACAGGGACGCTGGGATATTTTGGCAAAAGTGGCTGTAGGAGCGGATCAACGCTACTATAACATCAAAGCCGATACCCGCAATACCATTACGTCTGAGTTTTAATCACTCGTCCTCTTTCCCCTTTAGGGGAAATCTACTACAATATGTCCACATTATTTATTATCTGTTATCCATCTATGCAATAGCCAGAATATAGGAATTCCCTGAATGAATCGACAATGTATTGTTTATCCTACCGCTCGGTGCGTTCGTGAAGCGGTTGCAGAGTCTACAGAGAGCTTTCTCCCCGCAATGATGACGATGGGGGAGTTTCTCTCCCGTGCCTATGTGGCGGAGGGAAAAATCGTTCCGGACGAGGATCTGCGCCTTTTAGCGATGCACGAGGCATCCGATTTTTCAGGGTTTGCCGCGCTCAATATCGAACGTAATTTTTTCAGTTTTATCCAGAATTCTGAGTATCTGTTCCGATTTTTTGAAGAGCTCTCCTCCGAACAGGTATCGCTTACAACGCTTCAGTCGGTCGATGTCTACGGAGAGTATGAAGAGCACATTGCGATCCTTAAGCGGCTGCGTGAACGCTATGGCGAAATATGTAAGCGCGAGGGATGGGCTGATCGGATCTATACCTCGGAGCATACAACGATTCAACGTGATTTTTTACGAAATTATGAGTCGATTATGATTGTCGTTGAAGGGTATTTAAGCCGATATGAAATCGTATTGCTTCAAGAGTGTGCAAAGCATCTGGAGTTGATCCTCCACTACAACACAACCGCATACAACCGAAAAATGACGACTCGTTTGGAAGAGATGGGTTTTGAACTGGCTGAGGGGATGGAGTACCGCCTGTCGCTAAGCACTATAACTATTATTGAAAAAAAACCGCTTTGTATCAATCGCTCGGTTGAATGCGAAGTATTTCATACGCGTTTATCGCAGATCGGATTTATCAAAGCGAGTGTAGAGGGGTTTGTGGAAGAGGGGATTGCACCCGAGAAAATTGCGGTGGTACTCCCCGATGAAGATGCGGCGGCAATGCTCAGGGAGTTCGATACCGAGGGGAATTTCAACTTTGCGATGGGAGAGCCCTTTAGCAAGAGTAACATCTACAGGGAATGGGAAAGCATTACTTTATTTTTGGATGAAATGAATGTCGTGAACCGTGAACGGGTCCGCAATATCAAAAGTGAGACGATTGAGTGGTTCAAAGCCCATTATTCGAAAAAATTTCAGTTTTCGCAACTCGAAGAGATGATGATGCTATGGGAAGGGGGAGATGAATCCTCACTTGAGGTCATACGTGATGAACTTCACCGGTTCGGTCACCTTTCCCATGCGCTGGAGGTGATGGATTTTCGTGCCGTTTTTAAAATCTTTATGAACCGTCTTCGACAAAAGAGCATTGATGATGTCCGGGGCGGGAAAATCACCGTTATGGGGCTGTTGGAGACACGCGGTGTTGCATTTGAGGGGGTAGTGATCGTCGATTTTAATGAGGGGTATGTCCCGCATAAGAGTGAAAAAGATCTCTTTTTGAATACAAAAACCCGTGAGTATGCCGGGCTACCGAGCGCGCATGATCGTGAATCGCTCCAAAAACATTACTACTCCATCCTTTTTAACCGGGCGAAAAGGGTCGCTATCGGATGTGTCCAAAATGCTGAATCGGTCCCTTCGCGTTTTTTACTGCAGCTGGGGATCAAAAGTATCCCGGCTGCATACCGTTATGAAGAGGTATTGTTTCCTCCCCCTGCTTTTAATGTCCGTCAGGTCAAGAGTTTTGAGTGCGAATACGATTTTACCGCCCACCCCCTCTCAGCAAGCGGTATCAAATCGTTCCTGAGCTGTAAACGGCAGTTCTATTACCGCTATATAGAGCATATCCGCGACCACGAACTGCCGCGGGATCTGTCACAGGAGAGGGATATCGGAAACGCGCTTCACAGTGCATTGGAAAAACTCTTTATAGATGCTGCGGAGTATTCCTCAGCCGTTAAAATAAAAGAAGCGCTTCGGAACCAATGGGAAAATACCGCTGCAGACGATCCGCTGGAACGCCATATGAAGCGGCTGTGGCTTGATAAACTGGACCCTTTTTATGAGCAGGAAGCGGCTCGGTTTGCCTCGGGTGCAAAGGTTTTGTATACCGAAAAAGAGGCTAGAGCGGTCGTGGAGGGGATTACGTTAAGCGGGCGGATAGACCGGATCGATGAAGTGGTGGGGCGGTTCGAAGTGATCGACTATAAAAGCGGTAAATTTCCCGACACCGATAAAGAACCCAAAGAGAGCGATGTCGATTATCAGCTCAGTGTTTATGCCCTGCTTGCAGGAGAATTTGGTGATGTGGCGCGATGCGGCTATTACGATTTGAATAAGGGAGAGCTGAAGGTAGAGCAGTTTTTGGAAGCGAAGACAGAAAAGTTGCGGGAGATTCTCTCCGAGATGGCTTCGAAAAAAACATGGGAGTGGGAAATGTGCGAGGATTTGAGCCGATGCCGTCTTTGTCCCTACGTCTATCTCTGTCACCGGGAGGTGATGCGTGGAGTTTGAACCGTTTTTAGCGTATGAAGCGAGTGCGGGAAGCGGCAAAACCTTCAACCTGGTCGTCCGTTATTTGAGTCTGCTGTTTATGGGGGAAAATCCCTCATCCATCATTGCGTTGACCTTTACGAATAAAGCGGCGAATGAGATGCTGGAGCGGATAATTTTGACACTCGAAGAACTGCCGAAGCGGAGCGAACTTTCTCAGATCGCACGTTTGAGCGGGATCGATGAAGCGAAGATTCTAGAAGAGCGCCCCAAAGTGTTGGCCAGATTTTTACGTTCCGATATCCAGATATCGACTATTGATAAGTTTTTCGGGCGAATTTTACGCAAATTTGCCCTCAATGCCGGATTGATGCCGACGTTTAAAACGATACAGAATCAGCATGAAACGGCGCTTTTGGAGCGGTTTTTAAATGAGGTGGAAGTGTCGCATTCCGAGAAGGCGTTGGTTCACCTCTCACTGCTCAGCGATAAGCGCCTGAGCGACTTGTTCTCTCTTCTCTCTTCTCTTTATTCTAAATATAAAGAGTTGAACCTTGATGCATACAGCACGCTCAGTGTCCCAGACGATACCACAGAACAGAGTATGGGGATTGCGCAAGAACTTTCAACTCTTGTCCTCTCGAAGCCGCTCAGTGACCGTGCCCGAAAAACGATGCAAATCGAGAGTTACGAGGACCTTTTAGGAAAATCTTGGCTGCAAAAACCGACTCTGGAGTATTGGGATTTTAAAAAGAGTTATGAACCTCGGATGGATGAATTGCTTCACGAAATGCAAAGCGCCATCGCACAGCAGATGCGCCGTCGCGAAGTACTCTATTTTAAAGAGCTGTTTTCGATTTTAAAGCTTTACATCAAAAGCCGCCAAAATATGGCGGTTCAGAGCAATGAACTGAGTTTCGACGACATTACCCTCAATGTGCATACCCTGCTTCGGGAGAAACTGGAGAGCGAATTTCTCTATTTTCGTCTTGATTCGCGTCTGAAACATCTACTTCTTGATGAGTTTCAAGACACCAGCGTTATCCAGTTTGATATTCTACGACCGCTCATCGAAGAGATCCGTTCCGGCATCGGTGTAAACGAAGGGGGGAGCTTCTTTTTCGTCGGGGACGTAAAACAATCGATTTACCGCTTTCGCGGCGGGGTAAGTGCCCTTTTTCATCAGGTTGCCGAGCTGTTCGATGTCCGTGTGGAGCCGCTTAGAGTCAACTACCGCTCCCGCAGTGAGATCGTCGATTTTGTGAACGGGGCGTTTGAGGGGAAAATCAAAGGGTACATTCCACAGCAGAGTCCCCAAACCCTTTCGGGTGGATTTGTCGAAGTTCTAAGCAGTGACGAGCTTCTCGAAACGCTGAGCGAAAGGGTCGCCTTGTTGATCGGCGTAGGGGCCGCACCCGAAGAGATCGCTATATTGACGGCAACCAACAAAGACGGAAGTGCGGTAGAAGAAGTCTTGAGCGAACGGGGATATGACGTCGTAACCGAGACGACGGCGCTTCTTATCTCGCAGCGAAGCGTCCGCGCACTTATCGAGTATCTTCGTTACTGTTATTTCGGAGAATCGATTTACCGTTCTAATTGTGCCGCTTTGCTGGGAATTGAGAGTGTTGAGATTGAACGTCCAAACGTACATGAGACGGTCACGACCGCGATTGATTTCATCAGACGATATCGGATTGCCGATAAAAGTGCCTTGCTGTTTATCGAAGCACTGAGAAGCTATCGCGATATCGAAGAGGTGGTTTTTGAGATAGACCGCTTGGAAGCCTCTTCTCCCCAAAGCGATCTTAAAGGGATACGGATCATGACGGTACATAAATCCAAAGGGCTGGAGTTTGAACATGTTATCGTCCTTGATCGGCTCGGAACGCCTCGCAGCCGCAGCGATGCGATCGTCTACGAATACGAAGGGGCGCAGCTTCAGGGGATGCATTACCGGATCAAAGGGCGCGAAGCACTCGATCCGATGTATGCCAAAGCGTTAGAAGCGGAGAAGAGGGCATCCGATGAAGATCAGCTCAATGCGCTGTATGTCGCGCTGACCCGAGCCGCTTTGTCGCTGAGCGTTATTGCAAAAACCAAAAGCTCATGGTTTGATCCGCTCGAACTCACTCCGTCCGCTCGAGGGGTATTGGAGATTAAATCCTGTCATACGGAATCGACTATAGTGCCTAAAGCCCCCAATTTCAAAGCGCTCGAATTCGGTCGGCAGGAAGAGAGTGTCCGGTCGCACAAAGAAGCCACACATGATTATGCGGCAGTGCAGTTCGGCTTAGCCTTGCATTATACGCTGGAGATGATGGGCGATTTTGATTCTTCGTCGATGAAAAGTGCGCTCGAATCGTCCCGAAACCGCTACGGGGCTACGCTTCATGCGGGAGCGATGGAAGAGATTGAAAAAAGAGTCAGCCGTCTAATAGAGGATGAGGTCTTTAAACACCTGACGCAAGGGGTCCGGTACAAAGAACAGATGATTCGCCATAAAGGGAATCTCGGTGTAATCGATTTGCTCGTCGAGCAGGAAAACGGATGGGTGATCATCGATTATAAAAGCGGCCGCGAAGAGGACGAAAAACACCAAGATCAGATTGCGCGCTACCGTGAGGCGATACGCTCTTCAACCGGCCGGGATGCGCAAGGGTATCTGTGCTATCTCCTGGAGGATAGGGTTGAATGGATAAAGTGCTTATAAAAAACTTAATTTCAGCAGATTATAAGTTTATAAGGGTACAATTTCGCCACTATTTATAGAGACTTTAAAAGGAGACTCAAGATGAAATTTACTAAAATTGCTTCACCTGAGCAAATCGAGCGTAAATGGGTTTTGATCGATGCGGAAGGGAAAACATTCGGTCGTATCATGACTGATGTTGCTACTCGTCTTCGCGGTAAAGATAAACCTTATTTTACACCAAATATCGACTGTGGTGACTTCGTTGTTATCATTAACGCTGAAAAAGCGATTATCAACGGTAACGGTAAAACTGCTACTAAAACATATCACCGCCACACAGGTTACTTCGGTAACGTAAAAAGCGAAAAATTTACAGAACTTTTGGCTACTAACCCAGAAAAAGTTTTCAAACTTGCAGCTCGCGGTATGCTTCCTAAAACAAAATTGGGTCGTGCGATGTTGAAAAAACTAAAAGTCTATGCAGGTGCTGAACACCCACACTCTGCGCAGATCGCTAAGTAAGGATAAATAATGGCAAAAACGTATGCAACCGGAAGAAGAAAATCTTCGATCGCTAAAGTATGGCTTGCTCCGGGTACAGGTAAAATCACTGTAAACGGTCTTTCACTCGATGCATGGCTCGGTGGTCTTGAAGCAAAAAAATTGCGTGTTACTCAACCGCTTTCTTTGACTAAACAAGATACATCGGTTGATATCACTGCGTCAACTATGGGCGGTGGTTTCTCAGGACAATCTGATGCACTTCGCCACGGTATTTCACGTGCTCTTTGTACGTTTGATCCGTCATTCCGCGCTATCTTGAAACCGTTCGGTATGCTTACACGTGACTCACGTGTTGTTGAGCGTAAGAAACCGGGTAAACGCAAAGCGCGCCGTTCTCCACAATTCTCAAAACGTTAATCGTTCTCTTTTCCCTTTTCGGGAAAAGATTTTTCTTCTTTCTTTAATCCGCCGCTTACAGCCTTTTTATTTGCGAATCAAAAAAAATTTCAAGTACTTTCTTTTGTTCATCCGATAAAACAGCATTTTTATGCATTAAAAGGTATTCGCTTTTGGGCATCAATTCGTTATTCAGAAGCTGTTTTGCACGCTCTAATCGCTCCAATTTTACTTTAGAGTCTATGTTTTCCCAATTTGAAAAGTCGAGTGCTTTGCGTCCTTGGTTGATATTGTTGGCCATAACCCACGACATCGGAGCGACATGATGATACCAAGGATACGCTGTTTCATTTGAATGGCAATCGTAACATGAAGTTTTAAGGATGCTCATAACTTTTGGATCGGTTTTAAGCGCAATGGTCTCATCCACTTTCGGATTTGTAAAATCGGGCCTGAATAACTGTATCACAACGGCGGTACCCAGTATCCAATACGCAACTTTTTTCATTAATTTCTTTTCCTTTTATTGTTTGATTTGATAAAGCTTTTTATTGTACATGTCATCCAAAACGGTAACGAAAGCCAAAGTATCCCGTTCCAGTTCCTTATCGTGAGGAGCGTTACGGAGACGGTCGTTTTCATACGTGAAGGTAAGAGGCTCTTTATTCGGCTGGACAACGGCAACTTTGTTTTTCTCACGCAGGGCGAAGGTGTCATTAAACATCATAAGCGAGACTTCGCGTTTGGAATCACTGTAAATAGAGTGCCCCAAAACGGGATACGTGAGATCAATACCGATTAGATCGAGTGCGGTCGCTAGCACATCGGGCTGTGTGGCAAGTGCATTATACTTTTGAGGCTTCACACCATCGCTTATAATCAAAGCGGGAATATGGAACATAGTGACCGGTACCAGATCGTCACCGTAGACACGGATATTATGATCGGCAACAACGACGAAAACGGTGTCTTTGTAATAGGATTCCTTTTTGGCCAGTTCAAAGAGACGCCCGATAGCGAAATCGGCATATTTCACCGCATTTTCAACCCCATATTTGGGTTTCCCGGGGATAAAGTCTATTTTTCTCTCCGGCAATTCAAACGGGGAGTGATTCGAGGATGAAAACATGATGCTGACGAATTTTTCCCCTTTGGCCGCGTGGGCTTTAAACTTTTCATTCGCTTTGATCACAAGGTCTTCGTCGCTGACGCCCCACGTGCTGACAAAAGTAGGATGGACATAATCTTTTTGTTCGATTACTTCATCAAACCCGTTGCCCATATACCAGCCGCGCATATTGTCAAACCGTCCTTCGCCTCCGTAAATAAAGCTTGATTTATAGCCGAGCGGTTTTAATAAAGAAGCGACGGTGAAAAAATCGCTTTGGGATTTATTTCGTTTGACAACCCCCTCGCCGGCAACGGGGAGCCATCCCGAGGTCATGGCCGCAAGTCCCCGGATCGAGCGGGTTCCGTTGCTGAAGAGATTGGTAAACGCGATCCCCTCAAGGGAGAGTTTTTCCATATTCGGGGTAATCGTCGCATCGCCTCCGCTGAATCCGACAAACTGGCTTCCCATCGACTCCTGGATAAAGATGACGAGATTTTTAGGTTTTTGGGTAGGAAAATGGGTCGGCTCCAATCGGTTAAACGGAAATTCGCCCCCGGTTTTGATATTGAGCCGTTCTCCGACACGCGTATAGGCTTCGCTCAGATTCATTTTTCCGTAAGGCTTGATGATATTAGCCTCTTTCGTATAGCTGTAATAGGCATTCCCGATGCTGTAGAGGGAGTTTTTGGCGATCTCGTTAGCGAGGCGGTTGGTACTGTAGAGAGCATCCGAGATATTGGCGGGGCGATGGCCGAACGAAGATCGGATACCGAGAAACAGCACCGTGGCGACGATAGGAAAGAGCAGGAGCCGTTTCCATAGCGGAGTACGGATCGCTTCGGCAAGACGCAGCGGAGAGAAACGAAGATAGGCCCATGCCGTAAGCAGCAGCATCCCTAATGCAGCGGTAAGTTGCAGAGGGTACTCTTTGAGGATCATGGAAGTGACCTCTTTGGGATATTTGAGATATTCTATAAACAGATAGTTTGGACGAACGTCGTATTGGGCAACAAAAGGGAAAGTGGCATTTTCGACGTACAGAGCGATAAGGAGAAAAAAGAGGACGTAAGCGTTGATAAAGCGCCCGCTCAACTTTGCGAGTCCTCGGGGAGTGATCGCGAGCAGAAGAGTCGGAATAATCAGTATGATCGATGTGCTCATCGTATCGAACTTCAGTCCGTAAAGAAACGATAAAAGTGAGTGGGCAAACGTGATATCGTGTAAACGGTCAAAATAAAGAGTATAAAGGCCGAGACGTCCGAGAAAAAAAAGGGCAATGAAGAGGAGATAGATTTTGAGAAGTTCTCGAAACATTGATTGGTTATCCTGATAATGGTCCCGAATTATAGAATACGAACGGATAATAAAAAACGTTAACGTCTCATTAGGTGTTTAAAGATTATAATTCCGCATCTAATTTTATACGGGGACAGGGTGCTATTTTCTTTATTAAAACCTATTAAGGCTCGTACGGCAGTTATTGCCGTCGCATTATTGTGGGTCATCTTTGCAAACGGAGCTTTTTTTAAACACGTGAGCGACGTGTATCCGTTGGCCGGCGGAAATATTTTCTTCGTTTTATCGCTCGGAATTGTCCTCTTAAGTGTGACAGTGATCGTCTTGACCCTGTTAACCTGGCGGCATACTCTTAAACCTTTATTGATAATGCTTTTGCTGATCACGTCGCAGGTCGCCTATTTCATGGATCTGTACGATGTGGTGATCGATTCGCATATGATCCAGAACCTTTTGGAAACGAACATCAAAGAATCGGCGGATTTGCTGAGTTTCAAACAGGTGATCTATTTTGTCTTGCTGGGGTTTATCCCCTCTGTAATTGTTTACCGGATCAAAATTGCCCGTATGATGTTCAAAGAGACGTTGATCGATAAGGCAAAAGTGATTGCGATTGCATTGAGTATTGCGCTTATCATCATTTTTTCATTCAGTAAGTATTACACCTCTTTTTTCCGAGAGCATAAACCGCTGCGCTATTATGCCAATCCGGCTTATTATCTTTATTCGCTCGGACATTATGCCCAAGAGACGTTTTCGCACCCTTACAGCGGGATTGCACCGATTGCCGAGGATGCGAAAATCCTTCCTGGCGATCAGCCGAGAAAACTGATCGTGCTGGTTGTCGGCGAAGCGGTACGGTGGGATCATTTCGGTTTAAACAACTATGAGCGCGATACGACGCCGATGCTGCGCAAAGAGGATATTATAAACTTTACCCAGTTTACTTCCTGCGGTACGGAAACGGCGGTATCGGTGCCGTGTATGTTTTCCTCGTTCGGACGCGATGGATACGATAAAGAGAAGGCAAAACATACGGAGAATATCTTGGATGTTCTCAAGCGTGCCGGTGTCAATATTCTCTGGCGGGACAATAACTCCGATTCCAAAGGGGTGGCTGACCGGATAACGTATGAAGATTACCAAAGTCCGAAAACGAACACGATCTGCGATGAGGAGTGCCGTGACGAGGGGATGCTTGTCGGTTTGCAGGAGTATATCAACACCCATCCGAAAGGGGATATCCTGATCGTATTGCATCAGATGGGTAATCACGGTCCTGCGTATTATAAACGTTATACCAAAGCATTCGAAAAATACACGCCGGTGTGTAAAACCAATCAGTTGGAGCAGTGTTCAAAAGAGGAGATCACCAACGCGTATGACAATACGATCCTCAATACCGATACGTTTTTAACACAGGTTATCAGTTTCCTTAAAGGGAATGATGAACATTTCGCAACGGGGATGTTTTATCTGAGCGATCACGGCGAATCGTTGGGGGAAAACGGACTTTATCTGCACGGTTTCCCATACGCTATTGCCCCTGAAGCGCAAAAACATGTCCCTGCGGTAATGTGGTTCGGCAAACAGTTTAAAATCGACAAAGCCAAAATGGCCTCTTCCGCCAAAGAGCCTCATTCGCAGGACGAACTCTTTCATACCCTGCTCGGGTATTTAGACGTCAATACGACCGTATACCGACCGGAACTTGATTTACTCCATGCCGGTCACTAAACAGATGTGGATGAGTGCCGCGGCACTCGTCGTTGCCGTCATTTTTTTCGGTGTGAGCGGAACCGATATATGGGTCCAAAACCATTTTTACAATCCTGTAAATCACCAATGGATTCTTGATCGCGAAGATCCAGTCTTGAACTTTATTTTTTATGACGGCATTAAACGGCTGATTATTATCGTCAATGTTTTGGTTCTGATCGCTCTTGTCGTATGGTGGAAAAAACCGTTTTTAGCCCGATATCGCAAGGGACTCATTATCGTTCTCTTATCTTCGATCTTCGTTCCGATTATTGTAGGGAGCTTTAAAGCGACGACCAATATACCGTGCCCGAAGAATCTGGAGATTTACGGCGGTATTTATCCCCATACCTGTGTATGGGAAAAATACCCGAGTACGTTTTGCAACCAAAAGAAAATCAAATGCTGGCCGGCAGGACATGCCAGCGGAGGGTTCGCACTGTTATCGCTTTTTTATCTGTTCCGCAAACGCAGAGCAAAAATTATCGCCCTCAGCGGTGTGATGGTAGTAGGATGGAGTATGGGGACGTATAAAATGCTGATCGGGGATCACTTTTTAAGTCATACCGTCATTACAATGATCATGGCATGGCTGATAATCTCCATTATCGTCGCGCTGCTTAGTCGTTTGGAACGCAGGGGCGTTATCGCTTTTTAAAATCGGCGAGAGTGTAAAATGGTATAATCTCGCAAAAAACGGGCCGAGATTTGAAATTACTATTCCTCCTTTTGCACAGTGTCTGGCTGATTGCCTCGACGCTTCATCTCAGCGCCTCTTCCAACCCCGCACGGCTTAATCCGCTGATCGCAACCGATTCGGCGAGCTCTTCGATTGCCGGATTTATGTTTAATTCTCTGGTGAAATATGACGAGAGCGGCCAGAAAATTATCGGCGATTTGGCAGAGTCGTATCGCTTCATCACTCCGACCCTCATCGAATTCAAACTTCGCCGCGGAGTGAAATGGCATGACGGAAGAGCGTTTAGCGCCGATGACGTTTTGTTCACCTATGAGCTTATCAAATCCCCTAAAACGGTCACACCCTACGCTTCCGATTTCCGGGTCATTAAAAATGTCCGGGTCATAGATGCCTACACCGTACACGTTACGTACGAAAAGCCCTATTTTAAAGCCTTGGAAGTGTGGATGATGGGGATTGTTCCGCGTCATGTATTGGCACATGAGAAAGATATTATGAGCTCGGCGTTTAATACCCGTCCGATCGGAACAGGGCCGTATATTCTCAAGCAGCTGGAATTTTCTAAACAGATCGTGCTGGTGGCGAATCCCAATTATTTCGAGCACAAGCCGAAGATCGAGCGAATAGTATTTCACGTTATCAGCGACCCTATGACGCGGTTTTTGATGCTCAAATCGGGTCAAATTGATGTGGACGCTCTGGAGCCGATGCAGTATGAGCGGCAGTTGGACAAAGGGTTTAAACAAAATTTTGCCACCTTGGAACTTCCTTCGCACAGCTATACCTATCTGGGGTTCAATCTCCGTCTTAAAAAATTTCAAGACCCGCGCGTAAGAGAGGCTCTGTCACTGGCGATAGACCGTCAAAAACTGATCGATATTTTGTTCATGAAACACGGTCATGTTTGTACCGGCCCTTTTTTACCGGGAAGCAAAGGGTTCAATGATACAGTTAAAGCGCCGAAACAAAACCTTGCCCGGGCAAAAGAGTTGCTGAGGGCTGCGGGATATGACGCTGCTCATCCGCTGCAGTTTGAGATTGCCACCTCTAATTCCAATGCGATTCGTCCGTATGCCGCAGAGATTTTGCAGCGGCAATTTCTGGATGTCGGAGTGAAAGTGACGCTTCGGGTGATGGAGTGGCAGGCGTTTTTAAATACGGTCGTCGCACCCAGAAAATTCGATACGGTATTGCTCGGATGGTCGTTGTCGCTGACTCCCGATCCGTATGCCCTATGGCATTCGGACAGTGACGTTCCGGGGGGATTTAATCTGGTCGGATATCATTCAAAAACGACGGACAGATTGATCGAAAAAATGGAAGGGTCAACGGACCCTGAGAAAACTGCTGCTTTTCAGCGTCAAATTTTTGAGCGTATCGTCGGGGACAATCCGTACCTGTTTTTAGTGATTCCGAATGAAATTAACGTCTACAGCCGACGCATTACGGGGATAAAACCGACGATCAACGGAATATGGGAAGATTATATCGATTGGGAGAAAAAATAGTGAAACCGATAATTTTATTTGATCTGGATGGAACGCTGATCGATTCGACTGAAGCGATTTTAGAGAGTTTTCACCACTCTTTGCATACGCACGGAAATAGAACCGATGTCAGCGATACGATGGTTACGTCACAGATCGGACACCCGTTGGAAGTGATGTTTTCGGCGGTCGGGATTGATCCTTCGATGATCGATGCCCATGTCTCGACCTATAAGCTTTTTTATCGCGAAATAGCGCGGCAAAAGACCGTTTTGCTTCCTGATGCGTCGACTGCGATTCGTGAAGCTTCGGCATTTGCCAGATTAGGGATCGTGACAACCAAAACGGGGCTTTATTCGCGGGAGCTGATGGAACATTTTGAGCTGATGGAGTATTTCGAGGTGCTGATCGGACGCGAACATGTTGAAAATCCGAAGCCGCACCCCGAACCGATATGGACGGCTTTAGAGCAAATGAGCGGAAAAAGAGAGACGGCCTGGATGATCGGGGATACCCGTCTTGACATCGAAGCGGCAAAAAGAGCGGGGATCGAATCGGTAGCGGTGAGCTGCGGATACGATAATGAAAAACAATTACTAACATTAACAAATATTATAAAGCCCAATGCCCTTGAAGCGGTGCGTTACATCGCTAAACGGGGATGATTGTAACACATTTCCTATCTATTTCTTTCTGCAAAAAAATGAAAAGCTACATTTAAGAGCAACTTTCATAGAATACACGTATTGATAAAATTCAACTTAAACTTAAGTCAGAGGGAGAATTCATGCTAGAGATTCGATGGCATAGTCGAGCTGGACAAGGTGCCGTAACAGGCGCAAAAGGTCTAGCCGATGTTGTATCCACCACCGGTAAGCATGTACAGGCATTTGCGTTTTACGGTTCAGCTAAACGTGGAGCTGCAATGACGGCGTATAACCGCGTTGATGACAAAGTCATCTTAAACCACGAAAAATATATGAAACCGGATTACGTCTTGGTAATTGACCCTGCCCTTGTTTACGTTGCAGATATTACTGCGAACGAAAAACCGGATACGGTTTATATTATTACGACCCATATGAGTACGGAGGAACTTATCGCTTCACAGCCGAAATTGGCAGGGAAAAAAGTTTACACGGTAGACTGTATCAAAATTTCTCAGGAAACGATCGGAAAAGCGATCCCGAATACTCCGATGTTGGGCGCATTGATGAAAATATCCGGAATGTATGACATGGAGTTTTTTAAAGAAAATATGATTCGTGTACTTAAAAAATTACCTCAAAAAATTATTGATGCCAACATGATCGCGATCCAACGCGCTTATGATGAAGTAAAGTAAGGAGCGCATGATGGAAAAAAAAGGATGGGATGGGTTCGAAATCGGTGCTATGCTTCGGTCATTTGACGGAGAAATACGCGATATCGCAACAACGCTTCCGGAAAATCGCCCTTATTCTGTATCGAACTCGTTTACGGCAAGTGTCGCTGACTGGCGAATCGAGAAGCCTTTGTTCAACAAAGACTACTGCATCGACTGCCAGTTTTGCTGGGTATATTGTCCGGATATGTCGATTATTTCACGCGATAAAAAGATGGTCGGAATCGATTTTGACCATTGTAAAGGGTGTGGGATCTGTGTGCAGGTTTGCCCGACCAACCCAAAATCGTTATTAATGTTCCCTGAACAAAAAGACGAAGAAGCAGCACTTGCCGAATGGCCAAAAAAAGATACCAATAAAGCTCATGCAGAAGAAGCGAAGGAAGACTAATGGCTGATACAATGGAACTACGCGATATCGAGGTTTGGGACGGTAATATGGCGGCAAGCCATGCACTTCGCCAAGTGCAAGTGGATGTTGTTGCCGCTTACCCGATTACTCCCTCAACCCCTATCGTAGAAAATTATGCAGGATTTACGGCAAACGGCTATGTTGATGGCGAGTTTGTTATGACCGAATCTGAACACGGTGCTATGTCATGCTGTATCGGTGCGGCGGCTGCAGGCGGTCGTGTAGCTACAGCTACAAGTTCACAAGGTTTCGCATTGATGGTAGAGACCTTGTACTCTGCATCAGGTATGCGCCTTCCGATCGTTCTAAACGTCGTAAACCGCGCTATCGGTGCACCGTTGAACGTTAACGGCGACCACTCTGATATGTACATGGGACGCGACAGCGGTTGGATTCAGCTTGACTCATACTGCCCGCAAGAGGCGTATGACTTGAATTTCATCGCTTTCAAAGTCTCTGAAGACCATGATGTCCGTTTACCGGCAATGGTTCACCAAGACGGATTTATGACCTCTCACACGGCTCAAGGGGTTCATACCCTTACCGATGAAGCGGCATACAACTTCGTCGGCGAATACAAACCGATGAATGATATGCTCGATCTTGACCATCCGGTAACGCACGGGGTTCAAACGGAAGAAGATTGGCATTTCGAACACAAAGCGCGTCAACAACACGCTTTGATGACGGCAGTATTTCCAAAAATCGAAGCGGCGTTCGCTGAATTTGAAAAATTGACGGGCCGCAAATACAACCTTGTAGAAAAATACAGTATGGACGATGCGGAAGTAGCGGTTGTCTGTATGGGAACTTCGGTTGAAACGGCACGTGAAGTAGCTCTTGAAATGCGCCAAAACGGTATTAAAGCGGGTGTCGTCGGTATCCGCGTTTTCCGTCCGTGGCCATTAGAACAAATCGCGGCTGCATTAAAAGATGTGAAAGCGATTGCCGCATTGGATCGTTCAAGCCCGCACGGTACTGTCGGAGCACTTTTCAATGAGATCTCCGGATCATTGTTCAATACAGACACGAAAGCGGTATTGACAAACTACATCTACGGATTGGGCGGACGTGACTTAACCAAAGCACACTTAGTGAGTATCTTTACAGATCTTAAAGCAAATGCGGATGCGGGCAAACCGACAACCCCAATGCAACAATATATCGGTCTTCGCGGGCCGAAACTCTCTTTTTTCTAAGGAGCCCTTATGTCAGAAATGAAAAAAATTAAAAACCTCAAAGAGTTTTCCACTTCGGCGGATCGCTTTGAAGGGGCTAACCTTCTTTGCCCGGGCTGTGCCCACTCGATTATCGTACGCGAAGTTTTGAACGCTACGAATGACGATTTGATCCTTGCGGCTTCAACCGGATGTTTGGAAGTGTGTACGGCAGTTTATCCGTATACTTCATGGGATGCTTCATGGATCCACATCGGATTTGAAAACGGTTCATCTGCGGTAGCGGGAGCTGAGGCAATGTACAAAGCGCTTAAAACGAAAGGGCGCCTAAAACAGCCGGATCGTACTCCGAAATTCGTTGCATTCGGCGGAGACGGGGCAACTTACGATATCGGATTCCAATGGATTTCTGGATGTTTCGAGCGCGGACATAACATGATGTACGTTTGTTTGGACAACGAAGTCTATGCGAACACGGGCGGACAACGCTCTTCATCGACTCCGATCGGTGCATCGGCTACGACAACTCCTGCGGGACGCGTCAGCTACGGTGAGAAGAAAAACAAAAAAGACATGATGGCTATTATGGCGGCACACGGTGCTCCATACGTTGCGCAAGTCGCTCCGAACAAATGGAAAGACATGGTCGCAAAAATTCAAAAAGGGTTTGCAGCAGAAGGCCCGGTTTATATCAACGCGATGTCAGCGTGTACAACCGAGTGGAAATTTGCTCCTGAAGATACGATTGCCATCTCTGATTTGGCAACCGATTCATTGGTTTTCCCGTTGTATGAAATTATCGACGGAACCAAACTTAATATTACATACCGTCCTAAAAATATTATTCCGGTACGTGATTACCTCGGTGCACAAGGGCGCTTTAAACACCTTTTCACAAAACAATACGAATATTTGATCGACGAGTGGCAAGCTCGTGTCGACGCGAAATGGGATTATCTCCAACGTCGCGAAGAGGCAAGTGTCTAAAGACACGCCTCTTTCACCCCTTTAACTTCTGTTCTTATCTTCTGCATTCCCTTTCATCAATCATTTTGGAACTCTCTTTGCTTCCTAAACCAAAATAACAATTTTGGATAAACCTATGTACCGTATGACCTATAACCATTTAAACACTACCGGCTGTTCTGCGCGCGGGATCGCAAAACGTGAAAGCAAAGAAGAGCTTCTTAAACTTGCGGAGGAGCTGAAAGGGTCGATCTGCAACGTCGAAATACGTCCGATCGAGGGGAGCGTAGAAAAACGGCTTCCGATGGAACTCTTTGTCAATATGAAAGAACTCCGTTGAACCGTTATTTTCTCGTACTGGATGCGGGAACGGGGAGTATCCGTGCCATCATTTTTGACACTATGGGAAACCAAATTTCCATCGCACAATACGAATGGGATCATATCGCCGAAGAGGGTGTTGCGGGATCAATGGGATTTGATTTTATACGCGGCTGGGAACTCGCAAAGAGGTGTATTAAAGAATCGGTCGCAAAAGCGCAAATCAGCCCTTCAGAGATAGTCGCCCTCTCCGCTTCCAGTATGCGGGAGGGAATTGTTGTTTATGATGGCAATAAAAATGAGCTTTGGGGCGTAGCGAATGTCGATGGCCGTGCCGGTGAAGAAGTATCTTACCTGAAAAAAACATTCCCCTCTTTGGAAAAAGAGAGTTATGCCAGTAGTGGGCAAACATTTGCCCTTTCAGCCGCACCGAGGTTGTTGTGGCTGAAGAAAAATCGGCCGTCTCTTTACGAAAAAGCCCATTCCTTTACGATGATCAGTGATTGGTTATTGTTCAAATTGAGCGGGGAATTGGCGTCTGAACCTTCCAATGCAGGTACGGCAGGGGCATTTAGTCTGAAAGATCGACAGTGGGACAAAAGCGAGTTTGAAAAATGCGGGCTCAAGGATATGTTCGTCCCAATCAAAGAGAGCGGAGAAGTTTTAGGGAACGTGAGTACGCAGGCTTCGGATGAGACGGGACTGAGCACAAAAACCCTCGTGGTGATGGGGGGAGGCGACGTTCAGATCGGTACGGCGGGATTGGGTGCTTCAAAGCTCGGCGATGCAGTCGTCCTGGGAGGGAGCTTTTGGCAGCAGGTGGTCAATATCCCATCCGATGCGACACTCTCCGATGCAATGTTGTTGCGGGTCAATCCCCACGTGGTACGCGGGATGTCTCAGGCAGAGGGGATCACCTTTTTTACGGGACTGGTGATGCGCTGGTTTAAAAACACTCTCGGATGCGGAAAAAGCTACAGTGAGCTTGAAGCAATGGCTTCATCCGTACCGCTCGGGTCGTACGGAATTACCCCTGTGTTTAGCGACCGGATGAACTACGGAGAGTGGATACACGCATCCCCATCCTTTATCGGCCTTGGTTTGGATGAGAGCAAATACAACGTTGCCTCCATGTTTCGTGCGTTGGAAGAGAATGCGTGTATTGTCAGCTCGATTAATCTGGAGAACATCAAAGCCTTCAGCGGCGTCTCTCCGACGTCGATTACATTTGCCAGCGGTGCCTCCAACGGAGCGTTGTGGTCTCAGATACTGGCCGATGTTACGGGATTGGAAGTAAAAATACCGGTGGTCAAAGAGGCGACCGCACTGGGTGTGGCTATGGCATGTGGTATCGGTGCCGGAGTGTATAACGGTTTTGACGAAGCGGGAAAAAATATTGTCAAAATGGAACGCTCGTATGAGCCGAATAGGTCGAATCACGCACAATATGGTGAGATCAAAGAGAAATGGTTAAAAGTGTACGCTAAACAAATGGAGTTAGTCCGCGAGGGGATAGTGGAGCCGATGTGGAAGGCTCCGGGAATTTAGAACCCATACGCCTTTTCATCGAGAAGGTCTAACTCTTCGGTATATTTATCGTCGACGAAGGGTTCATAGTGGGACTTGTAGTACGCGTAGTGCTCGGTGTGTTTGTGCTCCTCTAGCGACGCCTCATCAGCCCATGATTCGACGGCGAAAAATTTGCGCGGATTGGTTTGTGATTGGAAGATGTAGTAAAACAGGCATCCCGGCTCTTTGAGTGAGGGTGCTACCATATCCTCCAATAGTTTCTTGACCGTTGCGATATGCTCTTCTTTAGCGATAAAGGTCACTTTTTTCGTAATTTTCATGTCTGATATCCTTGTTTTTGAGTTTATTTTTTTAATTTTGCCTGCTCTAATTCCCAGTATTCCATCTCGAACATCTGAGATAACGAAAGCGATCCCCACCCTCCGAGCTGCTCAGCGCAGAGGATTGCGGTGATCGTGTGTTTGACGATATCGGCGATGATACGGGACTCTTTTTCATCTTTGCCCAGTACGACGATCCCAACTCCTTTGATCACTGCATAGCGGGGGGCGAGATCGAGACAGATATGCACCGAGGAGGCATTGGCATCAAAATAGGCTTTGTAATCCTGTGCAAACTTTGCGATCCCCTCAGCGATATCGTTGTCGATGATGGCGGGAAAAGGTTTGATGCGGATAACGTGTTCAGGGGTGAGTCCCCCTTTTTTGACGAGCACTTCGAGATTAGGAAGGATACTGAAAAGCTGTGCGCGCGGCGAATCAATGAGGAGAGGATAGAGATCGCATCCGCGCAGTTTCGCTGCTTCCATACCTACCGCAATGGCAATAGCCGGGTCTCCTTTCCCCTCACAGTCGCCGCAGGCGAGGGTAACATGTTCTGAAAGGTATGTTTCGGCAACGGTGACGATGTCGATCATCTTCTCGTAGGCGCGCGCAGCATCGTTGTCAAACGTAAAGACGCCGTGATGCATCAGAATCATCCCTGATAGGGTGTTCCAGTCGATGTTGCGGGTGATTGCATAGATATGTTTCGCCAACTCAAAACCGGGCATTACGTAATCGATAATGAGCATATTTTCGCCATAAAGCTTTTGAACCAACATTTTACCCTCAGGGGTATTGGTAAGGGTGACGACCGCGTCGGCATGGGTGTGATCGACAAAATCAAAAGGGATAATGGCGTGGAGGATCGCTTCGATGGAGGGATTGGGAAAGCTTTGGTCCTGCATGGCGGCACGCTGTTCGGCGACCATCTGCGTATCGCTGAGGCTTTCTCTCGTTGCCATCTCCAGAAGTACATCCAGATTTACAGGAGAAAATCCCGGTTTTTCGATCGTATCGAGGTTCCAGCCGGACCCTTTGACGTAGAGGATGTTATCGATTTTCACCGAAGTATTGCCCCCGCCGTGGAGCACCAGCTCTTTGCTTTGACCCAAAAGCTGAGAGGTGTAAACACGCATCGCAAGAGGGTCGTTTTGAAATCGGGCGGCGGTGCAAGAGTCAAAGAGGCTTGTCATAATGTTAGTTCCTTCTATTAATGGCCAAATTATAGCGATGAGAGGATGAAATATGCTAATATTGCTTCAATTAAAGACAAATTATTAAGGATAACCATGCCGTTACTTGACAGTTTTTGCGTTGACCACACTATTATGCCGGCTCCGGCTGTTCGCAAAGCGAAGGGGATGAAAACCCCAAAGGGAGATGATATTACCGTTTTCGATTTACGCTTTGTCAAACCGAATGAAAAAACGCTCTCTCCAGAGGGGATCCATACGCTGGAGCATCTGTTCGCAGGGTTTATGCGCGATCATCTCAACTCAGATTCTACCGAAATTATCGATATCTCTCCGATGGGATGCCGTACGGGATTTTACATGAGTGTTATTGGAACGCCGAGTGAAGAGGTCGTTGCCGATGCATGGGAAGCGTCGATGAAAGACATTCTCGAAGTGAAGTCTCAAAACGATATCCCTGAGCTCAACATCTACCAATGCGGTACCTATAAAATGCACTCACTCGAAGATGCAAAAGCGATTGCGACCGAAGTGCTCCGCAAAGATATCGATATCATGGATAATGAAGCGTTAGCGCTTGATTTGACGAAGGTAGAGAAATAATGCTGCTTCTGTTGCCGATGAACGGAGATGATACCCAGGAGTCAGAGCTCACGGGAATACTGACCGCAACACATTGGGCAACCGTCGAAGTCGAAGAGGGGAAGGTCGTCGAGATCAATTTCTACACCGACCGAACCCAAATCGATGGTTGGCTCGATGTGGTTATCGTCACGAACAACTATGAGCCGGTGATGGAGTTTATCGATAACCAGATGATGGTGCTGGTAGCTCATACACAGCGTAACATTGACGATATCGTCGAAGCCTATTTATTTAGGGAACTCCACGACCTCTCATTGTGATTTTAACGCCATCGGAATACATCCCTTGGCTACGTAAACACTGGGTTTCCCTCAGCGGGAAGCTCGCGCACATAAGTGCTTGAAAATCCACTAAAAGTGAATTTTATGACTTCTTTTTGCGATCTTTTTCAAACCTCGCCTCAGATGAAAATTCTGGTGGCGACTTCTCATTCTGATACCCTTACCGAAGAAATATGTACCTATTTAGAGCCTTTTAATGCGACGGTTGATCTTTCCCTCTATCCGGGTGAACATACCGAATACTCCTCCGCCGTGATCGGCAAGTGCGATTTCATAAAAGATTTTAACTCCCCCATCCGTTCGGCTACCCGCGATTATGAGACGATCATCCTGCAAGACGTTTTGCACCTTCATTCTTTCCCTCTGAAACTGTTACAGCTTGTCTACCGATCACTCGAAAACTCCGCAGAGGTAATCATTGTTCAACAATGCGGAGCGATGGAGACATCGGAGATTGAGGCTTTGTTGGAAAAAGCGGAGTTTCGTGCGGCGAATACGATCAGCGATTTGATAGAGGGGTACGATGTGATCGTGGCAAAAAAGATGCATATGTGGGGTAATGGACTATGAAAGAGTGGGTACAAAGCGAAGACGGCAGTTATACGGCATATTCTAGCGAGTATGACGAACATTACCACTCAACCAAAGACGGCGCCCTCAACGAATCGCTGAAAAAACATATCGAACCCGCTTTTGCACTCCATTGTAAAAAAGATCATTTGAAGATGATCGATATCTGTTTCGGTTTGGGGTTCAATACCCTCCTGAGCCTCTATTGGCGCGATACCTATTACCCCGATATAACCTTAGAGATATACTCCCCCGAACTCGACGGTGCACTCGTCGCCTCTCTCGTCAATTTTCCCTATCCCGACATCTTTGAGCCGTACCGAAACGCTATCACCGATATAGCGACACTGGGCGGATATGAGGATGAGCGGACGCAGATCACGGTCGATATCATGGATGCACGCGTCGCGATGCGGGAACTGGAGGGGGAGTGGGACATCTGCTATCAGGATGCGTTCAGCCCCTCGGTCAACCCTACCCTCTGGACACGGGAATATTTTGCCGATATCGCGCGGCTGATGGGAGAGGATGGAATAGTGACGACCTATTCGACGGCGCTCGCTACGCGGCTGGCTCTGTATGAAAACGGATTGAACGTCTATCTGAATACGGGCGAGGGGTATCGCAATGCGACGATCGCTTCAAAACGGGAATTGGTAGCGTACGAGAAGGTCGATATGGCGCATAAGATCGCTTGCAATCCCGATGCCAAAAGCCTCAGCGACGAAAGTCTGGATATTTGAGCCGATAGTGTTCGATGAGGTGGCGCAGGCGGTTTTCATTGAAGCGCCAAAAGTGTTTGTGATCGAACTCGTGGTGTTCGCACATCAGTTGATAGAGTGATTCCTCATCCAGATGTTCATGCGCATTGTTGCACTCGACCATAATCCGCTCCAGCTGTTCGACCGATTCGGGGGTGGTATCATCATCGCTAAGCCGTTTCATCGGCATAAAGGCGTAGAGTTTCCATACCGATAGTCCAAGACCTGCGACAAAAGAGCCGAACATAATCCATTCAAGGGGCTTCATGGCTAGTAGAGTGAACTGATATGGTCGATATCATTCCAAGTGAGATCTTTTTTAGCCGATGAGGTGAGAATATGGCGCATATAGCGGGCGAATACGTCGGTTTCGATATTGACCCGCGTCCCTTTTTTGTAGGTGCCGAACAGCGTTTCGCGCATCGTGATGGGGATGATAGTGAGGCGGAACGCTTCCCCCATAACCTCATTGACGGTGAGACTGATCCCGTCAATCGTGATGGAACCTTTTGGGGGGATGAGGGGGATAAACTCCGAATCGACATCGACGATGACATCATAGCTGTTGCCGTTATCGGTGATGGAACGGATGGTACCGATCGTGTCGATGTGCCCTTGAACGATGTGCCCTTCAAACCGATCCCCCATCATCATGGCAGGTTCGATATGGACTTTTCCGCTCAGCTTTTCGGTTGCGATATGCGTCAGGGTTTCAGGGGAGAGTTCGACGGAAAAGCCGTCACTCTCGATGCTGACGACCGAGAGGCAGGTTCCGTTGATGGCGATGGAGTCACCGAGTTTCGGTTTATGAGCGGCTTTGAGGGATAGGCGGTTTCCGCCGAAACTTTTGACACTTGCCATTTCACGAATCAAACCTGTAAACATGGTGTTCCTTTTTTTCTCCCATATCCGGAAGATATGGGTAGCTTTAGGGGGTTGTAGGGACAATATGTCCCTGCCACTTTATGGGCTTTGCCCAGAAAGTGTGTAACATCAATCAAAAGACTATTTTACCCTCTTCTTGCAAAGAACGGATAATGCTTTTCGCTTTTTCGTGGCCGTTGTACGCCGCTTTTCGGCACCACTCCAGCGCGGTGTCATGGTCGGCTTCGCATCCGAGCCCCTGATCGTACATCAATCCCAGATTGTATTGAGCCTCGGCGAGGTTGGCATTGGCGGCGCGGGAAAAACAGATAAACGCTTTGGCGTGGTCTTGCACAACACCGTGCCCCTCTTTAAAAAGGACGCCGAGATTGTTGAATGCGTTGGCATTTCCCCGTTTGGCCGCTTCTTCGTACCAGAATGCCGCTTCGGAGAAATTTTGGACACATCCCAGACCCCGTTCCAATGCCAGAGCCACCTCGAACTGTGCTTGGGGAAATTCGAGTACGGCAGCACGTAGAAGAAGCTCGTAGGATTTGAATTGATCGTGCGGTACGACAACACCGTCGGCGTACATCAGCGCGAGATTATAAAGTGCGGCCGGTTCATTCAACTCGGCGGCTTGGGTATAGAGATGAAAAGAGCGCTCCAATGAACTCTCAATCCCCAGCCCTTTTTGGTGCATATATCCCAAAGAGGAGAGGGCGATCGGGTTGTTTTGAAGGGCGAGCGTCTCAAAAAGCTCTATCGCTTCTTCATAGCGTCCGGCATTAAAAGCATCAAATGCATTTTGCAACATAATCGGTAACCTCGGGTTTTTTTCGGCTGATTATAGCGAGGCGCTCTTAACGGCGCACTTTTCTACTTTCGCGCTGTTTTTCTTTAAGCTTGCTCACAACGTCTTTGAGTTCCTCTTTCTTTTTGAGGAGCTCTTCACGGATAAGGTACTCATCTCCGCCGTCGACTTCAGGGTCGTATTCGAGAGGTTCGGGGCTGTAATTTTTCAGCATCTCTTCCAATGTTAGGGCTTTGTCGTTATTCATGGCAATCACTCGTCATTAAAAGTTTTGCTTAATTGTAAAGCATTTTTCCTTTGTATTTTTATAGGTTTCAACATCAGAAGCTATAATTGCATTAATAATCTATGTAAAGAAGTAATAATGACATATGACGTAATCGTTGTCGGCGGTGGTCACGCCGGAATCGAAGCCGCACTCGCCTCTGCACGTATGGGACAAAATACCCTGCTGATCTCAATTTTGGCAGAGCAGGTAGGAGCGACGAGCTGTAACCCTGCCGTCGGAGGACTTGCAAAGGGGCATCTGGTACGGGAACTCGATGCTCTGGGCGGAGAGATGGGACTGCTGACCGATGAAGCGGGTATCCAGTTTCGCATCCTCAATATCACGAAAGGGCCCGCTGTCCGCGGAAGCCGCGCGCAGATCGACATGGACCGCTACCGTGTGATCGCCCGCAACAAAATCCTTACCACCCCGAACATGTCTCTGATCCAAGAGACAGTCAATGCCCTCATTATCGAAGAGGGGGTAGTCGTCGGAGTCCGTACCCATCTGCTGAACGAATACCGCGCCAAGAAGGTGATTTTGACGACGGGGACATTTCTCAACGGGGTCGTTCATATCGGAGAGATCACTCAGGAGGCGGGACGTTTCGGCGAATTCCCGGCCAAAGGGCTCACCGATTCGCTCCGCGAGGCGGGGCTGAACGTTGGACGGCTGAAGACCGGAACCTGCCCGCGCGTCGACAGCTCTTCGATCGATTTTAGTGTTATGGAGATCCAAGACGGCGATGAGTTGCCTAACCCGTTCAGTTTCCGCACCGACCGTGCCGAATTTGCCCGTACGAAAAAACAGCTTCCCTGCTATATCGCCTATACCAATGAAGAGACCCACAGCCTGATCGAGGGGAACTTTCACCGTGCACCTCTTTTTACCGGACAGATCGAGGGGGTAGGGCCGCGCTATTGCCCGAGTATCGAGGACAAGATCAACCGATTCCGCGACAAAGAGCGTCACCATCTCTTTATCGAACCGCAGACAGCGGAGAATACCGAGTGCTATATTAACGGGATGTCCACCTCCCTTCCGCCCGACGTTCAGCGTGCCATGATCCACTCGGTGCACGGTATGGAGAACGCTAAAATCGTCCGTTACGGCTATGCGATCGAGTACGACTATGTCGATCCGACCGAGCTGAAACACACGCTGGAGACGAAAAAGGTCAAAAACCTCTATTGCGCCGGTCAGCTTAACGGAACGACGGGATACGAAGAAGCGGCAGCGCAGGGGATGATGGCGGGGATCAATGCCGCACTCTCACTGCAGGGGAAAGAACCCCTCATCTTGCGCCGTGACGAAGCTTACATCGGGGTATTGATCGACGATTTGGTGACCAAAGGGACGAAAGAGCCGTACCGTATGTTCACCTCACGCGCTGAGTACCGTCTTCTTCTCCGCGAAGAGACGGCCGATCTGCGATTAGGAAAATACGGTCATGCGCTGGGTCTTATCGATGATGCACAGATGGAGCGGATCGAGACCAAACGGAGCCAAATTACGGAAGGACTGAAGCTTCTCGAAGAGACCGTCTATACCCCGAATAAAGAGTTTTTGGCATTTTTGGCCTCCATCGACGAGGAGCACATCACGGACAAACTCACGGGGATTCAGCTTGTTTCGCGCAAAAGTTTTGAGTTGGATAAGTTGGTGAAGCTGATCCCGAGTTTCGCAGAGCTTGACCCCTATATCCAAGAGCAGATTTTGATCGAAGCCAAATACGCCCGTTATGTCGAGAAACAAAGCGATGACATCGAGCGGATGAACAAAATGCTCCATATCGCAATTCCAGAAGGATTCGATTTCCGTTCTGTTTCGGGCTTATCGAACGAGATCGTCGATAAGCTCTACAAGTTCAATCCACCGACATTGCAGGCGGCATCTCAGATCAGCGGGATAACCCCTGCCGCTCTCGATATTCTTCATATCTACATCAAAATGGCTGGAAAAGGTAAATAATGCGCTATTTTTATTACGTCCATACGGGGCATCGTATCGGACTCGATCGGTTTCACCGTGCTGTCGCCATTGTCAACGAACTCCAAAAAGAGATCGATATCACATTGTTGTGTTCTGATTTTCGGATCGCTGCGGAAGCCAAAGAGTACGGCATAAAACGCTCCGTCGGAGTCGATCTGGTCCGAAATATCCCCCAAATCGCACATCACGGCGATAAAATGATTTTTGATTCAGCCGAGATCAATCCGACCCTTTTGACCGATATGACGCAGTTTTTTTCATCCTTTATCCGTATCACCGACGACCCATCCGATACCCGGCACGAAAAAGAGTTTTTGATATCGCCGTATTTGGAAGGGGAAAATATCTGCAACGCAGTCGTTATCGATGCGCGTTATTTTGAGCCGCTTCCTAAAACCATACCTCTGGCCCTTTTTTTCGGTGATGACGATTATGAAAAAGATTTGGAAAAACATCAGGAGATGTTTAAACCTCTCAACATGGAACTGTTGATGGGCTTCTACCATTTTCTCGGGTATGAAAACTCTCTTAAAGAGAGTTTCAGCACAATATATGAATGTGAATTATATGATAAAGTTATACAAAGAAGCGAAATCTTGGTCAGCGCGTCTCCTCAAGCGGTCTTAGAAAATCTCGCCGGAGGAGGGAAACCCGTGTTTCTTCAACGCCCCGATTACACCAAAGATTTTGCCCCTTTGTTTGAATTGCTGAATGTCCCTATTATCGATGGATACGCTCAAGAACAGCTTATGCAAGGGATAAAAGAGGCTTCATCACAAACCTATCACGAAATTAAAAACAGTAACACTAAAGTAATCGAATTCATAAGAAAAACTTTCGATTTATAGAAACTTAAACCTTTTTAACTTATGATGGGGAGTTAAATTTCCAAATTAAGTGAGATGATAATGATGGATGAAAGCAGAAGAGGGTTTATCGGAAAAGCCTTTGGTGCCGTCGCCGCTGTCGGAGGTATTGCCTCTCTCATCGCGATGAAGAAGACGTGGGACCCGCTTCCTAGCGTCATGTCAGCCGGTTTTACGACGGTTGACGTGTCAGGCTTGGAAGCCAATAAATTAGAAATCGTCGTATGGCGCGGTAAGCCGATATTTATTCTTAAATACAGCGCAGATATGAAACCGACGGACGGCCGCAGCGTCAAAATCGGTGATAGCTACTTTTCGGTGATGATCGGGCTCTGTACCCATCTTGGCTGTATCCCTGGTTACGAAGGGGAGAAAAAATTGTTCAAATGCGCCTGTCACGGGGGCGAATATAGCGCCGATGGCGTACAAACATTTGGACCTCCTCCTCGTCCGCTTGATATTCCTCCGTTCAAACTTGACGGTGTAACCCTTGTTTTGGGTGAAGAAGGGCCGGAATACAAAAAAATGACGGCAAAAGCGTAAGGGGGGCTAGATGGCAGAATTTAAAAAAGCAGACTCGATGCTCGAGTGGTTTGATCAGCGTTTAGGTGTCGTCAATTTTGCAAAAGTGATGATGACAGAATATTGGATTCCAAAAAATATCAACTTTTTGTGGGCAATGGGTGTCTTATTGACCGTATTGTTTACGTTCTTGGTCGTTTCGGGAATTTTCCTTTTGATGTACTATAAACCGGATGCCAATATGGCGTTTGACAGTGTTAACTACACAATTATGCAGGAAGTTGCATACGGTTGGCTGTTCCGTCACATTCACGCAGTGGGTGCTTCGGTCGTTTTCTTGATTATCTATATCCATATGTTTACCGGTATCTATTACGGCTCTTATAAAAAAGGGCGTGAGATGATCTGGATTTCAGGGATGATCTTGTTCATGCTTTTCTCTGCAGAAGGGTTCAGCGGATATATGCTTCCATGGGGACAAATGTCATATTGGGCTGCATACGTTATTACTGAAATTTTCGGCGGTATCCCGGTAATCGGTGATGAGCTGGTTGTATGGATCCGCGGTAACTTCTATGTAGCCGATTCGACGTTGACCCGTTTCTTCATGCTTCATGTTTTGTTGATTCCGTTGGCGATTATCGGTGGAATAGTATTCCACTTTTACGCACTTCGCTTCCCGCATGTTAACAATGAACAAGGTGAATTTTTCGATTTTGATGAAGAAGCTGAAAAATATAAAGCCGGCGACAAAAAACACTCTAAAGTTATTCCGTTCTGGCCGGTATTCCTGTCAAAAGACGTTTTTGTATTGGGTGTCTTTTTAATTTTCTTTTTCTATTTGGTTTTCTTCCATTACAGCTTTGCAATGGATCCGATCAACTTTGATAAAGCTGACGGCCTTAAAACTCCGGCACATATCTATCCTGAGTGGTATTTCTTGTGGTCATACGAAGTATTGCGCGGTTGGTTCTTTGAAATTGCGGGTATTTCAGGTAAAGATTTAGGTTTGATGGCATTCGGATTTGCAAATGCTATTTTCTTGGTAATGCCGTGGTTGGATCGTTCACCGGTCGTTAAACCTGCTAATCAACGTCCGTATTTCAAATACTGGTTCTGGTTGATGATTGCCGACTTGATGGTATTGACCGAGTTTGGTAAATTGCCTCCGACCGGACCGAATGCATGGGTAGGTTTCGGTGCGTCATTGACGTTCCTTGTACTTTTTATCGCATTGCCGTTTATTACAAAAGCCGAAGCTGGGAAAGTGAAGGGTAAAAAATGAAAGAATTTAAAATTTTAGCCGTCCTTGTTGCACTTGTCGGCATTACATATTATGGAATCGAGCCGTATGCACACAGTGTTATGCATCCGGCAGTTGCTCCGGCTGACTTTACGTTTCAGGATGTTAAAAATGTGGATACGTCTTTAGCGGGTAACGTTGAAAACGGTAAAGTATTGGTAGAAGCAAACTGTATCGCATGTCATGCGATTGAAAACGCGGGTCACCCAGCTATGATGCCGAATGCTGATGCAGCGGCTTCGTACGGTGTCGTACCGCCGGATTTGAGTCAAGCGGGTCGTATTTACGATAAAAACTATCTGGCGAATTTCATTTTTGATCCTGTAACGGCGATGCACGTTCAGCACAAATACAATCCTGAAAGCGGGAAAGCATTCCCGATGCCGTCTTACAATTGGATGTCTCCTCAGGATATTATGGACGTTGTTTCTTACTTGCAGTCGATTGCTCCAAAAGTTGCCGACAATGTAGAAGGTCATAAATCAACTTTCGAAGCGGCATGCGGACGTTGCCATAGCATGAAATATGCGGGTATCGAAGCATCAACTCCGGCTAATATGATTAAAGAGCACATGGGGGCAACTCCTCCTGACTTGTCTCAATACATCAAAAGCCGTGGTGAGCACTATCTCCACAGTTTCATCAATGATCCTCAAATCCTTCTTAAAGGGACTTCAATGCCACGTGTCGGTTTGACCGAAAAAGCACAGGAAGAAGTTTTCGCTTATATGGAAGAGGTCGGCGATTCTAAAAAAGCTGAGCGTGAAAGTCTTGGTGTATGGGTAATTCTTTACTCAATTATTTTTGCAATTTTGGCTTATTTGTGGAAACGCAAAATTTGGTCAGAAGTTCACTAAGGAGTAATGGATGAAAATAATTAAAATTCTAGCATTATCGGCACTCCTCAGTGCCGGCGTCATGGCTGATGAAACATTGGTCAACAATATGAGCCAAATGGAGAGCGGTCTTAGCAACGTCCAAAAAGGATTTTTGTATAACACCCCTGCCTTGATTAAAAGCGGTGTGGCTGAGATTAAAAAAGCGGATGCACTGTTTCATGATATGGAAGGTACCAAAAAGTATCTTCCAAAAGAAAAGCAGCATATGAGCAATATCGCTTTCAATGCGGCTAAACGGATTGATACTGCTTCTAATGACTTATTAAAAGCATTGGACAAAAAACAGTATTCAAAAGCACATCAATCGTATTCTGATATCGTGAATGCATGTACTGCATGTCACGCTGTCGTACGCGGCTGGTAAAAACAATCCCCTCCGGGGGATTTTCCTTCTTCTAATTCTTTCGATAAATAAAACTCAAAACAACTTTTGGATACTATCGCGCATCGCTCCTAATCATAGGATTTCTCAAGGATAGTCGTGTTAATAGATAGTTACGGCAGAACAGTCGATTACTTACGTGTTTCGGTTACGGAACGGTGTAATTTTCGATGTCAATACTGCATGCCCGAAAAACCCTTTTCGTGGGTACCCAAAGAGAATTTGCTCAGCTTTGAAGAGCTGTTTGAATTTATCAAGGTTTCCATAGACGAAGGGATTAAAAAAATCCGTATCACCGGAGGGGAACCGCTTCTTCGGGAAGACCTCGATACGTTTATAAAAATGATATACGACTATAAAAATGATATAGACCTCGCCATGACGACGAATGCTTTTTTGCTCAAAGGCTCAGCCAAAAAGCTTTACGATGCGGGGCTTCGCCGTCTCAATGTCTCAATCGATTCACTTAAACCGGAAATCGCTGAAGCGATCGCTAAAAAAGACGTGTTGCCGAATGTCCTGGCCGGGATAGAAGAGGCTTTGAGAGTCGGTTTCAAGGTTAAAGTGAATATGGTTCCGATGAAAGGGATGAACGAGGGCGAAGTGCTCGACGTCTTAGAATACTGCAAAGATCGCGGCATGGTCGTCCGTTTTATCGAGTACATGGAAAATGTGCACGCCGAGGTCGATATCAAAGGGATGCAGAGCCCTGAACTTCTTAGTATCATCGGAAGCCGTTACCGTTATGAAGATGAAGGGTTTGACGGACACTCCCCCTCACACTATTATAAACTCGAAGACGGATATGAATTCGGGATTATCGAACCGCATAAAGACGATTTTTGCACCAAGTGCAACCGCATCCGACTTACTGCGGAGGGAAATTTGATCCCTTGCCTTTATTTTGACGAAGCAATGAGTATCCGCGATGCCGTACGCCGCGGCGATATCAAAGAGGCGGCATTGGTGCTCAAAGAGGTGATCCGTACCAAACCTGAAAAAAACCGCTGGAGCGAGGGAGATACCGAGCAGTCCAACCGTGCCTTTTACGAAACGGGAGGGTGAGGATGCTCTATTTAGTCGAACATTTTTACTCCGTTCAGGGTGAGGGGAAATACACGGGTGTGCCCTCACTCTTTTTCCGCTTCGGCGGGTGTAACCTCAAATGCGAAGGGTTCGGGTGCCGTGAGAGTGCGCCGGACGGATCGGAAGTCCTCGGATGCGATACGGTGTACGCGGTTGACCGCAAGGGCTTCGGTGAGCTGTGGATGGAGATCGAAGAGCTGCAAAGCCTGATCTGGATCATGAACGGGTACCGTTTGCCTCCCCATGTCGATGTCGTACTCACCGGAGGAGAACCGCTGATCTATGCGAATGAGCCGATTTTTGTCGAGTTTATCGAGTATTTGATTGCTCACGGACATCGGGTGACGTTTGAGACCAATGCGACGATAGCCCCCGACTTCAAGCGCTACCCTTTTTACGCTCAGGCGACCTATGCCCTTTCCGTCAAACTCTCCAACAGCGGCGAGCCGTTGGAGAAGAGGGTGAAGCCGGAAGCCTACGGGACGATTATCGCCCATGCGAAAGAGAGTTTTTTCAAATTCACGGTCGATGAGCCGTCACTCGTGAGTCATATCGAATCGGAAATCGATGAGATTATCGCCCCTCACCCCTATACACCGGTCTATTGTATGCCGCTTGGCGGCGATAAAGCTCATATCGAAGCCAACTGCGAAGCGGTCATCGAGTTTTGTAAACGACGGGGATTTATCTATTCCGACCGTCTTCATATACGTATCTGGGATCAGAATCACGGGGTATAATACGGTTAATACTTGAAATCACGCTATTGTGATTTCAAAATCAGAAGGTTTATCATGCTAATCCGTAAACTTTTTAAATTTGAAAACGCCCACGTCGTCCGCGGATGCTCGACACAGCGGTGCCGTGCTTCGATCCACGGCCATTCGTACAAAGTCGAAGTGCTCTTTGAGTCCAAATATCTCGATGAGGGGCAGATGGTCTATGACTTCGGTCTGATGAAGCGGGGGATGAAAGAGCTGATCGACAGTTTCGATCACGGCGTCGCGATTTGGGACGGAGACGATGCGGAGTATATTGCTTCGATGAAAGCGCATTCCAACCGATGGGTGCTCCTTCCCGTTTCCCCTTCATGTGAGCAGTTCAGCCGCGTTTTGTTTTTGATGATCGACAGACTTCTCGCATCGACGCAGATGGTCAACGGCGAGCGGGGTGTTAAGCTTCACAGTATCATCGTCCATGAAACGGAGACGGGATACGCTCAGGCGTTTGAGGAAGATGCGTATTCGGAACTGATGGGGACGATCCCGCTTGAGATGATAGCGTTCAGCGACGAAGTGCGCGAGGGGTGGAACGATCCGCAGTTATGGGAGAAAATCTTAACGGGGCAGCCATTCGTGAACCCGAAAACCGTTTAGAGCGTTATTAGCGAGTTCTGAGTCTCCGAACTCATACACCAGCGCGTCGGGATGATTTTGACCGATGCTCCCGCTTCGAATCCTTCTACTTTTTCATCCACCATCATAAATGCGTTCGCCCGTGAGAGGGGTAACACCATCCCCGGGCCGAATTTCGGGCTGGGAGTAAAATTTTCCCCGTTAAACCATCCCGGGATCAGTGAACGTCTCCCTTTTTTCATTTTGAACGCTTCGCCGATACGGGTCGTAATGGTAGAGAGATATTTGTCGCTTCGGCCGCTGAGGGCAAGAATCGTACTTTGTCCGAAAAGTTCAAAACACAGCGCCGCGGCGAGAGGATTGCCGGGGAGATTGAGGATGACGGTATCTCCGATACGGCCGAAGGTCGTCGGTTTACCCGGCTTGATATCCACCGATTCAAAAGCATTCTCAAAGCCCAAAGAGGTAAATGCCTCTTTGGTGAAGTCGGCATCACCGACACTGACGCCGCCGGAGGTGATAATCAAATCGGCGTTCAGAGAACGGCGTATGTGCTCTTGGATCGATTCCAGGGTGTCTTCCGCCGTTCCGGTAAAGATAACGTCGCATCCGAGTTCCTCGGTACGTGCCGTAAATGTCGGGGTATTGGTATTATAAAGCTGATTGGCTCCGAGCGTTTCATAATGCATTTTCAGCTCATTGCCCGACGAGAAGAGGGCGACACGGGGGCGTCTATAGAGTTTGACATGGGTAATCCCCTGAGAAGCGAGCAGTGAGATATGGTGGGCATGGAGCATCACACCGCGCTCAAGCAGTACCATCCCGGCTTGGATGTCTTCGCCTTTGAGACGGATATGTTGAGAGGGCTTAATAACGGCGGGGAAGGTGACTTGATCTTTGTTAACGCTCACCTCTTCAATCGGGACGATTGCTTCGCACCCCTGCGGTATTTTGGCTCCCGTCATGATCCGGATGCACTGATCCTCCACCATTCTGATTTCAGCGCCGTCCCCCGCAAAAATAGTGCACGACTGCAACAGTGTTTTGCCGGCATCTTCCGATCTTACGGCGTAGCCGTCCATGGCGGAGTTGTCAAACGAAGGGAGAGAGTAAGTTGCGGTGATAGTTTCGCAGAGGACGCGATGGATAGCGTTTTCGATCGGAACGATTTCTGTCTGCGTCGGTAACGCTAATGTATAAATCAGATTTAGTGCCTCTTCTACGCTGATCGCCATTCTCTCTCCTTGGGTATTCCTCTGTCTTGTGCATTAATTATTCATGCCTGCGGGAACATTAGGTAGTCATTATAGGCAATTTAAGGTAAAATCCCCTTTATGGAAGCTATGTACACAGCCGGATTGAACATCCACTATTTCGGAGTTATTGTTTTGATGGGAGTCGTCCTCTTCAACATCGTTATGTTGTCCCTTTCCCATCATATTGTCCGTTATTCGAAGCGGATGCGTATCGTGATGCCGATTTCCAGCTCACTTATCGCTTTGATCCTTTTTACGGGCGCGGTGATGATGGCGGCTAAACATCTTCACTTTACGTTTGCTAATAGTGCGATGATCGTCATAGGAATACTGATGATTATTCTCGAAGCCAAGCGGTATAAAACACTTAAGCGTAAAACCGATATAACCCAAGAGGGGGCATTTGCCCTTTACAAGAAAAAAGCATTCCGCTTTTTGGGTATAGAGATGAGTTTATTAATCGCGATTACCTTGTGGATGATGGCGCAATGAAATTTCTCCTTCACGACGGCGTCGGTGCGGATGAATTGAGTGTTTCGGGTGATGATTACAAATATCTCATCAAGGTGAGACGCCATAAAGCGGGAGATTTGATCGCTTTTCGTTCACGCGAGCGGTTAAGCGAAGAATACCGCTACCGTTTGGAGCGGACGGACGGACGGTGTGCCTATTTCTCATTGCAGAGTCATCACCATGCTCCGAGCGAAAGCAATCATCGGCTCCATATCGGATGGTGTTTGGTTGACCCGAAAACGATTGAAAAAACATTACCGATGCTCACGGAGCTTGGCGTGTCGAAAATCACTTTTATCCATTGCCGAAGGTCTCAGCAAAACTTTCGTCTTGATTTTGAGCGGTACAAACGCATTATGGAGAGTTCCATTATGCAGTGCGGACGGACGTCGCTGATCGAACTCTCCGAATCGCCGAATATGAGTACCTTTTTAAAAGAGCATAACGATGCCGTGGTATTGGATTTCGGCGGTGAAGTACTCGGTTCGGACGAATCAATAGAGACGGTCGTCATCGGATGCGAGGGGGGATTTGACGAGAGTGAGCGGAAAGTGTTTTCGAATCATCGAATCCGTCTTTTTCCCTCCCCGATGATTTTGCGTTCAGAGACGGCTGCAGTGGCGATTGCGTCACGCTTATTGTAAAAAAAGAATTCTTTCGTTATAATTCGCGTTCAATTATCCGCCCCCGTACGGATATAAAACTATACAGACCGACGTACAACGCCGTCGATCACAAGGTAAACTGATGAAAAAAGATCTTCACCCGAACATCGTAGAATGTTCAGTAAGCTGCGCATGCGGCAACACATTCACTACAACCAGCACAAAAGATTCAATCCGTGTTGATATCTGCAACGCATGTCACCCGTTCTTTACCGGTTCTGAGCGTCAAGTAGATACGGCAGGTCGTATCGATAAATTCAAAAAACGTTACGCACTTAACTCATAATTTGAGTGCCAAAGGAGAAAATCCTTTGGCTTCGTTTGCCGAAAAGGCACTGAACTAGCCTCTTTGAGGCAGAAATTGAGAATAACAATGCTGTCTCTTGTTCCAACTCCTATCGGTAATATCGCCGACATCTCTTTACGTTCCATTGAAACTCTTTCTCAGGCACAGATACTGTTATGCGAAGATACCCGTGTAACCAAAAAGCTGATTCATCTTCTTAAAGAACGCTACGAATTAACAACATGTGATCCAAAGTTTATCAGTCTCCATTCCCATAACGAAACCGAATTTGTCGCTTCGCTGACCCCCGATTTTTTTGACCAAAACGTTGTCTATGTCAGTGATGCCGGGATGCCCGGAATCAGCGACCCCGGACAGATGCTTGTACGCTATTGTCTCGATCACGGAATTGCGTATGATGTAATACCCGGAGCAAATGCAGCATTGACCGCTTTCGTCGCCAGTGGATTTGTGGAGACAAAAATGCTTTTTTTCGGCTTTTTGCCTCACAAAGGGAACGACAGATCATCCGCTCTGCAAGAAGCACTTTTTAACGGCTATACGACGATACTCTATGAATCGCCGAAACGGTTGGATAAACTCTTATCGGAACTTGTCGTTGCGGCACCGGATCGGCAGATCTTTTTGGCCAAAGAGCTTACCAAACGGTATCAGAAATTTTATCGGGGCACCGCATCGGAATTGATTCCGCAAATGGAAAAAGAGATTCGGGGGGAATGGGTCGTTGTGATAGAAGCGTCGGAAGGGAAAAGTTCATCCTTGAGTGAGCAGGATATTCTAGCCCTTGATATCCCCAAAAAAGCCGCATCGAAACTGATTGCCAAAATTACGGGTGAAAATCCCAAAGAGTGCTATACACGCCTCATGAAATCTTAGGATATAATACCTCATGATTATTTATGGAAAACAACCGGTTTATTACGCAATAGAGCGTCACAGGGAGCGTATTAAGGTTCTCTATTTGGCAAAAGAGCTCGATAAAAAAGAGTATTCGTCGCTCATGAAAATGGGTTTTGAGATTAAGCGGATCCCCGAAAAAGCGGCGCAGTCAATGGTAAAGGGGGGGAACCATCAGGGGTTTATCGCCGAGATTTCTCAGGTAGTGCCGTACGCCTCCCCGTTTCTAAAAAAATGCGATTTTATCGTGGTATTGAGTTCGATTACCGATATGGGAAATATCGGTTCGCTTATACGAAGCGCGTATGCGTTAGGGGTTCAGGCGTTGGTTATCAGCGGTATCAAAGATCCGAACCTCGAAGCGATGATCCGTACCAGCAGCGGGGCCGCCCTTGATCTTCCGTTGGTAATTATTCACAATATTCATGATGTATTGCATGAACTGAAGCAATCAGGATTTCAGATTTACGGAGCGGTAATGGACGGGGTTGACGTTCGTGAAGCTTCATTTGCCGCAAAGCGGGTCTTGGTTTTGGGTAATGAGGGGGAAGGCTTAAGCGGCAGAGTCCAGAAAAGCCTTGATGTCGGTATTTCGATTCCGATGGCGCATGATTTTGATTCTTTGAATGTCGGTGTTGCCGGCGCAATTTTGATGGAGAGAATGAGATGAAACAATACAACACGTTCGAAGATTTACAGGCTCTTGGGACAGAAAAGATTCATGAACGGACCCATATTTCCCGCGATAAGATTGAGTTGGTTTTGACAAAATCCTATGCTCAGATCGGGCGGGTCCAGTTTATGGGATATATTTCTATCTTAGAACGTGAGTATGATATTGATCTTAGTGGCATTAAAGAAGAATATTTGCTGTTTTGCCAAAACAATCCGACCGTCCTTGCTCCGAAACAATCGGTGATTTTGCAGGCAGCATCCAACTCAAAACCGAAATGGATTGTCGCCGGAACCGTATTAATTATTATTTTGATGATCGGCGGATATTTCTTACAGGGTAAAATGTCGGCTGCCCCGAGTGAAGACGTGATGAACCTTACCACATCGTCTGTTCAGGTTGTTGAACAAAATGATACGGCTAATGCCGAAACGAATGAAACGAATATTACGGGTTCGATTGCAAACGTTGAAAGCAATCAAAGTGCAGCCACTAGTGTACAGTCTGCGATTCCTGCGCAGCAGAACGAGACTTTGATCACTGGAACATCGGATCAGCAGACGGCAATTATTCCGCAATACAAAGTATGGTATGGAGTAATCGATCTTGAAAGCGGTAAAAAAATTCAAGGGATAACCATAGATCCCATCATTATAGATCCGACTAAAACATTATTGATTGTTTTAGGCCACGGCAGGGTAGAACTCATCTCCAGTGAGGGAAAAAAAGTGCTTAATGATAAAAATACGGTCCACTTTATAGGTGAAAAAGGGGCTTTGAAACAAATTTCGCAACAAGAGTTTATGGAACGCAACGGCGGGAAAAACTGGTAAATACAGCGTAATGAACCGCTTCCTCTCACTTTTCTTTCTTCCTCTCCTTCTTTTCGGAGAGTCCTTCAATACTCATATCACTTTTAAGGGCGAAGCTATTTTAAGCCTGCGTACCGTTACCCAAGCATTTAACGCTGTCGGATATAAATTGGATATTGACTCATTCGATTTTGAAAATAATTCCGGTGAACTGAGTGCAATTGCTATCGGCAATAAACCTTTAAGTATCTCCGGTTTAGACGAAAATCTCAAAAATGAGGGAATTCAAGTCGAAAAAATTTTTCTGCATAATAATGATCTTTCTTTGGCATTGGACGCGCAAGGATCTGTCTGGAACACTTTGCTGCTCCAAGAAGAGGGTGTTGAGTTGAAACATGTTAAGACGGCGCAGTGGTTTCGTCTAGGGAAAGCGCAACATATTTATATTCAGCCCCCTTATACAGGCAAATGGTATCCTGATATTGCAATATTAGACCGATCTATGCATTTGATATCTTCTTTTAGGGCGGCAGATTCTAAGGAGGAACTTCAGCTCGAAGTTCCGGAGGGAGCATATTACCTCAAAGTTTCCAATGTACAGGGGATGAAAATGCTCAAAGAGGGGATGTGGATCGAGCCGACGAATCCGGTGCAATAAGTATCGATATTATATTAAAACTAAGCCTCTTATGCTAAAATGGCGCAATTTTTTAATCACAGGTTGTAGCCATGTTTGATGAAATCCAATTTGACCGGATTAAACGCCTTCCAAAATATGTATTTGCTGAAGTAAATGAACTTAAAATGGCGCGTAGACGTGCCGGTGCCGATGTTATCGATTTCAGTATGGGAAATCCTGATGGGGATACCCCTGAACATATTCGTAAAAAATTGGTTGAGTCGGCAGAAAAAACCAAAACACACGGTTATTCAGTCTCTAAAGGGATTCCGAAACTTCGTCAGGCCATTTGCGATTGGTACAAACGTCGCTATGACGTCGATCTTGATCCGGACACCGAAGCGGTTGCGACTATGGGTTCTAAAGAAGGGTATGCCCACCTGGCGTATGCTATTACGAATCCCGGCGATGTTGTCGTCGTTCCCGATCCGACTTATCCGATCCACTCATACGGTTTTATTTTGGCGGGTGGAAACGTTCAAAAAATGGAATTGCCGTTTGATGAAGATTACAAAGTGGATGAAGACCTCTTTTTCGAGCGTCTTGAACACGCGTTTCATGTCTCGTTTCCGAAACCGAAATATCTCGTCGTCAACTTTCCGCACAATCCGACAACGGCGACGGTAACACCGGAGTTTTATGTTCGTGTCGTCGAGATGGCGAAGCGTGAACGCTTTTACGTTATCAGCGACATTGCATACGGAGATCTGACGTTTGACGGGTATAAAACACCATCTATCCTCTCTGTCCCGGGTGCAAAAGATGTTGCGGTTGAAGCATTTACCCTCTCTAAGAGCTATAATATGGCGGGATGGCGCGTCGGTTTCTTCGTAGGTAATGCCAAACTGATCGGCGCATTGCAAAAGATCAAGAGCTGGCTCGATTATGGGATGTTCACTCCGATTCAGGTTGCCGCGACGGTTGCCCTTACCGGGGATCAAACCTGTGTTCAGGAGATCACGGATAAATATGATCATCGTCAAAATGTCCTATTGGATGCTTTTAACCGTGCCGGGTGGCCGATTCGCCGAAATCAGGCATCGATGTTTGTGTGGGCTAAAATTCCCGAATGCGCGATTCATATGGGAAGTCTTGAATTTTCCAAACGCCTCTTGGTGGAAGCGAACGTCGCCGTAGCTCCGGGGATCGGATTCGGCGATTACGGCGATGAGTATGTCCGTATCGCATTGATCGAAAACGATCAGCGTATCCGTCAGGCGGCAAAAAATATCAAGCAGTTTTTAAGTACATTGAGTTGCGACAAGGGTGGCGAGTGACACGTGTCGGCGTTATCGGTGTCGGCACGGTAGGGCGTGCCGTCGTGCAGATATTAGAAGAGAATAAATCGATTATCACGGCGCGTTCGGGTGACGAGATCAGTGTAAAAAGCGGAGTCGTACGTGATCTTTCCAAGGTTTCAGACCTCTCCATCGCTGTATCGCAAGATCCGTACGACATTGTCGATGATCCGGAAATTGACATTGTTGTTGAACTGATGGGAGGGGTAGAACTTCCCCTCGCTGTCGTCAAAAAAGCGCTCCAAAATGGAAAAGCGGTAGTAACCGCCAATAAAGCCCTTTTGGCCTACCACCGTTATGAGCTTCAAGAGATTGCCGGAGATATTCCGTTTGAATTCGAAGCGAGTGTCGCGGGGGGGATTCCGATCATTAATGCCTTGCGCGACGGTTTATCGGCGAATCATATCCTCTCTATCATGGGGATTATGAACGGAACGTGTAATTTCATGCTGACCAAAATGATGAACGAGGGGACACCGTTTGCCGAGGTGTTAGCCGAAGCACAGGCACTGGGATATGCCGAAGCCGATCCGACCTTTGATATCGGTGGATTCGATGCGGCACATAAACTTCTCATCCTCGCTTCCATCGCATACGGAATCGATGCGAAACCCGAAGAGATTTTGATTGAGGGGATCGAGGGGATTACCCCTGCGGATATCGCATTCGCCAAAGAGTTCGGCTACACGATCAAACTTTTGGGTATTGCCAAACGCGATGATGCCGAAGTTGAGCTACGTGTTCATGCAGCATTGGTTAAAGAAGATGCGATGATCGCAAAAATCGACGGCGTCATGAACGGTATCAGTGTCGTCGGCGACCGTGTGGGCGAAACCCTCTATTACGGTCCGGGTGCCGGCGGAAATGCGACGGCGAGCGCCGTCGTTGCTAATATCATCGATATCGTCCGTTCGGGAAAACGTTCTCCGATGCTCGGATTTAACCATCCGCTTGAAGAGGGTTTACGGCTTAAAAACAGCGAGGATATCCGATCCAAATATTATCTTCGTCTTCGTGTTTCGGATAAACCGGGAATTTTGGCAAAAATCACCAGCCTTTTTGCCGATGAATCGATCTCTATCGAAGCGGTCATTCAGCGCCCGTCCGAAACGGAATGCGCACATTTGCTCTTTGCTACCCACGAAGCGACCGAACGTGCTTTGCACGGTTTAATGGCAAAACTAGAAACATTAGACGCGGTTTTAGAATCCCCATTTATGATACGGATTGTCTAGAGACACTCCGTATTAAAACCCTCTTTTTATAACCTTAATAAAAATTTAACCTTATTTACTGTATCATACGCGTCCACTTTGCCCTTTCGGACAAATAGAATTGAATGTTTATAACTGCGTTCAATCGTAGTTACAAGTATTGGTGAGATCAATCTCACCTACGAAAAGCAAGTGATTTAAATCAACGGAGCCTACCGATGAAAGTACGTTCTTCAGTGAAGAAAATGTGCGATGATTGTAAAGTCATCAAGCGCAAAGGGATTGTTCGCGTAATCTGCAAAACCCCAAAACATAAACAAAGACAAGGATAAGCATGGCACGTATTGCTGGTGTGGACTTACCTAAGAAAAAACGTTTGGAATATGCATTAACCTATATCTACGGTATCGGTTTACATACTTCACGCAAAATTTTGGATGCAACAGGACTCGATTACAACAAGCGTGTATTCGAACTAAGCGAAGATGAAGCGGCTACAATCGCTAAAGAAATCCGAAGCAGCGGAATCGCTGTAGAAGGTGACCTTCGCAAACAAGTCGCTATGGATATTAAAGCGTTGATGGATCTTGGTTCTTACCGTGGTCTTCGTCACCGTAAAGGTCTCCCATGCCGTGGTCAAAAAACCAAAACCAATGCTCGTACGCGCAAAGGTAAAAAGAAAACCGTCGGCTCAGCCACAAAGTAAGGGATTAGAGTATGGCAAAAAGAAAAGCAACCCGTAAAAAAATCGTAAAGAAGAATATTGCACGAGGTATCGTACATATCTTGGCTTCATTCAACAATACCCTTGTAACGGTAACAGATGAAATGGGTAACATGATCGCATGGAGCTCAGCCGGTGCCCTTGGTTTCAAAGGTTCTAAAAAATCGACTCCTTTTGCTGCTCAACAAGCGGTAGAATCAGCGATGGAAAAAGCAATGGTCCACGGTATCAAAGAAGTGGGAATTAAAGTTCAAGGACCAGGTTCTGGTCGTGAAACAGCAGTTAAAAGTGTAGGTGCGATCGAAGGTTTACGTGTTTCTTTCATGAAAGACGTTACTCCGCTACCACACAATGGATGTCGTGCGCCTAAGCGCCGACGCGTGTAAGGAGGTTTGTAATGGCAAGATATAGAGGACCCGTAGAAAAAATCGAAAGAAGATTCGGTGTAAGCCTTGGATTAAAAGGTGAGCGTCGTCTTGCAGGTAAAAGTGCCCTTGACAAACGTCCGTACGGACCTGGCCAACACGGTCAACGCCGTACAAAAATCTCTGAGTACGGTACGCAGCTTCGCGAAAAACAAAAAGCGAAATTTATGTACGGTTTGAGCGAAAAACAAATGCGTTCATTGTTCGGTGAAGCAAAACGTCGCACTGGTAACACCGGTACGAACTTGGTTATGCTTCTTGAGCAGCGTCTTGACAACGTTGTTTACCGTATGGGATTTGCAACGACTCGTCGTTTTGCACGCCAATTGGTAAACCACGGTCACGTATTGGTTGACGGCAAACGTGTTGACATTCCGTCATACCGTGTTAAACCGGGCCAAAAAGTGGAAATCCATGAGAAAAGTAAAAAGAACAACCAAATCGTTCGCGCGATTGAGTTGACCAACCAAACCGGTCTTGCGGCATGGGTTGACATCGATCAAGATAAAGCGTTCGGTATTTTCACACGTCTTCCAGAGCGTGAAGAGGTTGTTATCCCTGTAGAAGAACGTCTAATCGTCGAGCTTTACTCGAAATAATCATTAAAGAAAGGGCGTTCAGCATGAAAAAAATTAAGACATCACCGCTTCTTCCGAAAGAGTTTGTCGTCGAGCAAATCAGCGCGAATGAAGCAAACATCATTGCTTATCCGTTTGAAACCGGATTTGCGGTTTCACTCGCCCATCCGATCCGCCGCTTTTTGCTAAGCAGTTCGGTCGGATTCGCACCGATCGGTATTAAAATTGAGGGTGCTAAGCATGAGTTTGACTCTGTGCGCGGTATGCTCGAGGATATTTCGGATTTTATCATTAACCTCAAGGGGATCCGTTTCAAATTAAAAAACGGCCTTAAAGAGAAAGAGATCACTTACAGTTTCGCAGGCCCTTGTGAAATTCATGGAAGTGATTTGGATAATGATGATGTCGAAGTGGTAACCCCGAATGCGTTTTTGGCGACTTTGAATGAAGATGCGACGCTTAATTTCAGCGTTAAAATTCATCAAGGTATCGGATATGCTCCGAGCGAAGATGTACGGGATATTTTGGGTGATGGATACATTGCATTGGATGCGTATTTTACGCCGGTACGCCGTGCAACATACGCGATCGAAAATGTTTTGGTTGAAGACAACCCGAATTTCGAAAAAGTGGTAATCAATATTGCTACTGACGGACAAATTTCTCCGGTCGATGCGTTTAAAAACGCGTTGGAAGTAATGTATGCTCAAATGGCTGTATTCAACAGCGAAGTGAGCATCAAAGCTCCTGCCGCAGCTGAGCGCGGGGATGAGCATCCGGAACTTAAACGTTTGGGTGCCCGCATTGAAGATCTTGGTTTGAGCGCGCGCAGTTTCAACTGTTTGGACCGCTCGAACATCAAATACATCGGCGAGATCGTTATGATGAGCCAAAATGATTTGAAAGAGGTCAAGAACCTCGGTAAAAAGTCGTTTGAAGAGATTTTAGAAAAAATCACTGAGTACGGTTATACTGTAGGGCAAGATTTGGCTGATGATCTTATCAGCGCTATCAAAAAGAAAATCGAAGCTGAATAAGCTTTAAACCATTATAGGAAGTATCTCATGAGACATCGTCACGGATACCGCAAGCTAGGCCGAACAAGCGCACATCGTGAAGCTTTGTTGACTAACCTTAGCATTGCGTTGATTGAACACGGTAAAATTGAAACTACGTTGATCAAAGCAAAAGAACTTCGTTCATTTGCTGAAAAATTGATTACAACTGCACGTGCCGGTGATGCAAACGCACATCGTTCTGTGTTTGCTGTATTGCAAAACAAAGAAGCTACAAAACAACTTCTTAACGAAGTTGCACCAAAATATAACGATCGCAACGGTGGTTACACCCGTATCGTTAAAACTCGTATCCGTCGCGGTGATGCTACACCGATGGCGTACATTGAACTCGTTTAACGAGTTCAATACCAAACCCCTTAAATCGAGCTTCACTCGAAAACTATCCTTTTCGCATTAGTACATGTTTAGTACACTTCTTATACTATAACGCAATATTTGAGCTTTAAAAGGTATGATAGCCATGATCCCATTCAGTGATGAAGAATTAATGCAGCCGGTGCGGAATGTAATTGATAAAATACGGCCTACATTGGCATTAGACGGCGGCGATATAGCGTTTTTGGGTGTAAAAAATGGAACAATTTATGTACAGTTACAAGGTGCATGCATTGGATGTTCAAGCAGCGGCAATACGCTAAAATACGGAGTAGAACGTCAGCTTCGGATGGATATTCATCCGGAATTGACGGTGATTAACGTACCGCATGGGATGGAACATCAAATCGATGCATTATAATTAATGTGAATTGAGCCGATATTAGAAAATACAGAGGAGGGATTAACAACATGAAAACTATCAATATGACCAAAGCCCTCAAACAAGCAAATGATCTTTTTTTGGCGGGACAATACAGTGAGGCGTTACGTGATTATTCATTGGTGCTGAAAGATTATCCTGATTCAAAAGAGGCTTATAACGGAGCTATTCTCTCGGATATGGCAATGAGCGGTGAGAGTGCCGGAGAGGCGTTGTTTGATTATTATACTATTTTACGAAGCGAAGACACTGAAACGGCTGATACGGTAATTTCTGAGATTTTGCAGACAATGGACGGTACCCTCGATCAATTAGCTGGGCTTTTTCAGGAAACGATTAAATCGCGCTTGGATTACGAAGACGGTATTATGTATACTGAGTTTAAAGAGCTGGTCGAGAATGACAGCGATTTTAATCGTATTTTTGAAAATATCATGTTTTCGACACGCGTCATTATCACCGAAAAAGAAGATTTTGTCGATTTCCTGGACAATCTAATCGATCACGGGTATCAAGAGATGGCACTGAGTTATCTTGAAAGTGCACTCGGAGTTTACCCGAACGACCGACAGCTTCGTAATTTATTGCGTCGCTTAGCCAAAGGAAAGAACATTGAAAATTGAGGTTCAAGGCCAGCCGTACCGCTATATAAGCGAAAATTCGAATGACTGCGGCAATGAATGTGCATTCCTTTTGACCAAACAAAACGAGAAATACAAAGAGGATGCAGTTTCCCGAGGAGCCCATTCGATTATATCTCCGGATGAATGCTGGAAGGTTTTTGGACTTGACCGCATTCGTGTTATCGGGATTACGGGAACCAACGGAAAAACGACGACCGCAAGTGCCATTTATTCCCTTTTACTCGATTTGGGCCACAAAGCGGCTATGCAGGGGACACGCGGATTTTTTATGAATGATGCGCCCGTCGAGGGGAAAACGCTTACGACGCCGACGGTGCTTAATACCTACCGCCATATGGCACAGGCAATCGCATCGGGATGCGAATATTTTGTCATGGAAGTGAGCTCGCATGCGATCGAGCAGGAGCGCATTGCGGGAATTACATTTGCGCTAAAGATTTTGACCAATATCACCCAAGATCATCTCGATTACCATGAGAGTATCGAAGAGTATACCCGTATCAAAAATCTTTTTTTCCAAGACGAATCGAAAAAACTGATCAATAAAGATGAAGGAAAGGCAGAGTTTAATTTCAAAAACGCTTTTACCTACGGAGTCGAAAACCCTGCTACCTATAAAATCATTGCCTATTCGCTGAACAACGGCGTAAGCGGTGTGCTGAAATACTTTGAGGATCATGTTCCGTTTGTATCTTCATTGCACGGATTTTTCAACCTCTACAATATCACCGCGGCGATGGCTGCGGTCCATTTGGTAACCGATGAGAGCCTAGAAAAAATTGCCGATGTCGTCGAAAACTTCGGCGGAGTCAGCGGGCGGATGGAAGTGGTCAGCGAATCGCCGCTGGTGATTGTCGATTTCGCTCATACTCCTGATGGGATGGAACAGGTACTGAATGCTCTTAAAGAGAAGGAAGTATTAGTCGTATTCGGTGCAGGGGGCGATCGCGACCGGAAAAAGCGACCTTTGATGGGGAAAGTTGCCGTTGCGTATGCAAAAAAAGTATACGTTACCAGCGATAATCCGCGTTTTGAAGATCCCGATGCGATTATAGAAGATATCCTCGCAGGTATTGAAGATAAAAGCAATGTTGTCGTGGATGTCAATCGCCGCAGTGCAATCGCGCAGGCACTCAAAGAGCGCAGCGGCGATGAAGTGGTTCTGATTTTGGGCAAAGGGGATGAAACGTCGCAGATTATTTACGATCAGCATCTGCCGTTTGATGACCGTGTTGTCGCAAAAGAACTTTTAGCAACACTCTAATCTTCCCTAAATTGCCCCTTAAAGAGGACAGCTGTATAAGGAAGCTTAAACTTGAGGATTTTATTTTGGCTATAATGCCGTTATTATTTTAGGTGCATCATGCCACCGAATTCAAAGGAGTAGCCGATGGGTCTTCCTCAACCGGCGTTTTATATTTTTAAATGCGAACAAAGTTCCCCTCCGGGAATGCCGAAACCGAGCTGTGTTAATCCGCATACGCAGGACATTTTTCAGCACTTAGCGCAGACATTGATGCAAAAAGGGCTTATTGCAACGGTACAGCCGATCCGTACGTCATGTATGAATCGTTGTAATGTCGGACCGATTATGCTGGTAGAACCGGGTCATGTTATGTACGCTGGACTTACTAAAGAGAAAATCAATGAGATCATTGATCGTCATATTATCGGCGGTGAAGTGGTACAAGAGTATGTGATTCCTGCAGAGCTTTGGGATGCTCCGATCACCCCTGCAGACATGATGAAGCAAATGGGACGCTAAACAATGCTCATCGAAATGCTCTACAGTAAAATTCACCGTGCTACGGTCACCGATGCCAACCTTAATTACGTCGGCTCGATCACTGTTGATGAAGAGCTATTGGAAGCTTCGAAAATGCGTGTAGGTCAAAAAGTGGAAATTCTCAACATTAATAACGGTGAGCGGTTTTCAACCTACATCATTCTTGGTGAACGAGGCAAGCGTGATATCTGTCTAAACGGTGCGGCGGCACGTAAAGTGCACAAAGGGGACAAGATTATCATCGTCGCCTATGCAACGTATAATGATGCCGAACTAGAAAATTACAAACCGACCGTGGTATTAGTCGATGATGAGAATGCCATCACCGATGTAATCGAGAAGATATAAGCTCCCTCATGTTACTATTTCGCTAAAAAATAGTGGGATAACGATGGAGCAGTTTGAAACATTCTTAGGGTCACATCTTCCGAGTGCACCAAGCTTTCACCCCCATTATGAAAACTCATTACGACAAATGCTTATCGGAGGGGGAAAACGGTTTCGACCGGCGCTCCTTTTAGGAGTCGTACGAGCCTATAATCCCCTGTTGATTCAAAGTGCTTATCATGCGGCATTGGCCATTGAACTCCTTCACACCTACTCTTTGATTCACGATGATTTACCGGCAATGGACAATGCCGATCTGCGCCGCGGCATTCCGACGCTGCACAAAACGTATGACGAAGTGAGCGCAATTTTGGCGGGAGATGCACTCAATACGTATGCTTTTGAAGTCCTCTCCAATGCTCCGTTTGCTGATCGGGTTATCGTAAAATTGATCCGTTCACTTGCCCATAACGGCGGAGCAGAGGGGATGGTTTTAGGCCAAGCGATTGATTGTCATTTTGAAAACTTTCGTTTAGAACTCGATCAGGTGAAGATGCTTCATATCCACAAAACGGGCAAACTGATTGCCGCGGCGCTTCAAATGGGTGCATTCATCGTCGGTCGTGATGATATGGCTCAAGAGCTTTACGATTTCGGGATCGATTTGGGACTGCTGTTTCAAATCCAAGACGATATTTTAGACGTTACCCAAAATGAGATCCAAGCGGGTAAAACAACCAACAACGATCAGGCAAAGAACAGTTTTGTAACGCTTCTCGGATTTGAGCGTGCCATGGAAGAGGCAAATATTTTAGCGGATAAAATCAACCGCCAAATGACGAGTTTTGATGAGAATTTGCAGCGTGAATTGTCACCAACACTTAACCACTACATTAACCGACACAAGGATTAAACGATGAGTAATACAATGCGCCAAAAAATGGCAGACACGATCCGCTTTTTAGCGGCAGATATGGTTCAACAGGCTAATTCAGGGCATCCGGGCGCACCGATGGGGTTGGCGGATATTGCAGTCGTTCTCTCTGAACACATGAACCATAATCCGAAAAATTCGAAATGGCTCAATCGTGACCGTTTGGTGTTCTCAGGAGGGCACGGAACCGGTTTGATCTATTCACTCTACTATCTGTGGGGATACGGGCTGGAGATCGATGATCTTAAAAACTTCCGTCAACTCGATTCTAAAACTCCGGGGCATCCGGAATACGGACACACGGCCGGGGTTGAGATCACAACAGGTCCTTTGGGTCAGGGGATCGCCAATGCGGTCGGTTTCGCGATGGCTTCGGCGTATGTCGGTAACAAAGTGAACTCTGAAACAGCCGAATTGATCGATCACAATGTTTACTGTCTGTGCGGAGACGGCGACTTGGAAGAGGGGATCAGCTACGAAGCGTGTTCGATTGCCGGACATATGGGGCTTGACAATCTGGTATTGATCTACGATTCAAACCGTATTACGATCGAGGGCTCTACCGAACTCAGCCTCAGCGAAAATATGAGAGACCGTTTCGAATCTCAAAACTGGGCAGTTTTGGAAATCGACGGTCATAATTTCGCTGAGATCGACGGTGCGTTGACTCAAGCGAAAACGATCAAACGTCCGGTTCTTATTATCGCCAATACCGTTATCGCCAAAGGGGGCGGTAAAATGGAGGGCTCCCATCATGCTCACGGTGCGCCGTTGGGTCACGATGTCATCAAAACGGCTAAAGCAGCCGCAGGGTTTGATCCTGAAAAAACATTCCATGTCGATGCGGATGTATTGGAGCGTTTCCGATGTGCGATCGAAAAAGGGGATTTGGCGGAGCGTGAGTGGAATCACCGCATTAAAGAGCTTCCGTTGGTTGAGCAAAATGAGGCGTATGAACAGCTCCTTAATCCGGACTTCTCTCGTATCCAATGGCCGACGTTCGAAAAAGCGGATGCGACCCGTAATACCAACGGGATCATTTTGAATGCGATTGCCAAAGCGATTCCGGGATTTATCGGCGGATCTGCCGACTTAGGACCCTCTAATAAAACCGAACTTGCTAATATGGGCGATTTTCCGAAGGGTAAAAATATCCATTTCGGTATCCGTGAACATGCAATGGCATCGATTACAAATGCGATGGCATTGTACGGGCCGCTGATGCCGTTTAGCGCTACCTTTTTCGTATTCAGCGATTACCTCAAACCATCGGCCCGTATTGCGGCGCTAAGCGGAATTCAGCATTTCTTTATCTGGACACACGACAGTATCGGTGTCGGTGAAGACGGACCTACCCATCAGCCGATCGAACATTTGAGCCAGTTTAGAGCACTGCCGAACTTTTACGTCTATCGTCCTGCGGATGGGGCGGAAAACGTCAAATGCTGGCAAAAAGCACTCAGCATGAAACACTCTCCGTCCGCGTTCGTCTGTTCACGCCAAAATCTTCCGTTGCTCCCTTCTGCCGTTCACGGTGATGTGGAAAACGGCGGTTATCTGATTGTCGATAAAGCGGGTGCGACGGTGACATTGATGGCATCGGGTTCTGAGGTTGGTTTGGCAATCGAGACGGCAGAGCTTCTGGCATCACGCGGAGTTGCGGCCAATGTTGTGAGTGTGCCGTGTTTTGATCTGTTGTTAGAGCAGCCTCAGAGCTATCTTGATTCTATCATTAAACCGGGAACGAAACGTGTTGCGATTGAAGCGGCACGCGGACTTGAGTGGTACCGATTCGCTGACACCGTCGTGGCGATGGATGGATTCGGGGCGAGTGCGCCTGCAGATAAACTGTTTGAGAAATTCGGATTTAGCGCGGAAGCCGTTGCGGCAAAGATCTAATGAACGATTCTCCTGAATATTTAGAGAAGAAACGTTTTTTTGATTCAGTGATTACTCTGTATGGGCGCAACGTGGCCGTCGAAGTGCTGCGAGACGATGCTGTACAGATTCACAAACTGCACCTCTCCAAAAGCAACCGGATTGATGAGACGATCGAAGAGATTTTGGCTCTCGCCGAAATGCGCGGTATCGAGATAAAATACCACACCAAAGAATCCCTCTCCCGCATCTCCAAAAACAGCGCTCAAGATCAAGGAGTTGCGATTGACGTCGTTAGCCAAAACTACCGCAGTGCCTCTAACATTGCAACCGATCTACCGAGCTCTTTTCGCCTTTTAGCTCTAGATGGGATTAACAACCCTCAAAATTTGGGGATGATTGTCCGATCCGCTGCGGCGAGTAAAATCGACGGGATCGTATTGCCTCGTCGCAACAGCACGAAACTCTCTCCTTTGGTGATGAAAGCGAGCGCGGGTACTCTCTTTAAAATCCCGATCTATTATTGTGAAGATTTATCTGAAATTTTAGGGATTAAAGATACGGCGATTATTACCCTCTCGTCTCACGCTAAAGACGACATCCATACCTTGAAAATCCCTTCTCGGGCTATTTTTGTATTGGGGAATGAGACCGAAGGGGTGAGCGATGCGGTAATGCGAGCTTCGACTCATAGCGTTTCTATACCGATGTATCGGGGAGTCGAGTCACTTAATGTCGCCGTTACGGCAGGGATCGTCAGCTTTCTACCGTAGTTTACTTACGCAAGCATAAGATTATAGGGACGTTCTATAGAATCGATGACTTCGCCGACACTCATGTGTCGGCTTTTGCGTAAAAATTCTCTCCCTTGAAAAAAGACAAGCACCGTCGGAATCGCGAAAACGCTAAAATGTGAAGCGATTTCGGGCGTTTGCGAAATATCGATACTCTCTATGACAAACGTAGGGAATTGGTCAGTAATCGCTTCAACGAGTTTGGGTTTAAGAGCATGGCAAACGTTGCAGGTAGGTGCGCTAAAATAGAGCATCACCGCATCGTTAGAGTTGAGTGTTTGGTTAATGGTGTCTAAGGTTTGCATAAAGGGATTATAATGAAATTCAGCCGTGCCTATGTTGAAATCACCAATATCTGCGGCTTATCCTGCAGTTTTTGTCCTCCGAAAAATCAACCTACGTTGACAATGCCGCTGGCTTTTTTCCAAACGGCGGTTGAACAGCTTAAAAAATTCACCGATGAGATAGCCCTTCATGTAATGGGCGATCCGATGGTATTGAGCAATGTGAGAGAGTATCTCGATGTTGCTTATGATGCCGGTTTGAAAGTGATGATCACCACCAGCGGATTTTATCTCGACGCCGTTCGGCGCAAGACACTTTTTCATCCCGCTTTGCGTCAAGTGAATATTTCCCTCAACAGTTTTAATAAAAACAGCGTCTCCAGAAGCTTTGAAACGTATATGGAACCCATATTGGCACTGTGTGATGAAAAGCTTTCGCATTCCGAAGATTTTTTTATCAATCTTCGCCTTTGGAATTTGGATGATGTTCACAGTGAGAAGCTTTTTAATGAAAAATTGTTCAAGCTTCTCGAAAATCACTTCTCTCTTGAAGAGGGGATGATTGCTTCAAGCATCAGCGGCGAGCGTCAGTCAACCCGGCTGGCATCCAAAATCCTTCTCCATTTTGACCGTTATTTTGAATGGCCTCATCTTGAGAATCCAACTTCTTCGCATGGCTATTGCCAAGGGTTGAGCAAGCAAATCGCTATTCTTACCGACGGCAGAGTCGTACCGTGCTGTTTGGATAGTGAGGGGATTATGGAACTCGGTAACCTGAACGAGACAAATTTGGGTAAAATTCTGACATCAAAACGCTCCCAAGCAATAACCGATGGGTTTTCCAAAGGGATGTGCAGCGAAGAACTATGCCAAAAATGCTCCTACAAAGAGCGATTTGCGAAAGGAGGAATAAATGATTAAATGTTATGTCCGTAATGAAAATGCGATTGCATTTATCGATACGATGTCGGAGCTCGATGGAGAGGTCATTGAAAAAGTGATCTGGATCGATATGCTCATGCCGACCTATGATGAGATTCTTTTTATCGAAAATACATTTAATATCAAATTTCCGACTAAACAAGAGACCGAAGAGATTGAAATCAGTTCCCGTTACTGGGAAGAGAATGATCGTATTGAAATCAACAGCTATTTTTTAGTGAGCAGTAGAGAAAGTTCGCATAATGAAACGGTATCATTTATCCTCTTTAAAGAAATTCTGATTTCAATTCGTTACACTAATTTATATACGTTCGATGAATTTAACCGAAAATTTTTCGCAACACCGAAGCAATTTGAAACGGGATATGATATTTTTTGTCAGATTTTGGATATTCGAATTGATGCCGATGCGGATATTATTGAAAAGCTGGCAAAAGATATTACGCGCGTCCGCAAACACGTTTTGACCGATTATACCAATGAAGATGAAGAGATATTGGGACGCATCTCGTCATTGGAAGATTTGAACATGCAGATTCGTGAGAATCTCAATGATAAACAGCGTATTCTGAGCGCTTTTTTAAAGTCGACCAAGTACAAACATTCACTTAAGCATGATGTTACGGTCATGTTAAAAGATATTAAATCCTTGATCGATTACACCGACTTTAATTTTGAACGGCTCGATTATCTTCAAAATATTTTCGTCGGTGTTTTGAGCATTGAGCAGAATAAAGTTATTAAAATGTTTACGATCGTTAATGTCGTGTTTCTCCCACCTACCTTGATAGCGAGCATTTATGGGATGAACTTTGATTTTCTCCCTGAACTGCATTGGAAATACGGTTATGTACTCTCCATTTGTATGATGGTAATTTCATCGATCTTGCCGGTATACATTTTCAAACGAAAAGGCTGGATTTGATCATTCCTGTAATTATGGTATGATTCTCTAACACTATTACCTACAAAGGATAAAGAATTGGATAGGCGGATACGCTATTTTATTGAAGATTATTGGGACATTTTTATCGGTATAGCCTCGATTGCGCTAGCAGTCATGTTTAATGCACAGCAAGAATCTTTACTCTCGACATTATTCGCCGCGATTGGGATTGCGGCACTCTCCTTAACGGTTGCCGAAGTAGCCGACATCCTCTCAGAACGGCTTCATGAACCTTACGGCAGTTTTGTCCTTACCTTCAGTGCCGTTGCGGTAGAAATCATCTTATTGTACGTTATTTTGCTTGAAGTACGTCATTCGCCGGAAGTTTTGGAAACGGTCAAGGGGGGGATAATCTCTGCGGTTATCGTCGATTTGAACGTTTTACTCGGTCTAGCCGTTTTTTTAGGGGGGCTGGCCTATACGCAGCAGCAGCATAACAAAGAGACCTCCAGTGCGTACAGTACCGTTTTGTTTGTCGCTTCCAGCGCTCTGTTGGTTCCGGGACTGTTAAGCCATACGGAAAACGGGAGTGCTTCATTGACTCATGTCAGCCATTTGATCGCGGGTGTATTGCTCCTTTTCTATATCATCATTTTTATCTTTCAAACCCGAACCCATACCCACTTTTTCAAAGCAACGGCTCGCAGCCGTTTTTTTCGTCTAAAGCGCAAACTCCAGGAAGAGGAAGATGCCGAGATCGATGAAAACGAATCGAGCGACTATATTTTCGAACATCTGAGTACTGCGGTTAACTTTATGGTTATTTTCGGCTTTATCGCCATTATCGCATTCGGTGCCGAGATATTTGCCGGAAATGGTGTCGTCATCGCCAGAGAACACGGGATATCGGCGGGTCTTGCCGGATTGGTTATTGCGATTATCAGTGTATCCCCGGAGATATTTACCGCCGTACGCGCAGCCCGCAACGATCAGATTCAGAGGGTTGTCAACATCGCGATGGGGGCATCGACGGTATCGATTATCCTGACGGTTCCGATATTGATGATGCTGGCGTACTTTTCGGGGATCAATCTCACCCTCGATTTTAACCCGCTTCAAATCGGTGCGTTGCTGTTGACGATCTTGTTGGTCTGGAAAACGACCGACGAGGGGGAGACCAATTACTTTGAGGGGGCGTCGCACATGATGTTCTTTTTGAGCTATGCCATTATCGCTGCGTATTACTGATGATTATCCTTTTTTCACCGAGTGAAGGAAAACAAGAGGGGGGGAATCTTCCTCCTCTGAATCCCGAGAGTCTCCTTTTTCCCCATCTTTATCCCAAACGACTCGAAGTGATCGAGCAGTACGAGAAGCTGACTCAAAACGGAAGCGATGAGCAGCTCTATGAACTTTTCGGCATCAAAGACACCAAAGAGTATGAGCGCTTTAGAAACCCTTTTGTGAGCATGCCGACCATGAAAGCGATTGAGCGTTATGACGGGGTGGCATATGATTATCTGGCTTATTCATCGCTAGGAAAGGATGCGCAAAACTATATCGATACGACGGCTATACTCTTTTCCAATCTGTTCGGTCCGATCCGCGCGGGTGATTCGATACCGGATTACAAACTCAAACAAGGCTCGGCGATAGGATCATTTGTTCCCGAGAAACATTACAAAGAGTATTTCAGCTCCGCTTTGGATGAGTTGATTGCTGATCAGGAGATACTGGATCTGCGTGCAGGGTTCTACGATAAATTCTATACACCGTCACAGCCGTACGTGACATTGAAGTTTTTGAAAGAGGGAAAAGTGGTGAGCCACTGGGCAAAAGCGTATCGCGGGATTGTATTGCGTGAAGCGGCAAAGCATCAAATTTCGTCCCTGCAGGAGCTTTTAGCGATGAATATAGACGGGTTGAATGTACGTGAAATACTCGAGATAAAAAAGAAAAAAGAGATTGTTTACACAATTGTTTAATTTTCTTTCAAATAAGCTTGACATTTTAGAAAAGAGTGTATATAATTTCGGCTCCATTTCACCAATGCCGGCATAGCTCAGTTGGCTAGAGCAATTGATTTGTAATCAATAGGCCCGGGGTTCAAATCCTCGTGCCGGCACCATTGAATGAAATCGGAACGCATTACATTTATCAGTGTTAGACCAGATTATGGCCGTGGTGAGATACTCAAGTGGCCAACGAGGGCAGACTGTAAATCTGCTGATTTTTATCTTCGAAGGTTCGAATCCTTCTCTCACCACCATCTGCGGGAATAGCTCAGTTGGCTAGAGCGTCAGCCTTCCAAGCTGAATGTCGCGAGTTCGAGTCTCGTTTCCCGCTCCACTGGGAGCTGAAGTACAATTCGTAATATTTACTTCATCATTACCTTAAAACCGTAAAATAGTTTTTAAGCTTCCAAAATACATATTTATCATTGTTTTTTTGCTCACGTGGCTCAGGGGTAGAGCACTTCCTTGGTAAGGAAGAGGTCGGCGGTTCAAATCCGCTCGTGAGCTCCAGTAATAATTTTGTAATAATTTTTGAAAGCTTGAAAGCTATTTCAGCTGTTTTTTGGTATAATTCCAAATTCATTTTACACATTCAGTCGGAGGACACTATGGCAAAAGAAAAGTTTACGCGTAATAAACCACACGTTAACATCGGTACAATCGGTCACGTTGACCACGGTAAAACTACATTGACTGCAGCTATCACAGCGGTACTTGCAGTAACAAACGGTGCAGCGATGATGGATTACGATCAAATCGACAACGCTCCAGAAGAGCGTGAACGCGGTATTACGATCGCTACTTCACACGTTGAGTACGAAACAGATAAACGTCACTATGCGCACGTAGACTGTCCTGGGCATGCCGACTATGTTAAAAACATGATTACCGGTGCTGCTCAAATGGACGGAGCTATTCTTGTTGTTTCTGCAGCAGACGGCCCGATGCCACAAACTCGTGAGCACATCCTTCTTTCAAAACAAGTAGGTGTTCCGTACATCGTTGTTTTCATGAACAAAGAAGATATGGTTGATGACGAAGAACTTCTTGAACTTGTTGAGATGGAAATTCGTGAACTTCTTGACACTTATGATTTCCCGGGTGACGATACTCCAATCGTAGCTGGTTCAGCTCTTCGTGCACTTGAAGAAGCAAAAACTGGTACTCTTGGTGAGTGGTCAGCAAAAATCCAAAAGCTTATGGCTGCGGTAGACGAATATATCCCTGAGCCGGTTCGTGAAACTGATAAAGATTTCTTGATGCCTGTAGAGGACGTTTTCTCTATCTCTGGTCGTGGTACCGTTGTTACTGGTCGTATCGAGCGTGGTACAATCAAAATCGGTGAAACAATCGAGATCGTTGGTATCCGTGATACACAAACAACTACCGTAACCGGTGTTGAAATGTTCCGTAAAGAAATGGAAATGGGTGAAGCGGGTGACAACTGTGGTCTTCTTCTCCGTGGTACTAAGAAAGAAGATGTTGAGCGTGGACAAGTTCTTTGTAAACCTAAATCAATCACTCCTCACACAAAATTTGAGGCTGAGATTTACGTATTGAGCAAAGAAGAGGGTGGACGTCATACTCCATTCTTCAACGGTTACCGCCCACAATTCTACGTTCGTACAACAGACGTAACAGGTGCGATCAGCCTTCAAGAAGGTACTGAGATGGTTATGCCAGGCGACAACGTTAAAATTGTTGCTGAATTGATCCACCCGATCGCTATGGAAGAGGGTACTCGCTTCGCTATCCGTGAAGGTGGACGTACTGTCGGTGCTGGGGTTGTTTCTAAAATCCTTGCATAATTTTCCCCAACCTTCGGGTTGGATTAATAAGGTAAAACATGCGTGAAAATATCCATTTAGCGTGTGAAAAGTGTACTCGTCGTAACTATCACACTACTAAAAACAAAAAAACTCACACTGAGAAATTCTCAGTACGTAAGTTTTGTAAATTTTGCCGTGAGCACACGGTTCATAAAGAAGCAAAACTTTAATTTCAGTTCCCTCCTCGAGAGGGTTTTATAGGTCAGTAGTTCCAATGGTAGAGCGCCGGATTCCAAATCCGATTGTTGGGGGTTCGAATCCCTCCTGGCCTGCCACCCATTTTTGACGAATGATGCTCTAGAGCGTTAGTCGTTGGAAATGTCCTGAGGATACAATAAATGAAAAATACATTAAGTCAAACCATTCACAATGCGAAAATGGAACTTGCAAAAGTTATTTTCCCGACAAAGCCGCAAGTAAAACAAGCATTTATTGCTGTTATCGCTGTTGTTACGTTCGTCGTATTGTTCTTGGCATTGGTAGATTTTATCATGTCTTCAACTGTTTCGGCAATTTTGAGTTAAGGAAAATACATGGCACATCGTTGGTACTCGATTCAAACATATGCCGGTAGTGAGCGCAGCGTTAAAGCCGCTATCGAAAACATCATCGCTGAAAACAATCTTCAAGATGTCATTACCGAAGTCATCGTACCGACGGAAGATGTAATCGAAGTTAAAAACGGCAAGAAAAAGATCACTGAGCGCTCATTGTATTCAGGTTATGTGTTCGCAAATATGGATCTATCAATCGAATTGCAGCACCGTATCCAATCGTTGCCGCGCGTAGCTGGATTTATCGGTGAGTCTAACAAGCCGACTCCTCTAAGCGACAATGATATCGCGGTTATTTTGGACCGCGTAACGAACCGTTCGGCTCCGAAACCGAAAGTCTTCTTCGATAACGGAGAGATGGTTCGTATCGTAGACGGTCCGTTTGCGAATTTCACCGGTACGGTAGATGAATACGATCTTGAGCATGGAACACTGAAACTCAATGTCTCTATCTTCGGACGCAGCACTCCGGTGGATATTTCGTATACCCAAGTCGAAAAAATTATTTAATCTCAAAAAAAGGAAGCACAAATGGCAAAGAAAATTACGGGCTACATCAAGTTGCAAGTTCAAGCCGGCGCTGCTAATCCAGCCCCTCCGGTTGGACCAGCACTCGGTCAACGCGGTGTTAACATCATGGAATTTTGTAAGGCGTTCAACGAGCGTACAAAAGATAAGGCAGGTTTTAAACTCCCTGTTGTTATTACAGTATATGCGGATAAAACGTTCTCTTTCATCACAAAACAGCCTCCGGCTTCTGCTCTCATCATGAAAGCAGCCGGTCTAAAAAAAGGGACTGATAATCCGATGAAAAACAAAGTGGGTAAAATCACTAAAGCTCAATTGATGGAAATCGTTAAGCAAAAAATTCAAGATATGAACACAGACGACGTCGATGCTGCAGCTGCAACAATTGCTGGATCATGCCGTTCAATGGGTGTTGATATCGTAGATTAATTCTACATAACTCTTCGACCGCAAAGAGGCTAAACCTTGCGGCAGATTCTAATATTGGAGAATTCAAATGGCTGGAAAACGCTATAAACAACTAAGTGAAAAAATTGATATGACAAAAAGCTACTCTGTAGCAGACGCTGCTGCGTTTGTTAAAGAGCTTAAGTCTGCAAAGTTTGACGAAACAGTCGAAATTGCTTTGAATCTTGGTGTTGATCCTCGTCACGCTGACCAAATGATCCGTGGTGCCGTTGTGCTTCCTCACGGTACAGGAAAAGTGGTTCGTGTTGCGGTTTTCGCAAAAGGTGCAAAAGTAGACGAAGCTAAAAATGCAGGTGCTGACATCGTCGGTGCTGAAGATTTGGTTGAACAAATCAAAGCAGGTAACATTAACTTCGATATCGTTGTCGCTGCACCCGATTGTATGGGACTTGTCGGTCAAGTAGGACGTATCCTCGGGCCAAAAGGGATGATGCCGAATCCTAAAACAGGAACGGTTACAGCAGATATCGCAAAAGCGGTTAGCAACGTTAAAGGCGGACAAGTAAACTTCCGTGTTGACAAAAAAGGGAACATCCATGCCGGTATCGGTAAAGTGAGTTTCGACACTGATAAAATCGCTGAAAACATCAAAGCGTTTGTCGGTGCTATCAACCGTGCGAAACCGTCGACTGCAAAAGGTCGCTATATCAAAAATGCCGCTCTTTCATTGACTATGAGCCCGGCGATCAAATTCGAAACGCAAGAACTTTTGGATATCCGTTAATCAACGGATACCCGACTTTATCTTATGGACTTAAGACAGTAGGGGGCTTAGGCCTTAATCGGAGTCACTCCGCCCCGCTTGAAGTTATGTCTGGAAAGGAGAAACTATGAATAAATCACAGAAATCTGAGATTGTTAGCGCTTTGACTACAGAGTTTAAATCTTCTGCAGCGGTAATTATGTGTGACTATCGCGGTTTAGCAGTGTCTGAACTCGAAGCACTCCGTAAAATTGCTCGTGAAAAAGACGCAAAAGTACAAGTTGTAAAAAATACACTTGCGACTATCGCTCTTAACAATGCAGAGATGACAGGTATCGAAATTAAAGATACTAACATTTTCATCTGGGGAAGCGATGCTATCGCTGCTTCTAAAGCTGCGGTTGATTTTGCTAAAGCGAATGATAAATTTGTTATCCGCACGGCATACATCGACGGTCAAGCTGCGGATGAGAAAAAAGTACGTGCATTCGCTACCCTTCCGGGACGCGAAGAGTTGCTTGGAATGCTCGCATCTGTATGGATGGGGCCGGTTCGCAACTTTACAATCGGACTCGATGCGCTTAAACGCAAAAAAGAAGAAGAAGCAGCATAATTGCTGCTTTGAAAAACAACCGATAAAATTATCGGCATAAAATAAAAAATTCTAATAGGAGAATTACAATGGCTGTTACAAAACAAGACGTTCTTGAGTTTATCTCAAACCTTTCTGTCCTCGAGCTTTCTGAGCTTGTAAAAGAATTCGAAGAAAAATTCGGAGTATCTGCTCAACCGGTAGCGGTTGCTGGTGGAGCAGTAGCTGCTGCTGGCGCTGCTGAAGAAGAAAAAACTGAATTCGACGTTATCTTGAAAGACGGTGGTGATAAAAAAATCAACGTTATTAAAGTAGTACGTGCGATGACAGGTCTTGGTCTTAAAGAGGCTAAAGATGCAGTTGAAGGCGCTCCTACAACTCTTAAAGAAGGTATCTCTAAACAAGATGCTGAAGCAGCGAAAAAAGAGCTTGAAGAAGCTGGCGCTGTCGTCGAAATCAAATAATCATCATGATTGGAGGCATCTTCGCCTCCACCTCCCACAGGGCACTTTACGAAGCGGATTTTAGCTTCTTCGTAAAGTGCCCATACGTCGTTATAGGGTCGGGGACGCTCGACTTATAGACTTTGCACTTATCCCTATGGGATCAAAAACTTCGACTGAGGTAGCCTATGTTAAACACTCTTCACTCCGGAAACCGCTTACGCGTAGATTTCGCGAAAACTCCCCAGCAAATTGAAGTACCGAATTTGTTACAACTTCAACAAAGTTCTTACGAATCATTTTTGATGTTGGATCAAAAAGATCGTACTAAAAGCGGTATCGAGCGCGTTTTCCAATCGGTATTCCCGATTCATGATTCTCAAAACCGTCTTTCTCTTGAATATCTAGGCTCAGAAGTAGGCCGTCCAAAGTACACCGTACGCGAATGTATGGAACGCGGATTGACCTATTCGGTATCACTGCGTATGAAAACACGCCTTATGATTTGGGACCGTGATGAAAACACCAAAGAAAAAACCGGTGTAAAAGATATCAAAGAACAAACAATCTTTATCCGTGACATCCCTTTGATGACCGATCGTACGTCGTTCGTTATCAACGGTGTCGAGCGTGTCGTTGTTAATCAGCTTCACCGTTCACCGGGGGTTATCTTCAAAGAAGAAGAATCAACCACTGCCGGAAGCAAAATGATTTTTACCGGTCAGATTATCCCTGACCGCGGTTCATGGCTCTATTTTGAGTACGATCCGAAAGACATCCTTTACATGCGTATCAATAAACGCCGTAAAGTTCCTGTTACGATCATGTTCCGTGCACTCGGATACAGCAAACAAGACATTCTAAAAATGTTCTATCCGTTGCAAAAGATCCGTGTCGAAGAGAATAAATATTTGATGGATTTCGATCCGGAACAATTTGCGGGACGACTCGGTTATGATCTTATCGACTCTGAGGGCAAACTGCTTGTTGCAGCCGGAAAACGCCTTTCGACTAAAAAAGCGGAGAAATTGATTTCTGAAGGTGTTAAAGCGATCCAGTACCCGATTGAAACATTGATTGAGCGCCATTTGGCTGAACCGATTATTGACGCAGAGACCGGCGAAGTCATGTTTGACACGATGACACAATTGGATGAGACTAAGCTCAAAAAAATGGTTGAAGCGGGTGTCAAAGAGTTCGTTATCGCGAATGACCTTGCAGAAGGGTATGACAGCGCTATTATCAATGCATTCATTGCTGATGCCGATTCTTTGAAATTGCTTCGTCAAACCGAAATCATCGAAGATGAAAATGATCTTGCGGCAATCCGTATCTACAAAGTAATGCGCCCGGGTGAACCTGTAACGAAAGAAGCGGCGAAAGTGTTCGTCAATCAATTGTTCTTCGATCCTGAGCGTTATGATTTGACACGCGTCGGCCGTATGAAAATGAATCACAAACTTGGACTTAACATTCCTGAGTATGTAACCGTTTTGACAAATGAAGATATTATTAACACGGTTAAATACGTCGTTAAAGTCAAAAATGGCCAAGGGCATATCGATGACCGTGATCACCTCGGTAACCGACGTATCCGTTCTATCGGTGAACTACTCGGTAACGAGCTTCACAACGGTCTTGTCAAAATGCAAAAAGCGATCAAAGACAAACTGAGCACGATGAGCGGGCCGACCACCGAATTGATGCCGCATGACTTGATTAACTCGAAAATGATTACGTCAACGATCATGGAGTTCTTCAGCGGCGGACAATTGTCACAATTTATGGACCAAACGAACCCGTTGTCGGAAGTTACCCATAAACGACGTCTGTCGGCACTCGGGGAAGGCGGTCTTGTTAAAGAGCGTGCCGGATTTGAAGTGCGTGACGTTCACCCGACTCACTACGGACGTATCTGTCCGATTGAGACTCCTGAGGGACAAAACATTGGTTTGATCAATACGTTGGCGACCTATTCAAAAGTTAACGAACACGGATTTATCGAAGCTCCGTATAACGTTGTTAAAGATGGTGTTGTTACGGATGAAGTTGTTTATTTGACGGCTACTCAAGAAGAGGGAAAAGTTATCGCTGCGGCATCAAGCCGTATCGATGACAAAGGTAATTTCCTTGATGACTTGGTTGAAACACGTCAAGACGGTGAATATCCGCTTGTTTCACCAAAAGATTGTGAGCTTCGTGATTTGACTCCGCATATGGTTGTCGGTGTTGCGGCAAGCTTGATTCCGTTCTTGGAACACGATGACGCGAACCGTGCATTGATGGGATCGAACATGCAACGTCAAGCGGTACCGTTATTGCGTCCTGAAGCGCCTATGGTCGGAACAGGGGTTGAAAAACTCGTAGCCCGTGACTCATGGGAATGTGTTAAAGCTGAACGAAGCGGTATAGTCGAAAAAGTCGACTCCAAGCATATTTATATCATGGGCGAAGACGAAGACGGAACGTTTATCGATTATTATCCGTTGCAAAAAAATCTTCGTACCAACCAAAATACGACGTTCTTGCAAAAACCGATTGTCAAACAAGGGCAAATGGTAACCAAAGGGCAAATCATCGCGGATGGTCCGAACATGGATAAAGGTGAATTGGCACTTGGTATCAATGCACTCGTCGCGTTCATGCCGTGGAACGGATACAACTTCGAAGATGCGATCGTTATGTCTGAACGCATGATCCGCGAAGATGCATTTACATCCGTTCATATTTATGAGAAAGAGGCGGAAGCGCGCGAGCTTAAGCACGGTGTTGAAGAGATTACCCGTGATATTCCGAACGTTCGTGACGATGAACTTGCTCACCTCGATGACAGCGGTATCGTAAAAATCGGTACCTATGTTAAAGGCGGAATGATCCTTGTCGGTAAAGTTTCTCCGAAGGGTGAAGTAAAACCGACTCCGGAAGAGCGCTTGCTGCGCGCTATCTTCGGTGAAAAAGCGGGTCACGTTGTGAACAAATCGCTTTACTGTACACCGAGTATGGAAGGGGTTGTTGTTGACGTTAAAGTCTTCACCAAAAAAGGGTATGACAAAGATCCTCGTACGTTAGAGCTTGAAAAACAAGAGCGTGACGAACTCGAGCGCGAGCATTACGACCGTCTTTTGATGATTGACAAAGAGGAGATGCTCCGAATCATTTCATTGCTTACAAAACATCCGTTGCTCAGCGATGTCAGCATCAACGGCAACGAATATAAAGCGGGTGAAAACGTGAAAGGTGACGATCTTAAAGAGGTCAACCGTTTTGCGATGAATAACGTCGTTAAAGCGTTCAGCGACGATATTCAAGAGAAATATAACCAAACGAAAAACCATTTCCAAAAAGAGAAGAAAAAATTCCGTGACGAACACGAAGAAAAACTCTCTATCTTGGAAAAAGACGACATCCTTCCAAACGGTGTCGTTAAATTTGTAAAAGTTTATATCGCAACGAAACGTAAACTCAAAGTCGGGGATAAAATGGCGGGACGTCACGGGAACAAGGGTATCGTTTCTACGATCGTTCCTCAAGTTGACATGCCGTACATGGCAAACGGGCGTTCTGTCGACGTTTGTTTGAATCCGCTCGGGGTTCCGTCTCGTATGAATATCGGGCAAATCCTTGAGATGCACCTTGGTATGGTCGGTAAAGAACTCGGGTTCCAAATCCAAGACATTTTCGAAGCGAAACAAAAAGAGTTCATCTCTGAATTGCGTGAAAAAATGATCACTTTTGCTGATGTAGCTGGATTGATGAACGCCGCTAAATTGCTGGGTGAAATGGATGATCAAACGCTTCTTGGCTATGCTCAAGACTGGTCAAAAGGGGTTAAATTCGCGACACCTATTTTCGAAGGGGTTACCGAAGCTGAGTTTGCAAAACTTTTCGAATTGGCCAAATTGGACACAGATGGAAAAATGGAGCTTTACGACGGTAAAACCGGCGATAAAATGAAAGAGCGCGTTAACGTCGGTTATATGTACATGCTTAAACTCCATCACTTGGTTGATGAGAAAGTGCATGCCCGTTCAACCGGACCATACTCACTTGTTACCCAACAACCGGTCGGTGGTAAAGCGCTGTTCGGTGGACAACGTTTCGGGGAAATGGAAGTATGGGCTCTTGAAGCCTATGGTGCTTCTGCCGTCCTTAAAGAGATGTTGACGATCAAATCGGATGATGTCGACGGACGTGTTCGTGCATACAAAGCGATTACTAAAGGGGAGAGTGTACCAGCATCAGGTATCCCTGAAACACTCTTCGTATTAACCAAAGAGCTCCAATCATTGGCGCTTGATATTGAGATTTTTGACGAGGTGGATGACAATGAGTAAATTAGTACCGGTTGCCGTAACGGAAGAAAATCGCCCAGTCGATATTAAACAAATCCAATTTCGACTCGCGTCTCCTGAGAGAGTTCTCTCATGGAGCCACGGTGAAGTTAAAAAACCAGAAACCATCAACTACCGTACCCTTAAACCGGAACGTGACGGATTGTTTTGTGCCAAAATTTTCGGTCCCGTACGTGACTACGAATGTTTGTGCGGAAAATACAAAAAAATGCGCTATAAAGGCGTTATTTGCGAAAAATGTGGGGTTGAAGTAACCTCGGCGAAAGTTCGCCGTACCCGTATGGGACACATTGACCTCGTTACTCCTGTAGCCCATATCTGGTATGTCAGCTCACTTCCGAGCCGTATCGGTACGTTGCTCGGCGTGAAAATGAAAGACCTTGAGCGCGTATTGTATTACGAAGCGTATATTGTTAAAAACGGCGGAGAAGCATACTATGACGGTGAGCAAACTTCTGCGGTACTTAAATACGATGTATTGAACGAAGAGCAATACCGTACGTTGGTACAACGCTACGGGGACAGCGGTTTCTCAGCTGAAATGGGGGGATCTGCGGTTCGCGAATTGCTCGATGAACTCGACTTGGTTGATCTTTTCTCAGCTTTGAAAGAAGAAGTCGCGGGGACAAACTCTGAAGCAAAACGTAAAACGATCGTTAAACGTTTGAAAGTTATCGAGTCGTTCTTGAACTCAGGGAACAATCCTGCGTGGATGATGCTAACCGCACTGCCGGTTCTTCCTCCTGAACTTCGCCCGTTGGTAAGCCTTGACGGCGGAAAATTCGCAGTATCGGATGTCAATGACCTCTATCGCCGTGTTATCAACCGTAACCAACGTCTGAAACGCCTTATTGAACTTGAAGCACCGGAAATTATCGTACGTAATGAAAAACGTATGCTTCAAGAAGCGGTGGATGCGTTGTTCGACAACGGCCGTCGTGCAAACGCGGTTAAAGGGGCGAACAAACGTCCGTTGAAATCACTTTCCGAGATCATCAAAGGTAAACAAGGACGTTTCCGTCAAAACCTTCTCGGTAAACGTGTTGACTTCTCGGGACGTTCGGTTATTGTTGTCGGACCTAACCTTCAAATGGATCAGTGCGGATTGCCGAAACAAATGGCATTGGAACTATTCAAACCGCATTTGATCGCAAAACTCGAAGACAAAGGGTACGCGACGACCGTTAAAGCGGCGAAAAAAATGATCGAAGAGAAAACCAACGAAGTTTGGGAATGTCTTGCTGAAATCGTTGAGGGGTATCCGGTTATGCTTAACCGTGCACCTACGCTACACAAACTTTCGATCCAAGCGTTTCACCCGAAACTGATCGACGGTAAAGCGATCCAATTGCATCCACTCGTATGTGCCGCGTTCAATGCGGACTTCGACGGTGACCAAATGGCGGTTCACGTACCGTTATCGGCTGAAGCGATTGCAGAGTGTAAAGTATTGATGCTCTCATCTATGAATATTTTGCTTCCTGCATCGGGTAAAGCGATTGCAACCCCTTCACAAGACATGGTCTTGGGTCTTTATTATTTGACACTCGGCAAAAACGATGTAAAAGGGTCAAACAAGCTTTTCAGCAATGTTGACGAGATCATGATCGCATTGGAACACAATGCACTTGATTTGCATGCGAAAGTACGTACCCGTGTTGACGGGCGTGTGATCCACACGACTGCTGGACGTATGATTCTTCAATCGATCCTTCCATCATTTGTTCCTGCAGAACTGTGGAACGTTGTAATGAAAAAGAAAAACATCTCCGCGTTGGTTGACTATGTCAATAAACACGGCGGTATTGCGGTAACAGCAGGATTCTTGGATGATTTGAAAAATCTCGGTTTCAAATACGCGACTAAATCAGGGGTATCGATCTCTATCGCAGATATCATTATTCCTGAAATGAAAGCAGGGCTGATTATAAGCTCTAAAAACCGTGTTAAAGAGATTCAAAAACAGTTCGAAGCGGGTCTTTTGACTGAACAGGAACGTTACAACAAAATCATTGACGTCTGGACCGATACGAATAATACCGTTGCGGGCGGAATGATGGACTTGATCAAAAACGATAAAGAGGGATTCAACTCTATCTTTATGATGGCTGACTCTGGGGCGCGTGGATCTGCGGCTCAGATCCGTCAGCTTGCCGGTATGCGTGGTTTAATGGCGAAACCGGACGGTTCGATTATCGAAACGCCGATTATTTCAAACTTTAAAGAGGGTCTAAACGTCCTTGAGTACTTTATTTCAACCCACGGTGCCCGTAAAGGTCTTGCGGATACCGCTCTTAAAACAGCGAATGCGGGTTATTTGACCCGTAAACTCGTCGACGTTGCTCAAAACGTTAAAATCGTTGAGCACGACTGCGGTACCCATGAGGGGATCGAATTGACCGATATCTCTGTCGGTAATGAATTGATCGAGCCGCTCGAAGACCGTATTTACGGTCGTGTATTGGCGGAAGACGCGATTGATCCGATCACAAATGAAATCCTCTATTCTGAGGGGACATTGATTGATGAGATCAAAGCGTCTAAAATTATCGAAGCCGGTATCCGTGCGGTACAAATCCGTACTCCGACAACGTGTAAATCGGAGAACGGCGTATGTGCCCTTTGTTACGGTCTGAATCTCGGAAGCGGCGGAATCGTCAAACCGGGTGAAGCGGTCGGTATTATCGCCGCTCAGTCTATCGGTGAGCCGGGAACACAGTTGACGCTCCGTACGTTCCACGTCGGGGGAACCGCGTCAAGTACGCGTGAAGAGCGCCAAGTCGTGGCAACCAAAGAAGGTTTCATCCGTTACTACAATATGAAAACCTACCTTTCAAAAGAGGGTAAACAAATCGTTGCGAACCGTCGTAATGCTGCGATCCTTTTGGTTGAACCGAAGATCAAAGCTCCGTTTAACGGAAGCGTAGAGATTCAAACGATCCATGACGAAGTTATCGTAAGCGTTAAAGGCGAGAGCCAAACCGTTCGCTATACACTCCGTAAAAATGAAGTGGCAAAACCGAATGAACTTGCCGGTGTCAGCGGTAAAATCGAAGGTAAATTCTATCTTCCGTACGAGAGCGGCACTGCCGTGAAAGCGGATGAGTCGATCGTTGAAACGATCAAAGACGGATGGAATGTTCCTAACCGTATCCCGTACGCGTCTGAGATCCAAGTTAAAGACGGCGCACCGGTAACGCAAAAGATTTTGGCAAAAGAGAAAGGGACGGTTAAATACTATCTCCTCAAAGGCGATTATCTTGAGCGTCACCACGAGATTACCAAAGGATACAGCGTTGAAGAGAAAGGTCTCTTCGCGGTTGTCGCCGACAGTGAAGATCGTGAAGCGATCCGTCACTATATCGCTCGCGGTTCAGTGATCGAAATCAACGATAATGAAGTGGTTAAAGCCGATAGCATCATTGCAAAACCGGCAAAAGAAGAATCAATCGTTATCGCTGAGTGGGATCCGTATTCGAATCCTATTATCTCTGAGACAGACGGTATTATCACGTTTGAAGATATTATCCCGGGAGTTACCGCGTCTGAGCAGTTTGATGAATTGACCGGAAAAACCCGTTTGATGATCAACGAATACGTTGCACCGGAATTCAAACCGGCGATCGTCCTTGCGGCGAACGACGGCTCAATCATCCGTTATGCGGTTGAACCGAAAACAGCGATTTTTGCACAAGACCGTGCCGAAGTGAAAGTTGCCGATATCTTGGCAAGAACACCGAAAGCGCTACAAAAATCACGCGATATCACCGGGGGTCTTCCGCGGGTTTCCGAGCTTTTCGAAGCGCGTAAACCTAAAGAGATCGCTCTTATCGCTGAGCTTGACGGGGTTGTCAGCTTCGGTAAACCGCTTCGCGGAAAAGAGCGTATCTTGATCACTTCGGACAACGGAATGGTCAAAGAGTACTTTGTCGATAAAAACCTTGTTGCACTGGTTCATCCGGGTGAGTTCGTTCACGCCGGCGAGCGTTTGACGGACGGTATCATCAGCTCTCACGAGATTTTGAGAATCTTGGGTGTTAAAGCGTTGTACAACTATCTCGTCAGCGAAGTACAGCAAGTTTACCGCCGTCAAGGGGTTAATATCGCCGACAAACACATCGAAGTTATCTTTACTCAGATGTTGCGTCAAATCAAAATTCTTCGCTCAGGCGATACGAAATTTATCGAGGGCGATGTTGTTTCTAAAGCTCAGTTCAAAGTGGAGAATGAAAAAATTCTTCGCCTTGGCGGAGAGCCTGCGATCGCTGAACCGTACCTTGTCGGTATTACCCGTGCTGCGGTTAGTGCTGACTCGATCATTTCAGCGGCATCGTTCCAAGACACCACAAAAGTCTTGACGGAAGCGGCAGTTTCAGCGAAAATCGATGACTTGACCGATCTTAAAGAGAACGTCATTATCGGTCGCACGATTCCGGTCGGTACCGGTATCTATAAAGACCGCAAAATGGTTTTCGGAGACTAAAAACTCCTTTTTTCTTTCCTGCTTCGGCGGGAAACCCTCTTTTCCACCTCTCTTACAAATTCCTTAAAATAAGCTATATTTAATCAAAAAATGGATACCATTGCGCGTTTATTAGTCCCCTCGTCATGAGCGGATTATATATTCTACTGGAACAATTCAACAAAGGAGATTGTGTGCCAACAATCAACCAACTTATTCGTAAAGAGCGACAAGCGGTAGTGAAAAAATCAAAATCACCCGCTTTGGTGTCATGCCCACAACGTCGTGGTGTATGTACTCGTGTATATACTACAACCCCTAAAAAACCGAACTCGGCGCTTCGTAAAGTTGCTAAAGTTCGTTTGACTTCAGGGTTTGAAGTTATTAGTTATATCGGTGGTGAGGGTCACAACTTGCAAGAGCACTCTATCGTTCTTGTTCGCGGCGGCCGTGTAAAAGACTTACCAGGGGTTAAATACCATATCGTACGTGGTGCTCTCGATACAGCGGGTGTTAAAGACCGTAAAGTATCTCGTTCTAAATACGGAACGAAAAAAGCTAAGGCTAAAAAATAATCAACTAGTCTGACAAGATTCGGTTTCTGATGACCGTATTTTGAGTAAATGAAACAACATTGAAGGAAACATTATGAGAAGAAGAAAAGCGCCCGTTCGCGAAATTATGCCTGACCCGGTTCATGGTTCAAAAGTATTGACGAAATTCATCAATAAAATCATGTGGGACGGTAAAAAAAGTACCGCTGAGAAAATCATGTACGGTGCATTGGATATCATGGGTTCACGTGGTGAAAAAACAGGTATCGAAGTATTCAACGCTGCGATTGAGAACATCAAACCAGTTATCGAAGTAAAAAGCCGCCGTGTGGGTGGAGCGACCTACCAAGTTCCAGTAGAAGTTCGTCCTGTACGCCAACTTTCTCTTGCTATCCGCTGGTTAACCGATGCGGCACGCAAACGTAACGAGCGCACTATGGCAGAGCGTTTGGCAAATGAATTATCAGATGCTGCAAACGACAAAGGTACAGCGTTCAAAAAGAAAGAAGATACTTACAAAATGGCAGAAGCGAACAAAGCGTTTGCTCACTATCGCTGGTAAGATTTTTCGTAATCATTTGATAGCCTTTTTAGGCTATCTTTCCCCACATTCAAAAACTCTTTAAGGGCTATTATCATGGCAAGATCCCATAAACTAGAAGACGTAAGAAACATCGGTATCGCCGCTCACATCGACGCGGGTAAAACGACAACAACTGAGCGTATCTTGTTCTACACCGGTGTATCACACAAAATCGGTGAGGTTCACGAAGGTGCTGCAACTATGGACTGGATGGAGCAAGAGCAAGAGCGTGGTATTACCATTACTTCTGCTGCGACAACTTGTGAATGGTTGGGCAAACAAATCAACATCATCGACACTCCGGGCCACGTTGACTTCACCATTGAAGTTGAGCGTTCTATGCGTGTACTTGACGGTGCAGTAGCGGTATTCTGTGCAGTTGGTGGGGTTCAGCCACAATCTGAAACAGTATGGCGTCAAGCAAACCGTTACGGTGTACCTCGTATGGTTTTCGTCAACAAAATGGACCGTATCGGTGCCGATTTCTACAACGTAGAAGATCAAATCCGTAACCGCTTAAAAGCAAACCCGGTACCTATCCAACTTCCAATCGGTGCGGAAGATCAATTTAAAGGGATCATCGATCTCGTTAAAATGAAAGCGATCCTTTGGGATGACGACGCTGCAATGGGTTCAAACTACCGTGAAGAAGAGATCCCTGCTGATTTGGTTGAAAAAGCAAACGACTATCGTGCACGCATGATGGAAGCGGCAGCTGAAGGTGACGATACTTTGATGGAGAAATTCTTCGAAGAGGGTGAACTTTCAAACGAAGAGATTATGCGCGGGATCAAAGCCGGATGTCTTAAAATGGAAATCATCCCTATGACATGCGGAACTGCGTTCAAAAACAAAGGGGTACAAACTCTTCTTGACGCGGTTGTTGATTACCTTCCGTCTCCATTGGAAGTTGCGGCGATCAAAGGTACTAAAGAGGACGACGAAGAGGTAGAAGTAGAAGTTGAATCACGTGATGATGCTCCGTTCGCCGGCCTTGCGTTCAAAATTATGACCGACCCGTTCGTAGGACAATTGACATTCGTACGTATGTACCGCGGTGTTCTTGAATCCGGTTCATATGCGATCAATACCATCAAAGGTAAAAAAGAGCGTATCGGACGTATCGTTAAAATGCATGCGAACAAACGTGAAGAGATCAAAGCGCTTTACGCAGGTGAAATCGGTGCGGTTGTAGGTCTCAAAGACACAACTACCGGAGATACTTTGTGTGATGAGAGCGATCGCATCGTTCTAGAGCGTATGCACTTCCCTGAACCGGTTATCTCGGTTGCGGTTGAGCCTAAAACAAAAGCGGACCAAGAAAAAATGGGTATCGCTCTTGCAAAACTCGCTGCGGAAGATCCATCGTTCCGTGTTCACACTGACGAAGAGACAGGACAAACAATCATCAGCGGTATGGGTGAGCTTCACCTAGAGATCCTTGTTGACCGTATGTTCCGTGAGTTCAAAGTTGAAGCGGAAGTCGGTGCACCTCAGGTTGCATACCGTGAATCTATCCGTAACGAAGTCAGCCAAGAGTACAAATATGCGAAACAATCGGGTGGACGCGGACAATTCGGTCACGTTTATATCCGCGTTAAGCCGGGCGTACCTGGAACAGGTTTCATTTTCCACAACGAAATCAAAGGTGGGGTTATTCCGAAAGAGTATATCCCTGCAGTTGAAAAAGGGTGTAAAGAAGCTATGCAAAAAGGTGTTCTTGCCGGTTATCCGATCGAGGACGTTGAAGTTGCATTGTATGACGGGTCTTACCATGAGGTTGACTCGAATGAGATGGCGTTTAAACTTGCTGCATCTATGGGATTCAAAGAGGCTGCGCGTAAAGCGAACCCGGCTATCCTTGAGCCTATGATGAAAGTTGAAGTTGAAGTTCCTGAAAACTTTATGGGTGACGTAATCGGTGACCTTAACCGCCGCCGCGGACAAGTTAACAACATGGGTGACCGTTCTGGTAACAAAATTGTTGACGCGTTCGTACCGTTGTCTGAAATGTTCGGTTACTCAACTGACCTTCGTTCAGCGACACAAGGACGTGCAAGTTACTCTATGGAATTCGATCACTACGAAGAAGTTCCACGTAACGTTGCCGACGAGATTATCAAAAAGCGTAACAGCTAAGATAGCTCTTCTCTCTTGCCCCTTCGGGGCATTTCCCTCCTATTTTATTTTTATCCCGTAAATTCTTTTTTCAAATTCGATCGATTCTGATCAAATGTGTTGTAGTCCGGAAAGTAAATATAAGCTATAATGAACGGATGAAAACACTCACATATTTTTTATCGCTTTTGATCTATTTGTCGTTTTTTACCAGTACGATAAGTGCGAAAGAGAGTGTGCGTATCGGAGTACTGGCTCATAAAAACTATGCATCTACCCACAGCATGTGGGATCTGACCGCTGAATATCTGAATGAAAAAATTCCGGAATACGATTTTCAAATCGTCCCGCTTCGTTTTGAAGAATTCCCCCCCTATTTACGAGATAAAAAGATCGATTTTGTCATCACCAATTCAGCTTATTACGTCGATTTGGAGAGCCGTTACGGAATTTCGAGAGTCGCAACACTTAAAAATAGAGGCTTTAACGGCAAAGTCCAAATGGAGTTCGGCGGCGTCATTTTTAAGCGTACGGTGAATAGGACGATTGATCAGGTCGAAGATATAAAAAATAAAAAATTTGCGGCGGTCAATGAGGAATCATTCGGCGGCTGGATAATGGCGCTGAGAGAGCTTAAAGAGAAAAATATCAATCAAAAGGACTTAAAAACAACCTTTTACGGTACCCATGAAGCGGTTGTCTACGCTGTCCGCGACGGGAAAGCCGAAGCCGGTACGGTGCGTACCGATACGTTAGAGAGGATGGCAAGTGAAGGGAAAATCAATATAAATGATTTTACTGTTTTAAATCAAAAGAACTATCCCGATTTTTATTATCAAGTAAGTACACGGCTCTATCCCGAATGGCCGATAGCAACGACGAAGCATACCTCAAGCGCTCTGGCAGAAAGGGTAGCCGTCGCCTTAATCTCAATGGGGGAAGAGTCCGAAGCCGCACGGGCGTCAAAGTCATTGGGATGGACGATACCGCTCGATTATCAAAGTATCCATGAATGCCTTAAAGAACTTGGAATGGGGCCGTATAAACATCTTAGAGAAGATGTGTTTTTGTATATTTTCGAAGAATACGGTACGTATATCATCATTGCGGGAATCTTTCTATTGCTCTCTTTTACGGTTACGCTGTACATAGCGAGAATCAATTCAAAATTAAATGATACGCAACAGGAACTGGAAACACTCAATAGCTCTTTGGAAGATAAAATCCGCGAAAAAACGCAGCATTTGTATGATAAAAGCATAAAACTCGAAGAAGCGTATCTCAACGAAAAATATTTACGAAGCATTTTGCGAACGGTAGCGGATGTCAATCAGATGCTGATTACGACACGCTCGGTGGATGAGCTGATTGACAAAGCGGCACTATGTTTGAGTACAAACGAATCGCTAAAAAATGCAAAGATTTCTGTCGTAAAAGAGGGAGAATTGATCCTGGGTGCAGCGTACGGTGCGGGAGATATCAAACATATTACTCCAATCGATCGAAAAGCATACGAACACGGCAAAAATCTGATGATTACCGATATGTGCGATCCCTCATTGGATGACGAGTGTCAAAATTATGTGGACTTGTATGCGATTAAAGGGATTTACGCCCTGCCGTTGAAAAGCAGCTCTTTTACTGAAGAGGTAATCGGCGTTCTGACGATCTGTACGGGCCGTGAGGGCGGATTTAGTGTTGAAGAGCAGAAGATGATTGAAGAACTGGCGGGGGATATCGGGTTTGCCCTTAACTCGTTTACCCAGCAAGAACAGATCAATGCACTGCACGAAGATAGGGTGAAAAGCTACCAAAACTTTATCGATGCCATGGTCAATATGATTGAACAGCGTGATACCTATACGGCGGGACATACGGTGAGAGTCGCCCATTATGCCGAGTTGATTGCCCGAGAGATGGAACTGCCGGAGAAAGAGATTCAAAAACTGGTGGAATCGGCCAAACTGCATGACATCGGAAAAGTCGTAACCCCCGATTCAATCTTACTTAAACCGGGAAAACTGAGCAAACTGGAGTATGAGCTGATCAAAGAACATGCGAGGGCAGGGTATGAAGTTCTTTCAAACGTTCATTTGTATCAAGAGCTGGCGGACATAATGATCGATCATCACGAGCGTTATGACGGAAGCGGGTATCCTGAGGGTAAAAAAGGGGGAGAGATATCCCTGCTGGGTCATATCATGGCGGTTGCCGATTCGTTTGACGCGATGACGACGAACCGAATTTATAAACCTCGAAAAGAGATTGATGAATCGCTGATTGAGCTCAATGAACTGAGCGGTATCTGGTATCATCCTGCGGTGGTGAATGCGGCTTTGAGAGTATTGCCCGGTGTAAATATCGATACGTCGATTAACCAAATAGCTTCCAGCGCGCTGGAGGAAGAGCGGATGAGCTATTTTTTCAAAGACCGGTTGACGAAACTCTACAATGAAGACTATTTTACGATGACGCTGAACGGACGGGCCCGTCATCCGAAGCCCGCTAAACTCTGGATCGTATCTTTGGTTAACTTTCATCGTTATAACAAGGCATACGGCTGGGAGAGAGGAAATGCGCTTATTTCAGAATTTGCGGAGTATTTATCCCAGACATTCTCGGGATATCAAATCTTCAGAATATGGGGCGACCGATTTGTGATCGCCGACTTTGAAGGAGATATAGAGACCTTGCTGGCAGAATCGCCGTTAGCAAAAGAGGGTGTCGAAGCAAAAACAAAAGAAGTTGCTCAAATTCCGGATAACTTGGAAGAACTGATGCACGAAAAAATATAACGCTAGAGGCAGGAAATATTAAAAACGTGTCGCAAATCCAAAGCCGATAAAATGGGAGGAATATCGGTTTAGTCCTAAACCGACATTAACGTCAAGCTGAATGTCGTTAGTCAATAAATAGGTCATCCCGCCGTCTATAGTCTTTGTCGTATGCAAACCGGATTCGGAAGGGATGATCGTATAAAACTCAATAAAGCTGCCGATCGTTTCAGTATGAGCAAAAGAGGTACCGATCGAGAATTGCTGATCGTATTCTCTGTTATGATCAATTTTCGTTGAACTGGTCTGAACGGTTCCGAATAACGTATTGGTATCGGACAGTGAATAATCCCACAGCAATCCGACTAACGGATTGACACTGTCAGAGGTCGATGGAGCCGTTCCGGTCGGGAGCGACACTACCCCCAGCAGAGTAAGATTGTATTGTTCGTTTTCTAAAAGCTTGTATTTTCCTCCAATGGATAAATCGGCTTTTGAGTGTACGGTCGACGCCCCTTCTTCTTTATCCAAATTGATACCGTCCCACAATATGTCTAACTCCGATTTTTCCGAGATCCCTGTACGCAAAACCATTAAAGGGAGGGTATGGGATGATGGTTTTGTATCATAGTTGTTAAATGCGTACTGATACCCGACTTCGATATTGACGACATTGGGTTTTACGGTTTGAGTACCGGTTGAAAATCCGGGACGATCCGGGACAATGGGATCGTCATTTCCAAATACATTGATACCGCACAATGCTGCTAATAGAAGTGTGATTGGTTTTTTCATACTGCTCTTTTGTGATTTTGAAAAGTGATTTATAAGGGTAGCATGAGGCTGATTAAAAAATTATTTCTTGTGAACGGACAGGGTTCTCATGATTTTCTCACGTTGAATCCATAAAATCTCATCATATTTTTACATAAAGGCTATATCATGAAATTTATTCCCTTTGTTTCTTTGTCATTGGTCTCTTTGTCTTTATACGGTGCTATGGGTTCATCAATCACTATTCCTGTACAAGAACATCTTAAATATTCTTTTGGAAATCATAGAAACCACACTGTACAAAAAATGGAAGAAAAGCAATATTATAAATCGATGGCACCGATGAGTGATGAGGATATACGCAATCATCTTTCAGGTGAAGGTTATAGCGTTCGAAGCATCAAACTGCGCGATATCGCTTACGAATTGGTATATCAGGTATATGTAACGGATAACACGTCAAAAAGTTTAAAGCTTTATGTCGATCCTGCTAACGGGTCAATTTTAAAAGAGGAAATCATTGAATGAAACGTATATGGGCATATAGTCTTATCTTAATCCCTTTTTTAGGAAACGCCGTAAGTTTTAACGACTTTACAAAACGTGCATATGACGTCTCAGAACAAGTGATTGAATCAAACGGGCGGATGAATGCGATCGGTTTTGAAAAAGCTTCAGCGTTAGCGGGTGACCCGTTAAGTATTGAAACCTCTACACGGAGAATCAAAGCGGATGACACTATGGATAGCGGCAAAGAATATGGAATCATGCTCGATTACGCTTTTAAAATGCCATCGTTTAAAGCCGCTCAAGCAAATGAATTTGAACTGAAGAAAAAAGAAACAGAACACGAGATAGCCACACATAAAGGATCTATCCAAGTCGCTTTGAAAAGAGGCTGGCTTATGTATCAGCTTGAACATGAAAGAAGTGTCATACTGAGCGAAAAACGTGATTTTTCGTATAAAGCGTATCAGGTCGGAGAAAAAAAATTTAAAGCCGGCCGGTTGTCGCAAATGGAGTTTTTGCGATTGGAGAGCGAATATCAAAGTACAGTTCAAGATCTCGCATCTGTTATGATGGAAGCGGAACATGCTCAACATTATCTGAAAGAAGCGGTAATGTCGGATGAAGAAGTGATGATCGATGATTTGAAATTTGAATTTATAGAAGCTGATTCAATCCATAATCGCATTATGAACACACCGATATTAAAATCACTGGATATTCGTATCGATACGTTGAATGCTCAAATAGCAACATTACGTCATTCTACCATTGAGGCGGTTTCGGTAGGGATAGGAATGACACAGGAACCGACGCAAAACAGTGTCGATTTTCGGCTTACCATCCCTTTGGCAATCAGCAGTAAAAATGAAAATAAAATCGCGGCATTGATGAATGAGCGCAGTGCGCTGGTCAATATGCGGGAAGTGAGCAGACAAAAACTGGAGTTAAGTGTTCAAGGATTATTTGACCATTTAAAAGAGCGAAAAGAGAATATAAACGTATTGAGAGAGAATGAAAAAAAATACGAAACTCTTTTTGCGATGGCGCATAAAGGATATGAAGGGGGTGTAATAGGGCAATTTGAATATCTGGCTTCTAAAAATGCCTATTATGATGCGCGTTTGCGAACCCTTCAAGTCAAACAAGAATACATTGAAGAGATGTCTGCTATCGAAGAGAAACTAGGGGGGATCTGGTAATGAAAAAAAGTTTATTGATTCTGTTAAGCGCAACGGCGCTAATGGCACAAATCACAATGAGTGAAGCTCAGATGAAAAAAATGGGCATCACGGTAGAACAAGTACGAATGATCAAGTCTGAAGCCATGGGGCCGTTTATCGGAACATTTGATTACAGCGACAAAGGATCAAGAAGTTATACGCTAAGCGGTGAAGCTACGGTGGCGGAGCTAATGAAACAAACCGGGGATACCGTAAAAAAAGGGGAAGTAATCTGCACCATTGCCTCTTCAGAATTGCTTTCAAGCAGCTATGAACTCAGCGATCTTCGAAATCGCCTTAAATTGGCTCAGGAATATGCTCAAAAAGATCAGGCTTTGTACAAAGACGGCGTGATATCTTTACGTGAATCGCAAAAAAGCGGCATCGAAGTTCTGAGTCTGAAATCCAAAGTATCCGAGATAGAAAATCGATTTATTTTCTCGGGTGCGGATATCCAACCGAAAAACGGGATGATGTTCACGATCAGAGCTCGTCAAAACGGCATATTGGCTCATGCCCCTCTCAAAGCCGGTGAAAAGATTGATCCGTTTGTCCCTTATCTGAAAATTGCCAGTGCAAATGCGCTCAGTGCGTTTATCAAAATTCCTCCTAAAATGATTGGAAGTATCCGTAAAGGTGCGCTGGTGATGGATAAAACAGGTGCGGAAGCCGGAAAAATCACGGCGGTCTCTTCATCAGTCGATGTCATGAACAATTCCGCGACCGCCATTGCTGTCTTGAATGTCAATAGTAATAACCGTGCAGGGACTTCGGATGAGTTTTATATTGCTTCAACGCAAACCGATAAATGGATTTTGATTCCACGTTCCGCTGTTACAAAATACAAGAAAAATGACATCTGCTTTGTACAAACGCCGACAGGATTTAAACCGCAAACCATTCAAATCCAAAAAATTTATAAAAACTATATAGCGGTTAAACCTGAAGGACTAGACACTACAACAAAAGTTGCGAGTGACGGGATCATTACCTTAAAAGGTGCATTGAGCGGATTGGGATTTGAATAATGCTGAACTCTATTATTGAATTTTCTCTCAAACAACGGCTCATCGTCATTCTCCTCTCCATGGCCCTATTCGGGTATGGCATCTATTCATTTTATAAAATCCCGATTGATGCTTTTCCGGATATTTCATCGACTCAGGTGAAAATCATTTTGAAAGCACCCGGAATGACCCCTGAAGAGGTTGAAAACCGTGTTGTGAAGCCCTTGGAAGCAGAATTGCTGGGATTGGAAAATGAGAAGCTTCTCAAGAGTACGTCAAAATATGCGATTGCCGACATAACGATTGATTTTAATGACGGTACGGATATTTACCGGGCACGCAATCAAGTTTCTGAAAAACTTGCATCGCTCCTTCCGACACTCCCAAAAGGGGTGGAAGGGGGCATGGCCCCTATTACCACACCGTTGGGCGAAGCTTTTATGTTTACGATCGAAGGAAATATAAGCCCAAAAGAGAAACGCGAACTGCTCGATTTCGTCATTCGTCCGGTATTGCGTGGTGCCAAAGGGGTAGCGGATGTCAATTCGCTCGGCGGTGAAGCACGGGCTATCGTGGTGCAGCCTGATTATACGGCAATGCGCCACTTGGGGATACCTTTGAGCACCCTGCAGGACACATTGGAAAAAAATCTGAAAAATGATGGTGCTGGACGGGTCGACGCAAACGAAGAGAGCTATTTGGTGAAAGTTCAAAGCGGTGTCAAAGATGCGAGCGAAATCGCCAATATCACGATCCATTCTCATAACGGACCGATCCGTGTGGGGGATTTTTGTGAAGTCCGAGACGATTCGAGAACGCGACTGGGATTTGTTACCAAAGACGGTGTCGGAGAAGCGACAGAAGGCCTTGTTTTGACACTTAAAGGGGCCAATGCCCAAGAGACCATTTCGCAAATTAAAGAAAGACTCGATCAACTGAAACCGATGCTTCCTGCGGGCGTAACTATTGTCCCTTTTTATGATCGAAGCAATTTGATCGAGAAAGCGGTCGGGACTGTTTCTAAAGCTTTGATGGAAGCCATTGTATTGGTCATTATTCTTCTCATGGTCTTTTTGGGAGATGTACGTGCGGCAATCGCCGTGAGTGTCATTTTGCCGTTTTCAATCGCGATTGCTTTTTTGCTGATGAAATATTTTGGGTTAAGCGCCAATCTGATGAGTTTGGGAGGCTTGGCGATAGCCATCGGGATGTTAGTCGATTCAGCGGTTGTCGTTGTTGAAAACGCTTTTGCCAAACTGAGTGAAAATGATACCTCTCTGCCTAAATTGCATCAGGTTTATCGCGCTACAAAAGAGGTAAGCACAGCGGTTTTTAGCGGTATTTTGATTATTGCGGTTGTATTTTTACCGTTATTGACATTGGAAGGGCTGGAGGGGAAACTTTTTGCACCGGTCGCAATGACTATTGTTTTTGCGCTTTTCGGTTCACTTTTCCTTTCGTTAACACTTATTCCGGTCGTCAGCTCGCTTATCTTAAAAAGTGCCCCGCATAAAGAGACGTTTATCGGGAGCTTTTTTACCCGTCTCTATGAACCGATGCTGCATTTTGCGATGACACGTACGAAAACTCTTTTTACCGGAGCCATTGTATTTTTGATCATCAGTTTCACATTATTTGCATTTGTCGGGAAAAGCTTTATGCCGACGTTGGATGAGGGGGATATAATTTTAGGAATCGAGACTCCGCCTTCTATTTCACTGGAAAAATCCAAAGAGCTTAATCTCGCGGTACAACGGACTCTCATTGAGCATGTTCCGGAAATTAAAACGATTGTTGCACGAACCGGTTCGGATGAACTCGGACTTGACCCTATGGGATTAAATCAAACGGATACGTTTATTACGCTAAAACCGCAAACAGAATGGAAAGCGAAGAATAAAGACGAAATTAAAAGAAAAATTGAAGCATCCCTCAAAAACTTTCCGGGTATCAGTTTTAGTTTTACTCAGCCGATTGAAATGAGGATATCAGAGATGCTGACAGGTTCTCGGGGTGATTTGGCTGTTAAAATTTACGGAAATGATATTGATATGTTGAATGAACTTAGCCAAAACATCGCCGATACACTAGGCGGGATAAAAGGGTCCTCGGAAGTGTTTACAACACTGAACGAAGGGGTCAACTACCTAAGCGTTAAGCCGAACCGAACGGAATCGGCAAAGACCGGTGTCGATACGGCCGAACTCGAGCTTTTCTTAAAAACAGCCTTGGAAGGGGTTACGATTGACGAACTTTCGATTGAGAATGCAAGAATACCGGTCCTAATGCGATTTGACGGTGAAGTTTCTCAGGATATGGAACTGTTCAAATCATTGGAACTACCGTTAAGTGACGGATTCTCCGTACCGATTTCGAGTGTTGCTCAAATCGAAACGAGTGAAGGTGCTTTAAAAGTAGATCGTGAAAACGGACAAAGATACAGTACGGTCCGGGCTAACGTCGAGGGGCGTGATTTGGTCGGATTTGTTGAAGAAGCCAAACAAAAGATCGATGCCAATGTCAAACTTCCGAAAGGATATACTATCGTCTATGGCGGACAGTTTGAAAACCAGCAGCGCGCGGCCGCAAAATTGATGACTGTTATTCCGATAAGCATCGGAGTGATTTTTCTTATTTTATTCTTTACGTTCCGTTCGGTGAGTTCGACGGCGCTTATTTTGCTCAATATTCCGTTTGCGGTGACGGGAGGGATCATTTCGTTGTATTTCAGCGGAGAGTATCTCTCGGTTCCGGCCTCTGTCGGATTTATCGCCCTTTTTGGGATCGCCGTACTCAATGGTGTCGTAATGGTGAGTTACTTCAATACGCTCTTGGGGAACGGTTATTCTATTGACGATGCTGTCCAGGAAGGTGCACGCAGACGGCTCAGACCAGTTTTGATGACCGCCTTTATTGCGGCTTTAGGCCTGTTGCCGCTGTTATTCGCTTCCGGTGTCGGGAGTGAGATCCAAAAACCGCTGGCCATTGTTGTATTGGGAGGATTGGTTACATCTACTATTTTAACCCTCTTGATTCTTCCGCCTGCATTTAAAATGATTTACAAAAAGGGGAAATGATGCGTTTAAGCGGAATGGATATTTACTTTGAAATCGCGAATAAAGATACGTTGGTTGATTTGTTATTGGAAGAAGGATATGATGATTTTTATTTTTTCCCATGCAAACGATACAGTGCCGGAGCCTTTTTAATCAGTGCGGAGGAACAAGTAAGTGCAAGACGGGATTTCGGACTGTTTCGTCTTTTCTTGCATGAGACCGAAGCCATAGTCCTCTCTGCCGCTATCAAAAGGGAATTAAAAGATAAAACCATTAAAATATTCGTGAATGAGCTAAAAGAGTTATAAATGCGGATATTGATTGCTGATGACGAGCCTGAACTTCTAGAATTACTAAAGCTTTCTTTGCAAAATGAAGATTGGATCATCGATACCGTAGGCAATGTACAAGATGCCAAAGTTTATCTCGATGCGTATACGTATCAGATTTTTCTTGTGGATCGGACTTTCCACGGAAAAGACTGTGTGCAAGAACTGATTACCTACGGGAAACATAAAAATCCGTCGATGGGGATTTTAGTTCTCAGTGCATTGGGAAGCATAGATGAAAAAGTTCAAGGCTTGGAGTTCGGTGCGGATGATTACTTAGAAAAGCCGTTTGATATCAAAGAACTGCGTGCGCGTTTGATCGCGCTGTCGCGCCGTTATGTTCCAAAAGTCAAAATCTTTGAAGAACTTGAAATCGATCTAAACGCTAAAAAAATCAAAAAATCCGGTAATGAGGTTCTTTTGAGTGGCAATGAACAAAAGTTGTTTTTTTATCTTTTGGAACGCGAAAGTATCGTTTCCCGTAATGAGATCATGGATGCTATTTATGACAATCCTGAAAATATTACCTCTAATGCGATTGACGAACTTGTCGGGCGCATACGCCGTAAGCTTCATCCGGGTATCATTAAGACCATCAAGACACGAGGATATTTAATTGCGATTTAAATGGGCGGCATCGTTAAAATTTAAAATTTCCCTTATTTTTGCCATAGGTCTTGCCATTGCGTTTAGCATTAACTTGTTGATTGCAGTAAAGGCGATCCATACACAAAAAGAAGAAGATGTAGAAAAAGTACTTGCCCATCTTTTGGTGGAAAGCCGTGATGAATACATCAGCGGTACGCAGTTGACTCCCTCAAGCGATATAAACTTCCTTTATAAGATTCCGCACAATGTAATGATAATAAGCGATTCAGAAGTGAATGCGCTCCGTTTTGTTGTTTCACCCAATCCCTATAGAACAAATAACAAGATAATTGTTTCGTCAATAAAACTCACCAACAACTATTATTTGAATGCCATTAGCGATCACCGAAAAATTGATAAAGCTACTAACAAATATACGCAGCGCCTGCTTCTTCAATATGTTCTTTCTCTGATCGTCATTTTAATCATCGCTATTTTTACACTTGATTTTTATATGAAGCCCTTAGAAGTATTAGCCGGTAAGACAAGAAAATGGAAAAATGACAGTGCATTTGATTTGTCGCTGGATGATGCTTCGTCTGAAATAAAAGAGGTATCGACTGCGTTTACCGGTTTAATTAAACGTTTGGAAGGATATCGGCTGAAAGAAGCGGAATTGTTTAGAGAAGCCGCACATGAGCTTAAAACCCCTTTGGCTCTCATGAGATCACGCTTAGACGTCTATGATTCCAGCAATACTTATACGAAACGCCAATTCATTATCGATCTTGGGAATGATATTGAGCGATTGACACGAGAACTTAAAAATGTCCTTTTTCTTGAAAGTTCAGATTTTGAGGAAGCAAGCGATATTGAAATTATGCACATGTTTAAAACACTGGAAACAAAGATGGGGATTTTGATTCAACGCAAAAGACTTACATTACAGCTTCCGAAAGAAACCTTCAGCGTCGTAGCCTCAGAAAAATTACTTTTTAAAGTGTTAGGTGCCTTGCTTGAAAATGCGATTACGTACGCAAAAGAGGGCAGTACGGTAGAAATCGGGTGTAACCCGTTGGAAAGAAAATTTTGGATCGGCAATCAAATAGGGAATGAAAAATACTTGTTTAGCTCCAAGATAGGAGAAAAAATATTGAAACGATTAAGTCACGAAATCGGCTTTGATTACTCTATAATGCATGATGAATCCTCTTTCAGCATCGAGTTGGCATTTAGGTGAATTAGGATTTGACACTCCATTGACTTTCTACTAATAACCGGTCTTTGCTGTAAACCCGTCCGACAAACGTATCGCCGATTTTATAGGTTGCAACCCCTTTTGGGGTGCCGCTCATAATAATATCACCGTCTTCAAAACTCATGAACGTTTTAATCTCTTCGATCATTTCAATCGGCTTATAGATCATAAGACCGTAGGCTGCTTCTTGTACTAATATGTCATTGATATGAAGTGTCATACGCAATGCTTCGACATTGCCGCTAAAAGGGACGAATTCACCTAAAACGGCAGAACCGTCAAATCCTTTGGCCCTTTCCCACGGAAGCCCTTTGGATTTGAGGTGATTTTGGAGTTCCGCTTTGGTCAGGTCCAGTCCGAACCCGATTCCCGCAATGGTCCCCCCCATCATTAAAAAACAGATTTCTCCCTCGAAGCGGGTATCGGGGGTAATAAAACGAAGTACATCCGTAACGGCGGAATTTGGCTTATTGAACACGACCATGGAAGAGGGGATTTCGTTGTTCAATTCACGGATGTGTTCGACGTAGTTGCGTCCGATACAGACAATTTTGGAGGGGGCGATATTAGAGGTGTTAAAGCGGATTATTTTCATGGCCTATCTCTTTCCAAATCGGAATCTCATCCTCTTCGGGCCTTCCGACAAGCTCAAGAGAAGGGGAATAAGAGCCTTTGTAGGCTAAACTTTGGCACTCTTCGACATAATAGCCCAGATAAATCCATTTGAGCCCTAAACGGCGGGCAAATTCAATCTGCTGCAGCAAAGTATAGCGCCCGAGGGATTGGCTTCCGTACTCAGGATCGTAATAGCAATACAGAGCGCTGATCCCCTCTTCGAGTATATCGACCAGATCGACGGCGATGAGCTTCTCCCCCTCAAAGTATAGTATTTCAAAACCGAAATCGCCGTGTCCCTGAACGAACGAGGCATAGTAGTTTTTCGGATCGCTTTTCGGGGCATCCCAGCTTCGGGTATGGTGTTTGTACCGGTGATAGCGGTCAAAGAGATTCAGATGTTCGCGGGTAAGGGTAGGTTGGCGTATAACCGTGGTGAGATGGGCGTTTTTTCGTAGAATGCGGCGGTCGGATTTTTTGAAATTATAGCGATTGACATCAATTTTCAGACTTTCACACGCCCGGCAATCTTGACAGATGGGGCGAAAATACATCGATCCGAACCGCCGCCAGCCTCGGAGGATGAGTGCTTCACATTGCTCTTTCGTGCATTCATGAATGATTTTATAGTGAATGCTTTGGGATTTTCCCGCTATATAAGAGCACGGCTCATGGAGCGCACACTCTTTTATAATGGCATTGGTATTATTCGTCGTCATCTTTGCGGCTGAGGGCGATGAGAACACCTTCGATCATTTCATCAATGTCGCCATCGAGGATGTTGCTGATGTTGGAATAAGGGATCCCCGAACGGGTATCTTTGACTTGTTGATACGGAGCCAAAACATAAGATCGGATCTGGTGTCCCCAGCCGTTTTCGCTTTTTTCGATACCGTCGACGGCTGCCTGTTTTTTCTCCATTTCGAGTTCATAAAGACGGGATTTGAGCATTTTAAACGCGGTCGCTTTGTTTTTGTGCTGACTTCGGTCATTTTGACACTGAACAACAATTCCCGTAGGGATATGGGTGATACGGATCGCCGATTCGGTTTTGTTGACGTGCTGCCCTCCCGCGCCTGATGCGCGGTAGGTATCGATACGGATATCGCGGTCTTCGATATCGATATCGATATCATCGTCGAGTTCAGGAGAGACCATGACCGAGGTGAAACTGGTATGGCGTTTGGCCGCAGAGTCGTACGGGCTGATACGGACAAGGCGATGGATGCCGTTTTCGTTTTTCAGATAACCGTAGACATTGACCCCTTTAATGAGGAGCGCTGCATCTTTGATCCCCGCCTCTTCCCCGGCTTGATAGTCGAGCATCTCGACGGTAAAATCATGCCGCTCCGCCCATCGGGTGTACATTCGAAGCAGCATCGAAGCCCAGTCCTGAGACTCGGTTCCACCCGCACCCGGATGGATAGTGACGATGGCGTTATGGCTGTCGTGCTCGCCGGAAAGGAGGACTTCAACTTCCATTGATTTTACGTTGTTTTCCAACGATCCTGCGTCGGCGAAAAGAGACTCGATGGTTTCCTCATCCCCTTCTTCCTTCGCCATTTCATACAAATCGACGGCATCGCCTAGGGTATTGAATGTTTTGGAGTATTTTGCCAAACGGCGCTCCAGCTGGGTTTTCTCTTTTTGGATAACCCCTGCGGCAGCCGCATCGTTCCAAAATCCGTCTGAATTTTCCAGTGCTTCGATTTCGCTCAAACGTGCGCTAATCTCTTGCGGGCGGACAACACCGGTGACGTTTTGCATTTTCGTTGTAAGTGTTTTTAGTAATTCAGTATATTCGTAATGATCCATAAGTTGGAATACCTTCTAATATATTATAATGCCAATTATATTCTATAGAGGCTTAAAACGATGATTATCGCACGTTCCGCGCAAGAACTTAAAGATGCACTTGAGACTAAAACCGGATCGGTCGGATTTGTTCCGACGATGGGGGCGCTTCATATCGGTCATCGCACCCTTATCGATGCGGCACGAAAGGGCAACGATACGGTGGTTGTCTCGATCTTCGTGAATCCGACCCAATTTTTGCCGGGTGAGGATTTGAGCAAATATCCCCGCCGCGAAGAGGCCGATTTTAAAATCTGCTCACTCAGCGGCATCGATATCCTTTTTTATCCCGATGTGAATGCTATGTACGGTGATGATGAGGTGCGGATCACGGCTCCCGATGTGAGAGGATTTATTCTTGAGGGTGCTTCACGCCCGGGGCATTTTGACGGGGTACTGACGGTGGTTATGAAACTGTTTAATATCGTCCGTCCGACACGGGCTTATTTCGGGAAGAAAGATGCGCAGCAGCTTGCCATGATCATCCAGATGGTCAATAATTTTTTTATGGATGTTGAGATCGTTCCGATGGAGACGGTACGAGAATCAGACGGACTGGCACTCTCATCCCGTAATGTTTATTTGAGCCCAAGCGAACGGCAAGAGGCGTTGAAACTCTCTGCCGCACTTAAAAGTGCGACGAAGATGGTAATGCAGGGCAATCTGAGCAGTAGCGATATCAAAACGAATATGGAAAGCATTCTCAGCCCGCTGGACGTCGAGTACGTTGCGATCGTCAACAGGGCGTTTGAATCGATTGAGAAAGTCGTGCTCGGAAATACGATCATACTGGTTGCGGCAAGGGTGGGAACGACACGCTTAATCGATAACGTATGGATGTAAAATGAAACATTTTTTTCCGTTGGCGTTAGCCGCACTGTTAATCGGCGGGTGTGCACCGAAGATCGGGAAAGATATTTTGATCGAGCCTCAGGGAAATATACGCTGGGAAAATTCCCAAACGGAAATGATACTCGGGGTTCTTTCACTCTTGGGAATTCCGACAAAACAGGGTGAAATTCGGCTCGGAAGCGATTTAAAACTCCTCAACAAATGGCACAGTGATATCAAGATCGTAAGTCTGACCTATACTCTGGAAGATGAAAAAGAGGTTATTGCGAAAGGGGAGGCGAATACGGGAGTTTCCAAATCGATTTTGGTCCCCTCAGGAGCTCAAAAAACGCTCCCTTTGGAATTTCGCATTGATCCCAAACGGCTAACCGATAACCGTATTTTGGCCATTTTACAGTCGAAACGAAAATTATTTGTCAAAGGGGAAGCGGTTATCGAAGTATGGGGGATCGAAAAACACCACTCATTTGAAAAAGAGGTCACCTCAATCGTTCAAAAAGCCCTTAAAGGTGTGTAGACTCCGCATTTGAGGGTTCTGACGCCGCCGCTGCAGCCGCCGGGTCGGGAGTAAGATATTTCTCCTCTACCATCAAATCAACGATCGCTTTAAAAACGGGTACGGCGGTAATGGACGCAAAATAGACGGTACGCGGCTCAATAACGGTGATGCCGATCGTATAGTTATGTTTTGAATCATTGGCAAATCCGATAAACGAGGTGTGGTAGCTGTTGACGTAAGCTCCGTTTTTGGCGATATGCGCCGTTCCCGTTTTTCCTCCCACTTCCAAGCCCGGCGTTTTAGCGATCGTTCCCGTTCCGACATTGACCGTTTTGATGAGAATCTGCTTCATCCTCTCGGCAGTGGCAGGCGCGATAACCTGAGTAGGAGCCTGTATCTGCATCGGAATAATTCGGCCGTTATCGTCATAAAGGGCTTCGACAACCATCGGGTTGATGAGTTTTCCTCCGTTATTAAACACATTGAATGCTTTTACCAACTGCATGGGATTGGCACGCATCCCGTAGCCGTACGCGGTAATCGCTTTGTACAGATAATTATTGAGTTGTGCGGAAGAGGGGACGGATCCCCGCTTTTCATACGGCAGGTCAATGCCGCTGAAATGGGTAAATCCGAACCGTTTCAGACCTTCGGTAAATTCAACACCGTTAAGCTTTTGCGCCAATTGGGCAATCCCGATATTCGACGAATAAACCAGAACGTCTTCGGCACTGAGCATACTAAACGCATGTTCGTCAACAATCGTTTTCGTACCCATCGTAAAACGTCCGTTATGCCCGTTGACCATATCGTAAGGGTTGATTAGACCGCGATCGAGCATTAGGGAGAAAATAATCGGTTTGATAACGGATCCCGGCTCATAGCTGTATTCGATAACATTGGCATTGAGTGATGGGTAGTCTTGGACCCGAATGTGGTTTGGATCAAAACGGTTCGAACTTGCCAACGCGATAATTTTCCCTGTTTTGGACTCCATGACGGTAGCGATGATCTCATCGGCCTGAAGCTTTTGTTTGATCTGGTCGGTAATGATTTCCACTCTGGATTGAAGCAAAATCGGAATATTAAGTTTCACGGTCAAGCCGTTAATCTGGCGCTTGACGTCACTTTGTTTATTCAAAATCAGATAGCCGTTGACATCGCGGAGTGCTTTTTGGGTTTTATTTTGCTGAGGATTAAGTTCCTCGTCAAAAAACTTCTCCAGCCCTTTGATCCCGTAGACCCGGGTATATCCGTCCTCTTCGATTTTGCGCGGATAGCCTAAAAGGGGAGTAAGGAGATTGCCGTAGGGGTATTGCCGTGCTTCACCGCTCTCTAAAATGTTCAGCCCCTGCAAAATACGGTCTCCGTTTGGGGTTTCATACTCGATAAAGACGCCGAGACGGCGAAGTTCGAATGCAAGGGTTTTTAGGTACATCGCCTCTTTGGGGCTGATATGGTAGCTTAGGGTAACGGATCCTTTTCGGGTATGGAGGCGCTCTTTGATCTCTTTGGGATCCATGCCGCTGTAGATGCTGAAAAGCTGAACGAACAGCTCCTCTTTACCCGGATCGATATTGCGGGTATTGACGACCGCTTTATACAATTTTTGGGTCGTGGCGATATGAAATCCGTCAGCGCTAATGATGGAGCCCCGCTGTGCTTTGGCGGTATCTTCGGAATAGATAGAGGGGATGTCCCGTTTGTGCAAGGCGGTGTAGAGCATGACCGCCAAAAAGATGACGAAACCGAACATCAGGAGGAGAAAAAGGGCAAGTATCTTTTTAGATTTATTGGAATGGCGCATCTGAGAAGATTAAATCACATTTGCGTTCGGGTAATTTCTTTATAGGCGTTAAGCGCCTTGTTTCGTACTTCGAGCATTAATTTCATACTGATTTCGGCTTTATCGATCGCAATAGCCGCTTGGTGAAGGTCTTTGACGCTTCCGGTTGCGATATCGCTCATCGCTTTCTCGCCGTCAACTTGCATTTGGTTGACATTGCCGAGGGCGTTTTTGAGCTCTTGCGCAAAATCGGTGCTGCTGCCTTCGACCGCATTACCGCTTTTGTTAGCCAGTAAATCGGCGGTTGAAAGCGATTTAAGCGAGTGAATGTTAGTCATAATTCTTTGTCCTTACTTAGTTCTGCAAAATGCTGATTGCACTACCGGCCATATTTTTGGCACTTTCGAATGCGGCAACGTTTGCTTGATACGAACGTGTTGCTTCGACTAAATCGGCCATTTCGACGACAGGATTAATATTCGGATAGGCAACGTATCCGTTTGCATCCGCATCGGGGTGCGAAGGGTCAAATTTCATCTTCGGCGCCTTGTCATCACGGCTGATTTTGTCAACGACAACGCTCATGATGGCCGGATTCGGTTTGAGCCCAGCCAATCCCTCTTTTAAGGGGTCACTGTACTCCAGGGCGGACGTTTCGTTTTCCAATGCTTTATTATACACTTTATTAAAATCAATCGCTTTAAAAATGACTTCTTGACGACGGTAAGGGCCGCCCTCATTGGTTCGGGTCGTCTGGGCATTGGCAATGTTGGCACTGATGGTGTTGACACGGACACGTTGTGCGGAGAGCCCGTAACCGCTGATATCAAAGCTGTTTAAGAATGCCATTGTTTAATCCTTACGACGTTTTGCTCGAAGCGTCTATGACGCTTTTGAACAAAGCGGAATCTTTTTTAAGTGCTGCGGTGAGGGCATTAAACATCGTAGAGTTTTTTGCCATTTCGGTCGATTCTACATCCAAATCGACACTGTTTCCGTCATTGCGTGCCATATGCCCGTCTCTAAAAAACATGGTCGGGGCTGAAGAAGCCGCATCGATTCCGTCGAGGTGGGCACCGTTGGTGTGGGCCATTTTAAGCGTTTGCGATTTATCGCCGAAGATTTGGGCACTCTTTTGCGCCAGTGTATCTTCGAAACTGATGTCACGGGGACGATAGAAAGGGGTATCGGCATTGGCGATGTTTCCGGATATCATATCCTGGCGCGCCGCACGGTAATCCATAGCGTTTTGCATCAAATCATGTGCGCGTGAAACCTTTATTCCCATGCCTATTCCCCTTTCATTCAAGTGTATTGGAAACACTAAAGCAAAAAATATACCAATTTGCTTTTATCGAACTCTTTTGGAAAGAACGATATACTTCTAAGAATTATACAGTAAGAATTTAAATTTTCTGTCTCGCAAGAGACAACGGTTTGTCTGTCGTTCGCCGGCTTTCAGGTATGGTGCCTGTATCATTGCGGCCGGTTTTAGCTGTTGCGGAAAAAGTTTTGCAATAGCGTTTTAACATTAAGTAAGTAGTATGCCGGATAAAAAATTATTTCTTTTGACAACCGCACTGATTACGATAGGGGTCATTTGTTCATACACACTGACGGCCTATACCGTCGTGTTATTTGAATACAACAGCTTCCATTTCGTCATGCGTGAACTGATCGTTGCGATGATTTCTATTCTCATCATGTGGATGCTTGCCCAGCTCGATCCCGACGTTTGGCTCCACCGATTAGGGCTCTCTTTATTTTTCGGAGGGGTTGTTTTGATGCTGGTCATGCCGTTTCTTCCCGCATCTTTGGTGAGCGAAGTAGGAGGGGCCAAACGGTGGATCAGACTCTTCGGTTTCTCGCTGGCTCCGGTAGAGTTTTTTAAAGTCGGATTTGTTTACTTTTTGGCGTGGAGTTTTTCGCGTAAACTCGGTCACCATGCGAACATGGGAATTATGGAAGAGTTTAAACGGGTAGCCCCATATGCGGCTATCTTTCTACTGGTCATGTTTTTGATTGCATTTTTGCAAAACGATTTGGGGCAGGTTATCGTTTTGGCTCTGACGTTGGCTTTTATGCTCTTTTTTGCCGGGAGCAGTTTTCGCTTTTTTATGACACTTATTTTGGGTGCTTTGGCATCGTTTATTTTTCTGATCGTCACCTCTGAACACCGGATTAACCGTATTTTATCGTGGTGGGCATCGGCTCAAAATACTATTCTTGCTTTTTTCCCCGAATCGATTGCCAGACATTTGCGGATTGATAATGCCGAAGAGGCGTATCAGATCGGCCATTCGCTTAATGCGATCCATAACGGCGGTCTTTTCGGTACGGGATTGGGGGGCGGAACCTTTAAACTGGGGTTTTTGAGTGAAGTGCATACCGACTTTGTCCTAGCGGGGATTGCCGAAGAGTTCGGTTTTCTCGGTGTTTTTATCGTGACGGTGATTTTTATACTGCTGCTTCAGCGCCTTTTTAAAATAGCCAACCGTTCCCATAACGATACGGCCTATCTTTTTAGCTTGGGAGTAGGTTTGCTGATCACCTTTGCCTTTATCATCAATGCATACGGAATCAGCGGATTGACGCCGATTAAAGGGATATCCGTTCCGTTTTTGAGTTACGGAGGTTCGGCGATGATGGCGTCATCCGTCGGGATCGGTATGGTTTTGATGGTCTCCAAAAAAATTCATCATAAAATCGATCCTAAAAAACATGTCCCTAAACAGGGACATTACACTGCGCAAGGCTCTGTTCCTTATCATGAAAGCGCAGAGATGACAAGATCAAATCACAGCCATACGTCATTGGAGGAGAGTCAAAGATGAATCTTATATTTACCGGCGGCGGTACCGGAGGACATTTGGTTATTGCCCTCTCCTTGGCGGAGACGGCACGCTCACGCGGTCATACTGTGATGTTTATCGGTTCAACGTCGGGGCAGGACCGTCAATGGTTTGCCAATAGTACTCTATTTGACGAAGTTCATTTTTTGGAGACGACGGGTGTCGTTAATAAATCGGGGTTCGGAAAGCTCGCAGCGCTTTGGAAAGTGTTTAAAGCCCTTCTAAAATCACGTTCGCTGATCCGCTCTTTTCATGCCGATGCTGTGGTAAGCGTCGGAGGGTTTTCAGCCGCACCGGCGTCAATGGCGGCGGTGGTCTCGGGGACCCCTTTGTATATCCATGAACAAAACGCGGTGACGGGAAAGTTGAATCGGCTCCTCCGCCCGTACGCAAGAGCGTTTTTCAGCTCTTACGAAGAGGGGGACAATCATTGCGATTACCCCGTCAATCCTCGTTATTTCGAGAATGCCCGCATCCGAAGCGAGGTTAAAACCGTCATTTTCTTAGGGGGATCGCAGGGGGCTAAATTTATCAACGATTTGGCGCTTGAAATCGCCCCTTGGCTTCATGATAAAGGGATACACATTATCCATCAGTGCGGATTAAAAGAGGAAGATCGGGTACGCGCGGCGTATCATGAGTTCGGGATTGAGGCTGAAGTGTACGGCTTTACGACGCAGATCGCCGAGCTGTGTGAACGGAGTGATTTTGCGGTGAGCCGTTCGGGTGCAAGTACGTTGTGGGAACTGTGTGCGGCAAAAATCCCCGCATTTTTTATCCCGTTTCCGTATGCGGCAGCCGATCATCAATACCACAATGCCCGTTACATTATCGATCATAATGCCGGATGGTGCGAACGCCAAAGCGAGGGAATAATCCTCAAACTTCAAGAAGCGATTCAAAGCGATATCAGGGCGAAAAGCGAAGCGTTAGGAAAATTGATCGCATCCAACGGTGCGGCGCATATCATCGAAAAGATTGAAAAAGATATCTGATCCGAGTAATTACAGGTGGGTTATTTTATGAATAACCCAAAAGCTCAATGCAATGAGAAGGGTACTTATCAGTGCGATAACAACGGTTCCGCTTTCAATTTCCATCTTCTATCCCGCCAATTCTACCATAGACCACATCGGCAAAAAAATTCCTAAGGCTAAAATCAACACGAATCCCGCAATAGCCGTGATCAGTACAGGTTCAATCATGACGGAAATATTATCGACGATATACGAATATCGGTTGGCATATACCTGATTGATTTTCTCCAACATTTTCCCTAATGATCCGCTGCTCTCGCCGGCTTTGACCATTTGGATTACCATCCCCTCAAATAGTCCGGTTTCGCTGAAACCTTGTGCGAGAGAGCGTCCGTCTTCGATCGCCGCGGCTATTTTTTCAAGTTCTTGCTTCATATAGCTGTTTTCGACTACACCCAGGGCAATCTCTAGGGAGATATTCATAGGGATTCCGGCTTCACTCAAAACATCAAAAAGATAGATGAAACGTCCGATCATGGCATAATGGGTCACTTTTCCTATTATATAGACTTTCAGCAGGTATCGGTCGGTTTTGAGCCGAAGAGAAGGGATTTTGGAATAGGCATAATTAAATAGACCGGACAAAATGACTGCTAAACCTAGAATATAGGGGCCGTAGATACGGATTGCATGTTCGGTCCACAAAAGAATTTTCGTCGGAAAAGGGAGTTCGAGTCCTGATTGTTCAAAAAAAGTTTGAAATTGGGGGACAATGAACGTAATGACGATGATAAACGCTATCGACATCGCAATGATAATAAAAAGGGGGTAGCGTGTTGCTTTTTTGAGCATTTGACGATTATTGTGTATTTGTTGAAAAATAGTGGAGAGTTTTGCGATGGCGATATTCAGGGTTCCCGTCTGTTCGCCTAACTCAAACATCGAAAGGGTAAGTTTTCCCAGCTGTGTTTGGTATTTTGAGAGTGCGAAACTTAGGCTTTGACCGCTTTCTATATTACTCAAAACTTCGGAAAATATGGCATGCAGCATAGGGTCTTCGGTATTGTCCACCGTGTCGGCCAAGCAGATGTTAATCGGCATGCCGGCATCGAGCATGACAGAGAGCTGATCGAGAAAAGCGATATAAGGCTCATCTTTTACCCGGTTGTTTTTAATCGGATCGGTGAAGTAATTTTTATACCGCTCATATTTAAAAGTAAGCGGTTCGGATATTTCGTGAATACTTTGGGGGACACCCAGCTTTTGATCCCGGAATTTTTTCAGGGCTTCAATTTTATTGATCGCTTCGATAGCCGTAGAAAACTTTTTTTTCCCGATTTTGTAGCGAATTCTAAAAAATTTCACTCATCTTTCCTTGGTAATCCGCAGCACTTCATCGAGGGATGTGATACCCTGCAGTACTTTATTGAGCCCGTCAATGATCATCGGTTCATATCCGGTATGTTCCTGGGCATAGTGTGCCAGGTCGTATTTGGATGCTCCGTTGGATACCATGATGGAAATTTCTTCGTTCAGAACCAAAATTTCAGAGATGAGGGTACGTCCGCTGTATCCCGTGAAGGAACATTTCGGGCACCCTTTTCCCGTATAAAACGTTGCGTCGCCGCTGATCAGATTTTCCACCCTTTTTAAGAGATTTTTATGGGGTTTTATTTCCGTTTTACACTCGGGACATATTTTTCTGACAAGTCTTTGGGCAACGATACCGACCAGTGAATCGGCTATAAGATAGGGTTGCAGTCCCATTTGAACCATCCGTCCGACAGCACTCGGGGCATCATTGGTATGCAGCGTCGAAAAGACAAGGTGCCCCGTAAGTGATGCCTGAGCCGCAGAATTAAGCGTTTCGAAATCCCGGATTTCTCCGATGAGAATAATGTCAGGATCTTGACGGAGAAAAGATTTGAGCGCTTCATTGAAGCCGAATCCGATCCGGTCGTTGACCTGAACCTGCTGTACGAGAGGGAGCTGATATTCAATCGGATCTTCAATGGTCAACACTTTATTTTCAATACTTTTGATTTCGTTTAGGGCCGCATAAAGCGTTGTCGTTTTTCCGCTTCCGGTAGGTCCCGTAATCAGGACAATACCGAACGGGGAATGGATGATTTCATTAAAAAGTTCCAAATTCTTGTTTTCAAACCCGAGTTCATGCAGATTCATGAGAATTTTTTGCTGGTCAAGAATACGCATAACGATCGATTCGCCAAACAGCGTCGGGGTGCTGGAGAGACGAAAATCGTATCGGCTGTTTCCGATTTGGAGGCTGAACCTTCCGTCCTGCGCTTTGCGGCGTTCGGATATATCGAGATTCCCCAGCAGTTTTATCCGCGAAATGAGCGCCGTATAGATATCCAGATCAAAGACGAAGGTTTCCTGAAGTATCCCGTCTACACGTGTTCGTACCGACATGTTTTGGGCATCGGGTTCGATGTGAAGGTCGCTGGCGCGTCGCAGAATACCGTCTTTGATAATGAGAAAGATCAGCTGCATGACCGCGCTGGATTCGGAATCGTTCCCTTTTGTCGACTCGTTATGGATTTCATGTTTGATTTCCAGAGCGATGGTATCGGTTTTTTTGATAATCTCGAGGCGCTGAAAAATATGTTTGATATCGGAACTGAATGCCAGAAATATTTTGATCGGTTTGGTCGCGACATTGCGTTCGAGAAGTTCCAGATCATCGTAGTTTAGAGGGTCGGATGTTGCGATATAGATATAATCGTCGTCTTCTTTGAACGGGATAGCGTTGGCGCGAAGCAGCAGCGGAAACGAAAAGCGTTCCAACGATCGAAAATCGATTTTTTGGCCGTATAAATCGATAAATTCGATATTAAGCTGCTTTGAGAGAACGATGGCCATCTCTTTTTGGGAAATATACCCTTCCTCGACAAGAATTTCCCCCAATTTCTTTGAAAATCCGGATTCTTTTTGTTTATCGAGGGCATGAAAGAGCTGTTTTTCGCTGATTAACCCTTTTTGTATCAACAAATCTCCGAGATGTATTTGTTGTCGTATCATGTTATCTCCATGTTTTGATCAATTCTGTCGCCGCTTTGGAATCTTTGTAATTAAGATAGAGTTCCAAAATCGCTATCGCATCAGCGGTATGCCCTTGTGCATACGTCGATTTGGCATACAAAAGCCATGCTTCTTCCCCTTCTCGGTTGATTTGATTGGCTTTTTTGGCCCAAAATGCCGCATTGACAAAATTCTCTTTGGTGTAAAAACTGCGGGCTACGGCAAGGGCGGTTTCGTATTTTGGATTCGTGTTGTATTGGTTGATAAAATCCTGAGTTGTATTTTTAATCGAAGATTGGACGTTTAGGAGCCTGTTCGCGGGTATGGTTTTAGCAACCGCCGATTGGGCTGGCAATGGAGGAAGTGTAATCGTCACGGGGACATCCTGTACGTGGGCCGATACAGGTTTGGTTTTGGCTGAAGCACTAGAGGGCTTGAGCGCCGATGAGATTGCGATACGATCGGGGTTGTATTCGTATACGGTGGCTGAGGGGAACCCTGCCGCGTGGAAATAGGCGACAATCTGCGGGATCGATTCACGGTCGTAGATATCGATGTAGCGGAGCGTATAAAATCCGTTGATATAGTAAATAGCCAGGCTTGAACGGTATCTTTCGGGAAGACGATAGCGTGTCGCATTGACGTCATTAAACGACTTACTGGAGGTGAGCTGCACGACGAAAGCTCTGTTTTTAGAGAAATCCTGAGGCGGCAAGGATAAAGTTTGTCGTGCATTTGAGTCTTCTGATTTCGTTTTTTCGGTACAAATCATAGGAGACGGTTCGGATGCCTTCGAAAGATTCGGCTCGGATTGCCACTGCATCAGCATTGCCGTTATGGCGACTGCTATGAGGACGGCCCCTGAAATCCATAATGAAATACGGATCATATATTTCCGCCGTTTGGCATTGCACCGTTCTACCAACTGATCAAAATTATCAATCATTGATAAGCTCCGCACTCATGCCTGCCATCGTGACGGTACACGATGACGGGCGGAGATATTTGGTTTTTTTGTGGATGTGCGTGTAATGGAGCAAATGAAAAAAATGATATAAAAGCTTTTTGAAATTTCGAAAATTTCCGCCGCTGATGCGGTGTGCTTCGGCGATCAGTTTCGGGGTGAATTCATCCATGATTTCCGAATAATCGATTTTCATCAGTTCCCGATGAAGATAATTCTTGCATTCAACGGGGGTAAGCTCAAAAAGCTCGATGATGCGGTGCGGACGGCTTTTAAAGTGGGGGGAACGCAAGATGGCCTCCCCCTCGCTCCGATGCATCGCCAGAAGAAACCAAAACACTTTCGTATCGCTCAGCATACGGATGAACTCTCTCATTTCGGTACTGAGCAATTGTGCTTCGTCGATGAGTATCAGATGGTCCGTCCCTTTGTAGAGTTCGGTTGCCTGAAGACGAAGCTGTTCGATCTCCTGCGTTTCCGGGACCGATCCTTTTTGTCGAATAAGCTGATGGAGCAGATTGGCAGGGGTCATAAACGGCGTTTCCAGAAAGATGATATGACGCTGATTGGACCATCGGGTACAAAGAAGTTTCAGAAGAAATGTTTTGCCGCTGCCGGGTTCTCCGGTCAGAAAGAGTAGCTGACGAAAACTGCTCTGCAGCAGATTCTCAATTTTTGCGATCGCTTCAAGGGCACTTTGCATTTCAAAATAGTCATTGCTCTCTTGCCGCTCTTCAAACCGATCTGCTGCTTCAAGCCATTTAGACATATTAATTTGTCCGTTTTACAAGTGCGTCGTCAATAGACGGAAAAATATCCTGTTTGACAAGAATAGGGGTAATGAGAATGAAAAGTTCGCTTTTGCGAATCGTATCGGTGCTATTGTGAAACAATTTTCCAAAAAGGGGGATATCCCCCAATAGTGGAACTTTGGTTTGATTTTTATAGTTTTTCTTTTCAATCAATCCGCCGATAAGCACTTTTTGAGAGTCTTTGACTTTGACGATGGAGCTCATTTGTTTGACGCGGGTATCGGGGGGCATAACACGGTCTGTCTGCGTCTGGGACGTTTGCGAAGAAGAGCTGCTGAGCTCGGAATCACTCAGCAATTCGCTGGATACTGGATTGATCCGCATGATGATATAGCCGTCTTCACTCACTTCGGGAATGATATTCAAGGTAAGTCCGACAAAAACCGATCCGAGCGTATTGGTGACGGTCGTAGGCGTCGACGTGGTACCGATGATACTGCCGTTTTGATACAAATAGCTGAGCTGTTTGCCGACGTTGATAATGGCGGGCTGATTGCTGAGCGTTAATACTTTCGGATTGGAGAGGACTTCGACATCGCCGTATTGTTTAAGAAAATCGATCAGCCCTGTAGGGTTGAAATCGATGCCGAAAGAGTAAACGGGGTGTGCCGTTCCGATGTTATTGTAACTGTTGGTGTAGCTCCCGTTGAGTGCCAGAGAAAAATTGCTCCAGTTGACGCCGATTGAACTGTAGTCGTTATAGGTGAGCTCGATGAGGTGCGCTTCGATCATCACCTGCTGGTGCATCCGTTTTTTAAGTGCCGCAAGATATTGTTCGACGTTCGTAATCTGTCGTTTTGTCCCTGAAACAGTGACGATGGTGGCGTCACGATTAATTAATGTTTTATTGTACGTTTCACTGTACTCTTCATCAATTTTCAGAATTTGCTGAATATGCTCTTGCAACTGATTCCAGAACGTGAAAGAGGATGTTGCCGTAACCGTAGTGGAGTCGTTATTGGAACCGGAACTATTCGTACCGGAGTTTGTACCGACGGTAGTAGTCCCGGAATTTGTCGAGTTATTGACGCTTGAGCTGACCCCTACGTTGATCGATTTGACCGATTGGGTTGTCAGCTCGTCCATATTGATGTAGTCGACGTTAAGATTGACGGTATTGTAATAGGAGACTTTTAGGACCGATGTTTTGGGATTGTAATCGTAAAAGAGGTTGTGTTCGTCGAAAATAAAGGAAAAAAGTTCAGGGAGGGAATAATCGTTTAGGTTAACCATGTCTAAGGGCTGTGCCAGCCGCTCACGGGTGCGGCTGTCTTCAAAAACGACGCTGATATTACATGTTTGGGCGACATCGCTTAAAAGATCCATCAAGGTGAGCGACGATCCGTGATTTTGATACGCGTTCAGACTAAAACGTTTTGCGGTGCAGTTGTCGGCTTGAAGAATCCCTGCCAAGAGTAAAAAAATTAAGAGGATATATTTCATTGCGTTTCCTTTATGCCCAGTATGCGACGTTGGTTACCTACACCGAGAATGATGAGGCGGTTTCCTTCTTTGAGCGAGACAAAGCGGGGTTGAATAGAGACGATGACCTGGCCGTTGAGTGAATCGTTTACGTGATACCATCGGTTATTAATGAATGCTTTATCGTTCATAACCGCCGTAACTACGGTAGGAACCGCTATTTTGGCCGGTAAAACAAGGGGAGGAGGCATGAGCAGGGGTGAAGAGGAGTGCTTTTTTTTCATGCTTTCCGTTTGGGCAAAGGGGTCATACATTTCGCCTCCGATACCTTTCACCGCGATCAATGCAACCGTAAAAAGAGGCAAAAAATAGTTCACAGTGCCGCTCCCAAATACAAAACCGTCGCTTCGAACGAGGGATTTTTTTCATCGGAGCGGATTTGTATTTTCTCAATTTTGACCAGTGTTTTCTGCTCCTCTATGAACGAGAGAAAAGCGGCAATAGATCGAAATTTCCCGCTTCCGGTGATAATGAGTGTTTTGAATTTCTTTATTCTCCCGTAAAAGACCTCATCGGTATTTTCGGAGTGCATGGATTCGATGTTTAACCCAAGCTCAACCGAACGCTTTAGAAGAAGATCGAGGGTGTCGGCGTATTGACGATTGTCAAATACCAATCCTTTCGATTGGGACATTTGAAGCAAAAGAAGTTCTTTCTTATTTTTTAAATCGATAAGGGAGAGCTCTTTGTCGTTCAGCAACCGGTTCAGGCCGGAAATTTTGTTCTGATACGCTTCGGGCGAATTTTGTTTGATTTTACTCTCCAGCGCCCGTGTCTCTTCCTGAACCGTTTTGAGTTCATGGAGCATATCCGAGGCAAACGATACCCAGCTGATAACGATGATACCGATGCTTATTCCAAGGTAGATAGCCCACCGTTTGAACGGTTCATAGGCCTCTAATTGCTCATCCAGCGCACTCAGACGATTGTCAAAACTGCTCATCGCGTCACCTTTACAACGGCATTGTACATATTATTATCCAGAGCAATTTCGCGTGTTTCCACGTTTTGATAGCCTCGTGCGTATAACGCGCTCATCAATTTGGCGATATCGTTGCGCTTTTGGTACTCCGCAATGACCTGAACGGACATCTCTTTGGAGCCGTTTTGTTCTATTTGCAACGTCCCTAAGCGGTAGCGCCCGAGTTCATAAGTGACGTCACTCAGCATTTGTCGGCGTTTGAGATGCATTTGGGTAATAAGATCGGATGTCTCTTGGGTACCTTGGATTAATACTATCTCTTCGTTGAGGGTATGTATCTCGTTTTGATACTGGGTAAAGTGCTTGTTTTGTTCGTTCAGGGTACGGGCAAGCTGTGCGGTCTCTTGTTCCGTTTGTACAAGTTTGCCGGCCAGTTTTTCTTTGTCTGCAACTTTGTCGGCCAACGCCCATGAGAGGGCAAGCGGTATACACAGTGCGATAAACAGTGATGCCGCCGTGAGAGCTAAAAATTTTCCGCTTTCGCGTTTGTACCATACATCTTTTCGACCGAAAGGAGAGAGATTCAGCTTTTTTTTGCCGGTATGTCGTGAAAGATATTCTGCGCAAAGGAGGTTATGGAGTTCTTTCGGCGGATTATTGGGCCGTGAAAGGGGGATGACCTCTACGTTGTGAATATCGTATGCGTCAAAAATAGTCTCGAGTCCCGGAATGGTATTTCCCTGAAAATCGAGATAGATGTGAGTGATATCGGTGAGTCCGAACAGCCCCCGCTTATGGTTGATAGTATGAACTAAACGCTCTACATTGTGGGAAAAACGATCTTGTATAAGGGAGCATTTCCCGTACTCATCCGGGGGATAACGCTCTTCAATGACTCCGAGTTCTGCAAGGTTGCATATGAATGTGCCGAGATCCATCCCTGTTTCGACCGCCAGAGTCGTCAAACTCTCACTGCTCCGATGTGCGATATACGTTCCGTCTTGGTAGATTGCGGCGTACGATTCATCTTCTCCGAGATAGATAAAAAGATCGTTTTGTTTCGGAAGAGAATCGGTATCATAGAGCGATTCATAGACCATAAATCCCGGGGTAATGAGATCGATGACCTTTGATTGTGACAGAGCTGCCGAAAAATAATCGGCGGCTTTTGCATGGGAGAGGGCAAAAACTTCAAACAAATAGCTGTTTTCGCTAAAGAGATCGTGGCGGATATAATCGATCACATACTCTTCGTTGTTATTGAGCTTTCCCTCTTCGAACATCTGGATTTCAACGTGAATCTTTTGTTCTTCCTCGCTTAAGTGGTTCGGAAGCTTGAGGGTATAAATAGTTAACAGCGCAAGCGGGACAACAGCACCTGCAAAGAGCTCTTTGACGTCAGACACACTGCTTTGAACGAATGTACCGTTATTATAGGTCAGAGTACGATCGTGCTCTATGTAAAGAATTTTTTCTTGAGGCATTAGTCCGCTTTGCTTGTACAAATTAGTGATTAATTCTTATCAACTATTATAGCATATCCGCTCTGCGGAAAGAGGCGGATAGTGGAGCTTTTCTGATTGTCCGAAAATTCGGTGAATACGATATCGATCGGCGAATGCGCGAGTGTGCTCAAATCGATTGAAAACCCCATATCATGAGGACGTCCGAGAGCATCGAAACAAATCGTATCGTTATGTGCGGTATGGGTTATGGCCGATTTTAAATCATGTCTTATTGTCGTTGTATCTTCTTCCAAAGAGGCTTTGGTAAGGGTAACGCATCCGGATGGATCAAGAGCGCTATACCCGATGGCACGGTAGCGGGCCTCTTTGAGTTTGAGAAGGGCATATTGGGCATCCAGTAAAGCGGTATTGGGCCGATACATGTAAAACCCGATACTGCTGAGCACCCCCATGAGAACAATGACAAAAATAAGTTCCAGCATAGAAAAAGCTTTTTTCATGGGTGCTGCAGGCTCCTTCGTTCTAAGCGGATGGGATGAAGAATTTTAGTGTTGCTATTATTGGAGGTGACTATGACTTTCATACTGACCATTCCGTTGGATGGTTCATATTGGATCGCCGTTGTGGGAACATTGTTGCAGGTTGTTCCGTCGGCAAGATAATAGCGTTCGATAATGACGTCGGCATGAAACCTGTTGTCCGATGAGGTGATATTAAGTTCCCCCATGCATCCCCCTGTATGCCGATCATACGCACTGATGCGAAACAGTGCCGCTTCTGTCGCACTCTGCATAAACAGCTCCGCCGATTCACGGGAATAACTGTCGGCATAATGCGCTACATTGATGCCGGCATATTTCATCGTCACCGTGACGATCCCCCCGAGAAAAAGGAGGACCATCAGTACCTGAGGCAGGCCGAACGCAAGCCGCATTAGAACACCACCTTTTGTTTGGAAAGATGAACGGGTGTAGAGCTGCCGCGGATGGAGCGGTTCATGTCGATAGCCAGACGGATCGTACCGTTGAGCATTTGAGCACGGAAAGAGTTGACGCCGGTTGCAAGAACCGTTACGTTTCCATCGCAAAAACCTTCCCCTTTCCATGGGCGATAATTGTAAAACAGCAAGAGGGTATTGCCGTCAAATGCAGGATTAGGAAAGCATGAGGACACATGCTCTTTTCGGGTGAGCGCATAGGCCGAATCGGCAAGGCTGTATTTTTCATAAATGGTGTCGGGGGGTGTTCCGGTAAGGGTGATAGCGTTGGCGGGGCTGTCGGTTATCCCATATCCGTTCAGGGTATTCCCCGGGAAAACCAATACCATTTTTGAGAGGTCGAATGTCGGATCGTTCCATTTTATCCGCTCAGTCCTCAGTACGGAGGAGAGATTGGTTTCAGGGGTATAGAGTGTTTTTGTAGCAAAATCAGAACGGTTCATATCGATAAAGCTACTGTATTCGCCCGCTTCATAGCTTTCGCTTGCCGCTCCGTACCACTGAAGAACCGTTTTTCCCGATACATTTTCCAGTAGCTGATAGGGGGGCGTTTCATTGGCATCAAAGCCGACAACCGACATCGGTATACGGTTATAAAGCAGGACGCTGATTTGGTCCAATGCGCTTTGAGAATCGATGGAAAGAGTACTGAGCGCTTTTGCTTTTTCGGAACGCAGGGTGAGTGCCTGCATCGCTTTAAACATACCGATGGAAAGTATCCCCATAATGGTGACGGTAATGATAATTTCGATGAGGGTATATCCGCGGCGCATTCTCAGTTCCAGGGACGTGAATTGATGTGGATTTGACCGATATTAAAAGCGTGATATTCAAGTACGCTGATGCATCCGCTGTGCTTGTTGTCGATATGATAGCCGACTTTGACCGTTACATGTTTGGTATTACTGGATGCCTGATTGCTGGTGTTGAGATCATAAAGCACCATTGTTCCGCTCGGTGAAGGGTCGACTACATAAGTAACCGACGGAGTGAGCGTATAGAGCATTTTTCCGGCATTTCGGGAACAATTGCTGTCTGCGTCGATAGGAAGCGTGTAGTCGTCGATATCGTTCATATCGCTCCCCTCCGGTCCCAAAGAGGAGGCGTTGTAGTCAATTCCGATCGGTTGAATGCAGTTTCGTCCGCCGATAAAACCGCCGATACGGTATCCGCTGGAGGTATTGCATTCATAGGCAAGATTGCCTTGTGCGACGTTCAAAATTTGATTGTGTTCAGTATTGTTTTCATCCCACGGAAGGTTGATGATTGCCCCCATCAGAGTCATGGCGTTATACATGGCTTCTTCTTCGATCGCCGTTTTGGATGTTTGGTTCATGGCACTGACCAGCCGCGGAATAACGGTGAAAACGATACCGATAATGACAATAGAGAGAATCAGTTCGATCAACGTTAAGGCGCGTTTCATCGGAATACTTTGACCCCTTTTTGGATGATTTTTTGTGCAGGGGGTATCTGAAAATCAGACCCTTGAAACGTTCCGCTCGACACACCCGGAATGTGCGCAGTACCGAAAAACTGATAATCAAAACAGGGGTGCTGGCTGCATTTCGTATTGAGACCGAAATCATAATCGGCGGTAGTAGAGTACCATAACCATGAGGGAACTTCCAAATGGATGATTGCATGGGTTAGGGCGTCTGGATTGGATATTGTGATCGGATGCAGACCGTTTTGAGGAGAAGCGCTGCGGTTGATGCTAATAGTGGACGAGGCCCCCGTCTTGGTAGTCGTTGCAAAGTCGTCTCCACCGAGGATAGAACCTTCTGTCGCCGAACTATGGTTGAGATTGCGATACCATTTGAGAACGTTTTGAGGCATCCCCTCTACATAGCCGGAGGGGACGGTGCTGTAGACTTCAAGCTCAATCGGATTTGGGACTAAAGTCTGGTCGGTTCGGATATCATAAGCGCGCGCACGGCCGTAGAGATAGCTGGCCGATCCTAAAGGGGCTGTTGTCCCGCTGACACCGTCGCTGTCACTCAGTGCGGCATTGCTTATATTGAAATCAAAAGGGTTGAGTGCGCGCGCGCGGTTTCGGTCAAAATTGATTAAAACATTCAAAGGGGTTGCGCCATGAGTGAAAACGGTTTTGTCAAACGAAAGGGCGATCGGATCGGTTTTAGTGGTATTGCCGTCCGTGCCGCTGAGATTCTCATGATACAAAATTTTACTCAAAGGATCAGGAACTGTCGAGTGGAGTAACGTCAGTGTCGTATGTTTAGCATAACACCCTTTATCGTAATTGCGGGTTGTGTTCCCTTCTGCATTTTTTGCGGTGACAACAAGATTGAGTTGTGAGGACATGTTTAAATCACGGGAAAGATAGGTGAAAGCCCCCCCTCCCGAATTGAGGAGTGTCGCATTGAGGTCAAAATGATGCGGGATAACGGTAATTTGTGCATGTGCCGATCCGATGGGCAAAAGATTCGCCGTAAACGTAGTGCCGTCATACACATTGGTATCGCTGCAATCAACACGGGTATAACGTGAGGTACAGGCTTTAGCCGCATCGGAAATATTGATATCCACAATTCCCGCCTCACTGTAGCGGGTAGTGCGGATTTTGGTTCCGTCGGAAAATGTCCATCCGCTGTTTAAAACAGGGCTGAATGCCCCGATTGGACAGCTGATATTATGTTCGGCATAGGTGATATCGAAACTGTTTCCGACACTTTCATTGTAATCGAATGAGGAGTGTGCGGAAAAATTCGGGGCGGTAAAGGTGATATTAAAATCACTCCCTGCAACGGCATTGGGCGAAGTGAGTGCGAAAGAAGCGGGTCGTACGGAAAAACGGTCGCTGGAACGGGAAGTATCGGTTTCAAGCGTGATGGGACAGGCCGTATTCACATTGTTTTTCCAGTGGATGTCGACTACGGCGCTGTCATCGGCACCAACGGCACGATTGAGGGTAAACGTTGTCAATTCGCTTGTCGTATTGTTAAAAAGAAGTTTATTCCACCCGGTTAGATTTTGATCGGCAAGATTGACGATCCGTGTGCAAACGGTACCGTTATAATCTTGGAAAATACTACGGCTGGCATCCAAAGAGGCGATAGTTACGTTAAAGGGTTTTCCGACGATTTTGGTAGAGATGTAACGATCACTGATGGAGCGGAACGGGTCCCAAGCATCAAAATTTCCCCGTATTGATGGGGGGATGATTTGTACGGTTCCGCAGGACAATGCTTTGAGGGTAAAATTGTCAGCTACATGATAATTGCTGTTTGCCCCTGTAGATGCCGTGAGACTGAGAAGGTAGTTTTCAGGTGCTGCGGCAACTTGTGTCGCATTGATCCAGGGGATGATCGAAACATAGCCGCTTCCCGTATCGCGTTCAACGCTTACGAGGGTAGCATTGTTTCGGGTATCGATTAAGAGACGATAGTAATATCCGGGTCGCGGATTAGCCGGAGTACCGCTTATGTCATCGATTCCCGGAGTCAATGTTGCGGTTCCGCTGATGTAAGGGTATCCGGCACTGCTGTTTCCGCGAATACTGATCGAATCGGGCCTGAATCCGGGTCCGCCTATTCTCCCCTCGGTAGGATTGGAGAAATTCCCGTATTCATCCAGCCCGAATCCGAGCCATCCCCCCGCAAACCCGGGGCATCCTCCCGGAATTGTGCAGTCGCTTCCGGGGTTGCTTTTTTGCGCGTACCCCAAAGAACCTCCAAAAGCTCCGGAAGCAGGGGTAACGGTGGAATCAGAGAGGGTGATTGTCATCCCATCGGCACCATCGCCGCCGTATGCATAGGGCTGAAAGGTAATTTCGAGGTAATTATTATTGGCGGGTAATGCCCCTCTGAGGGTAATAGCGCTTGAGATCGCCAGTGTCGTATCGCTGAGGATCAGTCTTCCGTTTTGGACATTGGGGGTATAGTTGGTGGAGGAAATGATATTCCAGTTTGCACTGAGGGGAACGGTGGCATTGTATTCGGTAAAGTCCTCGGTACCGCAGGTGCTTAACGGAGGGGATACGGATACGCCGTTTCGTAAAGTATAAACACTGCTGGCCCCTTGGCTGCAGTTATCATTGCGGTAGGCGATAAAATCGGCATTGTAGGTCCCGTAGACTGAGGGGGCGGTAATCGTAAACGTTTCGGCATAGCTGCCTGAGCTGGTATGATTGGGGTGATTGACACAGGTATAGCTTCCGTTGCCGATACGCCATTGCGTCGATCCCCAGTCGTTGTTGGTACCGGTACCGTTGGTAGTCACATATACCCTTGCCGTAATAGAAGAGGAAGGGGTTACCGTGACATCGGAAGTTCCGTTGAGCGTAGCCGCCGTAATGGTTCTGTCGGCATAGGCTGAGGGGGTTGAAAAAATGAAAGAAACGGCCAGAACGATAAAAGAAAAGAATCGGTTGTAACGAGAGATAGTCGCGTCCATGTTACGGCTCGATCAGCTTAAACGTCCCTACGGTTGCGTTGTATTCCCAATAATCGTTTCCCTCCGGTTTATGCGCTAAATTACGATCTTTGGTTCCGCCGTTAGTGGCGGGACCATAGTAGCGGGGAGGGTTAAAGCTGTCGTTTCTCGACCAATCTCCATTGTCACTGTTTTTGAGAAGATTTTTAAATGGGTTGGCGGTATCGCCCATGTCGGCCGCATCAGGGTATCCTTCAGCATTCAGCAGAGTAGAATTTTGTTCATTTCCCCAAATAAAGGGGCAGTTGTTGGTGATCCATTCTCCGTGTGTCGCATCGACGGCACTTTGTACGGAAGCGGCGGTTGAGAGTTCGGAAGCGATTTTGGAGTTATCGATGAGGTTGGAAAATTTTGGAATCGCCACGGTCGAGAGAATTCCGATAATAACGATCACGAGAATAAGCTCTATGAGGGTAAAGCCTTCTCGCAATTTCATTTTAATACGTAGTTGTCTCGTTAAAATCTGCACCTGCTTTTGATGTAACATTCAAATCGCTCAAACATTTTTCTTGGCTGACAGCATCGACGAAATTGCTACACTCAATCATATAGGTTATGCTTCTGGTATCTGAATTAAGTCTGATGGTTGAAACGATTCCTTTTGTTGTTACATAAGTATAGGTACCGTTTGCATCCGCAGCATTGTAGGTCCACCCTTTTCCGGAGACTTTAACAAGGTCTTCCAATGTATAAGTCGTGTTGTTTTCCAATCCGACTTGATTGACAGCCGCATTAGCCGCACTTGATACGGTATCCATTGTGGTTTTAATGAGGGCCTTGACTTCAGCATTTTGCTGTAAATTCTTGTATTTCGGAATAGCAACAGCCGCTAATACTCCGATAATGACGATGACCATGATAAGTTCGATAAGTGTAAATGCACGACGTTTCATATGAATGATAACTCCTGAGCTAAAATACATCCTGTTTTTTAGGATGCTAATGAAACATTATCGTCAAATTATGCTTAATATTTGATGACCTCACCGTGCTTTGCGCTATAATCACGCTATTCATTTACACCCAGCAAGGGTAAATGAGAAGAGAATTTTCAAAGGAAGCTCAAATGAAACACGCATCCGCGGGCAAATACCGCCCTTATCCTCAAGTTGATTTGCCGAATCGTATTTGGCCTACCAAAACCATCACACACGCCCCTATCTGGTGCAGTGTCGATCTTCGCGACGGAAACCAGGCGTTGATCACCCCGATGAATTTGGATCAAAAACTTTCTCTCTTCTCACTCTTGCTGAAACTCGGATTCAAAAACATCGAAGTGGGCTTCCCTTCCGCGTCAAAGGTAGAGTTTGACTTTTTGCGCACCTTGGTCGAGCAAAAGTTAATCCCCGATGATGTGACGGTACAGGTGCTTGTCCAAGCGCGCGAACACTTGATCGACAAAACGTTCGAAGCTTTGGCAGGGGTCAAAAAAGCGATTGTCCATTTGTACAACTCCACGTCGGTGGCGCAGCGCAAGATCGTTTTCGGAAAAGAGCAGGACGAGATCATCGCATTGGCGTTAGAGGGGGTCGATATGGTGAAAGAGCGCGCGGCCAAGCACGACGGCGAGATCATGCTCGAATACTCCCCCGAGAGTTTTACGGGGACGGAGCTTGAATTTGCGGCCCGTATCTGTAACGCCGTGACCGATCGATGGGGAATCAGCGCGGAGCGCAAAGTGGTGATTAATCTTCCCGCAACGGTCGAGATGGCGACGCCGAACGTCTATGCCGATCAGATCGAGTGGATGAGCCGCCATCTCACCAACCGCGAGCACGTATTGATCTCGACCCATACCCATAACGACCGCGGAACCTCCGTTGCCGCGACGGAGTTGGCGTTGTTGGCGGGTGCTGATCGTGTCGAGGGGACGTTGCTCAGCAACGGCGAGCGTACCGGAAACGTCGATATCATCACGTTGGCGCTGAACATGTATACCCAAGGAGTCGATCCGGAGTTGGACTTCAGTGATTTGGAGACGGTCGTTCGCGTCGTCGAAGAGTGTACCGACATGAAAACCCATGAGCGTCATCCGTACGTCGGAGAGCTTGTTTATACGGCGTTTTCGGGATCGCACCAAGACGCGATCAACAAAGGGTTGGCGTATCAGCGTTCCAAAGAGGACCCGTTTTGGGAAGTTCCGTATTTGCCGATCGATCCGCAGGACGTGGGGCGCAACTACGAGGGGATCATCCGTATCAACTCCCAGTCAGGCAAAGGGGGCGTTGCCTATGTCCTCGAAGATAAATTCGGCTATTCATTGCCGAAGAAAATGCATCCTGAAATCGGGCGCATTGTTCAGCAGGTGACCGACGAAGCAGGTCGAGAACTCACCAGTGAAGAGATTTTGGATATTTTCGAGAAGACCTATTTCGGTGAGCCGCATGACATCGAGTTCGTCGATTACTCGGTAATTTCGGAGAGTGCGAAAGAGCACTCGGCCAAATGTGTGTTGGAATACACCCACAACGGCAAAGCGATCCGAAGCGAAGGGGTGGGGAACGGTCCGATCGATGCGTGTAAAAATGCATTGATGGTGGAGTATTCGCATAACTTTAAAATCCTTTCGTACAGCGAGCACTCACGCGGAGAGCTTTCTAGTGCCGAAGCGGTCGCCTACATCGAGATTCAAACGGAGAGTTTGGAAAAATTCTTCGGTGTCGGATGCGATAACGATATCACCGTCGCATCGATCAAAGCGATGTTCAGCGCTCTTAATAGAGCGTTTTCGTAATAACGATACTAATGTACTTTTCTGTTTAGCCAGAAAAGTACCAAAAGATCATACCGCGATCCAAAAGCGCTCGCGTGACTCCTTGCACTTCTGCATCGCACGCGGCTCTAGGAATTGGATCGCGGAGATTGTCTATCTGTAGATTTCGCATTTTGCGAAAATCATTTCATCAAATAATTTTCTGCCTTGCAACACTACCTAGAGCAAGGTCGCTCGCAGTAGTGTGAAGCGACCGCCAGCGATTTGTCGCAAGGCGATTTTCTTTTGTTTCTTTTCTTGTGAAAAAGAAAAGAAAGCCATCTTTCGCTATAATCGCGCAATTTTATCAATACTGTGAGTAACCAATGATGGATGTCCGCGAAGCCTTTTTGGCCTTTTTTGAATCAAAACAACACGAACGGGTTCCAAGTTCCCCACTTGTTCCCGATGATGCTACCCTCCTTTTTACCAATGCCGGTATGGTTCCGTTCAAGTCGATTTTTACGGGCGATATCCCTATCCCTGCCAACCCGCGCGCTACGAGTGCGCAAACATGTATCCGCGCCGGCGGTAAACATAATGACTTAGAGAACGTCGGTCATACGGCGCGTCACCATACGTTTTTCGAGATGCTCGGAAACTTCAGTTTCGGTGATTACTTCAAAGAAGAAGCAATCGCCCATGCATGGGAATTCGTTACCGAAGTGATGAAACTTCCGAAAGAGAAGTTGTGGGTTACCGTCCATGAGAGCGATGACGAAGCCGAAGAAATTTGGAAAAAGCATATCGCGGCGGATCGCATCATGCGTCTTGGGGATAAAGACAACTTCTGGCAGATGGGAGATACCGGACCGTGCGGACCGTGTTCGGAAATCTTCATCGATCAGGGTGCGGAACATTTTAACGGACCGGAAGACTACATGGGAGGAGACGGGGATCGATTCTTGGAAATCTGGAACCTCGTTTTCATGCAGTACGAGCGTAATGCCAAAGGTGAACTCAAACCTCTTCCGAAACCTTCCATCGATACGGGGATGGGTTTAGAGCGTGCTACCGCGGTGCTCGAAGGGGTCACCAGCAACTATGACAGCACCCTGTTTATGCCGATCATTAAAAAAGTAGAAGCCCTTATCGGAAAGCCGTACGTCTACGCTACGGGCGCCTCGTACCGTGTTATCGCCGATCATATCCGTACCGTTACGTTTTTACTTGCGCAGGGGACAAACTTCTCGAATGAAGGGCGCGGATACGTCTTGCGCCGTATCCTACGCCGTGCGGTTCGTCATGGGTATTTGCTCGGATTTACGAAACCGTTTATGTTTGAAGTGGCGGATACCGTAGCAGAGCTTATGGGGAAACAATACCCGTATATTGTCGAAAAACTTGCCGTCCTGAAAGAACAAATCATGCTCGAAGAGGAACGTTTCTTTAAAACGATCGCATCGGGAATCGAACTCTTTAACGAAGAGCTCAAAAATACCAAAGGGACGTTCAGCGGCGAAGTAGCATTCAAACTCTACGATACGTTCGGATTCCCGCTTGATCTGACCGAAGATATGCTGAGAGAGAAAAATCTTTCCCTCGATGTAGAGACGTTTGAGACGTTGATGTCTGAACAGCGCAAACGGGCAAAAGCGGCATGGAAAGGATCAGGTGACGCGCACGTCGAGGGGGATTTTAAAACCCTCCTCGAAACCTTCGGCGTCAACACGTTTATCGGTTATGCCTATACCAAAGCACCGGTTAAAATCCAAGCCCTTTTAGGGGAGAATTTCGAACGGGTCGATCAGCTTCATGCGCATCAAAAAGGTTGGGTCCTTCTCGAAGAGACCCCGTTCTATGCCGAAAGCGGCGGACAATGCGGTGATACCGGAACGTTGGATGATAAAGCAACCGTACTGGACACGAAAAAATTTCACGGATTGAACCTCTCCCATATTGAAACTAAAGCAACTCTCAGTGTCGGTGATACGGTAAACGCGCTCGTCGATCCGGAACGCAATGAAATCGCAAAACACCACTCGGCAACCCATTTGCTTCATGCCGCGTTGTATGAGGTGTTGGGAGAACATATCTCTCAAGCGGGATCATTGGTCGAACATAACCGCCTCCGCTTCGACTTCTCGCATCCTAAGGCGATGAGCCATGAAGAGATCGCTCTCGTCGAAGAGCGTGTCAATTATCATGTTTTCCATGCATTAGAGGGTATGACGCGCGAGATGAGCATCGACGATGCGAAAAAAAGCGGTGCGAAAGCACAGTTTGGAGAAAAATACGGCGATACGGTACGCGTCGTCAATTTCGGAACTGCATCAATCGAGTTTTGCGGCGGTGTCCACGTCGATAATACCGCAACCATCGGAACATTCGTCATCGTCAAAGAGAGCGGTGTGAGTGCAGGTGTGCGCCGTATCGAAGCGGTATGCGGAAATGCGGCCTACAACCTCTTTAAACAACAGCGTCATCTTCTCGAAGAGGTCGAAGCATCGGTCAAAAACCGCGATGTTTTGGCGGGTATCGAGCGTCTAAAAGAGCAGGTTAAAACGTTAAAACACGAGATGAGCGCATTGGCATCTTCGGCGAAAGAAGAGCTTGCCGTTACGATGATCGGCTCAACGGCGGTAGTGGTTGCCGAGCTCGGTGCGGGGGATATCAAAGAGCGTATCGATGAGCTTAAAAATCAGCACGATTCGGTCGCGGTACTCCTTTTCCAAATCAAAGATGACAAAGTGCTTCTCGCGGCAGGTGCTAAAAACACGCCTCTCAAAGCGGGTGACTGGATCAAAACAATCGCTCCGATCCTCGGCGGCGGCGGCGGGGGACGCCCGGATTTTGCCCAAGCGGGCGGGAAAGACGCTTCCAAACTCGGTGAAGCCAAAGATGCGGCATTGGCGTATGTGACAAAGGAACTTTCAAAATGAAAGAATTTTTGATCGAGACGTTTACTCACCATAGAACATTAATCGTTTTTTTGCACGTATTGAGTGCCGTTGTCTGGGTCGGTGGTATGATATCAATCCGTTTTGCGGCTCACCAATCGATGCAGCTTATCACTGATCCGAAGCTCCGTTTGGAGCGTGCTTCGCACACCCTCAAACGTCTTTTTGCCATCGTAACGCCGTTTGTTATTATCCTTATTGTTACAGCGGTATTGATGGCGGTAGGTCTCGGATTCCGTGCCGCCGCGATGGATGCATCGGGCAACGTCATCGATGAATATGCGATGAGCATCTATAATACCGTCCATATCAAAGAGGCGATTTGGCTCGTGATGACGATCAATCTCGGTGCGATGATGTTCCGACGTAAACGGGCGGAAAGAGCTTTGGAGATGGGGAATCTGGACGAAGCAAAAAATATGCTGGCTATCATCGCCAAATATATGGTTCCCGTGAACATTGTATTGGGTGTGACTGCCATCTTTATCGGTGTGGTACTCCGAAACGCGTATTAAACCATGATACGCTTAGCGTCTTCTTCGATCACCCGCGCTGAACTTCTCAAATCGGCGGGTATCCCTTTTCTTCAAGAGTCCGTCGATTTCGACGAAGACTCCATTATCGCAACTTCTCCCAAAAATTTCGTTTATCAAGCAACACTCGGAAAATACAGAGTCAACTTGGAAAAGTTCGGATGTGCAGATTATCCGCTTCTTGTCGCCGATACCGTCGTCACGGCACAGGGGAAGATTCTGCGCAAAGCGAAAGACGAAGCGGACGCAAGGGCTATTTTAGAGATGCAAAGCGGCTCCGAAGTCGCTATTATTACCTGTATGATCTATAAAACTCCGAGGTTGGAGCTGATCGATATCTCATCCACCCACTATTTTTTCGATGTTTTTGACCCTGAGTCCGTCGAAAGTTATCTCCGAAGCGGTGAGTGGCGGGGCAAAGCGGGTGCGTGCATGGTGGAGGGATTCTGCAAACCCTATATCCGTGAAGTACGCGGATTCGAGAGTACGGCTATGGGGCTTTGTACCGAAATACTGAAGCCGTTTCTATAAAGGAGATGCCGATGAAATTAGCCAGATTTGTTTTGATCGGATTGTTGCTTGGCGGATGTGCGACGGCACCGTTGACGAATCGGACGCAGTTTATCATGATCTCCTCCGAGCAGGAGATGGCATTGGGGGCGACCGAAGCGCAAAAAGTAGTACAGTCCTCCAAACTGAGCGGCGATAAGGCTTTGCAGGCTCGAATCAAGAGAATCGGCGAACGGATTGCCGCGGTGAGCGGCAGAAGCGATTATGTATGGGAATTTAACGTTATCCAAGACGATACCCCAAACGCGTTTTGTCTGCCGGGGGGAAAAGTCTTTTTTTACACGGGTATTTTAAAAATTACCGAAAATGATGATCAGATAGCGACGGTGATGGGGCATGAGATTGCCCATGCCCTCGCACGCCACGGTGCCGAGCGGATGTCGATGCAAAGTGCGAGCAATATCGGGGCGCAAGTGTTGGCGGCGGCTTTAAACGTCCCTCCCGAGTACCGAGATCTCTATGCGCAGGCGTACGGCGTTACGTCTCAAGTGGGGCTTATCCTCCCCTACAGCCGAAAATTCGAAAATGAGGCGGATCAAATCGGTGTCTATCTGATGTGGAAAGCGGGATACAATCCTGCACAGGCGCTTAAATTTTGGGAAAATATGGAAAAACTCTCCTCCAAAGGGCAAAAAGCGCCCGCATTTTTATCAACCCACCCTGCGGATAGCGAACGGATCAAGGCGATACGCGACTATATTCCTCTATTGCCTGCACAGCGATGATGAACCCCTACGAAAACGAACTTAAAGCGCTGAAACGCTCCGGCCGCTACCGTGAACGCCACATCCGTGATGACGCATTGATTGATGCCGCATCGAACGATTATCTGGGGCTTGCCCATAACAAAGAACTTCACCTAAAAGCGTGTGAAACCCTCTCGCTTTACCGTGATCACTCCCCGAAAGCCTCGATGCTGGTGAACGGCTACCATCCGATCCATGCGGCGTTTGAAAAGGCACTGTGCGAGGCAAACGGCTTTGAAGCGGGAATCGTCATGGGGAGCGGCTTTAACGCGAATATCGGTCTTATCGAAGCCCTTGTGCGCAAGGGGGATGTGCTTCTGATGGATGAGGAGTATCATGCCAGCGGCGTTGCGGGAGCACGGATGTGTGAGGGGGAGGTAATATTCTTCCCGCACAATGACGTGTCGGCATTGAATACAGAGTTGGAACGTGCTCGGGGGAAACGGGTGATCGTTGCGGTAGAGGGGATATACTCGATGGGGGGCGATTTGGTTCCCCGTGAGATCATCGATTTGGCGATAGAATACGAAGCTATTTTGATATTGGATGAAGCCCACAGCAGCGGCGTCATCGGAGAGCACCTGATGGGGATACTCGATTACTACGAGATCGTACCGACTCCGCTGATGATTAAAATGGGGACGTTGGGGAAAGCGTACGGAAGTTTCGGAGCTTATATCCTCTCATCGCGTCATATCAGCGAGTATCTTCTAAACCGAGCCAAAAACGTTATATACGCGACAGCCCCTTCACTGTATGATACGGCTCTGGCACACCGTGCATTGGAGTATATCCAAGCACATTCAGATGTGCTGCGCGGACAAATCGCCGCACGCCAAAACATCGTCTATGAGATACTGGGGTTAAGGTATAAGGGGTTGATCGTTCCGATTGAAATCGGAGATAACCGCGAAGTGATGCGGCTGCAGGAACAGCTTAAAAAAGAGATGGGATTTCACGTCGGAGCCATTCGGCAGCCGACGGTGAAAAAAGCGATAATAAGGCTGATCGCCAGACTCGATATCGATGAGATAGTTTTGGCGAAAGCGTGTGAGCGATTAACGCAGATTTGGGTAAAATAGCGCGATGAATACCATCCACATCGATCGGCTCAAAATCACTCATAAAGAGGAAGTGCTGGTTGATATTTCGTTTGATATTCGGCGTTCATTGGCTCTGGTCGGACAAAGCGGAAGCGGAAAATCGCTGACGCTTAAAGCTCTGTTGGGGCTTTTAGATCCGTCATTGGGAGTCCATATCGAGAAGCGGTGCGGTTTTGAATGGAAGAGAGGGGTAACACTCTCACTTGTTCCCCAAAACCCGTTTACCGCCTTGTCTCCGCTGACACGGATCAAAGATCAGATGTTCATACCAAAGGAAGAGAGCCTTGAGCTGTTTTCCCTTTTGGGACTGGATGAGGAGTTACTTGAGCGGTTTCCGCCCGAACTTTCAGGAGGGCAGCTGCAGCGGGTCGTAGTTGCTATCGCTTTGGGGTCGCGACCGAAGCTTTTGTTGTTGGATGAGCCGACGACGGCACTTGACCCTGCGTCAAAAGAGAGCATGATAGAATTGTTAAAAACATTACAGGGAAAAATGAATTTTTCAATGCTGTTTGTGACGCACGATATGAGTTCGGCATCGGCTTTATGTGAAGATATTTGCGTCATTTATAAAGGGCGAATGATTGAACGGGGGATTATCGAAGAGGTAATCCGCGCTCCGAAAGAGCCATATACTCAAGCGTTAATTGACGCCGAATTTAAAACCAGAGGATTTAGAAATTGATCAACCCTTATGAAGAAGTACCGCTACGGAAGAAAATGAGAAAATATCTGCTCATAACAGTGGGGATCGCTATTTTGATTCCGGTTGCATTTTTGGGGTATCTCATCTATTCATTTGAATATGAAACACAAAAATTGATCAAATATCAGCCCCGTTTGACGACAGAAGTCTATGATCGCAACGGGAACAAGATTGCCAATCTGTTCAGTGACGAACACCGCTACTACGTTTCGTATGAGAATATCCCTCCGAGATTGATTGAAGCATTGTTGGCGATTGAAGATACGACTTTTTTTGAACACAGCGGAGTCAATCCCGATGCGGTAATGCGGGCGATCATCAAAGACGTCAGTGCCGGTAAGCTCAAAGAGGGGGCGAGTACGATTACCCAGCAGCTGGTAAAAAACACCCTGTTGACCCGTGAGAAAAAATTCTCCCGTAAATTTAAAGAGGTTTTGTATTCGATCCGGATTGAGCAGGAGTTGACGAAAGAACAGATTTTAGAACGCTATTTCAACGAGATTTATCTGGGGCACGGCTATTACGGGATTAAAACGGCGGCTGACGGCTATTTTCGCAAACCACTAAAAGAGTTGAGCCTTAAAGAGATGGCGATGCTGGTCGGATTGCCGAAAGCGCCGAATTTTTACTCTCCGACAAAGAACTATGAACTCTCCTTAGGGCGTGCGAACCGCGTTATCGGACGTATGTTTGACCTGGGATGGATTGATCAGGCAACGTATGAAAAAGCGACGCAGGAACGCCCGAAAGTCTATAACGATACGCTCAGTAAAAATTCCGGCCCCTACATTATCGATGAGGTTATGCGTCAGCTCGGTGATGCGTTTCCCGATATCCGCAGCGGCGGCTACAAAATCTATACCACAATCGATATGCGGCTTCAGGAAGCGGGATATAAAGCGCTTCAATCAGGGCGTGATGAGATCTTAAAAAGGGCGCAGGAAGCGGGTGATCTGGATGAAAATATGCAGCGCCAGCTCAACGGTGCCCTTATCAGTCTAAATCCCCATACCGGAGAGGTTTTGGCGATGGTCGGGGGATATGATTACTCCCTTAGCCCGTACAACCGCGTAACTCAGGCAAAGCGCCAGCCGGGATCGGCATTTAAGCCGTTTTTGTATCAAGTAGCACTGGACAGCGGTATGTCCCCCTCATCCCTCGTTCCCGATATCGCCCGTACCTATACCTATGCGGGTAACGATGGCGAAGAGAAAACATGGCAGCCGAAAAACTACAAAAATGAGTACAAAGGGATGGTTACGATCCGAGATGCGCTGACCCATTCACGTAACCTTGCAACGATTAATATGGTCAGCGATATGGGATTCGGAAAAATTACCGAGGGACTAAGACGCTTCGGTATTACCGAAAACCTCCCGCCTGACCTATCGATTGCGCTGGGAACCATCTCGATTTCTCCGATGGATTTGGCTAAATATTATACGATGTTCGCCAGCGGCGGAGCGATGACCAATCCGATGCTGATCCGTGAAGTGATCACTCCGACAGGTGAAAATATCAAATACCAAAACAAAAGCCGCCAGGTTGATACGCCGCAGCAGATCTATCTGATGACGTCGATACTAAAAGACGTTGTTTCTCACGGAACCGGGACGAATGCACGTGTAGCAGGGATTGAAATCGCCGGAAAAACGGGGACGACGAACGATAATGTCGATGCATGGTTTGCCGGGTATTCTCCGACGGTAGAGACGATCGTCTGGTTCGGGCACGATAATAATACGCCGATGCGCCGAAGCGAGACGGGCGGACGTGCCGCGGCTCCAGTATTCCGTTATTATTACGAAGATATGCTGCGGATTTATCCGAATACCAAACGCTATTTTGATGTACCTGCCGGGGTTTATGTCGGATCGGGAAATGACGGAAACAATAGCGAATCGTACACCGATACCTCGGCAGTACCGGATGCGACTCAGGAAGAAGCACCGAAAACCGACGAAAAGTTGGTTTTCTAATTTGATCTTACGCACTTAATGAACAAAGTTCATCAAGCGGCAAGGACAAGATTGTCCCTGCCGACCCCCTAAAGCTTTCTGTATGAATACAGAAGATTTTAATTTTTTTTAAGGGGTTTTTATCTAAAATCCCACTTCACATTGGGGTATCGCCAAGCGGTAAGGCAACTGGTTTTGGTCCAGTCATTCGGGGGTTCGAATCCCTCTTCCCCATCCACCCTTCATTGCTTCAATCGATCTTCACTTTTTATTTTTTTTATCTTTTGTCGCGGCCGAGAGATAGAACCATGTAAGTCCTCCGATAACGATCAGTGTAACGGGAGCCAGATAGGGTTTGTCGACGATCATATCGTACGCCTTGATCAGTGCACCGCCGAAAACATAGCTCCCTCCACCGACGACAACAGCCCAGATGAGAGCGCCGAGTGCGTTATAGGCGCTGAATTTCCAAAAATCGTATTTGGTTAGGCCGATAGCTAGGGTAACGAGTGTTTTAAGGCCGTAGATGAATTTTTTAACGACAATGATCCATGAGCCGTTGCGTTTGAGCAGAAGATGCGAAAAAGCGAGTTTGCGGCGGTGCTTTTTGAAGTATTCCATCATTTCACGCTTGTGGTAGCGTGAAAAATAGAACATCAGCGTATCGCCGAGAAAGTTGGCGGCAAAAGCGACGGCGATAGAGATGGATAGGTCCATTTTACCCATAAAACTGAGAACACCCGCACCCAACAGGGCAACAAAGCCGCCACCCAAAGAGTAGAGGAATAAAACGATATATCCATAGGTCGATAAATTATTGAGCATGTCTTGCATGAGGTTACAATTTCCTTATTTTAGCTATTTCATCGCGCAAGCGCGCCGCTTCTTCGAATTCGAGTTTTTTCGCCGCTTCTCTCATCTTAATATTGAGTTCTTCGATCAGTTTTTTACGTTCTGCCGCAGGGAGGGTTTTCGCCTTTTTGGAGCGGTTATACAGCTCTGAAGGGTCTTCCAGTTTGAGATTCTCATCGAGTGAGCGTTTGGTGGTGATTGGAGTAATACCGTGCTTTTGGTTGTAGGCCTCTTGTACTGCGCGCCGATCGGTCGTAGTTTTGATTGCCCGCTCCATCGAGCCGGTTATTTTTTGGGCATAAAGGATAACGCGTCCGTGTTCGTTACGTGCGGCACGCCCGATGGTTTGGATGAGTGAGGTCTCTGAGCGCAAAAACCCCTCTTTATCCGCATCCAAAATAGCGACAAGACTCACTTCGGGGAGATCCAATCCTTCCCGCAGAAGATTGATCCCGATGAGGACGTCGAAATCCCCGACACGGAGTCCGCGAATGATCTGGTTGCGTTCGATTGCATCGATTTCGGAATGCATGTATTGCACTTTGATCCCCAAATCGGCGAGGTATTTCGTGAGCGCTTCGGCCATTTTTTTGGTCAATACGGTGACGAGGACACGATCGCCGAGGGCTACCGTCTTTTTAATCTCGTCATGCAGGTCTTCGACCTGATTTTCGCTCGGCTTGATCGTGATGATCGGATCGAGCAATCCGGTAGGGCGGATAATCTGATGGGCGATGGTGGTGCTGATATCGATCTCCTGCGCGGCAGGGGTAGCGGAGACGAACATATAGTGGGGCGCTTTATTCATGAACTCATCGATCATCAGCGGGCGGTTATCCAGGGCACTCGGGAGGCGGAAACCGTAGTCGACGAGAACCTCTTTACGGCTTCGATCCCCGGCAAACATTCCCCGAAACTGCGGCAAGCTCACATGGCTTTCATCGACGATGATCAGATATTTGTCGTGATGAAGGGCGAAATAATCGAGCAGCGTATAGGGCGCTTCGCCCGGTTTTTTGTCGGTGAGATGGCGGGAGTAGTTTTCGATCCCTTTGCACATCCCCGTTGCCTGAAGCATCTCCAGATCGAATTCACACCGTTGTTTGAGCCGCTGCGCTTCGACGATTTTCCCCTCTTTATCGAGCTGTGCCAGACGTTCTCCCAGCTCATCTTCGATCCGTTTGATCGCGCGGGAGAGTTTCTCCTGCCCGACGGCAAACTGACTGGTGGCGTAGATCGTGATCGTTTCGATGGTTTCGACGACGGAGTTGTTGAGAGGCTCGAAAAGGGCGAGACGTTCAACCTCATCGCCGAAAAACTCGATCCGTAATGCCTGATCCTGCCAGTAGGGGGGATAGATATCGACGACTTCGCCGTTGACCCGAAAGTGCCCGCCGTCGAAATAGCTGTCGTTGCGGGCATATCCCATCTCAACAAGGCGGAGGAGGAGTTTCTTCTGACTGATCTCATCGCCTATGGTGACAACCTGCACCATTTTCTCATACTCTTCAGGATCCCCCAACCCGTAGTTCGCGGAGACGGAAGCTACGACGATAACATCGTCATAACTGAGGAGATTGGCGGTAGCCGAGAGGCGTAAACGCTCCAGTTCGTCGTTGATGGAACTGTCTTTTTCGATGAACAAATCCTGGCGGGGGATATAGGCTTCAGGCTGATAATAGTCGTAGTAGCTGATGAAATACTCGACGTGGTTTTCGGGAAAGAAAGAGCGAAATTCGCTGTAGAGCTGCGCCGCCAATGTCTTGTTATGGGTCATGATGATCGTCGGGAGCTGAACCTGCTCGATTACCCGCGCCATCGTCATCGTTTTCCCCGAACCGGTGACCCCTTCCAAGGCGACGTAGCGTTCGCCACGTTTTATGCCGCTGCTGAGTGCTTCGATGGCGACGGGCTGATCACCGGCGGGCTGATAGGGAGAATGGACTTTAAAAATCGGCAATGAAACACCCTAAGAATAAATTATGAAATTATAGCGGAATTGTTGTTTGCACTTATGAAATGAGGCTAGGGTGCAAATATTTGCCTATACGCTGCTGAGTACGTTTGGAATTGACTGTTGAAAATGAAGCAAGATTACGGTTTCTTCCTAGAATTTGAGATAAAAAATATTGTGATGTATATTAAATAAGTTTATAATAAATTATAAAATATATTAATTTGCGACATATTTGCAACATACTTTCTGTACTATTTTGACGAATAATAGATAATGATCTTAAGGAAAATCGAGTATGTTTAACAAAGCAGCAATAAGAACGCCTATTAGAGGAGAAACAAGCACTTGAATCTAAATTTTTAATAGTTGAAAAAAAAAATAGCCAACTTGAAGCCATTTCTTCATTTTCCTATGATGAATACATGGTAGCAATAGATTTGTACGGTCAAGTGATTGCATCTAATACCGCTTTTGAAACGCTTTCCCATCAAGAAACAATAATTTCCGAGTTGAAAAAAAATCGTTCAAGCATCAAAGTGGGCGAATGCGAGGCCGAAGTAAAATACCAATCTATCAAGGATGCAACAGTTTATCGGTTCAAAAAAAGCGATGTCCGACATGACCAAAGCTTGCTAGAAACTCATCATGCGTCAATCCATCAGGCACTCAAAAATAATCAAGATGTATTTACTTCTATGGTAGAACATTTACGCATCATGTCAAAAGATGCCATTCAAATGACCCATGATTCTAATGAAGCAAGCGAACTAGCCACAGAAGCCATGGTTCAGACCGATCAACTTTCATTGTTTTTGGGTGAGGCTGTACAATCAACAATCCAGCTCGCACAACGAAGCGGAGAGATTTCGAGCATTATTGCCCTAATCAAAGATATAGCAGATCAAACTAATCTATTGGCATTAAATGCCGCTATTGAAGCGGCACGTGCAGGTGAACATGGCCGCGGATTCGCAGTTGTTGCGGATGAGGTCAGAAAGCTTGCCGAGAGGACGCAAAAAGCGACCAAAGAGATTGAAATCGTCGTTCAGACTATGCAGCAAGAGACCACCGATATTCAAAACAGTACTGAAGAGATAAATAATCTTGCATTAAAAACTAAAAACCTTATCGTATCTATCAACAATGATATTATCATGTTTAAAAATAATGCGATTGATGCTGAAAAAGAGACCAGCATACTTGCTGATTTCGCCTTTGGCAGTTTGGCAAAAGTTGATCATGTTATCTATAAAAACAACGTTTATACGCTCATATTCGGTGAAAAATCCGAATTTAGAGAAATGGATCATACCGCATGCCGTTTGGGCAAATGGTATAAAACTCTTGGATTGGAAGTATACGGTAAGACCAATGCCTATAAAAATCTTGAACGGCCGCACAGTATTGTCCACCGTGAAGCAAATGAATTGGCCAAAAAATGCTCCGGTAACAATGTGACATGTTCCAGAGAGGAAATAAAAAAATCAATAGATGCGATTGAAAGTGCCAGTACCGATGTATTCCGAATTCTTGATGAAATGATAAAGGAAAAGCAATAGCATTTATCGTCTATTAGCTCAATCAATCTCTTTTCAAGGCTCAAAACTTATTGGCTTTTGTCACTGCCGGATCGGGCTATTGCTTTCGGAAGCTCAATCCAAAGAGCTTTAAGAGAGAGCTCGAGATCGTAGATGAATAACAAAAGCGATACTATCAGGCTGATCACACTGAGTATAAACATGATCACGAGAAAATGAGTGATATTCAGATGACACAAAGCGGATCCGAACAATCCTATAATCAGGATTGAAACGAACAAAATGCTAAGTACGGCCAAAAAATTGCTGCTTCGTATGACCTTTGCCCTTACGGAGAGTATTTTCAGTTCCGATAAAATCCGTTCCTGATCTGCTTCCGAAGCGCTTCGGTACTCTACCGAAAGCTGGCGGGTTCTGTCGACGGTACGTCCGAAACGGTTGGTCAGGCTTAAAAGGACCAAACCGATTCCCGAAATGAGAATGACGGGGCTGATAGACAATTGCAACGTACCGACAAGATCGTTAAGCAACATGACATACCTTCGTGGCTATTTTCGAATATTATAGCGATTATCCGATTTGAAAACATCTCATTGAGAGGGTAGCGTGTTGAAACCCCTCATAGATCGTTGTTATCGCTTCATCCTCTTTTTGTGATCCCAAGATAGGGAGAATCGGAAGGTAATGCTCCAGTGTCGGATGAGCATGGTTAAAGTGGGGGAGATCATAATTAATAATTTTCTCATGATGGTCTATAAGCGCATCCGCAAAAGCGGTGTCAAACTCTTTCGCCCATGGTACGACCGGAGCATCGCGTTCTGGCTCAATATCGCTGAGATTATGGGTCACATTGCCGCTGCCGATAATCATGACCCCCTGATCTCGGAGCTGTGAGAGAGTTTTCCCTAACGCATAATGCCATGATGCGGGTTTGCTCAAATCGATCGAGAGTTGAAAGACGGGGACATCATGGTCGGGAAAGAGATGGACCAAAACAGACCATGCTCCGTGATCAAGACCGTGACGGCGGTCAATCCGCGCATGGGTCAAATGGGCTAAAAGCATGCTGGCGGACATTTCTCCGGGTGCATCATAGCGTACCAAATAAAGAGAATCGGGAAAGCCGTAAAAATCATGTATCGTCTCTGGTTTATCCACAACCGACACCACCGATTCGTTTGTAGCCCAATGCGCCGAGATGATGAGAATGGCTTTGGGTTTGGACAACGTTTTGCCGAGCTGTTTGAGGCTGCGGGTATAAGGGTTGTCATCGATGACATTCATCGGTGAGCCGTGACTGATAAAAATGGCGCTTTGACGCATGATAAGGTTCCTTTTTGGGGATGCATCGGCAGCCAAAGCTGCCAGAAGTGCTAAAAATTGACGGCGGTTCATATTCGGCGGCTATTGAGTCAATATTCCTTCGAGTTGAACATCCAATTTGATTACATCTCCCACGGCAACACCACCCGCTTCGAGGGCTGTATTCCATGTAATGCCGTAATCTTTGCGGTTAAGTTGACCGCTCAGTCCCAAACCGACACGGGTATTGCCCCATGGGTCTTTGACGACACCGTTATTCTCAAGAGCCAGTATGACATTTTTCGTTACCCCGTGCATGGTCAGTTTTCCATACGCTTTGTCCCCTTTGACTTTATCCAAAGAAAATGTAATCGACGGATATTTTTGGACATCGAACAAATCGGGCGCTTTGAGATGATCGTCTCTTTTTGTATTGGCGGTATTGATGGAGTTGACATCGATTTTTCCGTTTAACGACTTGAGTGTTTTGGTTTTCTCATCGTATTCGAATGACCCGTTGAAGGTATCAAATTTGCCCGATACTTCGGAAATCATCATATGTTTGACTTTGAATCCGACATTTGAATGGGTAGTATCCACGTTATAGTTTCCTGCAAACACGGATACAGACCCTAGTAAACATAGGGCTAAAAGAGTAGAGAATTTTTTCATTGTATTTCCTTTTATGTATTTAGTTTTGGTGCATCGGCACGTCAAATAACAAGACCGTAGACTCTGTAAGTGCTAATAGAGTGTATTCCTCCTCATCAGTGATTTGCAGTTCATCTCTTGCTTCAAGGGTATGATCTGCTATGTCTACTTTTCCTTCGACAATAAAAATCAATCGACCGTGACCCGTTCGGACGGGTGGAATCGATATCGTTTTGCCGATCGTCACTTCGGCCGAATAAACAGCGGCATCTTGTTTAATAGTTATCGAATCATCACGTCCGTCACCGCTGATAAGGGTGACCCATTTGTCGGTTTTATCGTGGTGGATAAAGCTGCGCTGTTCGTATCGGGGAGTTCCTCCGTTTTGAGCGGGGTGGATCCAAATTTGAAAAATGGAGGTATCCGACTCATCGGCTGCATGTTCGGAGTGAAAAACGCCGCTTCCGGCACTCATGTATTGAATTTCTCCCGCATGGATGGTGCCGTGATTCCCCTCTGAGTCTTTGTGTACCAATGAACCTTTCGTAACAATGGAGACGATCTCCATATTTTTATGCGGGTGCATTCCAAACCCGCTTCCCGCTTCGATGAGATCATCGTTGATAACACGCAGCGCTCCGAATCCCATCCGTGCAGGATTGTGGTATTCGGCGAATGAAAAACTAAAACGGCTGTGGAGCCAGCCGTGTTCGGCGCTGCCGCGCTTTGCTGAGCGGTGAAGTATCAGTGACATCGTATTCTCCTTGTTAAAGTACTAATTAGTACTATTTAGATAAATTTTTTATTGCGCTTTTTCTAATTTTCGCAGCAAATGCGAAAGAGTCTGAACCTCTTCTTCGTTCAGGGCTTTATCGTACCAACCCGTCAGGTTATCGACATGGGTTTGAAATATCGCTTTCATAATCTCGCTCCCCTCATCGGTTATTGCAAGGATTTTGATGCGTCGGTCTTCGGGTGAGGGGATCGTTTGGATCAGCCCTTTGGATTGAAGATTTTTGATGACGACCGTGATATTGCCCGGCGTGCTTAATGTCAACGTCGTAATCTGACCGACGGTGAGTCTTCCTAAATGATACAGGGATTCCAAAATCCCGAACTGCGGCAAGGTTAGATCATGATTCGCCAGCCAGACGGTCTCTTTCGCTCTGATTTTTGTAAGTGATCGTGAGAGCTCAATATGGGCACGTAAGACAATGTCAGCATGTTTTCCGTAACTTTTTACACGTTTCATAATAGACCTCCTCAAAACAGATACGACAATAATACTACTAATTAGTAATAAATGTCAAGAGTCTTTTATTATTCTCAACTCTATGGGTACATCTCTTTCTAGTCAGGGTTTATTTTAAGGGTGATCTCAAAGCAGGCTCCACCTTCTTTGTTATACCATCGAAGGGTTCCAAAGAGATGTTTTTCGATAATGATTCGTGAGATATACACCCCTAAACCTGTGCCGTTAAGATCTTTTTTGGTTGTAAAATAGGGTTGCCCGATTTTATCGCAAATCGACTCGGGGATTCCTCCGGCATTGTCGCAGACGGAGATGCTAATGGTTTCGTCTGTTTCGCTAACCGTTACCGTGATAGCAGCGTTTTTTATTTGGTTCGCTAAAAGCATGTCTTTTGCGTTTCCCACAATATTGAGTAAAACCTGTATTAATGAACTTTTAGTGATAAATAAAGAGCTTTTGGAGGAGTTTTGGACATTGAGTTTAATGTTGCTGTTTTCACAACTTGCACCGATGATGTTAAGTGTGTTCTCTAAAACTTCTTCCATTGTTATTTGTACTCTGGATTGGGTTGGCATGAAGAAGTTTCTAAAATTATCGATAGTTTCGGAGAGTTGATGGAGTTGTTTGTTTAGAGATTCGGAGAGCTTTAAAAGATAATCGTTAGTTATCTCGTCATCGAAGCCGATTGACATGATAAGATTATTAATTTCCATCCCCATGATAGCCAGAGGTTGTCGCCATTGATGGGCGATCATCGCGATCATGTCTCCCATAGCCGCCTGCTTTGACTGAGCGATCATCATCTCCTCTTTTTGTTTGAGTTCGAGCTCCATCTTTTTGCGTTCGGTGATATCGCGGATGATCCCTATCGCATTCCAATGACCGTTACTCATAACGGCGGAGAGTGAGAGTTCTATCGGAAATTCCGTGTTGTCTTTTTTTAAAGCGACCAGTTCAAGTGTTTTTCCGACAGCTGCCCCTTCACCTGTTTTTTTGAAATGACCGAATGCTTTGTGATGGGCTTCTAAAAAGCGTTCGGGTGCGAGCATCTCATGTAGCGGCCATCCCATTATTTCACTCTCTGAATAACCGAACATTCTTTCAGCGGCTTCGTTCCAATAGGAAATATTTCCTTCGTCATTCATCATTAGAATTGCATCTTGTGCGGATACGGTTATACTGTGAAATTTTTCTTCGCTTTCACGCAGCGATTGTTCTGCAATTTTGCGTTCGGATATATCGCGTACGGTGGCTTGTACCAGTATTTGTCCATCCAGTTCCAAACGTGTAAGGAGTACATCAGAGGCAAAGGTTTGACCGTCCATGCGCTGATGTTCCCATTCAAATGCATTGGAACCTTCTTGGATCGCTGTCGCGATCATCTCTTGAGCTTTTTCTACGGAAGAACGTCCGTCCGGTTGCTGTAGCGGCGAAACATTCCACGGTCCGAGTGTCGTGAATTCCTGTATATTGGCTACCCCGAATAATTCCAAAGCAGCTTTATTAGCCTCTGTATATTTCCATGACGGAGATGTGATCGTCATTAGAGCATCACGGGAGCTGTCAAATAATTGTCGGTACTTTTCTTCGCTTTCACGTAATTGGCGTTCAATTTGCTGATATTCGGAAAGTTGCTTTTCCAAAGCGGCTATCCGCTCCAGTGAGCTCTTTGAATCTGTATGCTCCATGAGCGCTCCTCTCCGATTTGTAAAGTAAACAGATATCTGCCGTAGGGCTAAAATTAAGAAAATGATAGATTATACATTGAAATATCAGCAAAAGAGAAAGCCAACAAAAATTTGTGTTAAAATTCTTCTTAAAGACTCTATATACCTAAGGCTAATTATGCTATTTAATCCTACCCCGTTGGAAAAACTGACTACACTCGTTACCGATTTGATCGAAAAACAAGCGGCGCTGACGGCAGAAATTGAAACATTGCGGGCTGAAAATGCTTCCCGACATGATAATGAACAAAATAAAGACGCAGAAATACAGCGTCTGCACGGGGCACTAGCTTCGAAAGACGAAGAGATTAAAATGTACGCTGAAGAGCTTGCTGCCAAAGATGCCGAAATCGAAGCAATCGTTTCAAAAATCGAAAGCTTGCTTGGATGAAGACCAAAGTATCCCTTACCATCAATGCCAAACGATACGACATTGATGTCGAGGAAGATTTTGCCCATTTTCTGACGGAGCAGATGAAACATGACTTTGCTTTTGAAGGGAACAATGATCTTAAACTCCTTCTCCAGGCGTATGTCCGAAAGAGTTTGACTCTGTACGAACAAGAAAAACAAATGAACGGGTTAATTGACCGCCTCAAAAATCTTTAATTCTCTCCACAATCGATTCACAATCACTTTTTATACTGCTCTTATCAAAAGGGAATCTCGAAAGAGACTCTCTTAAAAGGAGTTTTAGATGAACAAGTTACTCTCATTAGTATTAGTTGCGGTGCTTAGTGCCGCAGTTGCCCAAGCGGATGCCAAAACGGGCCAAAAAGTGTATCTTAAAACGCTAAAGGGCAAGTTTGGAATGAACGGAACAAAATTTGCCGCAGAACATACGGTTTCCGAATGGGAAGATCTTTTTGCAGATGATGCAAAAGGGTTTATTAAAGAGTACGGAGAACGTTTCCCTGTTGCGGCAGGTGTCTTGAATAACCCGTCGATGAAAGATAAATTGCAGGATGTCGGCGATTTTGCTAAAGAGTACGGCAGCGATTCGGGCAATGTACCGAGCTGCGGTTAATGGTTAAAAACTGTAAAAAACTATATAAAAGGAGTTGATTATGAAAACATTGTTTGCAATTTTAGGCTTAAGTCTTATGTTGAGTGCAGCCGACGGCGGCGCTTTGTATCAAAAATGCAGCGCATGTCACGGTGCAAAAGCAGAAAAGGCGGCTTTAGGAAAATCGGAAGTGATTGCCGGATGGAAAGTAGATAAAACAGTAGACGCTCTAAAAGGGTATAAAGCGGGAACACGCAATACCAAAGGGATGGGGTCAATCATGAAAGGACAAACGGCATCGCTTAGCGATAGCGATATGAAAGCACTCGGTGAATACATTGCAGGGCTAAAATAGTCTTATGCCCCCGTTGCAATACGGGGTAACCATACGTTTCAGATGTGCGCGTCTCTTTGTAATAATGCGGTATATTTTAAAAATCATATGGCGGTATTTACCCTTTTAAGCCATAATATCACATTATTTCAAAGGGGTAGAATGCTCAAATCTCTCATCTTCTTTTTTCTTCTTCTATGCATTACTTCTCTTCATGCCGAAATCGATTCTGAAAAACTGGATAAATTGAATGTAGAAGCGTTATTGGTCAAAAATCTCAAAAATAACGAAATACTCTATTCAAAAGAGGCACTTCGCGAGGTTAAACCGGCAAGTCTTACTAAAATTATGACGGCTACTTTGGCCATAGAACAGGGAGAATTAACCCGTCTGGTCGTTATTTCCAAAGAGATGCTTCAAGTGGAGCCTACCAAAGCGGGCTACAAAGAGGGGGAAATCTTTTTATTGGGTGATCTCATTAATGCGGCCATGATTAAATCGGATAACGATGCGGCGATGGCGGTTGCAATAGCCATCGGAGGATCGATAGAAAATTTCAATAAGATGATGAATGCCAAAGCCGCATCCATAGGGATGGTCAATACCGTTTTTACGAACCCGTGCGGCTTCGATATCGGCAATCACCACTCTACGCCGCAAGATCTTCTGACACTGGCGGAATATGCTATCAAAAATCCTGTTTTTAACGATATCACCCGCTTAAACCAGCATACCTATTATTCGCTCAATACGGCACGAAAATTTGTCGCCAATACCCACAATCAGCTTCTAAACAAATATGAGTACGCGGTCGGTGTCAAAACGGGCTATACCTCAAAAGCGGGACCATGCTTAATCGCCCGTGCTAAAAAAGAAGACAGAGATTGTCTGATCGTAATGCTCAATTCCAAAGAGAACCGCTGGAAAACCGCCAAAGAGATTTTTGAGCAGGTATTTGTTCCTTCGCAGGATGTTTTAGCCTCTTTGTAAGCTTGTGAACGGGAGGCTAACTCCACGTCACGCAGATCTTTGTTCCGACTTTCTCTTCCGATTCAATCGTAATATTCAAGTTATATTCTTTGGCAATCATCGCTACGATATTCAGTCCGATTCCGAACCCTCCGACACTTTTATCGGCGCGCATGTAGCGCTCAAACACCCGCTCGATCATCGCATCGGGAATACCGATTCCGTTATCTTCGACACAGAGCATTTGCGGCTGAAGAGTGATTTTGATTGTACCGCCGTGATGGTTGTATTTAATCGCGTTTGAAAGAAGATTGTCGATAACACGGGTCGCTTTGGTAAGATCGATGGTGAGTGAGACATCAGGGCTGATCGTCAAATCCAAAATAAGTTTTTTTTGCTCGATACGATGGCGGAAATACTCCAGTCTCTCATGCAAAAGGCGGCTAAGATCGAGAGTCGTATTTTCAACGGAAAGATCGTGGTTTAGGATGAGGTAGGTAAGGTCGTCATAGAGTGTTGAAATGGTACGTGAAGCGATTTCGATCCGTTTTATCTTTTTTTGTGCCGAGGGGGAAAGGGCATCCGTCTCCAGTGATTCGATATTGGTGAGAATAGCGCTGACGGGGGTATTGAGCTCATGGGTGGTATCTTTGATAAAATCATCGAGCAGGGCAATAGCCTCGTTCATCGGACGGAGAATCAGCCGGGAGAGGAGATAACCGACACCTGAGAGCATCAGAAATAAAACCGCTCCGAAAATAAGGGTGATTTTCAGGGCTTGCTGTCGCCATAGTCCGTCATCTTGAGTTTCGAATATCAGATAATATTCCCCCATCCCGTACGGTGAGAGGGGGATGATCAGATAGACATGATCAGCTGAGAGATAGATATTCTCTTTAAAATCGATGGCGGCGGTATCCAGCCGTGAAACTATCGGCTGCTGATCGTATCCGTAAAGCGCTGTCGTATAGGCTAAATCTTTCGGGAAAGAGGAGAGATTTCGGTCGTCTTCGAGCCATTTTTTGAGCTTGGGGACGTAGCTTTCAGATTCCAACTGCATCGCAAGACGATGGGAAGAGAGCATGAGCGATTTGGCGTATTGAAAATAGAGAATTCCCAGCAGTGCCAGGATTAACACCGACATTACCCCATACAGGGTCAGAAAGCTTTTGAGGGTTCGGTATTTAGCGAAACTGATACCCGAGGCGTTTGTGGCTGACAATGGAGTCCTTTCCGAGGAGTTTGCGAAGCGTTTTGATGTAAGTGCGCAGACTTCCGTCACTAGGGATTTCATCGTAATCCCATAGATTTTCCATAATCATCTCATGAGAGAGGAGCTCATTTTTATGCTGGATGAAGAGCTTGAGAAGCTTATGCTCTTTTAGCTGGAGATTTTGGACATCTCCGTAAACGGTTAGCACTTGGTTATTGATATCGTAGGTAATTCCCTCAGCCAGTGTCAGAACATCGGTGGGGTTGTGATAAAAATTCCGCTTTAGAATGGTCTGTATTCGAAGAAGCAGCTCTTTAAGGGCAAACGGTTTTCGGATATAGTCGTCTCCTCCGCTCTCGAATCCCGCTTCGACATCACTCATCGCATTACGGGATGTGATAAAAATAGCGGGGGTGGAATTGCCCCTTTTCCGGCTCTCTTTGAGAAGTGAAAAACCGTCACCCGAAGGGACATTCACATCCAGGAGGAGCAAATCATACTTTTGCTCATAGAGGCTGTCTTCCGCCGTGTGGGCATCGTAGACGCAGACAACTTCAAACCCTTGTTCTTCTAAGTATTCACTGACACTTTCGGATAGGTTCGGATCGTCTTCAAGAAGGAGAATTTTACTTTTAATCATGAAAAATTGTAGCATGAAAACGATGTGAAACCAATGAGAGTGTTTTGGAAGCGAGAACGTTATGTGACGTTCTCAGGCCGGATGTTAAGCTATGCTGTCAAACGCCCAAAGGTGGTTTAAAGAGGCATTTAACAGATTGGAATATACCTGATCAAGAGAAGATACGGTTGTCTCATCGATCGATGTTTGCAAATCGCTGATATCGGTCTCTTCGATCAAAATACCGACTCCGATAGCATTAGATGTCGATTGTGATCCTTGCAAAATCAGTTGGTCATAGAGGCTTTGGACGGTAACGTCGGTGAATACTCCCGCTTGTGTCGATAAAGAGCCGGTATCCACTCCTAATTTTGAAGCCGTTTTAAGGAGTGTAGAATAATGCGTTTGTTCGGAATCGGATATTTTGTCAAAGATACTTAAACCGGTTTGTTCGTATAAAGCATCATACACGTCTCTGGCCATTTTCTCTTCTTCGATCATGTAAAGCAATTTGGTAACGTCGGTTTGTGTGAGTGAAGAAGAAACAGCACTGTTTTTTATTTTCATAATAAAGTCTCCTTTTTCTGTATAGTAATACATTTTATTATGACAAAACAGTGTTACAAGAGTGTTAAGATGAGAATTACGCTAAAAGAAATCCGAACATAATAAATAAAATAAGAGCCGCTCCTGCTGAAATAAGAGCGTATGGAAGCTGTGTTTTTGTATGTTCTCCTACTTCACATCCGCTTGCCATTGCAGAGATAATCGTGGTATCGGAGATAGGAGAGCAGTGGTCTCCAAAAACACCTCCGGAGATGACGGCGCCCATACATAGTGCAATCGGCGCGTCAAGCCCGACAGCTAAAGGGACGGCAATCGGCAGCATAATGCTAAATGTTCCCCAACTCGTTCCGGTTGCAAATGCAATGATTGCCGCTAAAATAAAAATAGCTCCGGCCAAATAAGAAGAAGGGAGATAGTCGCCGATAAACGATGCGAGGTATTTACCCACCTCCATATCCGAACTGACCCCTCCGATAGCAAAAGCAAATAACAAAATTGCGGCGATCGGAGCCATTGCTTTCGCACCCTGAAGGGTAGTAGATAAAAATTCACGGGTAGTGAGAGCATTTTTGAATCGATAATATCCCCACATTAGGATTAGTGTGATGATAAGGGTATAGAAAATAGAGGTTGAGCCGGAACCTTTGAAAATATCTCCTTCGCCCGTCATAAACATAAATGCGATGACTCCGGTAATCATCCACACCATCGGCCATAAAAAAAGCCCGAAGTGACCTCTGTCATCATCCGAACATTCAATGGCGGGAGGAACAACGGCAGCGTGCCGCATCGGCCCGATATCGATTTCAAACCAGATGGTGACAAAGGTGATGATAAGGGCGATGTAGGCGTAAAAATTGAAAGCGACAGATTGTACAAGCCAGGTTGCGCTCTCTCCGGTAATAAGTCCCGCCGTGATTTGCCCGCCGATGAGTCCCAATAAAAGAGCTCCCCAACCGTTTAGAGGGATGAGTGAGCAAACCGGTGCCGACGTGGAATCGCAGACAAAGGCGAGTTTGGCGCGGCTGATACCGTAGCGGTCACAAAACGGGCGTCCGATCGCACCGGCTACGAGCGATGTGATGGAGGACTCGATAAAAACGACAATCCCTGCGATAAAGCTGGGCATCAGAGCCCCCCGTTTGCTTTGTACCCATGAGCGTTTGATACTGAGCTCATGGACCAGACCGTCCACGCCGCCGCTTCGCTCTATCAATGCCATGGCTGAACCGACCATGACGGCAAACGCAAGGGTTTTGAGTACCCACCCCTCGCTTAGCAGTCCTCCGAATCGCTCCGCCATCAGTATAAAAGTATTCAACGGATTAAAATCGGCAATGATAAATTCGCCGACCAAAACGGCCATCGCTAAAGCGACAAATACGGAACGGCTGAAGAGGGCGAGAAGAATAGCGATAAGCGGCGGGAGTAACCCTAATAATCCATATTCTATGGGGAGTCCTTTTTAATCTCCCACATAGTATGGGGGAAGCTTTAGGGGGTTGCAAGGGACAAATATGTCCCTGCCACTAAAATGGGTTTTGCCCATTTTAGTGTATAACATTAGAGTAACATTTGCAGGCGCATAATTCCGGCACGGTCAAACTGCTCTTTATAATATTCGCTCCGTTTCTCATCGATCATCTCGAACCCGAGTTTCTTGAAGATGAGTTCATTTTCAGCCGAACCGATTTCGATGGAGGTTTGAACTTTGCGATACCCTTTGAGGCGTGCGGTGAGCATACTTTTACCGATGAGCTCTTTATAAACGTCAATACTTTTAAATTCGGGTTTTACGAGCATAAAGTCAAGAACAAAGGTTTTGTTATCCACTTCTCCTTCGCAGAGCAGATATGCGGCGATCCGTTCGTGGTACGTTTCATCAAATCCGATCTCTTCGAGCGCTTTGGAAAAAATCTCATGGGTTGCGATCCGCGGCTCATATCCGCAAATTGTCCCTACGCTGGTTCCGCCCGACATGGCAATAAAAAAGTTGGAAAAGTGACAATAGCTTTTTGTCGTCGTGAGGGCTAAACGTTTAAGATGACCGAGGAGTAGTTCTTCATCGGAGGTATTGAACACCAAATCAAATAATCCTATGTTCTTTCCGCTGCGTGAACTTTCTAATATTGCTTGTGCAATAAGGTCAATATCCGACTCGGATGCTTTGCGAACGGTTATTGCCATTATTGCCTCACTCTTGCGATTTTCAATATGCTATACTACCTAACTTTAAAATAAACTAAGAATGAAGCTATGTTGAAAATAATTGTTATTCTATTGACCTCATTTTCTCTTTCATCACTGGTTGCTTCCGAGCAGTTAATGGTCGTTCTTTCACCTGAACTCAATGCGACCAGTGCGTCGATGCAGAGGTATGAGAAGCAGGACCACTGGGTAAAAGTGGGTGATAAAATCCCCGTTACCCTCGGGCGAAGCGGTTTAGGCTATGTTGCATTTAAAGAGCCTTTGAAAAATGAGGGGGACGGGCGTTCACCGGCGGGTCTGTTTCCGCTGATAGCTGCTTTTGGATACGACCAAAACACGACGTTTAAACTTCCATATTGGTATGCGGATGAAAATCTCTATTGTGTTGACGACGTCAACGATTCGCGCTATAACAAAATACTCCGAATTTATGACAAAAGTTCACTTCCGGCAAGTTATGAAGTCATGCGCCGGTCTGACGGCGTTTATCGCTACGGTGCGGTAGTCGGATATAACGTATCGGCTCAAAGCGGGCGGGGATCATGTATTTTTATCCATCTGAATCATTCCGACAAACGTCCCACATCCGGATGCACGGCAATGGATGAAGCGCCGCTTCGTGAATTGCTTCAATGGCTGGATCCTGTTAAAAAACCGCAGTTGCTTCAAATACTAAAAAGTGAATGTCGGAAATATAAAAAAGAATTTGAGGGAATAGAGTGTAATTAGCGTAGCTAAAGGGAGCTTTGCTCCCTTAGGCATTCTAAATTAGTTGTTTACAACGTCGACTTTAGGTGTTTTTTCCGTTGATGCGGGAAGCATCGGATAGACGATGGTCGGTTTTTTTCCTTCAAGTGATTGTAAGAACGTTTGGATCGATGTCACTTCTTCGTCGTTCAAATTAACACCGAGTTGGATGCGCCCCATCTCTTTGATCGCTTCAGGGAGTGTTGCGATTTGGCCGTTGTGGAAATACGGTGCGCTTTGGGTAACGTTACGCAATGTCGGTACACGGACCATGCCGTTTTTGTCCCCTTTGAAATCGCCTACATTCATATATTTGTATGGAGCGACAACACCGAAAGCCTGCATGGTTCCGCCCAGAGCGATATCGTTATGACACGTTGCACACCCTTTGTCGATAAAAGTTTTAAGCCCTTTTTGCTCAGCTTGTGTAAGTGCTTTTTTGTTTCCGTTGAGGAATGCATCGTAGCGTGAGGGTGTTACGAGCGTACGTTCGAATACGGCGATCGTATCGGCGATTTTTTCAAACGTGATTTTGATATCTTTGCCGTATGCGCTCTGGAATGCGGAAACGTATTGCGGCATTGAAGTGACTACGCCGGTTACGAAATCTTTCGGTGCCGCCATTTCAGGTCCTGCCTGGATCGGTCCTTGGGCTTGGTCTTCGAGGTGCGGACTGCGTCCGTCCCAGAATTGCTGGCTGTAGAATACGGCGTTATAGACGGTCGGCGAACTGAGGCCGTGCGGGTTTGAGGTCCATTTATGTCCGATGGCCGCAGCCATTCCGTCTGTCCCGCCGATTGCAAGATTGTGGCAGGTATTACAGCTGATCAAACCGCTTTTGGAGAGGCGCGGTTCGAAATAGAGCATTTTTCCGAGTTCGACTTTGGCTGCTGTAGTCGGATTTTTAGGATTGGAAGTGAGTTTTTCAACCGCTTTGGGATTTGCAGGGATCGCTTTGAGTCCCGCATTTTTAGCTTCATCGATCAGTGAAGCACCCATAACAGAGGTGGCAACGATGCCAGAGAGAATCAATGTCTTCATGGTGAATCCTTGTGATATATGGATTAGAATTGAAATTGTAGCAGAACTAACTAAAGGAAAAACTTTTTCCTTTAGTTAGTTCGCAATTCCTGCATTACGGTTGTACGTTTGGTATGTTCCAAGCGTCTGCATGCCGACTCAAATGCTCCACCTTCTCCTACAAGGATACAATGCCCTTTTGCACGTGTAAGTGCCGTATAGAGGAGTTTGGTATTAAGCATTATATGGTGTGAAAAACTCATAACCATTACGACACGCTCATACTCCATTCCCTGTACTTTATGAACGCTCAGAGCATATGAGAGATTGAGGTAATCGCTGATTTGCTCATACTTGTACTGTACGATCAACTCTTCATTGGGGTAGAAGACATAACAGAGTTCCTCATCTTCATCGAGCCGAAATACGAGCCCGCACATACCGTTAAAAATTCGCCGTTCACTCGGTTCGATTCCCTCTTTAAACTCTTCGGGTGTGTAGGAGAGGATATTTTCGTTTTTAATATGAACCACTTTATCGTGGAGCCGAAATTCACCTTTGAATGTTTTGATCTTTTTTTTCGCGTTGGGGTTGAAATACTCTTGAAGGAGAATATTGAGATTATCGACTCCGAGTGTATTGCCGCGCATCGGAGAGATCACCTGAAAGGCGTTTAGGTATTCCCGTATCTGTTTGGTTTGGAGCTTTTCACGTGAATGGGGGAGATATTTCAGCGTCACTTCGGCGATAGCGGCTAGGAGATTGTTGTTTTGGATGTGGATCGCATCATCGAACTCCGCATCGCTCAAAGAGCGTTTGAGGGCATGGCGGTTGGAGAGCTCTACCGGGATAAAGGTAAAATCTTCATACTCTTTTTGGTAGGGGGGAATAATACCTTGCCGGACGTCATTGGCGATAAGTGCTATCGCTTGTCCCTCTCTTTGGCGGTAAATCTGAGTCAGCATAACGGCAGGGGCGAGATTCAATGCAATCGCATCGCTTAAGGGGCTTCCGGCTCCGATAGGGGGGAGCTGTGCATCGTCGCCGACGATAATGACGGTTGCGGAACGCTCAATTTTCGCCATGAGACGTGCAAAGAGGGTTGAATTGATCATAGAGGCCTCATCAATCAAAATCACCTGATAAGGAAGCGTGTCGTGAGATTCGAATTTGACCAGCAGGCTTTGGATCGTCGCACTTTGATAGCCGCTGCGTTCACGAATGCGCTGAGATGCGATACCGCTCAGGGCACACGTCATGATGAGACTCGGCTCATGACGTGTCGCCAAAAGATCAAGAAGCGCTTTGGCGGTCGTACTTTTTCCCGTCCCCGCATATCCGACAAGAAAAATCAATCCGCTCCCCTGATTGATCAGTTCCAGTGCACTAAGCTGCTGTTCTCCAAGATTCAGCGAATGGGTTTTTAAGAACGATTCCAGATCACCGGTTAAGGGGTCATTCTTAGTTTTCCCCCGCCCTCTGAATTCGTTTAATAAAAGCAATTCGGCCTCATAAATTCGGGTAGGGGAGAGTTTTGCACTAGGTAGGAGCGTGATGCTCCCTTCACGGAGACGATCTTCCAGAGCTTCGCCGTATTTGGAATGTTCTCCAAGGGATACGAGCAGATCGAGTTTGTTAAACAGTGCCCCCCGTTCGATACAGCTGTTCCCCTCTTGTTCGCAGTATTCGCTGAGAGTATATTCCATCGCCGCTTGGATACGACGTTCGTCATCGCTTTGTAATCCCATATTCAAAGCTATCTCATCGGCTTTTTTAAATCCTATGCCATTGATACGCATCAATCCGTAGGGATTATGTTTGATCGCTTCGATAGGATTTTTGATCTCTTTCATTGCTCCTGCGATCAGTCGAAGCAAAGCGGGGGTAACGCCGAAAGGGGCTAGAAACTCTCCGAGCAGACGCATCGAGCGAAACTGTTTCCATCCGTCCGAGAGCTTAAGGAGACGTTTCTCATTCATCCCTTTAATCTCCATTAGACGCTCAATATCGTTGTCTAAAATCTCGATGAGTCCGTCGGTACCGTATTTCTCAATCAATTCGGCCGTAAGCTTTTTGGTAAATCCCTTGACGACACGATTAAGAAAAAAGAAGAGTTCGTTTTGGTTAACGATCAGCGTATGGGCTTTAAATGTCCGCCCGTGTTGGCGATGTTCTTCCCATGAGCCTTTGAGAGTGACTGCGGCGTTTGCGAGATGATCGACGTCACTTTCGTAATAATGGGCGCTGATTTTATCGCCGCTTTTAAGGACGGCGATAAAAAAGCCGTTGTTTTGGTAAATGATTCGATCGATTTGGCCGATGAGTATTTGCATGAGAGGATTTTAGCGGAAATTTATGTGAAGAGTGGTTTTATGACACCTGAAGGTGTCATTGTTATGCTTTGACGCGGAGGTTTCTTGCCTCTTCTTGTGATTTATAGAGTTCCGCACAGCCTTTGGCCAACTCTCGAATTTTTAGGATATAGTTTGCCCGTTCGGTGACCGAGATCGCTTTGCGTGCATCAAGAGTATTAAACGTGTGAGACGCCATCATGCACAGATCGTATGCCGGAAGGGGAAGCTCGGCGTCAAGGCAGCGTTTGCATTCGGCTGCTTTGGCTTCGAATTCGGCAAAGAGCATCGCGGTATCGGCAATTTCGAAGTTGTACTTGCTAAACTCGATCTCACCCTCTTTATGAATATCTCGATAAAGGGTTTTGCCGAATTTGTTTTCGCTCCACACGATATCAAATACAGTATCAACTCCCTGAAGATACATTGCAAGACGTTCCGTTCCGTAGGTGATCTCAACGGCTACGGGATCGCAGCTGACGCCGCCGACCTGCTGAAAATAGGTAAACTGGGTCACTTCCATCCCGTTTAGCCATACTTCCCATCCAAGCCCCCAGGCACCGAGAGTCGGAGATTCCCAGTTGTCTTCGACAAAACGGATATCGTGGTCTTTCAGATTGAGCCCCAGGTATTCGAGACTTTTGAGATAAAGCTCTTGGATATTTTCAGGGCTCGGTTTAATGAGCACCTGAAACTGATAATAGCTTCCCAAACGGTTTGGATTTTCACCGTAGCGGCCGTCTGTCGGACGGCGGCTCGGTGCAACATAGGCGACCGACCACGGCTGTGAATCGAGTGAGCGCAGAAAGGTAGCAGGATGAAAGGTTCCCGCCCCCGCGGCTATATCGTAAGGCTGTACGATTGCGCACCCTTGATCATTCCAAAATTGTTGAAGTTTTAAAAGCATGTCACCAAACGTAATCATAACTGTCCCATCTAATAAATTGCGTTATTATACCAAAAAGCCTCATCCAAAGGGTTTCTTAAAGGAAAGCATTCTATTATAAGAGGAATTAATAGAGGAAAAAAATGAAGCACTATTTTATTTTGTTATTTTTATGCTTCACGGCTCTTTACGCCCAGTTTCCGATGGAGAAAGTTTCCGTCAAATTGCAGTGGGCGGATCAGTTTCAATTTGCCGGATATTATATTGCCAAAGAGAAAGGGTTTTACAAAGATGCCGGACTGGATGTCACCATTCAAAAGTTCGATCCCAAAAAACTTGCCGTTGATGAGGTAATATCCGGAAGAAGCACGTACGGGATCGGGCGCTCTTCACTTTTGGTCGATCGGATGGAAGGGAAAGATATTGTTGCTTTAGCCGCAATTTTTCAAAGTTCCCCCTTTGTTCTTCTCTCAAAAAAATCTTCTGATATTCAAACTCCGCATGATTTGATCGGCAAGCGGATCATGATGACCAAAGATTTCCAGGATACGATTACGATTCGCGCCATGCTCAATTCGCAAAATATCGGAATAGATAAAATAAAGTTTTTGGAACACAGTTATAATCCCCTTGATATCGCCAACGGTAAAACGGATGTCATGGCCTGTTATATTTCCAATGAGCCGTTTGTTCTCAAAGAACATGGGATTGAGACGAATGCCATTAATCCCGAAGCGTATGGATTTGATTTTTACAGCGATATTTTGTTTACGTCAGAAACTGAAGTCCGTAATCACCCCAAACGGGTACGCGCATTTGTGGATGCGACATTAAAAGGGTGGGAATACGCTTTTGAACACATACCTGAAACGGCACAGATGATCCGTGAACGTTACAACGCTCAAAACAAATCGTTGGAGAGTCTCATTTATGAGGGGCAGGTGCTAAAAGAGTTGGCGTATCGCGGTAACAGCCCGTTGGGTTCGATGGCAGTTGATAAATTTTATCGAATATCGGATATTTACCGGGTTATGGGATTGCCTCAAAACGACAAACGTCTGGAGGGATTCGTGTATAACGATAATTCACGCCAAACGGTACCCATGAGAGTTGACGAACGTTCATTTTTACATATGAACACTATCCGCTACACTTCGACAGCGGCATGGCCCCCTTTTAATTTTAGTACAGAAAGCAACGGTACGAAGCTTCAGGGGATTGCGATTGATTTTTGGCAATTGATCGTAGAACGAACCGGTATGAAGAGTTCATATATTTCTTCGCCGACATGGGCAGCCGTTTTGGATGCGATTAAAACCAAATCGGCCGATATTACATTAGGCACATCACTCTCGAAAGACAAAGAGCCGTATGCTCTGTTTTCAAAACCGTACGCCTCTTTTCCGAATGTCATCGTCACTAATAAAACTATCGATTTTCTTCCGGGGTTAGAGGCGCTTAATGGGAAGCGGGTAGCCATCGGCAAAGGGTATAGCTTTGAGGAAGCGATTGCATCGAAATATCCGAATATAACCATTGTCAGCACAGAAGATACACGTGAAGCCCTGAAATTGCTAAGTTCGGATCGCGTCGACGCTGTCGTTGATATCCTCCCCGTTGTTGCTTATCTCATTAATGCCGATCATCATATTGATCTAAAAATTTCTGGAACAACTGAGTTTGTCTTTGACGTTCGGATGATGATACGAAACGATTATCCGGAACTCAAAACCGTTGTAGATAAAGCGATCGATTCGATTACGCCGGCAGAACGCCAGAGAATTTTGAACCGCTATATTGCGATTACCTATGAAGATCGGGTCGATTATGGATGGGTATACGGTATTACAGTGGGTGCTTTATTCATAATTTCCATTTTTATCTATCGGCAGTTTGAGATGGGGAAATACCATAAACGGCTTTTGAAAATGGCTACGACCGATCCATTGACAGGGCTGGTAAACCGAATCCGTCTGGATGAAAAATTAGCCGAATGTCATCAGTTTTATCAGCGTACGGGGCGCCATTTTTCGGTCATTATTATTGACTTGGATTATTTTAAACGGGTGAATGATACCTACGGCCATTTGATCGGGGATAAAACATTGGTCAATATTTCCAAAATATTGAGTGACAATATCCGCAGTATCGATATGGTGGGACGATGGGGGGGGGAAGAGTTTATGATTATTTGTCCCGAAACGACTAGCGAGGGGGGGAAACAGCTGGCCGAAAAAATTCAGTCGGTTATCGAGCGAAACGATTTCCCTTACATCCATACGATGACATGCAGTTTCGGGATCAGTGAAAGCCGGGAAGGGGATCGTATCGAAAACATTGTAGGGCGTGCCGATAGTGCCTTGTACCGTGCAAAAGAAGAGGGTCGGAACCGAGTTTGTCTGGCTTAGGAGAATTTACAGACGATATCTCCTATTTCACGATTGAGTGAGCGCGCGACGACAGAGCATTTGACTTTCAGTAAAAAGCAGATTTTATTCCGTTGTTGAGGCGTCATGCACTCGTAATTTCCCATCCCTTTGGCTAACACGATGTCAACGGTATCAAACACTCTTTTTGCTTCTTCCGAGGCGAGGTCATAGACAAATCCGGGTGTAGGAACACCGCTGTCCATCACAGAGCAAATTTTTTCGATTCCCGCTTCGCCGGCTTCGCTTAATGTCACATCGTTGATAATCGGATTTCCCCGCACCGCATAGGTGATTGAGAGTTGAGGATAAAGGTTTTGGAGCGACTCGATGGTGAGTGCATCGAAGATATGTTCTCCCGCATTGTCACCGATATAAAGCAGTGTATTCGCACTATCTAGGGTGTGTCGCAACACCTCGGAATCATTATGTCCAAACGGTATGGTGAATACGGAAGAGATGGCGTCATGAAGATCGAAACTGACCTCTGCGGCGAGATCGATAACATTCCCTACTACCGCTGTTTTAAGAGCAGCTATAAACGGATCATCACTGTTCTGGATTGTTTCTTTCAAAAAAGGGATGTAGGTTTTAGCTTGAAGAGTCGCATGTTGTTTTTGCTCTTTGTATAAATCATCCGTTCGGGCAAATTCTGCCATTTTTTCATACAGCGGTGCGGCGACTACGGGAGGGGAAAGGGTAAAATCGGCATTTTGAAGTGCAGTTTCGACGTGGTTGACAATTTTTTCTTTGAGCGCCGCATCGGCATGAATTGCCTCGCAAACTCGGTGACTTTGGGCAACGATGCACCCGATACATTCTTGCTGTATGGTCATTGTGATGCGTGATCGTCGATGACTTTGCCCCACATCAGTTTGTATTTACGGCGCATGAATTCAACTTCCTGTTGCGAAAGTTTGAGCTGTTCGGTAAGGGTAGCAATGGTATTTCGATCTTCTTCGTAAAGCTCTTGAAGTGATGCAAGGGCTTCTTTGAGAAATTCGTTCTCATTTTTGATTGATTCAATGGTCTCTTCTTTGGCAACCAGCACTTTTTCATGAAGGTTGATGATGGTACCGATTGTTTTTTCAACAAAATTAGCACCCAGTGTGACATCCGCTTCGGATGCACTAAGCTCTTGCAAGGTTGCGGGGACGATACCTTCCATCCCTTGACCGGGATCGATGATAACTTCTCCGTCTTCGATGAGAGTAGTGAGCTTTCCACGTACGATTAAGGCTTCAACAGCACTGCGATCCATGTTTGTCATTTGAGCGTAGTCATCAATACTCATCCACCCTTGCATCTTCCACCGCCTTCAAATTTTAAACATTATAGCAAAACTTATAAAATTGTCTCAATTTCTAGTGAATCCATTTCCACTTTTTTTGCTTTTGCGATACGGTCCTCTTGGAGCTTCATACTTAGCTCTTCATTGTTCAATGCAAGGATTTGCATTGCAAGATAGGCAGAATTGATCGCTCCGGCTTTACCGATGGCGACGGTCGCGACCGGCATACCCGCGGGCATCTGTACGGTAGAGAGGAGTGCATCGATACCGTTGAGAGCGGATGCACTCATCGGAACACCAATGATCGGTTTGACGGTTTTAGAGGATAATACACCCGCCAAATGTGCCGCCATTCCGGCTGCCGCGATAAAGACCTGCGCCCCTTTGGCTTCGGCTTTTGCAATATAGTCTTTGGTACGTTCCGGACTTCGGTGAGCTGATGAGATGATCAGTTCATATTGAACACCAAACTCTTCAAGTGTTTGTGAGCACGATTTCATAACATCGAAATCGCTTTTGCTCCCCATAATGATTGATACGAATTTCATACATTGTCTCCTGTGATTTGGTTAAGATTGAAAAAAGCGCATACATGCGCGTGAGTTCTCTGTTGAAAAGAACTAAGCGTTAGCTAGTCCGGAGGGACTTTTCTCCTTGGGTGTATCACATTTAACCGTTCCCATGTCCTCGGTGGCAGGGATACGGAAAAAAGTAAATGCCGGCAGTGCAGCGGGCAGTTTAAAGCGGTTAAGATTTCCGCTGTGGACCTGATCCCATACTTTGCCGTTTTCAGCAAGAAGCTGTTTAAATGCAATGGTCCATTGCCCTTCAATTTTACGGATAGTCCCAATCTCGTTATCCACCTCCGTAAGCACCGATTCATCGGGTGTTAGTATTTCCATTATATCTTCGGGGAAAGTTTTATATTTACACTCAAAAAACAGACCGTCTTCATCGACAATCCCGCTTACCTGGTGTGTCCCCATCATCATTGAAAAATCGAGATTTTGGGTGTCGTTTTTTTCGAAAGGGCGGTTAATGAGATAGGCATCGGTAAAACCGCGGTTTTGCATTGTGTTCAATTCCCGCTGGTAAACTTCGCCGTCAAATTTTCCCTCATAATAATCATCGATGGCACGGCGGTAGACTTTTGCGGTGACCGCGGCATAGTAAGGGGCTTTAGTACGACCCTCGATTTTCAGTGAATCGATGCATCCCGCATCCAAAATCTCTTTGATATGGGATGCTAGATTGAGGTCTTTGGAATTCATGATGTAGGTTCCGATCCCCTCATCTTCGACGAGTTTGAACAGCGTCCCGGTTTCAGGATTGGCGGCATACATCTCATACGGAAATCGGCAGTCATTGGCACAGCTTCCGCGGTTCGGGACGCGTCCGCTTTGCAGGGTCGAGATCAGACAGCGTCCGCTGTAGGCAAAACACATCGATCCGTGGACAAATACCTCAATCTCCAGATCGGGAAGCTCTTTTTTGATCTCTCCTAGGTCTTTGAGTGAAATTTCGCGTGCGGCGATGATGCGGCGCGCACCCATGTCGTAATAAACCTGCGCATCCAGTACGTTCATAACATTGGCCTGTGTTGAGAGATGCAGAGGGATATGCGGCGCGATTTGGTGAGCCAGTTTAAGTACACCCGGAGTCGCCACGATAAAAGCATCGGGTTGTAAAGATGCCATCGTCGCGATATGTTCTTTGAGTAATTTTAATTGGGAGTTGAAGGGAAAACCGTTGATGGTAACGTAGACTTTTCGCCCTCGTGCGTGAGCGTAGTCGATCCCTTCTTTAAAGCTCTCCAGATCGAACTCTTTACCTGAGCGGATACGGAGCGAAAAATGGCTTACGCCCCCGTATACGGCGTCCGCACCGTAATCGATAGCGATTTTGAGTTTTTCAAGATTTCCCGCAGGCGAGAGAAGTTCGACTTTTTTCAAAGAGAGTTACTCGATTCATTAATATTTTAGGGAATTTTATCGAAAAAAAGGTGTGTATTATTTAAAAGGAAGAATTTAACTGTGCCCCCACACCATACCAAGAGCCCAACCGTTGGCAGCAGTGCCAAAACGGTTGGTAGCGTTCTGGTGAGGGGGCGCTTTTCTTTTGGTACTTTATCTTTTTTAAAAAGAAAAGTACAATCTGTTATTTTTGCCCGAATGAAGCCAGCAATGCTTCAATGTCTTCGCTGCTGACGACATCTTCGGTTGTATTATCACCAGGAAGATGAACGGCAGAGCTGACCCGTTTACTGTCATCAATTTTTCCGGCAAATAGGTGATTCATATAAGTTGAGAGGGCACGCATAACATTGATAACACGCTCGATTTTTTGGCGGTGGATATCTTGGTACTGCATGATATCCATAATATTCATGATGGTATCTCCGCCGTTTTGAAGCATATCAAGGACATCTTTAAGCCCATGTGCGGCTTTTTCATTTTCGGATAGTTGTGTTTTGAACGCTTCAATGTGAGGAAATTTTGCACTTAGCGTTGTAAAAAGCTCTAGATTGCTTTGAATAATCGCCTGAAGTGCTTTAACATCCTTTTCTCCTTTGCCGAGATCATTGCTGATTCCTTCAATAAGATCAAAAATTTCGGTTGCTTTTTGTTCGCTCTCTTTAGTGACATCATCCAATTGATGAACCATTTTATTATCATCGGTCGGAGGGGGCGGCGGCCAGCTGTGCATGGCGGAAACACGGTATTTATCCGGATCCAATTCATTATAAGGATCGTCACCGGCCGGTTCGTCTGAAGCTGCGGGAGTTTCATTAACTTCGGCTTCTTCTTCGTACCCTCCCTCTAAATCTATGTCACCATTCATTAGCGCATCTAACTCTTCTTGCGTCATGATCTCTATCCTCAAACGATTTAAAATTGCACTATAATAACATTAAAACCATTATTTTTCTTAGGGTGTATTCATGAAAGTCGATCTTCATAACCATACGGTACTGTGCAATCATGCTACGGGAACGGTTGCAGAGTATGTCGAAGCTGCCATTGGGTGTAAAACCGAGTATTTCGGATTTTCCGATCATGCACCGATGCACTTTGACCCGAAATATCGTATGCACTTTGATCAAATGGAGGTGTACGAGTCGTGGATTAAAGAGGCGCAAGAACGTTATGCTAAAGATATTACCGTCTTATTGGGGTATGAGATCGATTATCTTCCGGGGTACATGGATGAGAGTGTTTGGGGACGAAAGTGTGATTATTTAATCGGAAGCGTCCATTTTATCGATGATTGGGGATTTGATAATCCGGAGTTTATCGGACGTTATGAAGGGGCCGATATTGATGATATTTACCGACGCTATTTCGCTCTCATTGAAACGATGGCTAGCAGCGGAAAATTTGATATCGTAGGTCATCTGGATTTACTCAAAGTCTTCAAATTCTTGCCGACTAAAGATATACGGATATTGGCGGAAGGGGCGTTAAAAGCGATCAAAAAAGCAAATATGACAATAGAAATTAATGTTTCCGGGTATCGCAAACCGATTGAAGAAGCGTATCCGTCTCCTCTTTTGTTAGAGTCAATTTCCGAATTGGAAATTCCGATTACATTCGGTTCGGATGCCCATTGCAAAGAGCAGGTAGGGATGTATAGTAGGGAGACTGAGGCATTGGCACGTTCGGTCGGATATAGTCAATGTGCACTCTATCGCCAGAGGGATCGGGAAATGATTAAATTTTAATCATGCAAAATATTTTAGATAACGTTAACTTTTGCTATACTGCGATACTTTAATTATTTTCAGGAGATTCGCATGGGTAAATTCGTAAACAGTGTCGACGAGTTTTTCAGTTTTTGTAAAGAGAATGACGTTCAGTTCGTTGATTTTCGTTTCACCGATATGAAAGGGACTTGGCATCACGTTAGCTACCGTATGAGCGCCGTTAATGCGGGCCATTTTGAAAACGGTCTTCCGTTTGACGGATCATCTATCGATGCATGGCAGCCGATTAACCGTTCAGATATGCTTCTTAAACCGGATGCTCCATCAGCATTCATGGATCCTTTTACCGCTGATCCGACCATTATCGTATTCTGTGACGTTTATGACATTTACAAAGGTCAAGCGTATGAAAAATGCCCGCGTGCAATCGCTAAAAAAGCGCTTGAGCACCTTGCAAATGCCGGTGTAGGTGATGTTGCCTATTTCGGACCTGAAAATGAATTCTTTGTATTCGACGATGTAAAAATCCGTGACGAAGTAAACTGCTCATACTATGAAGTTGATACCGAAGAGGGTGCATGGAATGATGGGAAAGATTTCAAAGACGGATTCAACACAGGTCACCGTCCACGTACTAAAGGGGGTTACTTCCCGGTAGCTCCGATTGACACTATGGTTGATCTACGTGCAGAGATGATGTTGGTATTGGAACAAGTCGGTCTTGAAGTTGTTCTCGGTCACCATGAAGTTGCACAAGGACAAGGGGAAATCGGTGTTGTTTTCGGAACATTGGTTGAAGCGGCTGACAATGTTCAAAAACTTAAATACGTTATCAAAATGGTTGCTCACCTTAACGGTAAAACAGTTACATTCATGCCTAAACCGCTTTACGGAGACAACGGAAACGGTATGCACGTTCACCAATCTATCTGGAAAGACGGCAAAAACACATTCTATAAAGAGGGTGGTTACAGCAACTTGTCTGAAACAGCACTTCACTACGTTGGCGGTATTTTTGCTCACGCGCGTGCAGTTGCAGCGTTCACTAATCCGTCAACTAACTCATATAAACGTCTTATCCCTGGATTCGAAGCACCTTCAATCTTGACGTATTCAAGCCAAAACCGTTCAGCTTCTTGCCGTGTTCCTTACGGTGCGGGTGAAAAAGCGACACGTATTGAAATGCGTTTCCCGGATTCTACGTCATGCCCATACCTTGCGTTTACTGCAATGTTGCTAGCGGGACTTGACGGTATCAAAAACAAAATGGTACCGGTTGGACCGATGGATGAAGATTTGTTCGAACTTTCTTTGAATGAAATCCGTGAAAAAGGTATTCCACAAATGCCACACACATTGCGCGGTGCGTTGGAAGCATTGATCCGTGATAACGCTTTCTTGCAACCAGTTATGACTCCTGAATTTTTGGATACATACCAAAACTACAAATTCGAAACACAAGTATGGCCTGACGAAGCTCGTCCTACTGCATTCGAATTCAAATCTACTTACTCTTGTTAATCTTCCGTGCGGGGTGAAAGCCCTGCACACTTTTTCTTCACTCACTAATACATAATTTTTTATTTGTCCTTTTCTGTTTAGCCAGAAAAGTACCAAAAGAGCATACCATGATCCAAGAACGCACGTTCCTCTCGGCACTGCTGCCTTCGGAACGGCTCTAGGATTTGGATCACGGGAATTTTAAAAATAATGCCCTCACACCACACCAAGAGCAAGGTCGCGTGCAGTAGTGCACAAGCGTACCGCCAGCGTTTTGGTGTGAGGGCGATTTTCTTTTGCTACTTTTCTTGTGAAAAAGAAAAGTAGAGAGAAAGAGAAGAAAATAAGATTAGTTTGGAAGTTTCGGACCGGCAGCAGAATAATCGAAATCGCTATTACCGTCGGTATATTTTTGGAAGTTTTTGATGAAAAGTGCCGCTAGGTTATCACGCTGAACGAGATATGCGTCACGATCCGCCCACGCATTACGAGGATTAAGGATCACAGGATCGATATCACCGAGTGTTTTAGGGATATGGAAACCGAAAGTGTTGGTAATGTCAAATTCACTTTGATTGATCGTACCGTCCAAGATTGCGTTGATGCAAGCACGGGTATCTTTGATGCTCATCCGTTTTCCGACACCGTATCCGCCGCCTGTCCAGCCGGTATTTACGAGGTAAACATTTACCCCGTGCTGATCGATTTTTTCACCCAATAGTTTTGCATAAACGGTCGGATGAAGCGGAAGGAACGCTTCCCCGAAGCATGAACTGAATGTCGCGACAGGCTCGGTGATCCCGCGCTCCGTACCCGCAACTTTAGCCGTATAGCCGCTGAGGAAATAGTACATTGCCTGTTCTTTAGTGAGTTTACTGACCGGAGGCAATACACCGAATGCATCGGCAGAGAGGAAAATAATGTTTTTAGGATGGGCCGCCATAAGTGATGGCTGGTGGTTCTCGATATGTTCAATAGGATACGAGACACGGGTATTTTCAGTTTTTGAGCCATCGGTATAGTCGACGACACCGTCTTCATCGTAGACTACATTTTCGAGCAAAGCATTGCGGCGGATGGCATTATGAATCTCAGGTTCGCTGGAAGGATCGAGATTGATCACTTTCGCGTAGCATCCCCCCTCGAAATTAAAGACACCCTCGTCGTCCCAACCGTGCTCATCATCTCCGATGAGGGCACGTTTCGGATCGGTAGAGAGGGTTGTTTTTCCGGTACCGCTGAGTCCGAAAAAGAGACAAGTGTCTCCATTGGCTCCTACGTTTGCCGAGCAGTGCATGGAGAGCTTCCCTTCAAGAGGAAGCCAGTAGTTCATCATTGAAAAAATCCCTTTTTTCATCTCTCCGCCGTACCATGTGCCGCCGATGATGCAGAGATTCTCTTCGACGCTAAAGAGGACGAATACTTCGGAATTCAATCCGTGGTTCTTCCATTTTTCATTGACCGCTTTACACGCATTGAGGACGGTAAAAGAGGGTTTGAAGGTTTCGAGTTCCGCTTCGGTTGGGCGGATAAACATATTTTTGACAAAATGGGACTGCCATGCGATCTCAGATACGAAACGGACAGAACGTTTACTGCTGGCGCTTGATCCGCAATAGACGTCGGTGATGTAGAGATCTTTTCCGGAGAGTTGTTCACGGGCGACTACGAGAAGTTCGTCAAAAACCGATTTGTCAATTTTTTTATTGACATCACCCCATGCGATATATTTATTAGAAGGGTCTTGATTGACAAAATATTTATCTTTTGGGCTTCGGCCCGTAAAAATGCCGGTATCAACCATTGTTGCACCGTTATCAGCGAGTTTGCACTCGCCGTTTTCGAGTTCATGTTTGATCAACTCATCATAGCTGAGGTTATGGAAAAGCTTTCCACTGTTTTTTATGCCTAACGTCTCAATCTCTGCGGAAATCATGGTGTTATTTTACCTTTTAGGGCTCATCTGCATACTGTACGCAGATGAAGATTTAAAGCGGATGCTTTATTTACGGTGCGAATTATACGCCTCCAATTTATAAACGAGAATTAAAGTGGCGGATTATTTGAACTGAGATGCCAATTCCGTTAAAATTTTTGGGGCCAATGCTTCGGTTCCGTTGTATTTTTGGAGTTTAACTCCGATGTTATTCATACTTTTAGCAGTATTTTTACATGCCATTTTGACGACGAGGTAATCACAGTCTTCGATGGTATCCGCCATCGTATCATGCGCACGGATATGTTCGATATCCCCCTCATCATGATCGCAGGTATGGTGTTCGTCATGATCATGAGGTTCTTCTCCGGGAACTTTCGGATTGGCACGAAGCCCCTCTAGGGTAAAGCTTTTAAACATCCCTCCGTTTAGATTAAACACGGCAAAGTAAGGGGTATGTCCCGCATTTCCGGCCATTTTCAAACTCTCATCCATTACGGGTACAGCAATTTTCATAAGTCTCTCCTTCATATTGATAAATTATGCCATATTCTCGTTGAAACGCCCGTAATAAAACGGTTTGTAGATTTATGTTAAATTTTAATCAAACTGTAAGAGAATCCCATTCATAATAGCAGGATGGTTACGAGTGTAATCAAAATTTTATTTAATCCAAGGAGTAAACCATGAAACGTTCAGGTTTTACTATGATCGAGTTGATCTTCGTGATCGTTATTTTAGGGATTTTGGCAGCAGTAGCTATTCCAAAATTGGCAGCAACACGTGATGATGCGAAAGCAACCGTAAAAGGGCAAGAAATTACAGGTTTGATTTCAGAACTTGGTAATTATTATACAGCGCACGGTACCCTCGCCGCAAAAATCAGTGACATTACTAATGTTAAAACAAAAGAAGCAGGAACAGTTGTCTTAGCAAATAATGGCACTATCACTCTTCAAGATAGTTCAAACCCTCTTCAAGATTGTGTTGTTATCGCTATGAATAAAGTAGATGATGGTAACGTTACGGTAAAAGCTGGAGCAGGAACGAGTGCTGAGTGTAAAGGGATGCGTCGTATCGTAGCATCTTCACTGAAATTGACTGATTTGAATACAACCGGTAAAGTCGTACTTTACGGCGGTGATTCTAATATAACATATTAATGTTATAAATTCTATTCGTTCCCACTCTATGTAGAGCGGGAATGTATTTGTGTTGATTTGTATGATTGATATTCAATCGTAAAACTCAGAACAAATAAGGGTGACAATGAAACGTTTTGGTTTTACCATGATTGAGTTAGTATTTGTATTGGTGATAATAGGGATTTTGGCTGCAATAGCCATCCCAAAGCTCGCTGCAACCCGTGATGATGCCCAGATTGCTAAGGGGCGTAGCGATGTCGCGGCAATCCGTGCAGCGATTGTGAGTGAGCGACAAGCACGATTGTTACAAGGAAATACGCGCTACATTAATCAACTTCATGCCGGAAATGCCGGTAATAAAACCGTTTTATTTGAGAATAACGGTACGGCTGCAAATGTTTTGTTACAGTATGGAATCGCAACTAGAGACAGTTCAAATGGGCATTGGGATGATACTGTTGCTCAAAATGGAAATAATTGGGATTATGTATACCGCATAGTAGGAACGGATATTACATTTACTTACAATCGTACCAATGGAACGTTTGCATGTGATAATGTCGGAAATACGAAAGCTGAACAGTTATGTCGAAAACTGGTTGATTAAAAGAACGTAGTGAATTTTTTTATTATAGCCCTTTTAGGCTCCCCTCTCGAATCTCTTACTTATCATTCAACACATTTATTGGACATTGGGACGGAAATCGAAGTCGCCCTCTCCAACCGTGCCATGCGCGGAGTCGTTGTCGCACTATGTGAAAAACCCGATTTTTCGACACAGCCTGTGGGCGATAGCACGCCTTTTTTCTATTCGGATACCCAAATACAAACTGCGCAATTTATGGCCGAGTATTACGGGTGTTCGCTGGGGGAAGCGCTGAATTTGTTTGTCCCTTTTACAAAAGAGATAGAATCTATTCACAAAGAGCCGTCTTCTCCATCTATTAACGTCACTCTCTCACCTGCACAGTCGAAAGCTCTTGATTTTATCCGCTCACATCCTGTATCTCTTTTGTTCGGCGATACGGGGGCGGGGAAAAGTGAAATCTATATGCGGCGGATGGACGAAGTTCTGGGTGAGGGTAAAAGGGCATTGCTTCTTCTTCCCGAAATCTCTCTTACTCCTCAGATGGAGAAACGGTTTTGCAACCATTTCGGTGATGCGGTAGTGTTGTGGCACTCGAAGATGACCCCGAAACAGAAAAAAGTGACGCTGGAGAAAATTTATAACGGTTCGGCAAATATCATCGTCGGTCCCCGCTCGGCCCTCTTTTTGCCGATAAAAGATTTGGGATTGATCGTTGTCGACGAAGAGCACGATGAAAGTTATAAGTCCTCAAGCCGTCCCCGTTATAACGCTCGGGATATGGCGGTCTATATCGGAAATCTTCTCAAAATTCCCGTGGTGCTCGGGAGTGCGACGCCGAGTCTCTCAAGCTATGCCAAATATCCGTTTTTCCGTTTGCGTGGAGGGTATTATGAGTCAAAGCGGACGTTTGTGTTTGAACCTTCACTCGAGGCGTTGACGCCAACTATTGATCGTGCTGTAATGGAAAACTTTTCAACAGAGCATCAGGGGATCGTCTTTATCCCGACCCGTGCCAATTTTAAATATACGGTGTGCGAGAGCTGCGGCTATCATGTGGAATGCCCGTTTTGCAGTGTCGGAATGAGCCAGCATAAAAATTCCCGCGCCCTCAAATGCCATTACTGCAACTACACCGAGGTACTGCCTAAAGTGTGTCCGAAATGCCAAAGCGGAGCCCTCAAAACGGCACGCCTCGGGACGGCCGAAGCGGTGGAACATTTTAGTAAACTCGATGACAAGTTGCGGGTTCAGCAGTTTGATAGAGACATCATCACGACCCAAAACAAATTGATCAAAGTGCTCGAAGCGTTTAACAATCGAGATATTGATCTTCTTGTTGGGACGCAGATGCTCTCCAAAGGGCATGATTATCACGACATTACCCTCGCCGTCGTGATGGGGATCGATAATCTCCTGAGCCAGAGCGATTACCGCGCGCGGGAGAAGGCATTATCGCTGCTGGTACAGATTGCGGGGCGGAGCGGTCGGAAACAAAACGCCCTTGTTTTGGTCCAGAGCTTCAACGAGTCGTTTTTCCGAGGCTATTTGGATGATTATGAGACATTTTTGATCGATGAGATGAGAATCAGAGAGGGGCGATATCCTCCGACGAAAAAGTTGGCACGTCTGCTGTACGCCCATAAAAACGGACTCAAAGCAAAGGCAGAGATGGAGAAAGCAGTTGAGCAAATCGAGCAAATGGCTCACGTTCAGATCGTCGGATACGGTGCCTCCCCGATCGAGAAGATTGCCGATAAATACCGTTTTCAAATCCTACTTCGAAGCGATAAAAGTACCGATTTGATCCGTGCTATCAAACATGTCAAATCTCCGCTGTGTGAGATCGATATGGATCCGATAGAATTTACGTAACTTTCTTTTAACATCAAAATCGTTACAATCTATCCTATGATAACACGCTACCCAACCAAACAAATTTTTGTCGGAAATGTCGCTATCGGCGGGGATGCCCCCATCTCGGTGCAGTCTATGACCTATTCGCGGACCGCTGATGTTGCGGCTACGGTGGAACAGATTAACCGTCTCCATTTTGCCGGATGCGACATCGTCCGTGTCGCTGTCCCCGATGAGGAAGATGCGCGTGCGCTTAAATCGATCAAAGAGCAGATATCTCTCCCCCTTGTCGCCGATATCCATTTTAACTATAAACTCGCTCTTATTGCGGCGGAAAGTGTCGACTGTATCCGTTTCAATCCCGGAAATATCGGAGAGAAATCGCGTATCCGAGAGATCGTAAAGGCATGTCAGGAACGCAACATTCCGGTTCGTATCGGGGTGAATGCGGGAAGTCTGGAGAAAGAGTTTGAACAGCGCTACGGGGCAACGGCAGAGGGGATGGTGGCCTCAGCCGAGTATAACATCAAATACCTCGAAGATCTTGGATTTACCGATATAAAAATCTCTCTTAAAGCCAGCGATGTGCAGCGTACCGTCGAAGCGTATCGTCTTCTCCGTCCTAAAAATAACTATCCGTTTCATCTGGGTGTGACCGAAGCGGGGACGGTTTTTCATGCGACGATCAAAAGTGCGATCGGTTTGGGGACGCTCTTGCTGGAGGGCATCGGCGATACGATGCGTGTTTCCATTACGGGGGAACTCGAAGAGGAGATCAAAGTCGGCCGCGCGATTCTCAAAGACAGCGGGGTTGCCAAAGAGGGGCCGAACATTATCTCGTGTCCGACCTGCGGACGGATCGAAGCCGATCTGGTGAGTGCGGTCAGCGTCATCGAAGCGAAAGTCAAACACATCAAAAAGCCTCTCGATCTCTCGGTGATGGGATGTGTCGTTAACGCCATCGGAGAAGCAAAACATGCCGATGTCGCAATCGCGTACGGAAAAGGATCGGGGCTGGTAATGGTCAAAGGGGAAGTGGTAGCGCGGTTGGATGAAGACAAGCTCGTGGATCGTTTTGTCGAAGAGGTTGAGAAAATGGCTAGAGAGGAAGATTAAATGCTAAAACACGATAAATCTGCCCCGAATGGGGCAAGCTTTAGTGACCCAAGCGGTCTTAGCGTAGTTGCATGGGCTTCGCTCATGCGGCGTCTGCCGGAGGCAAACTAAATGGAAGAGTCTTTATATAATTTAGCGTTTGAGCGCTCTGTTCTAAGCTCTATCATTTTCGATCCTTCGCAGTTTGACGATTTTGATGCAGTGCTGACACCGGAAGATTTCTATCTCTCTGCCCATCAGGAGATTTACCGTGCCATGATGAGTTTAGCTCATCGGGATCTTCCGATCGATGAGGAGTTTCTCCGTAAAGAGCTCATGGCAAAACAGAAGTTCGATGAACGGGTGATGGTCGATATCCTCACCGCCAACCCGATCGCCAATACCAAGGCGTATGTGCAGGAGATCAAAGACAAAGCGATAAAGCGTCATCTTTTGACCCTCACAACGGAGATCAAACGGGTAACGCTGGAAGAGGAACTGACCGGTACCGACGTTGTCGATTTGGTTGAGAAAAAACTCTACGAGATTACCCAAAGCTCTCAGGCGACCGATTTTAAAGATGCCCCCTCTATCGCCGATGAGACGCTGGCATATATCGAAGAGATGAAAGCGCGCGGCGATTCGGTTCTTGTCGGTGTCGATACGGGATATGCCGAGTTGAACAAAATGACGACGGGATTCGGCAAAGGGGATTTGGTCATCATCGCCGCCCGTCCGGCGATGGGGAAAACGTCGTTTGCTCTCAATATGGTGCAAAATCTCCTCGATAAAGGGAAAGGGGTTGCATTCTTCTCGCTGGAGATGCCGGCTGAGCAGCTGATGCTGCGCCTTTTGAGCGTTCAAACCTCGATTCAGCTTCAGCGTCTCCGTGTCGGGGATATGAATCCGCAGGAGTATAAACAGCTTAACGATGCGGTCGATAAAATGCGCCGATCCAAACTTTTCGTCGACGATCACGGCTCGGTCAACATCCATCAGCTCCGCTCCAAACTCCGTAAACTCAAATCCCGTCATCCCGAGATCGAACTGGCCGTTATCGACTACCTCCAAATCATGAACGGAACAGGGGGAAAAGATCGTCACCTCGAAGTGAGTGAAATTTCGCGGGGGCTGAAAATGTTGGCGCGTGAACTCGGGATTCCGATCGTCGCCCTCTCTCAGCTCAACCGCGGACTCGAATCGCGCGCGGATAAGCGTCCGATGCTCAGCGATATCCGTGAATCGGGTTCGATCGAGCAGGATGCCGATATCATCCTCTTCGTCTACCGTAACGACGTCTACCTCTACAAAGAGGAGAAAGAACGGGAGAAAGAGGCGATAAGTGCGGGAAAAGAGTTTATTTCCAAATACGTCGAAAAGGAAGAAGAAGAGGCGGAGATCATTATCGGAAAACAGCGTAACGGTCCGACGGGGCACGTGAAGCTGATGTTCCAGAAAAAATTCACCCGTTTCGTCGATCGACCGACATTCGGTGCGGCGCAAATCGTCTATGAAAGCATCGATATGAAACCAGCTGTTATGAACCTTGATGATGAGAATGTTGAGAAAATTTCAATGCCAATAATTCCATTTTAAATGTCAAAACTGGAGCGTGTTGATCTCTTCGATTTCAAAAGCGGCTCGCTCTTTGTTCTGTTTCTCCTTTTTATCTTCTCACTCTCTTTATCCTATGAATATTATCAGTTTAAAAAACTTAAAACATTTGATGATCCGTTGGTTCGAGCCGAGGTCATCGATCAAGAAGTACGTCTTATCGGTGAGATTCCTAAAACCTCGATGAAGCTTCGGCTCGAAAACGGCGCGACTGTCCGATGTGCTATGTCTCCCTATCTGCGTGATCTGCGCGGACGCAATGTATCGATCGAGCTTCAGGTCGCAAAAGTGACTTTTCTAGATTATCTCAAAGGGTTTCGTACACGCGGCGTGATTATGGAGGTGTATCCGCAGCTGAGTCTCAAAGAGCAGTGGTATCGCCGTATTGCGCTTGCACACGATGATCCGTGGATGAAGGAACTCTACGGAGCGCTGTTCGTCGCTACCCCCATGTCGCAAGAGTTTCAAACACTGGTAGGGGCAATGGGGCTGAGCCATATTCTATCCATCAGCGGCTATCATTACGGGATTATTTCGCTGATTGCCTATTTTCTGCTCCGGCGTCCCTATCGGTGGCTTCAAAACCGCTATTTCCCTTACCGTCACGGCAATCGCGATCTATTTTTTATCGTATTGGGAATCTTGTTTTTGTATTTATGGGCACTGGAGTTTATTCCGCCGATGGTGCGGGCTTTCGGGATGATCGCTGTCGGGTATTGGCTTTATGATCGGGGGATAAAGATCGTATCGCTGCAAACACTGCTGATTACCGTCGGGGTATTGCTTGCTTTTTTCCCGAAACTATTGTTCTCTCTCGGATTCTGGTTTTCGACGTTTGGGGTGTTATCGATTTTTATTTTTGTCCGCTATTATGAGCATTGGAAGCCGTGGCAGATATTTCTGGCGCTTCACATCTGGTGTTATCTCGTTCTTTTACCGATTTCCCTTTCTATTTTCGGAACCTTCGGTTGGTGGCATATCGGATCAATTCTGCTGGCCCTTGTGTTTAACCTCTACTATCCTGCTGTTTTGGCATTGCATCTGACACCGTGGGGAAATCTTTTTGATCCGTATCTTGTCGGAATGTTCGAAGCGGGAGCGGTCAATAAGGTAACGGTACCGATAGGGATCGGTATCGGAAGTATTGTCTTGGCGTTGATAGCGATGAGACGAAAAGAGGCTTTTTGGGCGCTAGGCGCTTTGGGACTCACCACGCTGGGCAGCGCGGTTTATCAGATAGCATAGTTTCATTCCGTAGATGACGATAATCCATGAAACATAAATCCACAAAAAGAAAAAGATGAGGGCGGAGAATGATCCGTACATGGTGGCGTAGGTTTTGTTGTAGAAGACGTATTGGATAAAGCTGTTTTTAGCTATTCCCCAAACGACGGCAACGATAAAAGAGCTTATAGCGGCGGCTTTTGGGGAAACATCGGCATTGACCGCAATATGATAGATGACGAAAAAGATTCCCCACAGCAGCAAAAAAGGGAAAATAGAGAGGGCATGGAGTGCCGCTCCGCTGACATGAGAGACCAAATAAGCGTTTAAACTCATGGAGGCGATAAGGACGATCGGCGTAAGGGTAATGAGGGTCCAGTACGTGGTAATAGCATCCCAAAGACCTCTTTTGGGCACTTTGAAAATTTTACTGACGATATGCTCGAAATTTTGGAAAAAGAGCAAAGACGAGACGATCATCGTCGTAAAACCGATGACCCCAAGCTGTACCGAATTTTGGAAAAAGGATTCGAGATAGCCCGCAACTGCGGCGGTTTGAACGGGCATCATGTTTTCAAAAATAAAGATTTGGATTTTGGCGTACTGCTCTTCAAATACCGGGACATTGGCTATCAGACTAAGAGAGATGATCAAAAGCGGTACGACGGTAAAAATGGTGTAAAAGCTGAGGCTTGAAGCATAGACGGTGATTTCCCGATCAAAAAGCATCAGGAAAAAAAGCCGGATGTGACGCAGCAACGCTTTGAGTTTCATCACCTATTCAAGACCCATTTTGGACGGATTAAGGATGTTATTAGGATCAAACGCCCGCTTGATTGATTGAAACAGCGCCATCTCTTCAGGTGTGAATGCCATCCCCATGTACGGTGCTTTCGCCAGACCGATACCGTGTTCTCCGCTGAGTGTTCCGCCCAGATCGATCGTTGCTTGAAAGACCTCTTCGATCGCTTTGTAGCCGATTTTGACCTGTTCAGGGTCTTTGCCGTCTACCATGACGTTAGTGTGGACGTTACCGTCACCCGTGTGGCCGAAGCAGGGGATTTTGATATTGTATTTGTCGGCGATTTTGTAAAACTGATCCAGCAGTGCCGGAAGCGCGGAACGCGGTACGGTAACGTCTTCGTTGAGTTTTTTACTACCGTAGACCGAAAGCGACTGGCTGGCGTTTCGGCGGGCAAACCACAAATCGGACGCTTCCTGTTTGTTTTGGGCGATGTGAAAATCGCTGCATCCGTTTTCACGGAAAACGCGTCCGATAACGTCAAGTTGAAAATCAAGATCCTCTTCGAGGTTCCCGTCGACATCGGTGACGAGGATTGCCCCGGCTTCCACCGGAAGCCCTTTATGGTACGTTTGCTCGACTGCACGGATGGTGAGGTTATCCAAAAACTCCATCGCGACTGGGGTAACACCGCTTGCCATCGTTTTATAGACCGCTTCCATAGCCGAATGTACGGTCGGGAATATTCCCATGGCTGTTTTGGTCATTTTCGGTTTGGAGAGGAGTTTTAGAGTCACTTCGGTCGTAACGGCAAGCGTTCCTTCTGAAGCGATGAGGATGCCAGCGATATTGTACCCCGCGACGTCTTTGATCGTCTTTTTCCCCGCTTTGATAATATCACCGTTGGGAAGTACTGCACGGATCGCCATGACGTAATCTTTAGTAATGCCGTATTTAGCCGCCCGCATACCGCCGGCGTTTTCATTGACGTTGCCGCCGATGGTGGAGTATTCCTGACTTGCCGGGTCAGGCGGATAAAAGAGCCCTACCTCTTCGACAGCACGTTGCAGTTCCATATTGACAACGCCCGGTTGGACGACGGCAACCATGTTTTGCATATCGATTTCCAGGATTTTGTTCATATGTTTTTCAAACGCCAGTACGATTCCGCCGTTGGCCGGAAGAGCTCCGCCGGTAAAGCCGCTGCCCGCTCCGCGCGGAACGATGACGATTTTGTGTTCATTGCAGTATTTTAAGATATCGCTGACGTCTTGCTCATGGCGGGGAAACAGTACCGCTTCTGGCTCAAAACGCTCACGTGTCGCATCGTAGCTGTAGGCGATGAGGTGGGCTTTGTCACTGTAAACGTTCTCTTTGCCCAGTAAAGTTGTAAAAAAATCTAATGCGTGAGTGCTCAGCATTGCTTATTCCTTCGTCTCGAAATAGCGCAATAGTGCACTTTCTTTACTAAATTTCCCTTTGTACAGTTCATATAGCTCTTTGCTTTTTGAATTGTTTAAAGCGATGATATCAAGATAATAGGGTTCATAGCTGTCCAAACTTGAGCTTCCCTCACCCCACCATGCGGCTCGGATAGTCGGTATACGGGTATAAAAAGGGGTTTGTTTTTTTTCTGAAACCGCTGCAAAAGGGGTTGTCTGAAGAACGGTAAAGCTTTTGCAATCGAGGGTAAAAAGGTTCTCTGCGCTTTGGATATAGAGCAGTCCTACCGAATTGGCCGTACAGTAGCTTTTAAAATCGTCTACCAAAGGAGTTTGATGTCCTTCGTAAGAGAGAAACGATGCGTAATTATCGGGATGTACCCATTCAACGCCGGAGATACTTTTGGTGATCGCGTCATAGGTATCGTCATTCGGTGCTATAAGCAGCGCCCGTTCATAATCATACGCCAATACCGCAATATCGGACGGTTTCGGAGTCCAGTTGCCGCCGGGAAGAGCATCTTGATGCAGACCGTCATATTGACTGATGGTGAGTATAGTGCGGTTATTCGCCGGATTGGTTTGTTCAACACGTGCATTGGCAATGATAGTGCTATGGTCGGTATCAAATTGTCTAACGATAAACCCGCTCATCCCTACCTGTAAATTTTCAGCGATGATGGATGCCCGGTTTTGCTCGATATCGAGTAGGGGCGCAGTAATGGGCGAAGCGTTTAAGACGCTGCAGGTAATAAGAGTAATAAGCCAGATGCGCATCATGGTAACCTTTTGGTAAAGTAAGTAGGGTTGATTATAGCCAAACACCACTTTGTAAATGGAATTTTTGCTATTATTTAATTCTTTTTTGCATTTGCAATGCGTATTTTGACCAAGGATGAGAATGGGCCGCCTTTTTATATTGTTAGTATTGCCCCTTCTCCTTTTCGGCGGCTCTGTAAAACCCTTTAAATGGAATAACGGCGAAAGTTTTCTTACTTTTCTAGAGAGGAAAAAACTGCCCCTTTCACTCTATTACAATCTTGATAAAGACGATCAAACTCTGACCGAAGACATACCTTACAGTGCTAATTGCCAGATGGTGGTGAATGAAAAAAATATCATCCGTCAAATCCTTATTCCCGTCAATGATGAACTTCAACTTCAAATTTATCTAACGAAGAAAAATCGTTACGCCATGAAAGTAACACCTATCGTGAGTGAAGAGTATACCGAGACACTTTACCTTCCGATAAAAAGTCTTCCGTATGATGACATATTAAAGGCAACAGGTTCTAAAAACCTTGCTTCCGTTTTTGTCAAAATGTTTAAAGGTAAAGTCGATTTTCGAAAAGGCTTTCGCGAAGGTGATCCGATTATCATTGTCTATACCCAAAAATACCGTTTGGGGAAACCTTTTTCAATGCCGGAAGTTCATGGTGCCATGGTCGGAATTAATGGAAAAAAAGTGACCGTATACCGTCATAAGGACGGCCGTTTCTATGATGAAAAAGGGGCGCAGTACGAGAAGTTTTTATTTAAAATTCCGATTAAAAATCCCCGAATCACTTCCGGTTTTACGAAAAGCAGGTTTCATCCGATACTGCACCGTTACCGTGCCCATTTGGGAGTCGATTTCGGAGCGCGTCCGGGAACGCCGATATTGGCGACGGGGGACGGACGCATCAGTTTTGTCGGATCGTCCCGAGGATACGGAAAAACAATTAAGATTCGGCACTCTAACGGCCTAACAAGTTTGTATGCACACCAAAAATCGTTTCGAAGCGGCATCCATAACGGCTCAAAAGTTAAGCAAGGAGAAGTGATCGGATATGTCGGAAATTCAGGGCTGTCCTCAGGCCCGCATCTGCATTTCGGGATGTATTCGGGAAGTACGGCGATCAATCCCCTTAGCGTTATGAAAAAGACGACGGAAGGATTTAGCGGAAAAGAGCGCAAAATTTTTATCGCCATACGGGATAAGATGAATAAAATATTTAAAAAGGCACTTGCGGCTAAACCTGTCCGGAAGCCGTATTTCGATTTCCACGAGACCTATTATGTGGATCCCGATACCTTTAAACCGAAGCCTTTTTAAAGAAGAGCCATGATTAATAATGTCACTGTCGGGGCGTGTGTACATTCCGATTTTGTGAAACCCAAACGGATACATTACTCTCAGGAGGGTGTTTCCAAGGTTTGGGATATGGTGGAAGTGCACGACAGCGTCGCTATTATTTTGTATCATGAAGAGCGTCAATCACTGGTTGTTGTCAAACAGTTTCGTCCTCCTGTATATCTTAAAAATAATGACGGCTATACGTATGAATTATGCGCGGGGATCGTTGACAAAGATAAATCCCTTGTCGAAATTGCACATGAAGAAATACTCGAAGAATGCGGGTACCATGTGCCGCTGGAAGAAATAAAACGGGTAACATCGTTTTATACGGCAGTAGGCTTTGCCGGATCGGTACAGACTCTATATGTCGCTCGCGTCAATGAATCCATGAGGGTCAGCGAGGGTGGCGGTGTCGATGTCGAATCGATTGAAGTGGTTGAAATTCCGCTTAGCGAAGTGAAAAAATTTGTATTGGATGAGACCAAAGCCAAAACACCGGGTTTGATGTTCGGCTTCGGATGGTTTTTGGAGAATAGAGTATAGTTCCCGCAGGGTGCGGGAATTGACGAAACACTCTAGGATTAGAATTTGTAGCTTAGGGTTGCGTAGAAATTACGTCCCGGTTCATTGAGAACGAGCGGGTCAATACCGTCTCCGGTGATTAGTTCGTTGCCGATGTATCCGTTATTAACGGCATAGGTACGGTCAAAGAAGTTATTGACCCCGGCCATCAACGAGAAGCCGTTTTGGAAATCGTGCCCGTATTTGAGATTTAGGATTCCATATCCCGCAACTTCCTGTTCCCCGTTATCGCTGTCAATGGTTTGAAAGCGTGCTCCGATAACTTCAGCCATAGCATAGTCCGCAGAGTTGTCGAATACAAGAGCGACACGACCCTTCATCGGAGGAATCTCAGCTAAATCGTTATCGTTTTGTCCTAGAACATTCGGATCTTTTTTGGTCCCTTTCTGATAGGCGGCACCCGATTCGATACGCCATTCATTGTTCAGCATGTAATCAGCTTGCAGATCCAATCCGACAATACGCGCATCGATATTGGCCCATGTATTGGTAGATGCCCCTGTTTTATATTGATAGATGAAATCTTTTAAATCGCTGTAAAATGCGGTCCCTTTTACATGGAAGTTACCGGCAGTATGTTCGGCCCCAAGATCAATCTCACGGTTTTTGGTAGCTTTGAGATTGTCATTACCTCCGTTGATGGCAGAGTTGATATTTGCGGTTCCTGTCGTATTGACCGTAACCCAATAAAGCTCTTTAGCATCAGGAACTCGTATGGATTGACCGAGGCCCATAAAAACATTGGTATTGTTTGTGTAGTGGTATTTGGCCAAAATATTTGCACTGACATTATTATAGTCGCGGTCTTCAATTCCGTTAAGATAAGCAGCATTGACGGCATCGTGGGAGGCCAGAGACTGTTTTGGGTCGATCGTCGTATCGTCATAACGTGCCCCCGCGCTCAAATCGTATTTCCCGATTGATTTTGAAGCTTTAGCGTATAGCGCAATATTTTTGGTATCGACATCCGGAAGGAGGATAAATCTTGAAGGGTTCATTTTTGACCCTTTTGTTCCGTCCCAATTGCGTACACTGCCGTCTACTCCTACAGATACTTTTGTTCCGGCCAACGTTAGTGTATTTTCAATCGAAGCCCCTTTGATTGTAGCATCAACAGGTGCTACCATGGTTGCAGCCGGGGTTGTAGCACCTTTTCTGAAATCGGTTCCCATGACGTGTTCAACTTTTGAACGGTAGCCTTCGATTTTCAGTTCATCCGAGAAATCAGACAGGTTAAACAACTGGTATTTAACGTTGAACATATCGGTATCGTCTTTTTGGGCATCCATTTTGTACCGAGGATATAAAACATCATCGGCACGGTCGCCAAAATAGCTCAGGGTGAGTTTTTGATTGCTTCCGATATTGCCTACGATTTTTGTCCAAAAACTGTTACGATCGTATGCATCCATATCTTTATAGGCATCAGCGTATTTTTGTGCTGCCATTGTCGCCAAAAGATCGGTTTGCTCTGTAAGGGTACGGCCGTTACCGTCTTTGTATTGTCCCGATGTTTCGCGGCTGAAACCCACAAGTGCCTGAACGGAGTCGTTTCCTCCCTCGAGCACGGTTGAAAGCTTGCGGTAATCATAGCTGCCTGCTGTTGCCGATATTTCACCGTGAATCCCTTTTGCCGGATCTTTGGTAACAACATTGATTCTGCCGCCGAGACTTCCGAATTGGGTTACGTCAAACGGACCCTCTTGTACTTCGACATTAGCGATTTGACTTGATGATACGTGCATAGCGGGAGGGTCCATACGATTCGGGCAGGCCCCGCATACTTTGGCATCATCGATAGTAACATTGATGTTATCTTTACGAAATCCGCGGACGATGATATCGTTACCTACACCGCTGTTACGAACAAGATTAACTTCCGGGAGAGTATTGGAGAGCATTTCGCCCAGATCAGACTGACGCGAGAATTTGACCATTTCATCGGCAGCTACATTTTTTCCGTCAGCTTTAGGCGCTTGGGCTTCGACGGTGATTTTTTGAATCGTGACAGGTTCTGTAGCCAGCGCAGCAATCGCGGCTAAAGAGAGGAGAGTAATTTTCTTCATACTTCTTAATCCTTAAGATAAATATGAAGAGATAATAGAAAAAAAGTGTTACATTAGTGTTAAGTCGATGCCCTAAATCATGTTAATTGCGGTATTTGCTTTTTATGTTACACTTTCATGCATGAATAAAAAACAAATACTCTTAACCATTATTCTTTTTGCGGCATCGGGCTATTTTCTCTATTCCGGTTTTTCCCTTTTATTCCGTTGATTCGGATACGCCAAAGGTATGATCCTTCGGGCAGAATTTAATCAATTCTCAAAGATATATCTTCGGGGAACTGCATCGTAACGCAGTGGAGCGAACCGTGCTGGCGAATTAATACGGAGCAGTCGATAGGGATAATATCGCGTCCTTTGAACGCTTCGCGGCAGATCGCAATCGCTTCGGCATCATGCGGATCGTTATAGACGGGGAGCAATACGGCATCGTTGATAATCAAGAAATTGGCATACGTTGCCGGCAGCCGCTCATCATCATAAAATACCGGTGAACACATCGGCAGTGCGATAAGATTAAACGGTTCTCCGTCGATATCGCGCAATACTTTCAACTCCTCTTCCATTTTTTTGAGCGCCTCGTAATGTTCATCGTTTTTATCATCGCATTTGACGTACATGATCGTATCGGTATCGATAAAACGGGCTAGCGTATCGATATGGCTGTCGGTATCGTCTCCTGCCAAATAGCCGTGATTGAGCCATAGAATCTGCTCTACGCCGAAATGTTTTTTGAGCTCGTTTTCCATCCCTTTTTTATCCAAATGGGGATTTCGGTTGGGATTAAGCAGACACTCTGCGGTGGTGAGCAATGAACCGTTTGCATTGGTTTCTACGCCTCCCCCCTCAAGTATAAGGTCTATTTTTTCCATTGGCGCACCGTAGACATGGGAGATGGATGAACTCATCTCATTATCACGGGATGCGTCAAATTTTCCTCCCCATCCGGTAAAGGTGAAATCAAGCAGAAGCGGTTCGCCTTCATCTTCGTCGATAACACTGAGGACACTGCAGTCGCGTGCCCAGGTGTCGTTGGTTTGGTATGGGACAAAGATTAGATTCTCATGAGATGAAAAGTACCCTTTGACCAGATCAACGTCATCGCATACGATAAGACAAGGCTGATAACGGGCAACGGCAGTGGCTATGTTGACAAAACACGCTCTCGCTTCTTCGAGATAGGGTGCCCAATCGCTTTGCGGATGGGGAAAAATGAGCTGTACAAAACTTTGAGGTTCAAATTCGGCGGGGAAATAACGCATTAACTTACCTTGGAATATAATATCAGTATGGGAACAATAAAGCTTAGCCGTAAGGCATTGATTCATAATCTTGACATTATCGCACACCAAGTCGGTGGAAAAGATAAAATTGCGGTTGTTTTAAAAGATAACGCGTACGGTCACGGTGCGGTATTAATCGCTCAGACGGCATCGGAGTACGGTGTAAAGCAGGCAGTGGTCCGATTGGAACGTGAAGCCGAAGAGATTGTCAGATATTTTGATAATGTATTGATATTGGGACAAAAGCCGACACAGGTGCATCCGCACTTTAGTTATGCGATCAATTCGCTCGAAGAAATAGCACAGTATCCGAGCGGAGCACGTGTCGAACTTAAAATTGATACGGGGATGCACCGTAACGGAGTCTTTCCCGAACAGCTTGAAGAAGCGTTTGAAAAAATAGCGCAAAGAGGACTCATATGTGTCGGGCTCATGAGCCATTTTAGAGCTGCCGATACACTAAGTTCGGAGTGGTTTTGGCAACGCAAAATCTTTGATGCGACAAAAATTAGAGCTTCGGCTTTAGCCAAAAAATACGGGTGGAGTCTACGGTTTCATATCTCTAACTCAGCCGGAGCTTTTCGTTCAGCGGAATGCAGCGATGATATGGTTCGAGTCGGGATTGCGCTGTACGGCTGTCTTGAAATGGATAAAACCCTCGAACAGCCTGAGCTGCAAAGTGTCCTTTCGCTGTGGGGCGATAAAATAGCGACCCGTGTTCTAAAGGCGGGAGAACGTGTCGGTTATAACGGAATCTATGAAGCGCAGAGCGATGAGGTGATCAGCACCTATGATCTGGGGTATGCCAACGGGTTGGACAGATTGGCTTCCAACCGTTACGTTACGCCCGAGGGGATTGAACTTCGCGGCCGTATATCGATGGACAGTGCCAGTTTTGCCGGTGATGCGGAGCAGTTGATGATCTTTGACAATGCCAACGATTACGCGCGCATCGTCGGGACAATCGGGTATGAGATTCTCGCATGCCTCGATAAAGATTTAAAACGCGAGTGGATCGATTAGGAATTTATTTTAATAATCGCGTCTGAAAAGACGGCTCCGTCAAGACGCATGTCGACCAGCTCATCCAGATGGTTTACGTTTTCAATATATCCCAATACTTTGGCATCAAATAAATAATGTTCTGCCACTTTTTGAACCGAAACGGCATATTTCGGAATGACGATCAGATACGATGCCCCTAAGTTCTCAGCGACAACCGCATCGGTAGCCGTTTCGATATGGAGTGCAAAACGGACGCCGTTTTGGCGTAGATGTTCAATAATATCAAGATTTTCAGGGGTAAAAAAGAGGGCAACGACGGAATTGGGCGGTGTGTGCCGCAGTGCTTCGATCGAATCGATATGATAAAACGGCACAGAGGGGATATATGGGTGGCCGAATAACAACATAATCAGGCCGCCAGACATTCACGCGAGCAGTAATATTTGCCATCGCGCATGAGAGATTCTTTGACTTGTACGTATGTCCCGCATTTGGCACACGGAATCATCGCTTCTTCCTGTGAGTTATCCGAAGAGGGAGGGGTAAGAGCTTTCTTTTTGAAAAAAAGGTAATAAACTCCGATCACTACACCGACTAATAATAATAGCTTTAACATGTTTTTATCTCTTTATGAGCAGATAATGGCGATTTTCTGCTTCTATAATAGTGTAATCGAGTGTTTCATCGATTTCATCATACACTTTTTCCCCTTTGTAAAAGAGTAAAAGGCTTCCCTCTCGGCAAAACGGTTCTGACAGTTTCAAGAGCATTTCGGTGTCGGTAACTGCGCGGGAGGTTATCAGATCGTAGGGTTCGCTTTTGAGCTGTTCGGCTCGGAGCGCTTTGACGTCAACATTCTCAAGTCCCAAATCGGCTTTGACAAACTGCAAAAAACTGGCCCGTTTTGAGAGGGGTTCGACGAGGGTAAAATGGGTTTGCGGCATAGCGATAGCCAGGATCATCCCCGGAAATCCGGCTCCCGTCCCGATATCCATCGCTTTTTTGACGGAAGGTAGAAACGTGATGGGGATAACGGCATCGACGATAAATGCATCGATTTGCTGGAGCGTTTTTGCTCCGGTGAGATTATGGATTTTATTCCATTTCTCAAGCAATGTTTTGTACTGCTCGATCTTTTCAAAAAAATCTTCGTTTACGCTCACGTTGTACTGTGCTAAAAGCTGCTTCAAATGGCTCATAGGTCATGCCCCATCTGTTCTTTTTTAACCCGTAAATATCCCTCGTTATGAGGGTTCGGATCGATAATGACGGGAACCCGTTCGGTAATTTCGACATTGAATCCTTCGACTACATTTACTTTTGCGGGATTGTTGGTCAGCAGACGGATTTTTGTAAGATTAAAATCTTTGAAAACTTCACCGACTACATCGTACGTACGCTGATCGGGGGCAAAGCCGAGTTCGACGTTGGCTTCGATTGTATTGCGTCCCTGATCCTGGAGGCAGTAGGCATTGATTTTGTTCAGCAGACCGATATTTCGCCCCTCTTGACGGTGATAAATGATCAGTCCCCCCTCTTGGGCTATCAACTTAAGAGCTTTGTGTAACTGATTGTTACAGTCACATTTGATACTGCCGAAAGTGTCTCCGGTCAGGCACTCCGAATGGATTCGGACCAACGGCGATTCTTGTAGCTCAAAGTTTTCGGTAAAAATGGCTAAATGCTCTTGAATCCCCTCTTTATAGACACGGATTTTAAAATGTCCGTATTTGCTCGGGAGATTGGCAATGGATGATTTTTCAAAAAGTGGTGTTGTTGTTTTCATTAGTGCCATTATAATCGGTGTTTCTAAAAAATGGATTATTAAACTAAGTGGCGATACAATCTATTCGCTATTTTATTATTGGAGTCACATTTATGGAGCGTTTTCGCCGTACCCGTCTTAATTCCCAACTGCGCGCATTGGTTCGTGAGACCCATGTCGGGGTAAACGATTTTATCTATCCTTTGTTCGTTCGGCCGGGGGAGGGGATCAAAACGGAAGTCGCTTCGATGCCCGGTGTTTTTCAAATGAGCCTAGATGAGATTTTAAAAGAGTGCGAGCTTCTTCAATCGCTCGGAATTCATTCGATCATCCTTTTCGGTATCCCCGAAGTGAAAGATTCGGTCGGTTCCGATGCCCTTTGCGATCACGGGATAATCGCAACGGCGGTACGTGCCATCAAGCGCGCATTTCCTAAAATGTTTGTGGTGACCGATTTGTGCTTTTGTGAATATACCGATCACGGACATTGCGGTATTTTGGACCATGTTCATGAGACGGTGGATAACGATTTGACACTGGGGATCTCGGCGCAGCAGGCGTTGGTACATGCCCGTGCGGGTGCCGATATGATCGCACCTTCAGGGATGATGGACGGAATTATTACGACATTGCGCGACGCACTTGACGGCGGAGGGTATGTCAATCTTCCGATCATGAGCTATTCGACGAAATTCGCCAGCGGCTATTACGGACCGTTCCGTGATGTTGCCGAATCGGTTCCGAGTTTCGGCGACCGCTCTACGTATCAGATGGATCCGGCCAACCGGCGTGAAGCGATTCGGGAAAGTTTGGTCGATGAAGCACAGGGTGCCGATATTTTAATGGTGAAACCCGCTCTTGCTTATCTCGATATTATTCGCGATATCCGTGAAGCTTCTTCTCTTCCTCTGGCGGTTTATAATGTCAGCGGCGAGTACGCCATGCTCAAACATGCGGGTGCGGCGGGGCTCATCGATTATAATCGTGTTATGATGGAGACAATGGTCGGATTTAAACGCGCCGGTGCCGATATCATCATCAGTTACCATGCTAAAGAAGTGGCAGCTTTGCTGTCGTAATTTCAATTCTTGCTTAAACTAAAAGTGGATTTGTTAATGAATTTTTTTTATGATATGATTGTTTTTTGTATCGAAGGAACACTGTGAGACATTTTTTAACGTTAAAAGATTATACGAAAGAAGAAATACTGGAAATTTTGACGATCGGTTTGGAGATCAAAAAAGAGGTCAAAGCCAAAGAGTTTAAACCGCGTATGGCGGGGCAAACATTGGCGATGATTTTTGAAAAAAGCTCTACCCGCACCCGTGTCAGTTTTGAGGTCGGAATGTATCAGCTCGGCGGTCATGCCCTGTTTCTCTCCAACCGTGATATCCATCTCGGGCGCGGTGAGCCGGTCAAGGATACTGCACGTGTTATCTCATCCATGTGCGATATGGTAATGATTCGAACCTATGAGCAGGCTATGCTCGAAGAGTTCGCTCTGTATTCGAAAGTCCCCGTGATCAACGGCTTAAGCGACAGTTACCACCCGGTACAGCTGTTGGCGGATTACATGACGATGATGGAGTGCGGAAAAGATAAAAATCCGGTCGTAGCCTATGTGGGAGACGGTAACAATATGACCCATTCATGGTTGATGCTCTCTGCCAAACTCGGATTTGAACTGCGTGTCGCAACCCCTAAGGGATACGAATGCGATCCGGCAATTATTGCCGATGCACTTGCGCTTGCAGAGCAAAGCGGTGCCAAAATAACCTTCACGAACGATCCGAAAGAGGCTGTTAAGGGTGCTACCGTAGTAACCACCGATACGTGGATTTCGATGGGACAGGAAGAGGAAAAAGCGCAGCGCATCAAAGCGTTCGAAGGGTATATCGTTGATGAAGCACTGATGGCGCTCGCAACGGATGATGCGATCTTTTTGCACTGTCTTCCTGCTTATCGCGGAGTCGAAGTGAGTGAAGCGGTTCTGGACGGAGCTCAAAGTGTCATTTTTGAAGAGGCAGAAAACCGTCTTCATGCTCAAAAAGGGTTAATGGTTTGGTTAAATAAACATCGATAAGGGGTTTATATGCGTTTGATATGGCTGTTGTGGATCGTCAGTTTTAGTCTTTATGCCGCGGTAGCGGTTCAGGTCGGAGACAAATTTAAAGATTCCGGCAAGTGCAAAGCGTGTCACAGCCATATTGTAAAGCAGTGGGATAATTCCTGGCATGCCAAGTCACATTACGGAAACGATGAATATTTCCAAAAAACGATCGATTATGTTGCCCGCAAAGATAACCGAAAATCCCTCAATACGATTAAAATCGAATGTGCCACCTGCCATAATCCCCGCATAGCCGTTACTTCTACCAGCGCCGAATACGAAGCGATTGCGGCATTAAAACTTGATAAAGACTCTGCCGCTACCAAAGCGCTTCAAAGCGATACGATCTCCGAGGGAATCAACTGTGTCGTCTGCCATAATATCGATCAGATACATGATGAACTGCCCGCCGACAAACGAGGTATCAATCGTGTAACATGGATGAAATCGGGAACTATGATCGGTCCGTTTGCCGATGCGAAGTCCCCTTATCATCATGTAGAACAGCGTCCGTTTATGGATACCAATCCGAATCAGCTCTGTTTTGTCTGTCATGCCAATGATACTTCCGAAGAGGGACACCGCTTTATCGATATGCAGTCAGAATTTAAGAGCGGTTCGAAAGCATGTGTCGATTGCCATATGGGGCCTCGAAAAGAGGGAGTTGCATCGACATTGCCTATAGCAAACGGCCAACCGCGCAAACGTCTGATACGTGAACACGGATTTGTCGGAGGCCATACCGAGTCAATGTGGCAAAATGCCCTTAACGTAGATGTACGAAAAAACAGCAATACGTTGGACATCGTGCTTTCCAATCCGCAGCCCCATGCGCTTCCAAGCGGATTCGGATCGAGAGAGATACTGATTGAAGCGCAATACTTCAATAAAGGGAAGTCCGTTAAAAAAGAGGTTTTGTCATTGACTGCACATTATCTCAGTAAGCGTGGCAAACCAACGGTTCCCCATTTGGCGGCTAAAACGATTCAAAGTATTTCGATACCGGCACAGGGAATGAGGGCTTTTTCATTACCGATTGCCGCAGGAGCTGATCAGGCGGTTATAACGGTATCGTACCGTTTGGTAAATGATGAAATTCGGGGGATACTTGATCTGAAAGATCCGATTTGGTCGAAGAAAATGGTGATAAAAAAGATCAGTTTGAAATTCTAAACAAGGGGAGAATTCCCCTTAGTTCATCTCTACTTTAATGATGAGATCATTGCCTTCTTCGGCAACGGTAAAATTGTGTTTTTGGCAAAATGTTTCATTCATCTCTTCCGCCCATGCTTTGGCTTCGATCATTGCATCGTCTTTATTTCCGAATGTTTTGATACTATCCATACCGCTTCGCTTGAAACAGCCGCACTCTTTTTCCATTTTTACATTAAACATTATTTACTCCGGTTTTAGTTTGAATATTTTGGAAGTATAGTTTTTAAAGATTAAAAATGATAGACAAAGTAGAGACAATTTGAAACTAAAGGTTATCTTTATCTTTTAGTATAGTGATATCATCAGAGTTATTTATGTAAAGTTCAGGTATCATTCCATTTGAATTTTGGGTACCTTCTAAAGTCATGCTTGCATGTTTTTCTAAGGTGCCCTCGCGGATGAGAATCCAACTTATCCTCATTAGAAATTTCTCTCCCCCTATGAGCGGGCAAGCGTAACTGGTCGGAAATGGGTTTTCCGATGGCGTATATATAAAGGGTCACTATGAACATTACAGAAGAAACAATCACAGACGAAAATTTGGCTACATTTGAAGCTTTCGGTCTTCGCAAAGAGATTATGCAAAGTATCAATTTTGCAGGATTTAAAACACCGAGTCCGATCCAACAAATGGTTATTCCAGTTATTATGGAAGGGCGCGACGTTGTAGGACAAGCCCATACGGGTACAGGTAAAACGGCTGCATTCGGTCTTCCTGCATTGAATAAAATGCATTTAAAAGGGGGAATTGAAACCCTTATCATCACTCCGACACGCGAACTTGCGAATCAGGTAAGTGATGAAATTTTCAAATACGGTAAACATCTCGGTGTCCGTACCGTAACGATTTACGGCGGATCATCATATAACCGACAAATGGATTTGATCGAGCGCGGTGCGCAAGTGATCATTGCTACTCCTGGGCGTTTGCTTGATATGTTGAGCCGTAACATGCTCAAAGGATTTACCCCTTCAACCGTTATTTTGGATGAAGCGGATGAAATGCTCGATATGGGCTTTTTGGATGATATCAACGAGATTTTCACCTATTTGCCGACGGAACGACAAACATTGCTTTTCTCAGCGACAATGCCGGCTCCGATCAAACAATTGGCTGAGCGTATTTTGGTGAATCCGTTTTTTGCCTCCATTACCAAATCTGAGACAACGAATACCGATATCACTCAACAGTACTATGTCATCGAAGAATCGGAACGTGATGATGCGATTATCCGTTTGATGGATTCCGAAGATGCGAAAAAAACCGTTGTATTCTGCCGAACAAAAAAAGAGGTTGATCGTCTCTCTAACGTCCTTTCAGCTGCAGGTTATATGGCAAAAGGATTGCATGGCGACATGGAACAGCGTCAACGTGAAAGCGTTATCAAAGGGCTTAAAACGGATGCGGTTGACGTATTGATCGCAACTGACGTTGCGGCGCGCGGATTGCACATCGATGACGTTACCCACGTTTTCAACTACCATATTCCGTTTGATCCGGAGAGCTATGTTCACCGTATCGGTCGTACGGGGCGTGCGGGTAAAAAAGGGGTAGCGATTACTCTCGTTACTCCGTTGGAATTCAAAGAACTTCAACGTATCCGTGCCAAAGTCGGCACAACAATGGAACATGCTTATATTCCAAGCAAATTGGATGTTAAAGAGGCACAAGTATCCCGTTTAGTGCGTGAGATTGAAAAACAGCATGTGTACGATGAAGCACACAAAGTGCTTGATTTGTTGAAACAAGATTATGACCAAGAACAAATTGCGTATAAATTGATCTCAGTATTGATGGAACGCAATACGGTGCAAGGACCGAACAATATCGGTATCGCGGCTGAACGTTTGGAAAAAATCCTAAGCAATCTAGCAAATCGACATGATCGCGGCGGTCAACGCAGCGGCGGATTCAACCGTAACCGTAACCGAAGCGGCGGAGGCGGATACCGCGGAAACAACGATCGTAATGCCGGCGGTGAGCGCAGCGGCGGCGAACGTGGCGGTGAGCGCGGCGGAAATGATCGCGGTGAGCGTTCACGCAGTTTCAGCGGACAAAATCGCTCGCCAAAACCTAGATATTAATTTAAAGGGAATCTAATTCCCTTTTTACTTTCTCTAAAAAAGGCTCCATCGGAGTCTTTAATGTAAATCCCTCTCTTTGTTTAGCCCCCCACATCGGTTCAGGAAAATAGCTGTCATCACTAAAACGTGCCATGATATGCCAATGGACTCTCGGTAACATATTTCCAAACGATGCGATATTGATCTTTTCAGGTACAAAGTATGCGAGCATCTCTTTTTCGATAATATCGAGAGCATCGAAGATAGCTTTCTTTTCTTCTTTGGAACACTCTGAAAACTCTTTATGAGCTGTATGGGTGAAAATTTTTAGCCAGGGGATTTCACTCTCGTGAAGTTCGATGTAGATAAGGGGATTGGAATAAATCATTACAGACCTTTGAATAGATCTGTAATTGTAGCAGGAGTTTTTTAGCGGATACCTTTGCCAGCAAACGGAACAAGGGCGCTTCCCCAGGTCAAACCGCCGCCGAATGCATCAAGGAGCATCAAATCGCCTTCCTGTAAACGTCCTGACTCATAAATATCGTTGATGGCCATAGGGATCGATGCACCTGAAGTATTTCCGTATTTTTCAACAGTCAATACGACTTGTTCGTCTTTGAGCTCAAGTGCATCACCGACCGCTTTGATAATACGGTAATTGGCTTGATGGGGAACGAAATGGGTAATGGCGGAAGAGAGGATATTATTTTGTTCCAAAATTTCCACAACGTCGTTAGTGAGGGTACGGACGGCAACTTTAAACGTCTCGTTCCCTTTCATTTTCATAAAGCATCCTGCCGCTTCACGGTCAAGCTCATCATGGGCTGAACCGCTTCCACCATTCGGAGTCATCAATAAATCAGCATACGCACCGTCTGATCCTGTATGGATATCGATGATCGCTTCGGATTTATTTTCCGTTGCAGTGATAAGTGCGGCTCCGGCACCGTCCCCAAAGAGGATACAGGTTCCGCGGTCTGTATAGTCGGTAATGGTACTTAGCCGTTCGGCCCCGACAATCAGGACATTTTTTTTCATTCCCGATTCGATAAATGCTTTGGCGACACTGAGTGCATACACAAATCCGGTACATGCGGCGGATACATCAAATGCGGTGATTTTTTCAAGACCGAGTTTGGTAGCGATGATCGTAGCGGTAGAGGGCATACAAAAATAATCGGGAGAGATAGTCGCGCAGATAAGCATATCGATCTGGCTTTTATCGATTCCTGAACGATCTATTGCTTTTTGGGCCGCTTTGACACCCATATCGCTGGTGGTTTCATTCTCTGCCGCAATATGCCGTTCTTTGATGCCGGTACGTTTGGTGATCCACTCATCACTGGTATCAACCATTACTTCGAGTTCAGCATTGGTAAGAATTTTAGTGGGAACATAAGCTCCGATAGAACGAAACGCAGCGTACATAATTAGCCTTTATAGGAATCGACGTTTATTTTTTAAGCTCTTCAAGACGGTTTTCGATATGCTCATTTACGCCGGTATTGACATAGCGTATCGCTTGAAAAATCGCATTTTTGATCGCTTTTGGATTGCTTTTTCCGTGACTGACGATAGCACACCCTTTGATACCTACCAATGGGGCACCGCCGATTTCAGCGTAATCGATCTGCTTTTTAAGCAGTTTAAATACTTTGCGCATCAAAAGCGCGCCGGTAATCGCAACAGGCGATTTTCGGATATACTCTTTGATAAAAAAGCTGATGGTCGATGCCACACCCTCAGATGCTTTAAGGACAAGGTTTCCGATAAAGCCGTCACATACGATAACGTCACAGCTTCCGTCGAAGATATTGTTCCCTTCAACGTTTCCGATAAACCCCTTTTGCCCTTCGAGCATTTTGAATGCCTCTTTGGTAACTTCGTTTCCTTTTGAGTCTTCTTCGCCGTTGGCTAACAATCCGACTCTCGGATTATCCAGTTTGTACATGTCATGGGCATAGTAGTATCCCATAATCCCGAATTGAAAAAGATGCTCCGCTTTGCAGTCGACATTGGCACCCGCATCCATTAGGATACTTCGCTTGCCGCTTTTTGTCGGCATCGAGGTAACCAAAGCCGGACGTAAAACATTTTTAAGACGTCCCAATCGCAGTGTTGCAAGTGTCATAGTCGCACCGCTGTGTCCTGCACTGACAACGCCGTCGGCTTCGCCGTTTCTGACAAGTTCTATCGCTTTATAGATAGAGCTTTCTTGCCGCTTTAGCGCATCGGTTGCCGCATCGCCCATGTCGATCACATCATCTGCATCGACAATTAAAATTTTATCTTTATAGCCCTTGGGTAATAAAGATAAAATTTCATCTTTTTTACCAACTAGAATTGGTTGAAAACTCTTCTCTTTGAGTGCTTCAAGTGTCCCTTTAACAATCGGTTCGGGACCGAAGTCCCCGCCCATTGCATCAATTGCAATTCTAATCATTGATTATTTATACTCACCGGTTGTCGGGTTGACATAGTGAGACAATTTGTACGTGCCGTCTTTATCTTTTACGGGACGCGCTAGAGAAATTTTATAGTGAGTTCTGCGTTTTGCAGCGCGAGAATGACTCACTCTTCTTTTAGGTACTGCCATCTTTTATAGTCCTTTCTACTTTGATTTAAACGCCGAGGGAATACATCCCCTCGGCTACGTTAACACTGGGTTTCCCTCGGCGGGATGCCCAGCGCACTTGCGAAAATTAGAATTCTCGATCTAACGAGGTTCCTTCGCAGTTTTCGCAACAAAAATAGTCGCTTTTGATCAGTTCGATTTCCGCGTTGAGAAGTTCTTCCATATCAATCATTGATCGGTCGATTTCGACGACATCCAACTCTTCGTCAGTGCCCTCATATATCCCATCGCTTAGGTAAAAAGAAACTTCTTCATTTAAAGATTTTTCTACCTCTTCGGCACAAATGTCGCAGGGAATCGAAATACTCCCTGTAATTGTACCGTTTAATTGGGCTAGATTGCCTTTTTTAAGGATTAAATCACCCGAAAAAAAAGCTTTGTCACTATTTGCCTCAAAATGAAGCGGCTGTGATCCCAATTTCTTAAATGCTATTTTCATGGCAATTATGAAATTTCGCGCCCTGAAAAGAAAAACGCGATTTCAATTGCAGCGTTTTCAGCAGAGTCACTTCCGTGAACGGCATTTGCATCGATGTTTTCAGCAAAGTCTGCACGGATAGTTCCAGGTGCAGCTTCTTTAGGGTTGGTTGCACCCATCAAATCACGGTTTTTAAGGATAGCGTTTTCACCCTCAAGAACGGTAATAACAACCGGACCGCTTACCATGAAATCAACGAGATCGTTGAAGAAAGGGCGAGCAGCATGTACTGCGTAAAACGCTTCAGCGTCTTGACGAGAGAGTTGAACTTTTTTCATAGCCGCGATTTTAAGGCCGTTGCTTTCGAAACGATCTAAAATTTTTCCGATGACACCTTTTGCTACGGCGTCAGGCTTGATGATTGACAACGTTTGTTCCATCAATGCTCCTGTTCTTTGTGTGTATAAAATAGAGGCGGATTATAGCGAAACAATAATTTAAGTAATATTAAAGAAGGAAGGGTAAAAACGAGAAAGTATAAAATCTGTGGGAAAAAGGCGAACTTTATGCTTTAGCAGCAGTGTAGCCAAAGGGATAAATCCCTTCGGCATTTGAAATCATAAGTGATTAGTTAACGACGTTCGCTTTAGAAGAACGCATTTCTGCCGTGATATCATCACGGTGTGCAGGACTTGCACCGATTTCATCCCAAGTGATACAACCCTCAGTTGGACAAGCTGTTGCACACGCTGGCTCATCATGGTGACCGACACACTCGACACATTTGTCACCGTAAACGTAATAGATTTCTTCACCCGTTGGGTTATCGTCCTCGTCTACGATCGCTTCTACCGGACACTCGTCGATGCAAGCGCCGCAGTTAATACAGGTATCATTAATGACTACTGCCATAGGGTTCTCCTTGGTTGATAAATATGCGGTAACTATAACAGAAGAATTTTAAACCCACCTAAAAAATTAGGGGGTTTTTGCATATTACAGTTAGAGTGTTACGGAAAGAGAATTATAGGCCCAGATAGTTGCGGATAGCGTCCACCTTATCCGTTTTTTCCCATGTAAATTCACTGAGTTCCCGCCCGAAATGGCCGTAAGTCGCTGTTTTTCGATAAATAGGGCGGAGCAAATCAAGCGATTCGATAATCCCTTTAGGGGTAAGGTTAAAAAGCTCTTTGACACACGCTTCGAGCTTCTCTTCAGGCACTACAGCCGTTCCGTGCGCATTTACCATAATAGAGATAGGATGAACGACGCCGATAGCATACGAAACTTGAATCGTTGCACGTTCGCAAGCCCCCGAAGCGACAAGATTTTTGGCGACATAACGGGCGGCGTAGGCGGCGGAACGGTCGACTTTGGTGGGGTCTTTTCCGCTGAAAGCGCCGCCGCCGTGAGGGCAGGCTCCGCCGTAGGTATCGACGATGATTTTGCGTCCGGTCAGTCCGGCATCCCCTTGAGGACCGCCGATGACGAATTTTCCGGTCGGATTGATATGATAGACGATGTTTGGAGACATGAGTTCGGCTGGGATGACCGCTTTAATGACCTCTTCGATGACATCGGCATGGAGTTTTTCCTGAGAAATTTCAGGGGCGTGCTGGGTGGAGACGACAACGGTTTCGACCGATACCGGTTTATCATCGACATAACGAACACTCACCTGGGTTTTTCCGTCCGGTCGGAGGTAGGGGATAATCCCCTCTTTGCGTACTTTTGCCAGACGCTCGGCGAGACGGTGGGAGAGATAGATCGGCAGCGGCATCAAAACATCGGTTTCGCGGCATGCATAACCGAACATAAGCCCCTGGTCGCCGGCACCGATTTCGCCGCTCTTTTGATCGACACCTTGGTTGATATCGGGGGATTGTTCTCCGATACCGTTTAAGACGGCGCATGAGCGGTAATCAAATCCGTAGGTTGCATCGGTATAGCCGATTTCCCGTACGACTTGGCGGGCAATCTCCTGCATCGGGGCGTACGTGGTTGTTTTGAGTTCGCCTGCGATAACGCAAAACCCGTTCGATACGAGCGTCTCGCAGGCTACACGTGCTTTGGGATCATGTTCGATAATATAGTCCAAAATCGCATCGCTGATTTGATCGGCCATTTTATCGGGATGCCCCTCGGTAACCGATTCAGAAGTGAAAATATACTCTTTAGACATAAATATCCTTGGGAAAAATGTTTAAATTTGTGGTTGCACGGATTATAGCGAACCCTCTTTTAAAAAATCTCTTTCCCAAAAAAAGTCAATCCAATCCGTAGCTTCATGTAAGGAAAAGTCCGGCTGCATAAGAGCGCTTTGTTTGGTAAAGAGGGTAGCGATTTTCAATTCGGCCGCAGGATTGAGCGAGCGTAAAAACGGCATTAAGTGCATCAAAGTCTGACCGCTGTCGACAATATCGTCGACGACCAAAATCCGTTTTGAGGCTGAGAGATCGCATGAACCGTACACGTTGATGTTGTTTCGTTGGACCTCCCCGTCGTAGCTTTCGGTCCGGATGCTTTGCAGATTGCGGACATCCAGAGCCATGGAGAGGGCATGGCCAAGGGTCATTCCTCCGCGTGCGACGGCGAGAATGGTATCGGGACGAAACGCTTCGCATTGCTTCGTCAAACTTTGAACATCGGTACAAAATCGTTTATAATCATAGTATATCATTGGTGCAATCATATCATAAGGGCATCTGCGCTATAATAAAACATCAATTAATAAAGCGCAGCGAAAAACGCAATACAAGCGCAGCCGTCGGGACAGCAGTCCCGAAAAGGCATACATACTAGGAAGTCTATGAAAAAATTAGCGATCATCGGTCGTCCGAATGTCGGCAAAAGTTCCCTCTTTAACCGTTTGCTCAAACAACGCGATGCGATTACCTCCGAACAGGCGGGAACGACGCGCGATGTTAAAAAGCGTGTTGCCGTGGTGGTGGACAAAGAAGTAGAGATCCTCGATACGGGGGGGCTTGACGAAGGGTGTGAACTCTACGACCGCATCAAGGAGAAATCTCTCAAAGCAGCGCATGAAGCCGATATTATTCTCTTTATGGTGGACGGGAAAAGTCTCCCCGAAGAGGATGATAAAAAGCTTTTTTATGAGCTTGAATCTATGGGAAAAGCGATCGCTTTGGTCGTCAATAAAATCGATAACGACAAGATGCAGGAAAAACTGTGGGAGTACTATGAATTCGGAACCGACCGAATTTTCGGAATTTCGGTTGCCCACAATCGATCCCTTTTGCCGCTTTTGAACTGGATTGCTTCGGAACTTCCCGAATCGTCCATCGTGAAAACGGAAAATGATGTCGTTGTTGCGGAAGATGAACTGGACGGTTTTGATGCCGCTATGAGAGCTTCGGCAGAGGACGACGAGTTCGAAGATGAGGATGAGGACGACGGATTCTTTATTCCCGAAGAGGATGACGAAGAAGAGGAAACGTCGATAGAAGCGCTTGAAGAGGCGTATCGCGGTATTGTCAAAGAGTACGAAGCGGGTGACGTCAATCAAATGAAAGTGGCGATCATCGGTCGTGTCAACGTCGGTAAAAGTTCACTCCTCAACGCATTGCTCGGAGAAGACCGTTCGGTGGTGAGTTCGGTTGCGGGAACGACGATCGATCCGATCGACGAAACGGTCGAATACAACGATAAAAAGATCACCTTTATCGATACGGCGGGGATTCGCAAACGGGGAAAAATCCTCGGGATTGAAAAATACGCTCTTATGCGTACCGAAGAGATGTTGGAGACGGCGGATATCGCGTTGCTTGTCCTCGATGCGTCACAGCCGTTTATGGATCTGGATGAGAAAATCGCGGGATTCGTCGATAAAAACCGTCTGGCGTGTCTGATCGTCCTGAACAAATGGGATATGGCTCCGCGAGAAGATTACGACAAAATTATCGCCGAAGTGCGCGACCGCTTCAAATTCCTCAGCTATGCTCCGATCATCACGATTTCGGCGCAGAGCAAACAGCGGGTACACAAGATTTTTGAAATGCTCCTCAAAATCAACGAGAACTATTCACAGCGTATTTCGACGGGTAAACTGAATGAGGTTATCCAAGCGGCGATGCGCAAACATATCCTCCCGAGTATCAACGGGATGAATATCCGCCTCTATTTTGCGACGCAGTACGATATCCGTCCTCCGCGTATTGCACTGATTATGAACAAGCCGCAGGGGCTACATTTCAGTTATCGCCGCTATTTGACGAATCAGTTACGTGAGCAGTTTGATTTTGAGGGGACTCCGGTTCTTTTTAAAGCGAAAGCGAAAAATCAGAAGAAGAAACCGCAACCGCATAAAAAACGGTCGATGTGGTAATTAAGTAAAACCTCTTAGAAAGGTTTTACGATAACGAGAGCGACAATCCCCATTAATAGTAAAGTAGGGATTTCATTATAGATACGGAAAAACTTCCCGCTTTTATACGCCGTATTCTCTTTGAGTTTTAAACGGTATCTTCCCAAAGAAAAGAAATAGACTGCCAAAAGCGCGACGAGTGTCAGTTTCGCGTGCATCCATCCCCCCATAGCAAATACATTGACCCCGTTATAGTGCGCTGTCGAGAGAACGATCAAAGCTACCCCTGAGAGCAGTGTCGCCCAGAATGACGGAACACCGATATATTTGTATATCTTCATTTCCATCACTTCGACCACTTCGACAAATCCGTTATTGGTTCCGTTTTCGACGTGATAGACAAAAAGACGGGGAAGGTAAAAGAGCACCGCGAACCATGAGACCATTGAGATGATATGAAACCACAAAATCCAGTTATACATTTATTTTCCTGATGAATGAAGTGAGGAAGAATAGCGAAAAAAGATTAATCGCTACAGGTGCTTTTTAACGAAAGCGATAATTTGAGAAGCAGGCAAGGCTCCGCTGAACTGATCGACAATACGGTTGTTTTTAAAGGCAATAACGGTCGGAATGGATCGGATGCCGAAACGTCCCCCGAGGTGCTGCTGCTCTTCGGTGTTGATTTTGATAAACTGGGCTTTGAGGGGAAAATGGCGTGCCGCTTCTTCGAAGGACGGTGCCATACTTCGGCACGGTCCGCACCACGGTGCCCAAAAATCGGCGATAATAAGACGTTCGTCATTGAGCATAAGTCGATCAAATGAGGAAGTATCTACCGAGATGGGTTTGGTATCGAGAAGCGAGGCTTTGCAGTGACCGCATGCGGCTTTAGCATACGAATCTTTGATGGGGATAGCATTGACACCCCCGCAGTGGGGGCAGACGACGTTGATTTTAGACATTATAACCTCGAAAATCTGTCCCTTCAGGGACAAGCTTTAGTGCCATAGCGGCTAGCGTAGCCAAAGGGATGCATTCCTTTGGCGTTCTAATTAAGCTTCTTCTTCGATGACCTCAATTTCGCGAAGTGAGGTAGCGTGGTGATCTTTCATCTTATCATGGAGGCGGCGAAGCGCTTTGTTAGCGCGTTCGATCGCCATGTCGATAGCGGTATCGAGATCTTCGTCAATATCGGAGATAACGACGGGCTGTGCATGAGCGATATGCATGTCGAATTCGACACCGACCCCTTTTTTCTCTTTGGTAATCATAACGTTTACGGTCGTAATATCAAGATGGTATCGTTTAAAATTTTCAATAGCGGTAGCAATATGATCATTTAAATGTTGGGTAAGTTTAATCTCTTTTGAGCGTATTTGTACATTCATTGTAAATCCTTTTGATAGTGAACTGTCAAAAAATATAGCATATCTTTTCTTAAGAGGAAGCTTAAGAGACTCTGCGGTAAAATATTCTCTATTCAAGGAGATAATTTTGAGAGTATTAACCGGAATTCAGCCATCAGGCGATTTACATATTGGAAACTATTTCGGTTCGATCAAGGCGATGATCGAATCACAAAACGATCATGAAGTATTTGCGTTTATTGCCAATTATCATGCAATGAGTTCACTCAGCGACGGCGAACGGCTCTCACGGCTGACAATGCAGGCGGCGACAGACTTCTTAGCTCTGGGGATGGACCCGCAAAAAAGTACCTTTTGGGTACAGTCGGATGTTAAAGAAGTATTGGAGCTTTATTGGGTATTGTCCGGATTTACGCCGATGGGATTGTTGGAACGGGCACACAGCTATAAAGATAAAGTAGCCAAAGGGATTGCGAGTAATCACAGCCTTTTTTCGTATCCTGTCTTGATGGCGGCCGATATTTTGCTGTTCGGTTCCGAAGTGATTCCGGTCGGAAAAGATCAGATTCAGCACGTCGAGATCGCCCGTGATATCGCGGTGAAATTTAACAATCAATACGGCGATCTATTTGTACTCCCTGAATTTCGTGTCGATGAGAACGTTGCGACCGTTCCGGGGATCGACGGGCAGAAGATGAGCAAAAGCTACGGCAATACGATTCCGATCTTCAGTGAAGAGAAAATCCAGTCGAAAATCATCAAAAAGATCGTAACCGAAGCGGTACCGATGGAAGAGCCTAAAGAGTATGAAAACTGTAACGTTTACAACATCGCGAAACTGTTTTTGGATTACGAAGAGTGTGCGGCGCTGCAGGAGAGGTATAAAAAAGGGGGAGAAGGACACGGCCATTTCAAACTCTATACCCATGACGTAATATGGGAATATTTCCGTCCTTACCGTGAACGAAGAGCCTATTTCGAGGCACATCAGGATGAAGTGAGAGAGATTTTAAATCTCGGTGCGGCCAAAGCGAGTGCAACTGCAGCTCCGATCATCGATAAAGTCCGTTCCGTAACGGGAATACGGTACTAAAAGGGAAAACATGGAACGTTATATTCGAGCGCAGATTGCCGATTCGGCAGCAACCAAACAGGCAATTTTGGAAAATCAGGAGCTGATCAATACGATTATGAATGTGGCCAAAGCGTGTGTAGAGGTCTATCGGCACGGTAAAAAAACTCTTTTAGCCGGAAACGGCGGTTCGGCTGCCGATGCACAGCACATCGCGGCGGAACTGGTGGGGCGTTACGGGTTTGACCGTCCCTCTATCCCTTCGCTTGCGTTGACGACCGATACCTCCAATCTCACCGCCATCGGCAATGATTACGGCTATGACAAAGTGTTCTCCCGCCAGCTTGAGGGGATGGCACAGGAGGGGGATCTGTTTATCGGTATCTCGACATCGGGAAATTCCCAAAATATTATCAATGCATTCGAATCGGCTGCGGATCGAGGTGTGACGACGGTAGCTCTCGTCGGGCGCGACGGCGGAAAAATGGCCGCAATGGCCGATTATGCGATCATCGTCCCCTCAAACGCGACACCGCGGATTCAGGAGTCCCATATTTTGATCGGGCATATTCTCTGCGACATTATCGAAAAAGAGCTTTTCGGCGGCGGAGTTGCATAAGTGAGTAAAGCCCTTTTTCTTGATCGTGATGGTGTAGTGAACGTTGAGAAAAACTACCTCCATAAAATCGAAGACTTCGAACTTCTCGACGGTATTATCGAGGTGTGCCGAACGTATCAGGAGCAGGGATATCTGATTATCATCGTCACCAACCAATCGGGGATTGCCCGCGGCTATTACTCCGAGGATGATTTCGCAATACTCAGCCGGTGGATGATCGGCCATTTCAAAGAACTGGGAATTACGATAAATCGCATCTATCACTGTCCGCATCATGAGAGCATTGACGGTCAGTGCGAATGCCGTAAACCTGAACCGGGGATGTTTTTGCGTGCAAAGGGGGAATATGATCTGGACATGGCTTCTAGCGTTATGATCGGCGATAATGAGCGGGATATCGAAGCTGCGCTCAAAGCGGGCGTCGGACATAATATACTCCTTTCTCATGAAGCCGTCGTTTCACATGCGGACAAAATTATTTACTCTTTGCGGGAGCTGCTTTGATGCTGATCATTAATACCGGCGGTACATTTAACAAACGCTACGATCCTATCAAGGGTGAGCTGTTCGTTCCGAATGACAACCAAGCCGTTGAGTCGATACTCGAATCTTTGGTAATAGATATTTCTCTTCAAGGGGTCATTTACAAAGACTCTTTGGAGATGGATGCTCAAGACCGCACTTTTTTGGGACAAACAATTGCCGCATCGGATGCACAAACGGTTATCGTCATTCACGGCACCGATACGATGGATTTAAGCGCCGCATATATCGATATGCTGGCATTGGATAAGACGGTTGTATTTACGGGCTCTATGGTCCCTTTTAGTATTGATCCGATCGAGGCAACGGCTAATCTCTCTATGGCGATCGGCTATGGACAACATGCCGTGAGAGGTGTTCATATCGTCATGCAAGGTGTAATGAACAGTTTTAAACAGGTCAAAAAAAATAAGTCTGCAGGGAAGTTCGAATATGTCTAAAGTCAAATGCGATCATTGCCATCTGGAGTTCAGTGATGAGGTGATGATACACGACGGTGAATACCGCTTTTGCTGTAACGGGTGCCGTGGGATTTTTCATCTTCTCAAAGACGAAGGGCTGGAGAGTTTTTACAGCAAAATGGGGGATGCGACCCTCTCTCCGCCGACTGAGCAGTTCGAAGCGAGTTCCAACTTTGATACCCCTGCATTTAGTGAACGCTTTGTGACGTTGAGCAAAGAGGGTTTAAATCAGGTTTCGCTGGTTATCGAGGGGATCCATTGTGCGGCGTGCGTATGGCTGAATGAAAAAGCGCTCCATAAAATGGAAGGTGTGATCGAAGCGCATATCAACTACACGAACAATAAAGCCCGAATCACCTGGAATCCTGCCATCGTCAAACTCTCCGCTATCATCGATATGATCCGCGCTATCGGCTATAACGCATTTCCGTACGATGCGTCGCTTCAAGAGGTACGTGCCAACAAAGAACGCAAAGAGTATTATCTGCGGATGGCGGTGGCGACGTTTGCGACGATGAATATGATGTGGATCGCCGTTGCACAGTATGCGGGATATTTCACCGGTATTACCCAAGAGATCAAGACGATTTTGAATGTCGCCGAATGGTTTTTGGCGACCCCCGTCCTTTTTTACAGCGGATGGGTCTTTTACCGCGGGGCTTATTACGGCCTGAAAAATAAATCGGTAACGATGGATTTGCTGGTGGTGACGGGATCAAGCCTTGCGTATCTCTATTCCATCTATATTACGGTATTCGAAAAAGGGGAAGCCTATTTCGATTCGGTAGCGATGATTATCACCTTTGTCCTGTTCGGAAAATTTCTCGAGGTACTCAGCCGTAAAAATGCCGCCGACACGCTTGATGTTATCGGCAAACATATCCCGAGAGAAGTGAGCATTGTCGAGGGAGAAGGGATACGATCTGTTGATGTCAATGAAGTAAAAGAGGGGGATGTCATCGTCATCCGAAGCGGTGAGCGTTCCGCAATTGACGGGGAAGTGATTTCGGGGGAGGGGAGTTTTGATGAGTCCAATCTTACCGGAGAGTCTGAGCCGATTTTCAAGCGTGTAGGGGATAAAATCATTAGTGGCACAACAAGTATCGATGCACTGATACACTACCGTGCGACGAAAGATTTCGCCCACTCGACCCTATCCCATCTCGTCAATCTTTTAGAAAATGCGATGGCGCAAAAGCCCTCCATCGAGCAATTAGCCAATCGGCTTTCACAACACTTCTCATCCACTATTTTGTTTTTAGCCATTGCGACGTTTTGGACGTGGTATTTCTGGCCCCACAGTTTTGACCGTTCATTGATGGTAGGGATTTCGGTTATTATCATCGCCTGTCCGTGTGCGCTGGCACTGGCGACACCGGTAGCGACATTGGTCGGATTGGCGCTGGGGGCAAAACGGGGGATACTTTTTAAATCGGCAGCCCAGATCGAGACGATGGCTAAATCGTCGATGCTCGTTCTGGATAAAACAGGGACCATCACCCAAGGGCGTCCCGAAGTTATTTACGCAACGGTCCATCACCCTTTTGAGAAGGGAGCATTGTATACCCTTGTCTCGTCATCCAAACATCCGATCAGCCGAGGGGTGCTGGAGTATTTGGAACGTACTGAAGAACAGATGGGTACGGCTGCGATCGAAGAGGCCCGTGAGATCCCCGCACGCGGGATGGTAGGGCGTGTCAGCGGAGTGATGATCGCGGGAGGAAATGCCCTATTGATGCAGGAATTAGGGATCGAGGTCGATTCTGCGAGCGATAAGAGCCTCTTTTATTATGCGGTCGATCACCAATTGGTCGCGGTTTATGAGCTGCGCGATCTTCCGAAAGAGAAAGCACGGGAATCGATTGCGGCATTGAAGCGGTTGAATCTCCGGGTCATCATGCTGACGGGGGATCATGAAGCGGCGGCTTTGCGGGTAGCTCATGAGGTCGGGATCGAGGAAGTTCATGCCCATTTAACCCCTGAGGGGAAAGCGGCATTTATCGAGTCGGCACATGCGCAGGGGCATATCGTCGTGATGGCGGGTGACGGGGTTAACGATCTCTTGGCGCTTGCCGGTGCCGATATCGCCATCGCGATGGGTAACGGCAGCGATATCGCCATCGAGGTGAGCGATGTGGTATTAATGAACGATTCACTCACTTCGCTTGCCGAAGCGTTCGCAATCAGCCGTAAAACGTACGGACTGATCAAACAAAACCTCGCCATTTCGCTGGTCTATAATTCGATTACGATCCCGCTTGCGATGATGGGGTATGTTATTCCGCTGATTGCGGCGATTTCAATGTCGTTTAGTTCGCTCCTTGTCGTCGGAAACTCGATGCGGGTGAGATGGTTATATAAATAAAAAATTTCCATTATCCAATACGTAGAGCTGTTCCGAAGGCAGTAGTGCCGAGAGGAACGTAGCGTTTTTGGATCATGGTATGTTCTTTTGGTACTTTTCTGACTAAACAGAAAAGTATGTAAAGTTTACACAAGGAGAAATTATGGATTCATGGGTCATAGCGATGATGCTCGGAGCATCGATCTTTTTGGGCGGTATCGCACTGGCGGCTTTTTTATGGGGAATTAAAAACGGTCAGTTTGACGATGAGACTAAAATGATGAATCAGGTGCAATACGATGACGAGCGTGAGTTAAACGATGCGGCCAATCAGCAGCGTAAACAAGAAGCGGCAAAAAAAGAGTACAGACCGGAATAAAAAAAAAGTAGTTTTAGAAAAGTGAGATAAGCGAAGAAAGAGTGCGGTTTACTGCACGTGAGCTCTCTGATGAAGAGAACTCAGCGTTAGCGTAGCCAAAGGGGGCTTTGCTCCCTTGGCGTTAGAAATCAAATAATTATTTGATTCCAGCGATGTAAGCAGCAACTGCTTTCATATCAGCATCTGACATAGAAGCAACTTGACCTTTCATCAATGCACCCATTCCAGCTTTGTTTTGTGTACCAGCTTTGTATGCTTTCAAAGAAGCTTCGATAGTAGCAGCTGATTGACCTTTTACGATCGCTGATTTACCAAGAGCAGCTTTTTCGAAAGAAGCACCGTGACAGGCAGCACATTTAGCAGTAAGAGCTTTACCGTCAGCAGCCATTAATGATACACCAGCGAACAACATTGCAAGAGCAATTTTTTTCATTTGTTTTCTCCAATAAAAATTTTCGCCGCTATTATAGTCCTATCAATCTTAAATCACTCTAACTGTTTCACCTTTAATGTAGAGTTTGTTACAATATGATACTACCTTTATGAAGGACATTTCATGCGTTACAGCGAAATCAATTTGAATCATAAAACTATTTTGATTACCGGAGGAGCCGGTTTTATCGGTTCCAATCTTGCATTTTATTTTCAGGAAAATTATCCTGACGCTCATGTCGTTGTTTTGGATTTATTCCGTTCAAACTTGACCCTCTCAAACGGCAACCTCAAAAGCTTCGGCCATTTTAAAAATCTTCTCGGTTTTCGAGGAGAGGTAATCAGCGGTGATATCAATGATAAAGAACTTTTGAGTACCCTTTCTCAAAACTATAAATTCGATTATATTTTTCACGAAGCCGCTATTTCGGATACGACGGTGTTGGAACAGGATTTGATGATTCAGACCAACGTCAATGCGTTTAAAGATCTTCTTGATATAGCGGTAGTTCACGGAGCCAATATGATCTATGCATCTTCTGGGGCGACCTACGGCGATGCACCGTCTCCGCAGTGTGTCGGATGTGAAGCACCGCAAAACGTATACGGATTTTCAAAGCTGATGATGGATCATTTGGCACGCCAATATTCTCAAAAATTTGAGAATATTTCTATTGTCGGATTGCGCTATTTCAATGTGTACGGACCGCGTGAATTTTTTAAAAATAAAACGGCATCGATGGTCGTGCAGTTCGGCCATCAGCTCCTCTCCGGAAAAAATCCGAAGCTTTTTGAAAATTCCGACAAAATTTTGCGTGATTTCATCTATATCGAGGATATCATTCAGGCGAATATTCTTGCCATGCACCCGAAGGAAAACGGTGTGTTTAACGTCGGGACGGGAAAAGCGCGCTCTTTTCAATCGATGGTCGATATTCTCCAAAAAGAACTGGGGACATCGTTTACATGCGAGTATATCCCTAACCCTTATGTCGGGCGCTATCAGTTTCATACGGAAGCCGATATTGAATCGACCAAAGCCATATTGGGGTATGCTCCGCGATTTGAGTTTGAAGAGGGGATTGCGGCCTATGTTCCCGAAATCAAACGATTATTCGAACAGGAACTTTCATGAGAAGATTGCATGACTCTCATCCCCGCATTCTCGTCATCGGTGATTTGATGATTGATCACTATCTGTGGGGAGGATGCGAGCGGATTTCGCCCGAAGCCCCGGTGCAGGTCGTGGATATTGCCCGTGAGACAACGGTGCTCGGCGGAGCGGGAAATGTGATAAATAATCTGGTGGCACTCGGTGCGCGAGTCAGCGTCGGTGCTGTCATCGGAGATGATGAAAACGGCGAAGAACTCCTCTCGATGCTCGGCATAATCGGGGTAGGCACTGATGGGCTAATCCGTCAGGCTGGACGCAAGACGTCCAAGAAAAGCCGTATCATCGCATCCAATCAGCAGATTCTCCGTTATGACAAAGAATCCAAAGATTCCATTGCTCCAGAGAGTGAAAATGCGGTCGTTTCGTATGTCGAATCGGTGGTCAAAGAGTGCGATATCGTTATCATCTCCGATTACGGCAAAGGGGTGATCACCGATGCGGTTGCTGGCGGCGTGATTGCGGCTGCAAAGAGTGCGGGGAAAAAAGTACTCGTCGATCCCAAAGGGAAAGATTACCGAAAATACCGCGGTGCCTATCTTTTGACCCCTAATAAGAAAGAAGCTTCCGAAGCGACGGGGATAGCGATCAATGACGATGCAAGTCTGAAAAAAGCTCTTTTGAATCTCAAAGAGACCTGTACGCTGGAATGTTCGATGATCACCCTCTCTGAGGACGGTATTGCCATTTACGATGAGTCTATGCGCCGGTTTCCGACAGTCGCCAAAGAGGTATTCGATGTAACGGGGGCGGGTGATACGGTGATCGCATCGCTTTCGTTCGCCCTTTCATGCGGATTGAGCATCGATGAAGCGGCACCGTTTGCCAATCATGCCGCAGCCGTCGTTGTCGGTAAAATCGGCTCAGCCACCGTAACCCTCTCAGAGATTGAAGCGTATGAATCGAGTCTGCACCAAAGCACCTCGGATATGCATATCAAAACGAAAGACGAGATCTATGCACTGTCTGAGCGTCTCAAAAAAGAGGGAAAAAAGGTCGTATTTACCAACGGCTGTTTCGATATTCTCCATGTGGGACACGTGAAGTATCTCCAAGAGGCAAAAAGCTACGGGGATGTACTGATCGTGGGACTCAATTCGGACAGTTCGGTAAGAGAGCTTAAAGGGCCTACCCGTCCGGTCAATACGGAAGCCGATCGCGCCTATATTTTAGCGGCGCTCGAATCGGTCGATTATGTCGTATTGTTCAGCGAAGAGACACCGCATGATCTGATCAAAAACATTGCCCCCGATATTTTGGTCAAAGGGGGCGATTACGAAGGCAAAGCGGTTGTCGGAGCGGAATTTGCTAAAGAATTGAGACTGGTGCAGTTTGTGGACGGGAAAAGTACCACGGCCACGATAGCACGAATTAACGAAGGAACGACATGCTAAAAAAGATTATCGTATTATTTTTGATGGCTACTTCCGTCTTTGCGGCCCATCAAGTGAGTGTTAACGTCAATGATCAGGAAGTGGGCGGAGAGATCCGTTTGGATATGGGACGTATGGGCAATTCTATGAGCAATGCCTATATCGGCGCCCGCTTTTTAGACGGAGATAAAAACAACTCTAAAACGATTGTTGATCCCGATCCGTTGATGGAGGTATCATTTATGGTGATGCAGCCGGTGCGCGGAGTTTCAGGATTGAAATTGGGGCTTGGGATAAAAGGGGAATTTACCAAAATCGACTCCGAGGGATATACGGCTATTCCGTTGGGCGTAGAAGCGGAGTTGAAACTGCCGTTGAATGCCCCGATCGGATTTTATCTTAACGGTGCTTTTTATTATGCCCCTTCAGCCCTTTGTTTTAAAAAAGGGGACAGCTATACGGAGAGTCGAATCGGTTTGGATATCGAGCCGATAGAGAATGCCCGAATCGGTGTCGGATACCGAAAAATCGATACCGATTTGAAAACACGCAACGTCACCTATAATGACGCGTGGTATTTTGCAATGAGGCTCGATTTTTAATTACATACTTTTCTTTTTCATAAGAAAAGTATCCAAAAGAAAATCACCCTTACAACAAAACGCTGGCGGCACTCCTTCGCACTACTGCGGGCGACCTTGCTTTAGAGTGTTGTAAGTTAGATTTTTGACCGCTTCAATTACTTCTTCCGGTTCGATACTTTTCATACATTCATGGTGTCCTAGAGGACATTCACGCTTCATGCACGGTGCGCATTTCATCTCATGCCGTACAATATAGCTTTTTTCATTCATCCATTGCGACGTTTCTGCGTGGCGCGTCGGACCGAAGATAGCAACGGTCGGTACCTGATAGGCTGCTGCTACGTGCATCGGACCGCTGTCGTTGGTAATGAAGAGATCCAATCCTCCGATAAAGCTGCACAGCTCCTGTATCGACGTTTTTCCGGCGAGGTTGGTAACCTTGATGCCGTTCAGGCGTGATTCGATATCGTTTGCCATCCCCACCTCATTCGGTCCGCCGAAAAGGATGATCTCGTATTTATCGCTGTAGGCTCGGGCGACTTCGGCAAATTTTTCGGGATACCACCGTTTAGCGCTTCCGTAGGTCGCACCGGGGTTGATGCCGAGCATCGGACGATTGTAGCGGTGAGGGGGGATATGAAGGTTTAAATTTCCGATGACAAGCGGGATAGGGCTCAAACTTTGGGAAATATCGCGATACTGCTCTACCAGATGGGAAGGGTGAGAAGGGTTGATACTGTGAGTGAGGAGTAGTCGTGAATGCCAACTGCGTCGACCCGCGGTGAGGGGAGTACCGCTCCAAAAGAGCAAAAGGGATGAGTGGACCTGATTACGAAACGTAATCGCCATATCATGGACACCCAGCTCTTTGGCGAACCGGTAAGTGTTAGCGAACCGGTTTCCCCCTTTTTTCGTTTCATCGACGTAATGGCGTACACATCGCGGGTGGTATTTGAGCGCTTCGATGCTGACATACGAGCCGACAAGGGTAAGTTCGGCATCGGGATAGACACTGCAAAGAGCTTCGAGTGCGGGGGTAGCCATGAGGGCGTCTCCGAGCCAGTTGGGAAGAATGACGAGTATTTTCACGATGAAGCCTTATAGGTGTAGATCGGAGCGGAGTCGAGACTCCACGAGATGTGTAATTCACCTCTGCAGGTGGAGCAGACGAGCAGATATTCATCGGAACGTTCAGAAAAACGGACAAACCGTGCATCATTTAAATGCTTTAGCATTATTTTATACCCTTCGAAAGCGCTTCGTTTTCGGATACCCTCGCGGTTGTCGATCAATCCGTATCCCGGAGCGATCAGCTGATGCCAATAGACACTGTTTACTTTTTGGGAGGCAAAGGCGAGAAGATGATACCGAACCATGTACGAGGCATAGTCCTCTTCGCTCACGCACTCAAATTCGCTGGTCGGGGCATAAGGGGCGGTATTTTGGATCGGCCAGTTCGTTTCGGTGATGATCAGCTCGTTGGCGGTTTTCGGGCTCAGTCGGATCAGAGAGTACAGAAAATTGATTTTATCCAGAAGATTCAATCCCATCTGGGTATTTTCAGGTTCCCCCCGACGGTCGACATACAGAAGAGATCCTATCGCATCGAAGTGTATGCGTGAGAGATTAAAGAGGGTATGAGCCGTGAAATGAAATTCGAAATCGATCACGTTGGAGCCGATCAGTTTCAGATGAGGGAAGCGGCTTTTTTTCAGCGCATAGGCAACGGCATAAAAATCCAAATATTCGTTAACACTGAAAAATCCCCATTTTGCGCGGTTGATCGTGGAGCCGATGATATAGGTATCGCAAATCCCCTCCAGCGCTTCGAAAATTTGGGTAAAGTGGTCTTGGCATAAAGAGGGGGACGTGATGTGCTCACGATCCTGCAATAAGGCTACCGTGATGTGCTTTCCTGAGAAACTGCGGATAAACGTGACATACTCATGCAGGCGGTCCATCTCCCAAAGAGGGAGACGGATCAGGAGCTTTTTGACGTTCAGCTCATTTAGCAGATAGGGGGTTGTATTGGGTTCTTTGTCCAGATTGACCCCAATACCGAAAAAGTCTTCTCCGTCGATTCTGTGCCGTCCTATGAACGGCATCAGAAAAAATGCAAGAGGGAGGGTGAGAAGGGCGATTAAAAACGTTTTGATCAGTGAGGGGAGTGCATCACGGCGCATGGCACGCTTGAATGCTTTATCTTTGATAATAGCGGGCTGATCGGAATAATGGTCCCAGGCAAACGGTGCTTTCATTCGGCAATTGTACCGTTTTCTTACCTTCAATCAGGTAAAATGGGTGCTTAAGAACGAGGAGATAGTATGAACATTTTAGTGGTGCGTAACGACAAGCTTGGGGACTTTATTACGGCGCTTCCGACATTGTATGTTCTCAAGCACCATAATCCCTCTAACCGTATTATCGCTCTGGTCGCTCCCTTAAATGCCAAACTGGCACAATCGTGCGATTTTATCGATGAGGTGATTGTCGATTCAAGCGATGACATCCTCGAATTGGCGTTTAAAATAAAAGAGGCGAAAATCGATGCCTCGATCACGCTTTTTTCCAATACCCGTGTGGCTCTGGCACAATGGATCGCCCGTATCCCGCTCCGTATCGCCCCCGCTACCAAAATCGCGCAAATTTTTTACAACCGCCGAATCACGCAGCGCCGAAGCGAGGTTAAGATGGCGGAATTCGAATACAATTTGGAACTCGCGCGAGCGCTCTTTTCAGATATCAGCCTCAATTTTCCGAAGCCTCTATTGCGCTATGAAGGTGTGGAGGAAGTTTACCGTGAGTTTTGCGCTGAATTTGGCATTACCAAACCTGTCGTCGCGTTCCATCCGGGCTTCGGCGGATCATCCGATGCCAACTGGACGATTGATGAATACATCGAACTGGTCCGTATTGCCGAGAGTTTTGAAAATATCGATATCGTGATGACGTTCGGTCCCGATGAGGAAAAACTCTATAAAGAGGCCAAAGCGTTACTGGGTGAGAGCAGGGTGAAACTGTACCGTTCACGCGGGAGCGTCGTTGACTTTGCAAAGCTTTTGAGCAGTTTTAAACTGTTTATAAGTACCTCGACGGGAACCTACCATCTGGCAAGCGCGGTAGGGTGCGAGACTTTTACCTTCTTTGCCGATACCCTTTTCGCCTCCGCTTCCCGCTGGAAAAGCATCGGAGAGAAACAGCATCATTTTATGATTCCGCTCGAATCTGAGGGGAGAAACGCGATGTTCGAGATGGTTAAGCGGGAGCTGAAAAATCGCCTTTCAGCACTTTCTTGAGCCGTTTTTTAAAATTTTTGACCCGCTTGTTCGCGTCATTATGACGTTTCATCTCACGTATAGCGACGCTTTCATCCAATCCGCTTAAACGGGCGTATTCGCGTCCCATAATTTCGATATCTTCATCCCTGGCCCAGAGTTTATTAAAATTCTCACACCCCTCTAAAGGGGTGATTTCCCGAAACGCCATCCGATTAATATCGACAATGGAAAACCGATATCCCTCTTCCATACGCTGTACCAGAATATTGCCCGGAGAATAATCGAGGTGCCATACCCCTTTTGTATGCAAATCGTAAGTATAGGCGGCGAATTGACGCAAAATATCGGAATAATCGCTGCATTTATGGTGGAGCGCTTCGCGGATTGTAAAATCGTATGGTGAATAGAGGCTGATAAAATAGCTGTTTTTCAACAAATCGGCACTGTAAAACTCGATGTAAGAGACCGGCATCGGAGTCGATATTTCAAGATTAATGAGACGCAGCGCGTTGTGGTAGGATTTGTACGCTTTGGTTTTGCGAAAAAAGGAATAGACGACACGATTAATCGGATGGGGAATCTGGAAGGATTTAACGACCATTTTCTGCTCATCCAATGTAATGATTTTAAGCTCGTTGCGTGCTTTGTGGATACTTTGCGTGTCGTTTTCGAAGATCGTTTTGATATCTACGAAAAAAGGGGTCAAGTGGGCATATTGAGGCTGGTATTCGCTTTTCATCATCATGTTCAGTGCGCCCATTTATTTTTCTTTAGCAAACCGGCTTCCGCGGTATCCACCGCAAAAAGTTCTTTTTGGAGTTTTTGCGTATCGTGTTTCGTGGCATTGCTTTCGACAACCGTTTTGAAATTGTATTTAATATATCCTTCTTTACCGATATAGCCGATCAAGTCACCGGCGTAGAAGTAGACAAAACGGTTTTTGACGGACGGGTCGAAGAGAGAATTCCCCATGACGCTAAAGGGTTGATTAAACCCTAACAAATCAAGTATTGAGGGGAAGATATCGTTTTGGGAACCCAGTGTTTTGATCTCTTGCGGCTTAAAGATTTTCGGTGCATAAATTACCAGCGGTATTCTGAAATGCTCAATTGAGGGGAGAGGTTTATCGTTTGGACGGAGCGCTTTACCGATCGGGCACAGGGCATCTCCGGTTCCGTGGTCGGCCGTAAAGATGAAAATCGTATTATCAAACCACGGTTCCTTTTTGACACTTTCCATAAAGCGCTCTATCGCGTTGTCCGCATAGAGGTAGGTATTTAATGATCCGTTGTAGTTTCTCAAATCCGGCGGATAACGTTCAAATTTTTTAGAAGGGAGATGAAAATCGCTGTGATTGGTCGAGGTAAAAGTAAATGCGATAAACGGTTTTTTCTCACTGTTTAGTTTTTGATGTAAAAAATGAAACAGGTTGTAATCATACGTTCCCGTTTTCGGCGCACGCCCCGCCTCGACGGTTTCGACGTTCGGCATATCTTCGGCACCGTAATATTCATCAAACCCTGCCAAATGGCTAACCGCATCTACCCGATACGAGCGGCGGTTCGAACCTTGCATCGCGATCGTTTTATAGCCGTTTTCTTTGGCGATTTTCCCTAAATAGCTGAGATTTGAAAGCTCCAACCCGCTTCCGAGATAATCAAATCCGCCCGGGAGGGTGACACCGGTATATATTGAGGTGATCCCGTAGATTGAACGGTATCCGTTAGCGTAAAAATTGGTAAATTTAAGACTCTCATTGCTCAGTTTTTTGAAATACGGGGTTACATTTAGCTCTTTGTAACGGGTAAATCCGTCGATATGCTCCGCACCCCATGATTCCAGCAATACGATCACGATATTGTAACGGGGCTTTGGTTTGGACTCAAAGGCACGGGAAAGAGGTACCTCTTGGCTGTCAAAGCGGGCATTGTCACTCTGCAAAAGATTTTGTGTTATGAGAATCGATTCGTTTAAATCGGAGAGCTGATGATGTCCCCCCTTTTTGGATGAGGCGGTACGATACACGCAAAAGAAGCCGTTTAGGGCCAAATTTCCCGAACTCACTTTATTGACGGCGTAGGCATCGGACAAACCGAACGATTTGTGACTGAAGGAGTTTCGAATCCCTATGAACAGAACAAGGATGAGCACGATCAGTCCCAGCCAGCTTTTGGCACTGACTTTCTCATGTTGGAGCGGGGCACTGAAAATTTTGTAAAAAAGAATGGACAAAATGACGAAAAAGATCGAAGCGCCGATCGTATAGAAAAGATAGGAACCGAAAGCCATCTCTACGATAATATTGGTATCGTTTGCCAGAGCAAAAAGTTCATTGGAGATGTGGCGGTGGATAAAATCGTAATAGAGGACGTCGCTGAACGAGATAAGAAGTATGGTGCTTAGCACGGTGCTCCAAACCATCCCCATTCCGATACGAAAACGGCGTTTATGAACCCATTTAACCGGAAAGGCGAGTAAAAGGATAATAAGCGATAAGAACGTAAAGAGGGTGATGATATCTACCCTGAAACCCATGATAAAAGAGCCGATTAACTCAAAAAAAGTTAAATCTGAAAAGTCTTCGGAATACATCCTCCATAAAGTGATTCGGGGGATCATCATGGCGATAAGGCTTATGAGCAGGGCAGCGATTATTTGGGTATAGCGGGAGTAAAATTTCAACAAAAATCCTTGATTATTCTGTGACGAGATGAAGTTGAGCCGAATAAAGGAAATATTGTATCATTTTCTGATCAAACCTTTGATAAAGAGGGGTCTGCTCCGGAGGATTAGTAACGAAATCCTATGTGTACTTTTGCTTCGCTGTCGTTTATCGATACGGCTATATTTGTCATGCTATCCAACATAAAAAGATCATGGAAAAAGAGTCCCATGAAGTTTCCTATCGAGGCGCTCACCAATTGATCGGCAAAAGAGTGCCCTCCGTCTTGGACGCGGCATAAAGCGCTTGCGGAGGCAGACGCGTAGCTGATCGTGTTTAAGGTGTATTTGCCCCACTGCGGTATATCCAGATTTTCGACGTTCCGTCGGTTCATCGCCGAACTGGCAAAATGATCCAATGCATGGTGTGAGCCTATAGAGCCGTTATGGGTTCCGTCAGGGGATTTTTTACGGATGTTTTTTTCCAAAAATGTAGAGGTTTGTTTTGTCGTTTCCAAACCGGTGAATTCGACCAAAACACGTTTCCATGTCTGGGCATAATCGGGATCGTTTACCAAAAATGCCGTTGCTAGTGTTTCGTAGTGGTTGAGGCCTCTGTAAAACTCGTCATCCTCTTCGCCGAACCAAGGGTGATCTCTGAAATAGTTCGTCATGCCGGTATCGTAATCGGTCGCGTAAAGAGCCGCGGATGTAGCGGCGGGAACCCATGTAACATAATCGGTTGCGGCATTATAAGATGCGTGTTTCGTTCTTTCCCATCCGCTATTGAGCTGAGTTGTACTGCATCCTGATAAAATCAGGACAGTTAAGGTAAAAATTATAATTTTCATTTGTTTTGCTTTTGTTTTTTCTAAGTGAATTTATATCAACGGTTAGTTAAAATAAGACTTTGTTTTTAACCTACAGAGGAAGTTTTTATGAAAATATCAGTCATCGGCACCGGATACGTCGGATTAGTGAGCGGTACTTGTTTCGCGCAAATGGGGAACAGCGTCACCTGTGTCGATATCGATCAGGGAAAAATTGACAAACTCATTCAAGGGATCATCCCTATTTATGAGCCGGGTTTAGAAGATATGGTGTTGGAAAACTATGCCAAAGGGACGTTAAAATTTACGGTTGATATCCAAAACGCTATTGCCTCAACCGGCATCGCGTTTATCGCCGTCGGGACTCCGATGGGGGAAGACGGAAGCGCTGATTTGCAGTATGTTCTTGCCGTTGCCAAAAGTATCGGTCAGCATATGCAAAACTATATGGTCATTGTCGATAAATCGACCGTTCCGGTCGGTACGGCAGAGAAAGTGCGTGCCGCTATCCAGGCCGAACTTGACACACGCGGGAGCGATTTGGTTTTTGATGTCGTCTCGAACCCTGAATTTCTAAAAGAGGGCGCCGCGATCAAAGATTTCATGCATCCTGATCGTGTCGTTATCGGGGCTGACAGCGAGAGGGCGATGAAAATCATGCACGATTTGTATGAGCCGTTTATGAAAAACCATGACCGCTTCATCGGTATGGACATTAAAAGTGCCGAGATGACCAAATATGCGGCTAACGCCATGCTCGCGACCAAAATCAGTTTTATGAACGAGATGGCCAATATCTGCGAACGTGTCGGTGCGGATATCAATAAAGTGCGCAACGGGATCGGAAGCGACAGCCGTATCGGATACAGCTTTATCTATCCGGGATGCGGATACGGCGGAAGCTGTTTTCCCAAAGACGTTCAGGCATTGGCGAAAACAGCAAAAGATTTCGGCTATACACCGCGTATCTTAGATGCGGTCGAAGCGGTCAATTACGACCAAAAACATGTCATTTCCCAAAAAGTATTCAGCCGTTTCGGGCAAAATCTCGAAGGCAAAACATTCGCGGTATGGGGATTGGCATTTAAACCGGAAACCGATGATATGCGCGAAGCGAGCGCGATCACGATTATCAATGATCTGACCGCCAAGGGGGCAAAGATCGTCGCGTACGATCCGAAAGCGCGTCATGAAGCCGAAAAACACTATCTAAAAGGCAATGCGAGCGTCAGTTACGTTGACGGTAAATACGAAGCGCTCGACAATGCCGATGCGATCATCCTCGTCACCGAGTGGCAGGAGTTTAGAAGCCCCGATTTCGAAGAGATGCAAAAACGGCTCAAAAACTCAATTTTCTTTGACGGGCGCAATCAGTTCAATAAAGAGCGGATGGCAGAGATAGGATTTGAATACTTCCAAATCGGAGTTTGAAACATTTTTGTAAAGCGGCTTACAGTGCGTTGATAAAAGAGTGGAGATTGATATATTTGCGGTCATATTTCCATTCTAACTCAACTTTGCCGTTTTGGCGGAAGCGGTCCATATAGACGACACTTTTTAAATGAGGGTACGCCTTTGCCGTAAAGCAAATTTTATGTTTGTACGGCAATGCATCGAAACGTTCTATTAAAGCGTCGTCGGAGGCGTAGCCGTCACTGAATTTGAAAATCATTTTATCATTCATACGTTTAACGCGCCGATTCCATTTATCAAGCGCATCTTCGGCGGTTTTATAATGCAGAAAATGCAGTTCGGTACCGTCTTTTAAAATACCTATAGGGTAGTCCTCTTTATCCAGGTTCTCTTTTTCGAGTTCGGTTTTATATTTTGAATCTTCATACGAAATAAATTTTTCGATTGTCAGTTTATCAACCGAAAAATCGGTGATAAGGTTTAGAAAATCAGGTGCAAAGATAAATAGGCTCTGAAACGGAGAGGAGTAGGGGATGCCGAATTTTTGATACGTGCGCGTTCCCCAGCAGTTATTCGATATTATAGTGAAATCATGGTGTTTGAGAAAGCGCTGGTGCCAGAAATGTTTGATTTTTAAACGCTGTTTGTTAATGAATTTTTTCATAAGTTTGAAGATGCCTTAGTGTACTACATGGGGTGAAGAATAGTATTCAATCCAAATAGCATGGTATCATTCAAACAATAAAAGTACAAAGTAAGGAAGAAATATATCAATGATTTTTATCGTATTCGGTATTGTGTCGTATTTAATTTTGATGATGGTGATCAGGAAAAGACAATATAAATACAAAACGAACCAAGACTATACCTATCTCTTTAATCATGAGACGGAACAGATTGACATAAAAGATGTACGTTTCTTCGATTTTTCGTCTCTCCCTGCAAACACTACCCTTATACTAAAAATAAACGTAAAAAGTTCCCTATTCGGGCATTTGTTTCAGCCTTATATTAAAATCGCTGACTCAAGCAAAAAAGAAGAGGCTCATTATCTGGAACACGGTGTAAACGGTATCCGCTACGTTGATCTCAGCGGTTTTTCCGCTTCCAAAGGCGAGTTGAATGGTTGTCACTGTTCATTCGCCAACAAAGAAGCAATACTTTACATCTTCCGTAATGCTGATTCGGAAAATCAGAAAATTTTGGTGTTGGCACCTCATGCCGATGATGCCGAAATCGCCGCATACGGGCTTTACAGCTCATCTGATCAAAGTCATGTCATCACGGTAACGGTCGGTGAAGAGGGCAAATGCGATTATTGCGGATTGTACGGCTCAAAACAAGAACGTGCGCTTCAGAAAGGGAAACTGCGGGTGCATGATGCGTTGAGCGTACCCGCATTGGGAGATGTCCCCCAAGAGCGGTGTGCAATGCTCGGCTATTTCGGAATGAGTTTGAAATGGATGTTTGAACACCGGGATCAACAAGCTGTTTCGACCTCCACCGGTATCAGCGATATCCGTTTCTTTAGACGGACGGATCATACCGGTTTTATCAAAAATGAGACCGCCTCCGCGACGTGGGATTCGCTGGTACGGGATTTATACAGTGCTATTGTTTCTATAAAACCGGAGATTATCGTTACGGCGCATCCGGATATCGATTCCAACAGTGATCACATCTATACGGCGTATGCTCTGGTGCAGGCTTTGGAACAAGCCGATATGAGGGACGTAAAGCTGTATTGCTATACCAATCACCACATTTATACCGAAGCCTATCCGTACGGCCCGATGTTTTCGACATCCGCATTGGCTCCGAAATTCAACACCCCTTTTGCGTGTGATGCTATCTATTCCTATCAGCTGGACAGCAAAAAACAATCGGACAAATTTTATGCCCTGGAAGCCATGCATGATTTGCGGGATTCGACTTTGGTTTTCGGTGTTAAAAAAGCATGGAGCCATTTTGTAAAACAGTTGAAAAGGCAAATCCAGCAGCGCGATAAAAGTTATTTTCGCAGAGCCGTACGCCCCAACGAACTGTTTTATGTTATGGAGTGGGAAACATTCAGCAGCCGTTCAAAATCTTGAACGATTGTTTGCGGTGAGAACGGCGCGACAAGCGATTTGAAATCGAGAGTGATTTCCTCGTGAAGCGCCGTATCGATCAGTTCTGCCATCGACTCGGGATTTTGTTCGCAAAGGTATCGGGTCAAATCTCCTTGCATAATATCGAGAATACCGCTTTGACTTTTGGTTGAGACGACTTTGGTACCGCAGGCGAGCGCTTCGAGCAGTACCAGTCCAAGCCCTTCTAATTTTGAGCTGAGGACAAAAAGATCGGCGTGTTTCATCCACGGGTAGGGGTTGCTGATCTGTCCCATCAAAAATATAGAGTCCTTATAGGGGCTTTCTTCCGCTCTGTGCCGGACATTCTCCAGATCGTGACCGGTTCCGATAATAACGAGTTTCTGGGTTATTTTGTTCTGGCTTTTCAAAAGTGTGTACGCATCGATAAGAAGAGAGATGTTTTTATTCGGGGTAACACGACCGACACTTAAGATGTAGGATCCGCTGATTTCAGGGATGAACGCTTCCGCTTTTTGTCGAATCTCTTCCGCTTTGAGCGGATTGCCGATGACGTTCAGGCGGTTCGGAGAGGTTTGGGTCTGTTTATAAATAGCGAGCAGCTTATCTTGAATAGCATGGGATACGCAGATGACGTTTTTTTGATGATACAGAAATTTGAAATAAAAGCGTTTTAACCGGGTATCGGAAGGGATGAACATACTCTCGGTGATCTGGAAGTAGCGGGGGTCTTTGATCGGCCATAATGTCTCAAATGTCCCTTGTCCGCGGATAACGATCAGATCGAATCGACCGTATCGTTTTTCTAAAGCTGCCAGCCGGTAGCGAAAAAGAAAAGATAAAAACGGAGCACTCCATAAAAAATAGCTGTTGCGGATGAAAATGTTAAGGAGGCGGGAAAAAAGTTCGGAAAACAATCCTACTACCGATAGTATGGATAATTTTTGAAGATTAAAATGGTGGAGGATGACCGATGTATCCGGTGTGAAAACCCTGTTTTTTTCTTTGAAGTAAATCAAATGGGATTCGTGTCCCTCATGGGCAAACGATTCGGCTAGCGAGACGGCTGCACGCTGCATTCCCCCCATATTCAAACTTCTGACGATGACAGCAACCCGCATGCAACTCCTTTACTGAAAGTATAGCAACATAATCCATTTATAACCCTCAATAGGCTAACATTAGTGTTATGAAGATAACAGCAAATATTATTACGTTGAACGAAGAAAAGAATATCGAAGCGGCAATCCGATCGGTCTTAAGCGTTTGTGACGAAATCTTAGTGGTGGATTCGCAAAGTACCGACAGAACCCGCGAGATCGCCGAGTCATTGGGCGCTAAAGTTATCGTACAGCCTTATCTGGGAGACGGTCTGCAAAAAGCGTTCGGTGCCCCTTTGGCTAAAAATGAGTGGATATTGAGTCTGGATGCGGATGAGAGGCTCGATACGAATGCGATTGAGGCGATCAAACATCTGGATCTTGAAAATACCGCTTATGACGCATTTTCATTCGCCCGTAAAACGTATGTCGGGAAACATTTTATCAAGCTGTGGTATCCCGATCGGGTAACGCGTCTGTATAACCGGAGCAAATGCGGTTTTGAATCCTCCGGCGGACATGCAAAAGTAAAAACAGATAACGTAAAGGCACTTAATGCCGATATGCTTCATTACTCGTACGCCGATTATGCCGAGATGATCAAAACGAGCCATAAATTCATTACCCGCGGTGCACGAATCGCTCATGAAGAGGGGAAACGCTCTTCGAAATACGATCCTTTTCTTCACGGCTTCGGCGCGTTGTTTAAAGCCCTGATTTTAAAAGGGGGGATGTTTCACGGTATCCACGGCTGGAACGTTGCCGTCATCTCCGCGTTTAGTTCGTACATGAAATATGCCCTTATGCTGGAGTTGCAGGAAAATGAATAAAAAAATCAATCTTTTGGAACTGTGCCTCTCCCCCGATTTGGGCGGATTGGAACTCTACATGGTCAGAGCCGCCAAAGCGCTGGATGAATCGATGAACGTTCTCAGTGTTATTAATCCCTCGGGTAAGCTGGAGCAGTATTACCAAGGTACCCCGTACCGCTATGTGACGCTCAAGAAAAAATCGAATCTGGTGATGTTTGCATCGGCGCGAAAACTCGCACAGATCATCGATGAACACGAGATCGACATCGTCCATCTGCATTGGACCAAAGATATTCCGATCGCAGTGAGCGCTAAAGTATTTTCCAAGCGCAAGCCGAAACTTGTCCAAACCCGAAACATGACGATGACCCGGTTCAAAAACGATTTTTATCACCGTTTTTTATATCGAAACATCGATTTGATGCTCCCCGTAACCCATCAAGTGGCTGATCAGATCAGGACGTTTATCCCCGAGTCTGTCCGACCGAAAGTCGAAGTGCTTTACATGGGTTCGGATCGTCCCGAGCTTTTGGATCCCCAAGAAATTGACGCTTTGCGCAAAGAATTGGGGATGGAGGATACATTTGCCGTCGGTATGGTCGGACGGATCAACGAAGCCAAAGGGCAGCATCTTCTAATTGAGGCCGTCGCACGGATTAACGATCCTTCCGTTCACGCCTATTTCGTTGGGCATGAAATGAAAAAAGGGTATACCGATCAGCTGCGAGCAATGGCGGAAAAACTGGGAGTGGGGGAGAGAATCCACTTTTTAGGATTCATGAAAAATCCGCACCATTTCTATCAGGCGTGTGACGCCGTTGTCCTCGCTTCCAAGCGGGAGACGTTCGGACTTGTTTTGATTGAAGCGATGCAGGTGGGAACGGCGGTTATCGGTTCCAACAGCGGAGGTGTCGTTGAGATCATTGACGACAATGAGACGGGGCTGTTGTTCGAAGCGCTTAACAGCGAAAGTTTGGCCGAAAAAATAGCCCTTTTGAAAGACGAACCGTTAAAACACCGATTGGCCGAAGCGGGGAGAATCAAAGCAGAGAAGGTTTTCTCGAACGAGAAACAGTTTGAAGCCTTAAAAACCATTTTAATGAACGAGAAGATATGAAAGTCAGTGTAATCATAGCGGTCTATAAAGATATCCAATCTTTGGATTTGATTTTACAGGCGCTTAAAAAACAGACCTATACAAATTTTGAAGTGATTGTCGCCGAAGACAATAACAGCCCCGCAATGGCCGATTATATTAAAACGGTCGAGGGACTGGAGATTTTACACACGTTTCAAGACGACGACGGTGTTCGAAAATCCCGTTCGCAAAACAACGGAATTTTAGCCAGTACGGGAGAATATCTAATTTTTATCGACGGCGATATCATCCCGTACTCTACGTTTATCGAAGGGCATGTGGCATTGGCGAGCAAAGATGCGGTTTTGGCGGGTCGCAGGGTTAATCTCTCTGAGGATTTATCTAAAAAATTACGAGCCGGTACGCTTCATCCGTATACACTTGAAAAATTCTATTTGTTTTTTGCGCTCGGGTTGCTGTTTGACCGAAATGCCCGATTTGAACAGGGGATATATTTTAATCCGCACGGATTGCTCTATAAACTCTTCATAGAAAAGCGGCTTAGAAATACCAGTTTGATCGGGTGCAATTTTTCGTGTTATAAAGAGGCCATGGTGGCGATTAACGGCTTTGACGAGAGTTTCGGTGCATCTTCGCTTCCTGATGACGTCGATTTGGATTGGCGGTTTAGAGCGTATGGTTTGACATTGAAATCGTGCAAGAACAGTGCCAATACCTTTCATCTGTTTCATAAAAAACAAAACAATCCCACTTCGGCCGAACAGAGGGAAAGATTTGAAAAAAATAAGGCCGGGAATATATTCGTGACCAAATACGGTTTAAATCTGCATGAATCATCTGTACACTAAATTTCTTGAGCTGCGAAGCGATAAAGACAGGCTAACCCTATGGATGAACAATCTGATTGTCGTCTATATGTTTTTCGTTCCGATTACCGCAGCGGTTACCAGCCGTATTTTCATCGTTATTTTGATTTTGTTTTTTTTACGCGGAAATATCGTTCATTATGCAAGAGAAGTGTGGAAAAACAGGGTAGTCCGTGCATTTAGCTATTTTCTGATGGTCTATTTCATTTGGCTAATCGGCTCTGATAGCCTTATAAACGGATGGCATTCCATAAGCCACGTAAAAAACGTACTTTATCTTTTTGTCTTTTTAACGGTGATCGACGGACGTTATATCAATCGGATTATCGGCGCTTTTATCGTAGCGATGATGGTGAGCGAAATTTTATCGTATTCGATGTTTTTCGGGATCATTCCGTGGGAATTCGGCATCGGCGACCGGTTTTTCTATAAAGCATTTTGTGTAGGGGATCCGTCACCTTTTTTACACCATATCCATTACGGTGTAGTCCTCGCCTTTACGGTCGTACTATTGGCTCAAAAGGTCTTGTATGCCAAAGAGGATATCCGTTTAAAAGCGATCATGTTCTTTTTTACCCTTACCGCATCGGCAAATATTTTCGTGACGGGAGGGAGAACCGGATACATCGCTTTTTTCCCTTTACTTGCCTTTTTCTTTTTTTATTATCACCGAAAATGGATACTCCCCGCATTGATCGGAATTTCTATCTTTGCGGGGGCTATGTATCAAAGCAGCGATTTACTGCAAAACAAAGTGGCTCAAACGGTTATAGAGATTGAAAAACTTGCCCAGCCTACCGCTGATTTTGATTCTTCTTTGGGGCAGCGTGTCGGATTTTGGATATACAGTCTAGAGGTTATCAAAGATAATTTCTGGTTCGGTGTGGGGACGGGAGATTCAATGGATGAGGTGTTTAAGCGTGTTTTGCCGAAAGATGACGAGGTAAAATCCATCGCCCATGAGCACAACCAGTACATTAGTGTCATGCTGCAATTCGGACTCATCGGCTTATTGGCATTTTTGAATATTTTTTATCAAATCTATAAATATCGGCCGAAGGATGAAAGTCTCCGTTTCATACAACTGGCGATTACGATGGCAATCGCTATGGGGTTAACGATGACGATCTTTAATCTGCGCGTATTTTTGCATCTGTGGATATTGATGCTGGCCGTCAGCATGATCGATCGTAAACATCGGAGCATTCAGCGCGACATTCAGGAAAATAGGGTGTTTTTATTTCAGGTCATAGGGATAGGAGCCGTATTTTATACGGCTGTCTTTATTAAAGGCTTTTTCTAAACGAGAAGTTCCAAGTATTCGGAGGCTTCCCGATCCGAGGCAAACTTAATGGAGGCTTTTCCGATATTCTCAAGCGCCAGCGCTTTTTCGTTTTCCAGGTTTTGCGCGATGAACAGCAGCCGCTCTTTAAGAGCATCGAGATTTTGATCTTCGACGAGATGGATATGAAATCCCATCTCTCCGAAATTGCTGATGGCGGTATTGTCAAACGCGATGACGATGATCCCGTGGGAAATCGCCTCCATCATAACGTTTCCATACCCCTCATCCGGTGTCGGGAAAATAAAAATATCGTGCCGTTGATACTCATCGTAGATGGAATCGGTAAACCCTTTGATATGGATTTTGTCGGCATAGGTGATAGATTTGAGCAACTGCTCAAGCTTTTGGGCATATTTTGGATCGGCAGGCCCGAAGTTGTCGAAGCTGAATGGGATATTGTTTTCGTCCAAAATAGCGCATGCCAAAATGGCTTTGTCGATCCCTTTGCCCGCAGTGACCCGTCCGGCATGTAATAATCTTAGGGTATCGGAAGGTGTTTTAGGAAGGGTGCTGATCGGCTTTGGAAGTGATGGGACGATGACCCGCATCTGGCTTTTCGGACCGAATGGGATGATCTGTTGGACATTGCCGGACATGTATTTGGAAATCGGGACATGATAGGCGACATTAGAATAGATTAGACGATGAAACCAGTCCTTTTTCGGAGTCGATTTGATTGTTCCGTGACGGACGATCAGGTTGATATCCAGCCCCAAAAATGAAAAATAGAGTGATTTAAGCTCGGAAGCCCCTAAAAATATGACATTTTTGATACCGTATTTTTTGACGATCTTTCGCCCGTTTCGGATGAGAGAAGGGCCGAGTGTTCGTGAAAACGCGATAGTTTCGAAACGTATGTCGCGGTAGTCGGGATTGTTCAGGCATTGCTGATGGATAAACTTCCCTTCTTGAATGATAAAGGTCAAATCGACATAGCGGCTAAGGGTTTTCGCCAGCTTGAGGCTGGCGAGCTCCATCCCCCCGATATGTGGCGAGAGGCAGATGAGCGCGGTCGGCTGTTTATGTGTCGGCTTATTCATCGTGTAAGTGACTTAAAGTAGGCAATCGTTTTTTTCAACCCCTCTTCGAGCGCGATGGTCGGCTCCCAGTCCAGCTCTTTTTTGGCCAAGCTGATATCAGGCTGCCGCTGAAGCGGATCGTCTTGCGGAAGAGGTTTATAAGTCAGTTTGGACGACGAACCGGTGAGGGTGATTATTTTTTGAGCCAGTTCCAACATCGTAAACTCTCCCGGATTTCCGATATTCACTGGACCCGTAAAACTGTCATCGCTGTTCATGAGTCGGATCATCCCCTCGACGAGATCGTCGACATACTGAAAACTGCGCGTTTGCGTCCCTGCACCGTAAATAGTGATGTCTTGATTACGCAGAGCCTGCATGATGAAATTGCTCACGACCCGTCCGTCATCCGGATTCATATAAGGTCCGTAGGTGTTAAAGATACGGATGACTTTTATTTTGACGCCGTGTTGTCGGTAATAATCAAAAAACAGCGTTTCGGCACACCGTTTCCCCTCGTCATAGCAGGCGCGTATCCCCGTCGTGCTGACACTGCCGCGGTAGCTTTCGGGCTGAGGGTGCACTTCGGGATCTCCGTATACTTCGCTGGTGCTGGCCTGCAAGATTTTGGCTTTGCATTTACGGGCGATGTCGAGCATATTGATGGCACCGAGTACCGACGTGCGCGTTGTCGCTACGGGATCAAACTGATAATGGGGAGGTGAAGCGGGGCAGGCGAGGTTATAGATTTCATCGACTTCCAGCAAAATAGGCTCTTGCACGTCATGACGGATCAGCTCGAAATAAGGGTGGGGCAACAGGTCGATAATATTCTCTTTGCTTCCGGTGAAAAAATTATCCAGACAGATGACATCGTTGCCTTCGTTCAGAAGCCGTCTGCACAGATGGCTTCCGACAAATCCGGCCCCCCCTGTTACCAAGATACGTTTGCGCACATATACCCCTTTGCCTTGACTAATTACGCTATTTTACCGTGTCGATGATTAATTTTCGGAATTACTAAAGGCTAGATATAATACCGCCTAAAAAGAGTTTCAATGCCTAGAATTCACCCCTTTATTGTCGCTATCGTCAAAATTCAATTCATTTTTTTACTTATTATGTCGTCGATCCGCCTATGGTTTTATAACCATTTTTCTCCGTATGAGGCACTTCCCGAGACGTTGCGCGGCGAATGGCTGTATGCCCTTTGGTTCGGTTTGCGATTGGATTTGAGTGTTTTAGGATACGTCAGTATCGTGTCGCTGCTGATCCTTGCCCTCATGCAACTGGTCCGGAGCAGAAATCGGACGATCCGCCGCATATTAACGGGTTATTTTTGGACGGTTTTTATCCTCATCAGCATGTTTTTGGGTGCCGATATGGCGTTTTATTCCTATTTCGCAGAGCATGCGAATATTATGATTTTCGGTGTGATGGACGATGATACGAAAGCTTTGCTGGAAATAGCATGGAAAAACTATAACATCCCTCTTTTAAGCGTACTGGGAGTGCTATACGGTATTGTTCTTTGGAAGTTGATCACTTTCGTTTTCCGACGCACCGAGGAGGTTAAAACCCTCCCGTTACCCGTTGCGGGGAAGATCGGAATCTATGTCGTGATGATCGCATTGTCATTTTTGGCCGCGCGCGGATCGTTAGGGATTTTTCCGATATCGAAATATGTTGTGGATGTCTCTTCGGACCCATTTATCAATCAGCTTCCCCAAAACGGCGTATTTGCAATCATAAAATCCTACAAACAGTATAAAACAAGCAAATCGAACGATTATAATCTGATCAAGATGATGGGATATGAAAACAATATAACCGAAGCTTTTCGCATCCATCTCCAAAACAGAGAGCTCAATCCGAAAGACTTATTGGGATCATTGCCGCAGCGAACCCGCCAAAACCCCCAGCTTGAAAAAAATCCCCCGAATGTCGTCGTGATTATGGTTGAGAGTTTCGGAATGCCGATCACGCAGTACCAAAGCGAGACGTTTGACATTATGGGGCGGCTCAAAAAACATTTTGATGAAGACACGCTATTTCGTAATTTTGTTTCCGGCTCAAACGGCACCATCAGTTCCATGGAACCGTTTCTTTTAAATATCGCGGCACGGCCTGAGAGTACCTCTTTCGGGCAGAGCAATTATGTACAAACGGCTTTCAAACAAGCCTCTGCGAGAGTCTATCAGTCAAAAGGGTATGAAACCTCCTATGTGTACGGAGGCGATCTCTCCTGGCGGAATGTCGGCGGATTTATGAAATATCAGGGATTTGATCGTGTCGAGGGGAAAGGGGCAATTGTCAGCGCGCTAAAACTGGATGAAACAAAAGCATCGCACAGCTGGGGGGTATTTGATCAGTATGCGTATGATTTTCTCCTCAAAAAACTCTCCGATGCCAAAAAACCTCAGTTCATCTATTTGATGACGACGAACAATCATCCCCCTTATGATATCCCACCCGAATACACGTCCAGACCTCTGGTATGGTCGAGTGGGATGACGAAGCACATGAACGGAGATCGGGCTTTGCTGGAAAAGCGGCTTCATGATTATGCGTATGCGTTGGATATGGCGGGACGCTTTATGGATGAGATCAAAAGTAATCCTGCATTTTCCAATACGGTCGTCGTCATCACCGCCGACAACAACACGATCGAATCGAGTATGAAATACGATGATCCGGTGGCAACCTCAAAGCTGATCCCTTTTTATCTCTATTTGCCAAAGCATCTGAAGCCGGCCGACATCGATACGTCGGTGGCCGGGTCGCATAAGGATATTTTTCCGACACTCTACAATTTAACGCTAAGCAATGCCGATTATGTATCAATGGGAGTTGATCTTCTGGCCCCGCATACACTTCATTGCGGATTTAATGATGCCGGTATTATTATTTCAGACCGTGGGGCATTTGAGGTTGATAAGGCCAAAAATGCGTATCAATCAGAGTGCAATGCGTATTACAAAGCAACGTTGGCCGCGGAGGAATATTTGATCCGTTCCCATTTGAAACAGAAACGGATTGAACAAAAGGATTAAATAAAGCGTTTTTAACGCTCTAAAAACCATTCGACCGTTTTTAGGATACCGGTCTCAAAATTTTCATCGGCTCTCCACCCGAGTTCCGTTTCGATTTTGGACGCATCGATGGCATAGCGGCGGTCATGTCCGGCTCGGTCTTCGACATAGGTGATAAACTCTTTATAGCTTTTGCCGTCGCTGCGGGGGCGCATGGTATCGAGCAGGGTACAGATACGCTCTGCGATCTGATTGTTGTTACGTTCATTGCGCCCGCCGATGTTGTACACTTCGCCGCTTCGCCCTCTGTGGTATGCCAAATCGATCCCTTTACAGTGGTCTGTGACGTACAGCCAGTCGCGGATGTTTTTGCCGTCTCCGTAGATGGGGATATTTTCTCCCGCAAGGGCTTTTCGGATAATGGTCGGGATCAGCTTTTCACTGTGCTGTTTCGGTCCGTAGTTGTTAGAGCAGTTGGTAATGACCGTGTCCATTCCGTAGGTATGGTGATACGAACGGACGATCATATCAGATCCCGCTTTGGACGCGCTGTAGGGCGAATTGGGGGCGTAGGAGGTTTCTTCGCTAAAGTATCCGCTCTCCCCGAGTGTTCCGTACACTTCGTCGGTACTGATATGATGAAAGCGACACCCCTCATACCCGGCTTTAAAGGCAAAAGGTTTTTCCATCCACTGTTTGTAGGCGACGTCGATCAGGGTAAAGGTGCCGTTGACATTGGTTTGGACAAAAATCCCCGGATTTTTGATCGAGTTGTCGACATGGCTCTCTGCGGCAAAATGGATCACCCCTCGGATGTCATACTCTTTGAAAAGTGATTCGACCAGGGTACGGTCGCAGATATCCCCTTTGACAAAAATATGACGGTCGTTGTTTTCAACTTCGGCAAGGTTTTCGAGATTGCCCGCATACGTAAGAAGGTCTAAGTTAATCAGACGGATATCGGGGTATTTGTCGAGAAAGTAGGGGACGAAGTTGCTTCCGATAAATCCGGCGCATCCGGTGACGAGAATGGTTTTCATGACTTGGCTCCTAATTCTTCTAAACATCTACACAGAGAGTCTTTCCAATACGGGATAGTGATGCCGAAATCGTTTTTGATTTTTGATTTGTTCAGCAAACTGTAATGGGGGCGTTTCGCCTGTGTCGGATATTGGTCGCTCGTAAGCGCCTTGACGTCACACACGATACCTGAGAGTTCAAAGATCGTTTTGGAAAAGTCATACCAGCTTATGGCTCCCTCATTGCTGTAATGATAGATTTCGGGAGATTCGTTACTGATTTTCGGCAGGAGTTCCAAAACGGTACGTGCCAAATCCTCTGCATAGGTCGGCGTCCCCACTTGGTCATAGATGACCCCCAGAGTGTCGCGTTCTTTTCCGAGTCTGAGCATCGTTTTGACGAAATTAGTGCCGAACGACGAATACACCCATGACGTTCGGATGATAAGTGTATTTGCAGGAGCCGTGGCCAAAATGGCGTTTTCCGCTTTTTGTTTGGTTCTGCCGTAGACCCCCTGCGGATCGGTAGGATCGGTTTCGACGTAGGGACGGTAGTTTTGTCCGTCAAAGACGTAATCGGTTGAAATATGGATCAGGGCCGATTTTTTGATTTTGGCGATTTTGGCCAGCATACTTACGAAACGGTGATTGATCGTGTCCGCAAGCTCGGGTTCGGATTCGGCTTTGTCGACGGCGGTATAGGCTCCGCAGTTAATGATGGCGTCAAAGCGTTTTCCGTCGAAATAATCTTCCATTTTACACAGGTTGCCCAGATCCAGCGTCTCTCTGCCCGAAAAGGTAAATTCATACTGCGGGTATAAACGGCTCAGTTTTTTGATCTCGGAACCCAATTGCCCGTTGGCTCCGGTGACGAGTATACTACGCATGTGCACTCCCTGTTTGAGCATAGAGGTCTTCGCTAAAATCAAAGAGATCCGCCGCATTTAAAAGAGGCTGTTCGGTATCTTTGGGTGAGAGCTGCAAATCGGAGTGATTGACGTGCCAGTCGATACCGATAGAGGGATCGTCAAATGCGATTCCTCTGTCGCATTCGGGGCTGTAGTAATTATCGACTTTATAGGCAAACGTACACGTTTCGGAGAGGACGACGAATCCGTGGGCAAAACCGCGCGGAATGAACAGCTGGCGTTTGTTTTCGCCTGAGAGGCGAACGGAGACATGACGGCCGAAGGTCGGGGAGCCTTTGCGGATATCGACGGCGACATCGAGGACTTCCCCGTCGATGACACGCACCAGTTTGCTTTGGGCGTGAGGCGGGAGTTGATAGTGAAGACCGCGCAGTACCCCGTATGAAGATTTACTCTCATTGTCTTGACAAAAAGGGATCGTAAACCCTAAAAAAGCTTCGAGTTTGTCGGCACGAAACGTTTCGACAAAATAACCGCGTTCATCACCGTGTACTTTCGGATCGATGACGATAACATCGGGTATCTCAGTGCGTGTAAATATCATTCGCCGATTTTTCCTTCGTTTGCTCTGCGTATCAGGTACTCGCCGTATTGGTTCTTACTTAAAGGCTGAGCGAGGTTGAGAAGTTTTTCTTTCGAAATGTATCCCATTTCATACGCGATCTCTTCGATACAGGCTACTTTGAGCCCTTGTCGGTTTTCGATCGTCTGGATAAACATACTTGCTTCTAGCAGGGATTCATGGGTTCCCGTATCGAGCCATGCGTATCCTCGCCCCATCAGTTCCACTTTGAGATCGTTTTGAGCCAGATACGTCTGATTGACGGTTGTGATTTCGAGTTCTCCCCGCTTTGAGGGCTTGACGTTTTTGGCAATCTCGACGACGCTGTTGGGATAAAAATACAACCCTACGACGGCGTATGAGCTTTTCGGAACGGCCGGTTTTTCTTCGATGGAAAGGGCATTTCCCATTGAGTCGAATTCGACGACACCGTAACGTTCAGGATCTTTAACCCAATATCCGAAGACCGTCGCTTTATTCTCTTCGGTGACGTTTCGGACAGATTGTGCAAGCAATCTGGTGAGGCCGTGTCCGTGAAAAATATTATCGCCGAGCACTAAACAGACATCATCGGACCCTATAAAATCCTCACCCAGGATAAATGCCTGCGCCAAACCGTCCGGTGAGGGCTGGATACAATACGAGAAACTCATCCCTATATCGCTTCCGTCCCCCAGAAGCTCTTCAAAGCGGGGAAGATCGTGAGGCGTGGAGATAATGAGTACTTCACGGATTCCGGCAAGCATAAGAACCGAGAGGGGATAATAGATCATCGGTTTATCATAGATCGGGACTAACTGCTTGCTGACCCCTTTTGTAATGGGGTAAAGCCGTGTACCGCTTCCGCCGGCTAGGATAATCCCTTTCATTTACGTCTCTTTTCTGCGTTCATTTTAAAAATTATAACATAGTTCAATTTTGATGCCGCATATGGTTTTTTTAAGGAAAACCCGAATATAATTGCGCTCTCCAAATCGCCGGCATAGCTCAGTTGGCTAGAGCAATTGATTTGTAATCAATAGGCCCGGGGTTCAAATCCTCGTGCCGGCACCACCTTAAACAGCACCTTCTCTACGTAAAACCACTTTAACCGTTTTCATCAAAATAACAAAGTCAGTCCAAAGATTCCAATTGCGTACATACCAGACATCTAGGGAAACCCGGCTGGAAAAATCGACGTCGCTTCGACCTGAGACTTGCCATAGTCCTGTTATTCCCGGTTTTACGGCTAAAACCATCGGAAGTTTTTTACCGATTTTTTGCTGCTCTTCGCTCATATACGGTCGAGGCCCGATCAAGCTCATCTCCCCTTTGAGAACATTAAAAATCTGAGGCAGTTCGTCAAGCGAACTCTTACGCAGAAAATGGCCGATTTTTGTGATTCGGGGATCATTTTCGTATTTATGGTAGATTGCATAATTTTGTATCTCTTCGGGATGGCTTCGGAGATATTCTTCCAAGATGGGATCACCGTTTTCATGCATCGTACGAAACTTATAGCAGACAAACATTTTTCCTTCACGTCCCATCCGGTTTTGTTTAAACAAGACTCTCCCTTCCGATTCCTCTTTTTTAATCCGTAAAGCGATAATGATCATTACCATAAGGGCAAACGGGAGCAAAAGCAGAGAGAGTAAATAGTCGCTTGAATCTTTGAGTATCCGATTCAACGGATTGAGAAGTTTGTTTTCCAGGACGATCAGGTTGGTTCGGGCGTTGAACAGATGGATAACATACGAGTCGGTAAAGTCATAGCTTTTGACGAGAGGGATAAAAATCACCTCCTGATTGCGTTTGACACTTTGATCCAGAACCGTTTCAATTTCTCCGACCTGTCGATAATCGGACGCTATAAAAAGGGTTTTCGCATGGTTGATATCCCCTTTAACGTATCCTAAATAGGGGTTTTCAAAGACATGTTTTTCAAAAAAAGGATCTTCTCCCAGTATGATCGCCTGACGTCTCCATAGCCCCATTTTGTAGAGCCATCGTTTCACGAGAAATTTTTCCGCAGGGATGAGTATGAACATGAGAACGAAAGAGATGATCAGGATAAAACGGGAGTAAAATTCTGTCTCTTTTTGCAGTGCAAGAACGGCCAATGCGACTAGACAAGCGACTAAAAGGGCTTTGCCGATCCGTTTGTGTTCCTGCCAAAAATCGAACCGCTTTGTATAAATCCCCTCAAAATAGATTACAATGAGGACGATTCCGTAAATTAGATACAATTGTAAATAAAGCGCGATGTCGGGGGGAGGCGGGATAGTGAAAAAGCCGCTGAATAGATGGCGTAAATAAAAGGCTCCGGATAAGGATACGAGAATGGCAAGAACATCGAAGCAGACGAGCAAAAATCTGGCGAAAGTCTCTTTCAACGGTATCCCTTTTTAAAGCGAAGAAGCATTAATCATCCAGCGGATCGTCTCTTCCATTGTATGGCGGGGTTTCCATCCGAGATTTTTCAATCGGGTATTGTCGCCTCCCAGCCGCTCGATTTCGTTAGAACGCACAAATGTGGGATTGGTACGAATTTCCAGTCGGTGAGCTGAGGCTGATTCCGCCATTTCGATGATTTCCCGAAGAGAGAAGACTTTACCTGATCCGATATTGAATATCTCGGATGAGACAGCAGATTCGGCTAAGACGAAGTAAGCTTCAGCAACATCCCGAACGTCGCTGAAATCGCGGTAAACATCAATATTCCCGAGCTCCATTGCCGATTTTTTCTCCCGATAATGTGCCGCAATCTTCGGTATGACGAACCGTTCGGCCTGATCGGCTCCGGTATAGTTGAACGGACGGGTTAAAAGAATCGGGAGGCGGTCAAAATAATTCCGTGCCATCTGCTCCATTGCGTACTTGCTCAGGGCATAATGCGACAGAGGCTGAGGACATATCTCTTCGTGGATTGCTTCGAGGGGGATATTTCCGTACACATTACTGGTACTCGGCAAGATGACTTTTTGATACGGCAGCGCATGCCGAACCAAAGCATCTAACAGATGGAGTGTCGCAAACAGGTTTACATTGTAAATGTCTACCGAATTCCCATCCGGTACAAAGGTAATTGCCGCAAGATGAATAACGGTATCGGGGCGTACGTGCGCGATGACCGCATCAATCTGATCGGCTTGGGTAATATCGCACGTATAGATACGATCTCCGGATGTTTTTCCTAAAACCGTACCGAATACTTCATACCCGTGCGATTCGAAAATGTCACGGATATATTTCCCCGTAAAACTCTCGATCCCGGTTATCAACAGCCGTTTAGAAGCTGAAGCCAACGGTATTCCTTCGTAAATCCTCTTTGACCATCATGGCGCATAGCTCTTCGAGTGTGGTCGATGGTTCCCATCCCAGTTCACGTTTTGCTTTTTCCGGATTTCCGATCAAAAGTTCTACTTCGGCAGGGCGATAAAACTTAGGATTGATACGTACGACGGTTTTTCCGCTGGCGGTGTCGACACCGATTTCGTTTTCCCCTTCTCCCTTAAACTCCAGCTTAGTCCCGACCGCTTTAAACGCCATTGTGACGAAATCACGTACGGTCTCGGTACGGTTGGTTGCGAGTACATAAGTATCGGGTTCCTCGCATTGGAGCATACGCCACATCCCTTCTACATACTCTTTCGCATATCCCCAGTCGCGTTTAGCATCGAGGTTTCCAAGTTCCAGAATATCTTGTTTTCCCAAAGATATTTTAGCGACGGTATCGGTGATTTTTCGGGTTACAAACTCCCGTCCGCGCAGCGGGGATTCATGATTGAATAAAATACCGCTGGCAGCAAATATGCCGTAGCTTTCACGATAGTTGATACACATCCAGTGCGCATACAGTTTGGCGACGCCGTAAGGGCTGCGCGGATAAAACGGTGTTGATTCCTTTTGAGGAATTTCCTGAACTTTTCCGAACATTTCCGAGGTACTGGCTTGGTAGAAACGAATTTTCGGATTAACGATGCGGATCGCTTCGAGCAGATGTGCCGCTCCCAGACCCGTGATGTGTGCTGTGGCGAGAGGCTGTTCAAACGAAACCCCTACAAAACTTTGCGCCGCGAGATTATAGATTTCGTCAGGTTGAATCTCCATGACCATGCGGATCGTATTGGCTTGATCAGTTAGATCGTATTCTACAAGATGCAGATTGGGATGAGACTCGATCCCCAGCTCTTCGATACGCCAAAAATTGACGGAACTGGTACGGCGGAATGTTCCGTATACGTCATATCCCTTTTCCAATAAAAGTTCAGCTAAATAAGCACCGTCTTGACCTGTAATTCCTGTAATAATTGCTTTTTTCACAAATATACCCTTGGTATTTCATCTTAAGTACAAAAATTATAACATGAAAGATGCTCACATGCACACTATTTACAAAACGGGTGGCTTTTTTTAACGCAATACTGATATAATAACTTTTCAAATATTAAAAGGTTATATGATTGAAATATAATATAATGCTGGCGTTCAGCTTTGCAAAAAGAGACTTTAAGGAGCGTTATGTAGGTACAGGATTGGGACGATTTTGGTATATCCTCTCACCTATTATTACTATTCTCATTTATACGGTTGTCTTTTCTGATTTTATGAAAATGAAACTTGCTATTGTAGATAATAACTATTCGTATAGTATTTATCTTGTCCCCGGTCTTTTGGCATGGACCTCTTTTAGTACTATTTTAATACGTCTTAACAGCTCCATTTTGGACAAAGCAAACCTTATCAAAAAAATCAGTGTTCCCGCCTATGTGTACCAGATTAGTATTATAATCACTGAGTTTGCTCTCGTTCTTCTCTCCTATACATTAGCACTTATATTTTTGTTTATTGTCCAACATCCCATCACCCTTACTTTTTTGTATCTTATCCCAATTCTTTTTTTACAAACGGTATTAGCTTTTGCTTTGGGTGTCATTTTCTCACTTTTTACGCCGTTTTTCAAAGACTTCAAAGAAGCAATGCCGGTTGTTATACAGCTTTGGTTTTGGCTGACGCCAATTGTATATATGAAAGAGATGCTTGCCAATAAATATCCATTTCTTTTGACCTACAACCCATTTTTTCATTTTGCCAATATCTATCAAGAGATTTTTCTCTACGCAAAAGCTCCTTCGCTTTATGATGCAGCCATGATTACTGTTATAACCGTATTGCTGCTTATTTTAGCGGGTTATTTGTACAAAAAAATGATCGTAACTATCAAAGATATTCTTTAAATATGCCAATCTGTATCTATTTAGATTGTACACACACTTACAACTCAGGTCTAGGCACAGGCATCCAAAGAGTTGTAAAAAACATAGTACGTCATATTCCCATAGTTTCAAAAGAGACGAATTGTGAAATTGTTCCTGTTATCTTACACGCAGGTAACTACTATAAATTTGATGATTTTCCGATTGGTAACAAAAAAAATAATGAGCTCAAACTGATATTCAAAAAAATATACACGACAACACGAGCATTTTTAGATTTTATATTACCAAAGAAACTAGGACAATACTTATATGCACCGACTTTGGGTATTGTCTTAAATAAATTCACAGACAAACTTCTTTTTTCAAAAAAAATAGACCCAACTAAAAAAGTTACCATAAATTCAAACGATATTTTGCTCCTCATCGATTCGACATGGCTTTACAACAATTATAAACTATTTGAAAAACTTAAACAAAAAAATGTCAAAATCGTAGCGCTTATTTATGACATTATCCCTATAGCGCACCCTGAATTTTTTACGATTGATTTGATTGCTGCACAAAAAGAGTGGTACAAAAAAGCCATCCCATACATAGACGGCTACATAGCAATCTCTAACACGGTTAAAGAAGAGCTATACGCCTATATCAAAAGTACCATTGACCCTTATATGCCAAAAGAAAAATTCGACTATTTTTACTTAGGTGCTGATTTCGCAACAGAATATGACGAGACAAAGGTTTCGCAAAGCTTCAAAAATAACTTCTATAATCCAAATACCTATATCACGGTTAGCACTATTGAGCCACGTAAAAACCATTCTTATATTCTAGATACGTTTGACACTTTATGGCAAAAAGGTGAAGATGCAGTTTATATTATGATCGGACGCAAAGGGTGGAAGACAGAAACACTCATTGCCAAAATTCAATCTCATGTCAACTACAATAAAAAACTTTTTTTGATTGAAGACGCAGATGACAACGCACTCATCTACGCCTATAAACATGCAAAAGCCCTCATATTTGCTTCCCATATCGAAGGTTTTGGTCTTCCCATTATCGAAAGCATGTTTTATAAGCTCCCTGTTCTAGCTTCCGATACACCGATCCACAGAGAGATAGGGCGTGATAAAATAGAGTATTTCGACTTATCCGATTCTGAGGCTTTAGTGAAGGTAATACAAGCCAAAAAGCTCAGGTCTGTAGAAGAATTCACTTGGCAAGATTGGCATAAAAGCACAAAAGATTTGATTCTAAAAAGTAGAGAAATATAATGAAAAAAGTTCTGGAAGTAAAAAATATTACCAAGATTTACAAAATTTACAAAAATAATTTTGACAGAGTCAAAGAAATTTTTAGTAAGAGAAACTTCCATAAAGAGTTCGTATCCAACAAAAACATAAGTTTTGATTTATACGAGGGTGAGACGCTTGGCATAATTGGAGTCAATGGCGCAGGTAAATCTACTATACTAAAAATTATAGCCGGCGTCATCGAAGCGACCTCTGGCGAAGTACTTAGACATGGTAGAGTAACGGCACTTTTAGAACTTGGTACAGGCTTTCATAGTGAGATGACTGGGTATGAAAATATTTACCTAAATGGGACGCTTATTGGCATGTCAGAGCAAGAGATAGCCCTCAAGATCAGAGACATTATCGCTTTTAGCGAACTGGGCGATTATATTTATGAGCCTATCAAATCATACTCATCGGGCATGAGTATGCGCCTCGCATTTTCTATAGCCATTTTTTCGGAGCCGCAAATTCTTATAGTCGATGAAGCTCTCAGTGTAGGTGATGCACACTTTTCTGCAAAATGCACAAGAATGCTCAACGAAAGAAAAGCGGCAAATATGAGTATTATTTATGTATCGCACGACCTCAATTCTCTCAAACTTCTTTGCGATAGAGTTATTTTGCTTAACCACGGCGAAATTGTAAAAGAGGGAGATGCTGAAGATGTTATTAACAGCTATAACTTTCTTATCTCAAAGCTCAACGACCATGAAGAAAAAATGAGTATTAAAGACGGTGTAGAAAGTTCTTTCGGTACTTTTGATACAGAAATTACGAATATAACGATACGAGGCGAAAATTCCAACTCAAATGTTATAAGTTCAGGTGAAAATGCACTCATAGAGCTTTTTATATATTCTAAAAAAGAATTGCACAACATGACTGTAGGTATTATGATTCGAGATAGATTCGGACAAGATATTTTTGGAACGAATACATATCATCATAAACTCAATATAAATTTTAGAGCAAATACACACGCTATTTGTACCTATAAGCTTCCACTCGACTTAGGCAGCGGTAACTACAGTATCACAGCAGCTATCCATTCCGAAGACACACATTTGAACAACTGCGCACATTGGTTGGATAACGCAGCCGTTTTTGAGGTCGCAGGTATACAAGGGGAACATTTTGTAGGAGTTTGTAAACTCAAACCGCAGATCTACTTTAGAGAAATACCAAGCAAATGATACTTTTTATAGATATTTCTTCATTTCTCAAAACCCGACTTATAACAGGTATTCAAAGAGTTATTAGAGAGTTTCTATCCAGAGCAGTTTGCGATACGTACGATCTCAACATTCTTTATTATGATGATCACACCCAAACATACAAACGTTTAGACAAGCATGAGATCAAAGATTTTATGCAAGATATCAAAAACTATCAATTTCGTACGCAATCAGAGATAGATTTATTTGATATTTTAATTATACGGGAGAAAATTTTTTTAGATATAGATTCTGTTTGGAATTTTTCACAGAAAAGAGATGAACTATACAAAAGACTTAAGCAAAGTAACTACAAAATATATAATTTTATATACGATTTGACACCTCTTTTATTGCCTGATTTAGCGCGAGAAATAACAAAAACGAACTTCCCGTTATTTATAGAGTCAGTATTTGAATATACGGATTTTGTATTCTTTGATTCACATTCGGCAAGAAACGATTTTTTTGCAATGAAGCAGCAAACAAACCACACAAGAAAAATCGCCTCAATGGTTATCCCTTTAGGTTCAGATTTTTTGATTCCAAAGCGTTTGAATCACACTACGTCAATCCCGCTTATATCAAAAAAATATATTTTATTTGTAGGGACGATAGAACCGAGAAAAAAACAGCCGCTCGTACTTGAAGCTTTTGAAGGATTACATGCGCGATATTCCGATTTGCATCTGGTTTTTGTAGGTGCTATAGGGTGGAATGTAGAAACATTTATACACCGTCTTAATCTTCATCCTCTCAAAGATACTTACGTGCATCACCTAACCGACGTTGATGATGTGACGCTTGATATCTTGTATCAGAATGCTTTTCTTGTGACATATATTTCAAGCTACGAAGGCTACGGGCTCCCCGTAGCCGAGTCATTACAATACGGCAATATAACCATAGCATCAAAAAATAGTTCTTTGATAGAAGTAGGGCAGGATTATGTAGACTATATCGGGCACGATACAAAAGAAGCGCTAATCGATATTATCTCCTCGTATCTTAACGATACGGTACACTATAATCAAAAAAAATCAGACATTCGAAAAAACTATAAACGTCATAATTGGGATAATTTTTACGATACACTCATACAGACTATACGTCTTAGGACAACTCAGAACGAGCGAATAATAACTGCAAAGGGATACGATGAACGATAGTTTTTACAAAAGTTTTGAAGATACACACAGAGGCTCCCGAGAATCTATAGCTAAGAGATTAGAAGTGTATCTTCCCTTTATTTTACCTTTTAAGAGCATAGAGGAAGTGCCTTTGTGCCTAGATTTGGGGTGTGGACGAGGAGAATGGCTTGAACTAGTAACCTCACACGGTTTCAAAGCAAAAGGAATTGACATGGATGCAAATATGCTTTCCGAATGCCAAAAACGTTCTCTTGATGTACTATGCGCCGATGCGATAGCCGCACTTGATGACGTGAAAGATGCGTCAGTTTCTATCCTTTCAGCTTTTCATTTGATAGAACATATACCCTTTGAACAGCTTACAAAACTTGTGCAATCCTCTATGCGAGTCTTAAAAGAGGGTGGTTTGCTGATTTTAGAAACGCCAAACCCCGAAAATATCATTGTTTCAACGGTTGATTTTTACATCGATCCGACACACTCAAAGCCATTGCCGCCGATGCTTTTAGAATTTTTGGTGCAGCTCTGCGGCTTTTCAAAACAAAAAACTCTCCGTCTCCACGGTTCAAATGCTCTGCTAAACGACTCAAATCAGATCTCTTTGATGGATGTTTTAGGCGGAGTAAGCCCAAACTACGCGATAGTCGCTCAAAAACACGCTTCGGAAGATGTTCTCGAACTTTGCAATGAACCTTTTACGAAAGAGTATGGCACGACGCTCACCCGGCTTGCGCTACGCTATGACGAAAAATATGCTGCCAAATTCCACGAACAAGACAGACAATTATCAAATATCCTGGCAAGAATTCATCATCTGGAAATCACGCTCGACGCCATTTTCAAAAGTAAATCATGGCGATATACCGCATGGCTTCGCAAGCTTTCAAGCTTGCTCAAGTCTTAGCCTAATACGATGTGTTCAAGCCATTGCGCACTTTGACTCCAGCTTAGAGCGTGTATGCCTGAGGGATAAAGGACTTTACCCATTTGGTATCCTATGCTCCACTTCTCGATAGCCTCCGCCAATTCACTTGCATTTCTACTAGTGAAATAAATGGCAGACTCTTGGGCTACTTCGCGAAACACATCTATATCTCGTATTAACATGGGCATGTTGTACTTCGCAGCTTCTATAATTGGCAGTCCAAAGCCCTCAGCGTAAGAAGCCAATAAAAGTCCGTTACATTTTTCATAGAATATTTCTAAAAGTTCGTCACTCGCATCATGAAACCAAAAAAGTTTTTTATTTAGCTCTTGATGTGACCTAATACGTTGTATAACCGGCTCAACCATCCAGCCTTGTTTACCGACTATGAGCAGTTTATTCTCGCCCCCCTTGCTCCATAGTAGGTCGAACGCATCTAAAGTTTCCTCATATCCTTTTCTAGGTTCTATCGTTCCTACCATTAAAAAAGTATTGTCAAAATTCAGTGTCTTTAAAAGTGCCGATTGCTCTTTGGTTATGCCGCTGCTGCTGATGCTGTTCGCTACATCCGCACCAAGGTGAAAATAGGTCACATCTGGCACATTATCGTGGATACCCCGCGTAGAAATGTACTGTTCGACATCTTTTTGGGTCGACTTGGATATACACAGCAAGGTATCTGATATTTGGACAATATGTGCAAGCCATCCGCTAAAAAGCTCAAAAGCACCTTTAGGCCACCACTCAGGATGCAGCACAGGCAAGATGTCGTACACTACAAAGCTTATTTTCACCCCCGCACTTCGCATTTTCCGTAATCGTTCTGCAGCAAATACGCTCTCTTGTAACGACAAATCCAGCCCGACAAAAACATCTCCCTTGCCGTACTCAATTTCGCAGTCGTCTTCATACGTGCTTGCAGCTTCCAATAAACGGCTTGTAAAATTCCTCGCATACACATAAGTACCGTTTTCATAGTACACTGGTTCCACACGATAGCGATTCGATTGATTTTTGATGAGTTCGCTCACGAGTGAGCGTACGACACGCTGTATCCCCGTCTTTACATCTTGCTTGACAAGCTCCGATATATCCAAAAACATCTGCATCTGCAAATGCGGACGAAAATTTTTTGCCAAAGCTACGGCACATTCGTTCAGATCATCATTACCAGCATTAAACGCTTTGCTCAAATCTATCGCATCATGGATAAGCATGTTATGTCTAACATAGCGATTTTTTTCGTAAATGCGCTCGATAGCTTCTCTGTATGCATTGCCTGTTATCGCGGGATCGTGATATTTTTGTACGTAGGTATAGCCTTGCATCGCTTTGGCATCGCGAAATTCTTTATCTTCAAATAACTTCTCAAAAGCCTCAGAAAGCTCTTGTACTCTGAATTCGTCTTCAAGTTTGACGCAAACATCTTCGCCATAATCGTTCATCGTCCCGTGCGCATTCAAAATCGTCGCTTTTTTATGTGCCATTACATCCAGAACGGTTCCTGAAGTTTCACCTCGTGATTTTGTTCGCAGCTGTACCGCAATATCCATAGCCTCCAAATAATCTTCGTAGGCTTCATTATCAACAAATCCAGTGATTGTGATTCTCTCGCGTGCTGTACTTTGCTTGATTCTTTGTACGATGTTTGCACTATAGGCATCATCGCTTTTGGCCCCGACAAACACCAGTTTGCATCGCGGATTTTCCGCAAGACTCGATTGCAAAAATCCTTCCAACGCTTTTTCATTGAGTTTATGTACCCCCATAAACCCAAATGAACAAATCACAAATGCGTCCATTTCTATTCCCAGTTTTGTCCGTGCCGCTCTTTTTGCCACACCCTCTTTCAATACTCTCAGATGCGGGACGACCTCCCAATCACGTGAATATCCCGTGCCGTAAAACGTTTCCCCCAAATCTTTTTGATAGGCCGAGTGAGTGATCACACCGACGCTCATATCAAGTATCTCTTTGTTGCACGGATATTCCCAACCGCACTCTTTCGGATTCTCTTTTTGTCGCAAGAGTGCCTTGTACCCGTGTGAATAGTAGAGTGATGCAGGGTATGCCCCCGGTATTCCGCCATAATGATCCAGCCATCCTATAGCGCCGCTCATATAAAAATCGTGCGATACCACGATGCCGGGGCACTTTTCCAGTAATCCAAACATATACGCATGAAAATGCGAATTCCCAAAATGATACACACTCCGTGCAAAAAGAGAATGATTTTTTAAGAACCATTCGCTTCCTTGCACGATAAGCCCCTCGGGCACTCTCTTTTTCTCATAGTGTGCCTGATCGGTGATAACGGTTACATCATAGTGCTTCAGCATCTCAAAAAGCAGCTCGGCGCTATAGTCCGCTATCCCTGTTTTTTCACCTGGCAAAGGCGAGATATACGCAAGTTTTTCTTTTGTCGCTGCGGTGATGTTTTTGCATCCTGGCACCTTCTTCGCGGAAGATACAGCCTCTTTACATGCCAAAATACTTTTCGCTGCACATGTTTCTATACGGTATTTCTGACTCTGCACGAGGGAATTTTCCCTTAACTGCGCGCGAAATGCTTCATCATACAGCCCTTTTTCCATCTTATCGCACATTTCTTGTGCATCTCTTGGATCGAACAGTGCTTCGGATATCTCAATAATCTCTTTTATACTGCTGTTATTGGAGCCTATGACAGGTGCACCGCAGCGCATCGCTTCAAGTATTGGCATCCCAAATCCCTCGTACAAAGAGGCAAATACAAATAAATCGCATAGATTATAAAGCTCCATAAGCACGTCATCGCTTACATATCCGCTCATAATAACACACTCTTTTGCCACAGCGAGTTTCTGCACGTATGCTGATATCTCTCGCTTTTGCTCCTCATTCACGCTGCATACGATGAGTAATTGGCATGTTTCTTTAGTTATTTTAGGCAAAAGAGCATACGCCTCTATAATCCCCTCTATATTTTTTCTTTTATCTATTCCGCCCGTATACATGATAAATCGGTTATCTATGCCGTACTGTTTTAGCACGGCCTCTTTGCGCTCTTGAGTGATATTTTTTTCTGCAAAAGTCCCTTCGACGTCGCATCCTATTGTTATTATCTTTTTGGGATTTATTTCAAGTAAACGCACTGCATCACTTTTTGAATGCTCCGAGATTGACAAAATCACATCCGCTTTTTTCAAAAGTGCCAACCGTTCGAAGTACCAAGCCTCCATACGTGGATCGTTCAGATACACATCGCGCATCACAAGCGGTATGAGATCGTAGAGTATAACCACATTGATACAACTATGGCTCAGAGTACACACGCAGCCATCTGCAAAACCTTCGAATAAATTGATGACAAAAAATACATCGGCATTCGTCTCATCGACGCTTTGTGCTACGATTTTTTCACCTAAACGGTAGCGATAATGACTACTTTCGATTCGGTATTGGCTCCCTTTGGGCAAAAAGATGCTCTGCGTCTCAATAGATAGCGTCGTAGCATCCAGGTTATCGTTAAACAGTGCCGTGACGGTGTCAGTCGCAGGGAGCTGTTTGAGCATTTCTTCTAAGAGTGCCGTCCCGAACCTCCCGATCCCTCTATGTTTGTTCAGTCCGCATAGCCCCTGTGTGTCAATTGTGAGCTTCATCTATTCCCTTTCGAAGTTTTGAGTATACGCGTTTCGCTCTTTTCCCGCAAACACCCTCTTTTTGCACCATTTGTGGACGTATATACAACATATTTTCGCTGAGTCGACGCATCGGCATACTAGAATGCATAATGGTTTTGATAAAGCTCTTGAGTCGTGCATGTCTATGTAAGTACGCAAGGATAAAATGGATCAAACGTGATTTAATAGTTTTTGGCATATCCATCCCTATTATTTATTGAAATAAAATATTATTTTAGCGTATTGATCCTTTAGCAGCGACGAATATTACAATGTCGTAATTATAAATACTGATATTAAACATTGATTATAAAAAAAGTGTGAAATCGTTTTTTTTTCCAACATCCGGAGGAAACCGTAGCTTTAGGGATTGCAGGGGAGAAGGTTATCTTTTGGAATCCTAAACAGGCTTTATCGGTTCCTATGCGTAATATTTGATGATTTGGTGCAATATAGTGAAGTTTAATTGACATCTTAATTTAAAGTGTGATATTATTAGCACAGTGCAGAGAATTAGCGCTAAAAGCTTTTAGTATGGTATCTCTCGAGGATATTCAAAATTACGACAAATCAGAGGAGTCTTTAATGGCAACAAACTTAGATATTCAAAAAATGTACATCGCATACTTTGGCAGACCTGCTGATGTGATGGGTCTTCAGTACTGGGAAGCACAAATAACGGCGGCAAATGGTAGCCCTTCAGCGGTTATCAATGCTTTTAGCGCATCTGCAGAGTATGCAAACGCATATGCTGGCCAGTCAAGTGCATTTATCGTAAACAGCCTTTACAATAACCTTTTTGGCAGAGATGCGGAATTAGACGGTTTGACATACTGGTCAACACGACTAGATAACGGTACATTTAACGTTGGAAATGTAGCATGGGCCATCATGACAGGTGCTCAAAATACAGACGTTACGGCACTTAGCAACAAAACAACTGCGGCACAAGCATTTACAGATGCTATGGACACAACGGCTGAGATCCTAGGGTATAGCGGTACTGCAGCTGTATCATCAGCGAAAACGTGGTTGTCAACAGTTACAGATTCACAAGCTACATTGACGGCTGCTCAAGCGTCAGTAGGAACGGCTGTATCTGATTCTGTTACTGCAGGCACAGCTTCTCAAGGCCAAGTTTACACACTTACTACGGGTGTAGATTCTGGAGCAGCTTTCACAGGTACTGCGAATGACGATACTTTTGTTGCTGCGTATGATATCACTGCAGCAGTTAACACTCTTGGTGGACTTGATGTTCTTGATGGTGGCGCAGGTACAGATACTTTATCGCTTACAAGTGCTAGCGGTGCTGCTTATAAGATGTCTACAACTGCGCAAATCAGCAACATTGAAAGTATGACAATCCGTGGTGACAATACTGTGACCGCAGATGTGAGTGGTACAAATGTAACTGGTCTTGGATCTATTGCTGTTACGACCTCAACTGCTGCGACGGTAACTGCTGCAACAACAACAGATGTATCTGTATCTGGTTCTACAGGTGCAATCATCGTTGATGGTGGTAAAAATGTAACAGTTTCTGATGCAACTGCTACAACTGCTATCACGATCGGTGGTGGAGCAGTAAATGCTGGCACTATCACTGTAACCGATACAAACCAATCAACAGGAAATATCGCAATCGATGGTGGTACAACGGTTGATCTTACTACATCAGGGCGTACTACGGGTACTATTAAAGTTGGTGACACTGGAGCTGCTAACGTTGCAACGGATATGGCAAGTGGTGCTATTACGGTTATTGCTAACGAAGCTTTAGCAAGTGCTGGAACCGCAGCTGCCATTACTGTTGAAGGTGGTTCATCTATCTCTATTACAGAAAACATTACAGCTTCTGCTGCAGCTATTACAACGGCATCAACTTCAGGTGCTCCTGGTGTTATCACTGGTGCTGCGATTGCTGCTACTGGTGGTGCTGCTACAACTTCAATCACGGTAAACCAAACTGCTGCTAAAGCTGCTGTAGCTGCTGTAACTGCTGCTACTGCTGTTGCTGCTACAACGACTGCTACGTTTACTGCGGTTACTTCTGGTACTGCTGTTACTGTTAATGGTTTGACATTTACTGCTGGAAAAGATCTTACTGCTGCTGAAGTTGCTGCTGCATTTAGTGGTTTAACTGCTGGTGACAAACAAGCAGGTACGGGACCGACTGCAAACGGTGTATATACAGGTACATCTGCTGCAGCTTGGACAACGGGTGCTGTTACAACGGTTGATGCAACACACAGTTCAGTTACATTTACAGCTGTAAATGGTACTGCTGCAGTAACAGCTGCAACAAATGCTACTCTTGCTGTTGTTTCGACAGGTACTGCAGGTGCAACAGGTGTAACAGGTGTTCTCGGTGTTGTTAACGGTGGAGTAACTGTTGATGGTAACATCACAGGTACAGATGTATTGTCAACGGTTTCTTTGAACGCTTATGGTACTTCTACAATTGCTTCTGATGCATTGACATCTTTGACACTTGCGAACAGCGCAGCTGGCGTAACGGTTACAAATACTGCTGCAACAACATTGGCATTAAACTTGGATAACTTAACTACAGGTTCAACAGTTGCAACGGGTGCTACATACACTACATTAAACATCACTACTGCTGGTACTGATTCAGATGTTACTTTGACAGCAGCTGGTGTTGAAACATTGACTGTTGCTGGTAGTAAAGCGGTTGATTTGACAGGTGCAACTTTGACAGCTCTTGAAACAGTTACAGTATCAGGTTCTGCTGGATTGACAATTGATGCATCAGGTGCAAACGTTACTGCGGTTAACACTACAGCAACAACAGGAACGGTAACTGCAACGGTTAATGCTGACCTTGCAACGTATACCGGTGGTGCAGGTGTAGACGCTGTAACATTGTCATCAACTACTGTTGATAAAGCGGTAAATCTTGGTGCTGGTAACGATTCATTGACATTGGCTACTGGTACTACTGCATTGACATCAGAAATGATCGCTGGAGATGGTACAGATACATTGGTTATGGTTGCTGCTGATGCGGTAACGGCTTCTGCAACAACAACATTCGAAACTAAAATTACAAGTTTTGAGAAATTGAGCCTTGGTGCTGCAGCTGCTGTTGGTACAGTAAACCTTGCAAATATGGATGATATCTCTTATGTTGTAAGTGCGAATTCTACGGGTGGTGCAATTGCTGAAGTTCAAACGTTTACAGTAACAGCGGGTACAGGTGCTGCAGTTCCTGAACAACAAACTATCAATTTTGATACAAATACGGTAACTACTACTGCTGGTACTATTATTGTAGGCGGTATTACTGTGACATTACTGGGTACTGAAAATCAAACACAAATAGCTGCTGCAGTTGCTGCAGCTATAAATGGACAAATATTAACAAGTCCAGCTACGACTACAACGGCTGTTACTGCTACATCTGCTTTAGGTGTTGTAACAATTACTTACCCTGCTACGGCAAACTTTGGTGCTGTAACTGTTGTAGACGGTACTGCAGTCTCTTCGGGTGCAGCTGTAATAGCGGATAATGCAGTTGCTTACGATTCTAACGCAGGTAACATTACTATTGAGGGTGTAGCTGTTGCGGTTACAGCTGGTTTAACAGCTGACCAAGTGGGTGCTCTTATCGCTGCTGCAAATTACTCTGCTACAACGATTAATACAGTAGCATACAACGCTGCAACTGATACTGTAACAGTAACATACGATGCAGGTGTAGATGAAGGTAACACTACTACTGTTGATACTGATAGTACTGGTGTAACATTTGGTGCTGTTGCTACAACTACTACTGGCGCTGCGACTGGTGGTACAAGTCCGGCACTTACTATTAGTAACATGGCTAACAACGGTACATTGGAACTTACTGATGCTGGTTCTGGCGCGATAGTTACAATGACTGATGCTACAAGCACAACGGCGGATAGCTTCAACATCGTTACAAAAGTGAATGCTGCAGATCTTATTTTCGGAACAGTTGATGTTGCGGGTGTTGAAACAGTGAATATTACTGCGACTGATATTACACCTGTTAACACAACTACTGGTGCTGCAACAATCAGCGAAGCGACAATGACATTGTCAGATGCTGCTGTTAAATCAGTTGTTATCGATGGTAATTCTGATCTTGTTTTGACAGCTGCTGGTGCTTCATTGACGTCTGTTAATGCATCTGCTTTGACTGGTAACTTGACATTCAGCTCTGCTGTAAACAGTGCCACTATCACTGGTGGTGCTGGTGATGATCATCTTACTGCTGCAGGTAGTGCTCAAACATTAATCGCTGGAGCAGGTAACGATACACTTGTTGCTGGTACTCTTGCTACATTGACAGGTGGGGCGGGTAACGATACATTTGACATGACGACTCAGTTGTCAAATGTTAACTCATATTCAACTATCACTGATCTTTCAGCTGGAGATGTTATCCTTACGAATTCAACAGTATTCAAAGCGACTGCTGTTACTCTTGCTTCAACTGCTGTCTTCCAAGACTATGCAAATGAAGCTATTAAAACTAGTGCTGCTACAGATGTAACTTGGTTCCAATTCCAAGGAAACACTTATGTAGTTGAAAATGATTCAAGTGCTACTTCATTTACTAATGGTACTGATGATATTATTAAAATCACTGGTCTTGTTGATCTTAGCCACGCTTCGTTCAATGCTACTAGCCACACTATCGAAATCGCGTAAATCTTCTTCTAAGTCTTCGGACTTAAAGAATCTATCAGCCTCTGCTCTCTTTATGGGAGTAGAGGCTTTCTTCATTTTAGTCCATTCCTGATCATCACCTATCTCAATCCAAATCAAAAAATATTACTTACTCATATTAATATCTCTAGACACCATTTACAAACCGATATGATATAATCTTCCTAATAATTGAAATGCTCAGGCTCCAAACAAATGACTACACAAATTCTATATACTGATATACGTAGCCGTGCTTTGCCAGGTGAGGGGTATGACGGTGTCGTCCGAATTTCGGCAGGCGGCTATTACGGCACCGGAGTGCTCCTGTATGATGGGCGTGCGGTATTGACCGCCGCACATCTCTTTGACAATATAAATACTAGCAGTGCTACCGTTTATTTTGAGACTGTAGGGACGAGCTCAACTCTTGTATCCGATACGATATTAATCCACCCTGGCTATGATGCGAGAAATGAAAACTATGATTTAGCCCTGATTTGGCTCTCTTCCGCCCCTACGGATGCCGAGCGGTACACCTTGTATCGTCAAAGTGATGAGATATCTCAGACGTTTACGGCAGTGGGTTATGGTCGACACGGCAGTGGTGAAGCGGGCGTCGATGAGATCTATAATGTTGCACCATTGCGGCTCAAAGCACAAAATAAGTTTGATGTAGATGGTGCGGATTTAAAATTCAATTTGGGTTCAATTATGGGATGGGCACCTGTGAACGGAGTGCAATTAATGGCCGATTTTGATGACGGCACCATTCAACATGACGCATTAGGTGAGCTTATGGGTCGATGGGACAGAGGAATCGGAATATATGAAGGACTTATTGCACCTGGTGATAGTGGTGGGCCAGCTTTTATCGGTGATCAAGTGGCCGGTATTGCGAGCTATGTAACGAACCTTGGAACCGGATATGTTCACCCCGACATTGATAATACCCTTAATAGCAGTTTCGGAGAAGTGGCTGGATGGCAGAGTGTTAGCACACAGCAGCAATGGATTGATCAAAATATACGTGCACACTATATTGATCCTCCACAAACACCATTAGAGGTGCAAAAAAGTATAGTAGAAGGGAATAGTGGGACGCAAAGTGTCTATTTTATGCTGACATTTACCGGAGTTCGTAGTGACCCTGCTGAGTGGCTTAGTGTTGATTTTTCTACGCGTGACGGCAGTGCTGTCGGAGGAGAGGATTATATAGAGACACATGGTAGATTGGTATTGTATCCGGATGAAAATCAAGCCCTCATCCCTGTTGAAGTGATAGGTGATACAGTGTCCGAGATGGATGAAACATTTTATTTGGATGTATTTAATCCGGTAGGCGGAAGTTTCGGCGAAGGGATAACAATGCTTACAGCTGTTCGGACTATTATTGATAATGACAGTTTGTGGGTCTAAAAAAGCTTTAAAGGTATTAATAGGCTCAGGGATCTTTTTAGCTTTTTTGCAGAAAATAGGGGTCTGACCCCATATTGAAACATTTCTTGCTTTAGACTTAAATACACTCTGCTATAATTATCAAAATAGAGAGGATAGTATATGCCCAGAAAATATCGTATTACTGAACCTGGATATTATCATTGCATTTCCAGAGGGGTTGAGAGAAGAAATGTTTTTTTAGAGCCCGATGATTTTGATACATTTCTTTCACTATTTATAGAGATAAAGCGTGATTTTCATTTAATTGTACATGCGTATTGTTTAATGACTAATCACTATCATATTTTGATTGAGACAACCCAACCTAATATTTCAACAGCAATGCAACGGCTAAACTCACTATATTCGATCTATTTCAATAAAAAATATAAGCGGTCTGGTCATTTATGGCAGGGAAGGTTCCATTCGTACTACCTCTACGATGATATTCACTTTTGGTATGTTGCTAAATACATTGAACGCAATCCGATAAAAGTATCAATGGTTGAAAATATCATTGAATATCCTTACCAATCTTTTTATGAGCGAAAAAAATAGGGGTCTGACCCCATATTGAAACATTTCTTGCTTTAGACTTAAATACACTCTGCTATAATTATCAAAATAGAGAGGATAGTATATGCCCAGAAAATATCGTATTACTGAACCTGGATATTATCATTGCATTTCCAGAGGGGTTGAGAGAAGAAATGTTTTTTTAGAGCCCGATGATTTTGATACATTTCTTTCACTATTTATAGAGATAAAGCGTGATTTTCATTTAATTGTACATGCGTATTGCTTAATGACCAATCATTATCATCTATTGATTGAAACAGCTCTACCTAATATCTCGGCGGCAATGCAGCGGCTAAACTCACTATATTCGATCTATTTCAATAAAAAATATAAGCGGTCTGGTCATTTGTGGCAGGGAAGGTTCCATTCGTACTACCTCTACGATGATATTCACTTTTGGTATGTTGCTAAATACATTGAACGCAATCCGATAAAAGTATCAATGGTTGAAAATATCATTGAATATCCTTACCAATCTTTTTATGAGCGAAAAACCTATAAAGAAGCTTTATTAGTCAGCGATTCTAAAATATATGACATGACATTGCAAGAGTATGAAAATTACATATCAACTGATTTAAGTGATGACATACTTGCTAAGATTTACGATACACCAAAAATAGTACAAAAAGATGGAAAACTAACTTTTTTATACAAACGCCTAGAAACTTTATTTGAGGAAGATAAAGATAATAATCGATCTGAAAATGCAAAACGTGCATATGAGTATGGATATACAGTATCTGAAATTGCTTCGTTTCTCAACCTAAGTCATTCTGCTGTTAGCAAATATGTGCATCAATAAGCGAAAATGTAGTCAGGTGTTTTTTGTAAACCTCCCTCCGTTCACATAATGTCCATAATCCTCAAAATTATCTCTTTCTGATATAATGGCGTTATGGGTAAAAAAGATTATTTAAAAGAATAGATTGGTATTTTAAAAGAGGAATACAGAAATATTTTTCTTATTTTTCTTACCGTAGGAACGGGTAGCTTCGCTTCGTTTTATCAGGTATTACTCGGTAAAGTTCCAATATGGATAGCCATTGTTGGATTAGTAGGAATAGTTTTAACACTTTTTTGTAAAGGTGTCAGGCACCTTTTGTAAACTAACATGCTATAATTTCTTTTGATTTAGAAGGAGATTAGATGCCACGTCCCCCTCGCTATAACGAAATCGGTACATATCATGTCAAATAAAGGTGTCAGGCACCTTTTGTAAACTAAGATGCTATAATTTCTTTTGATTTAGGGGATAAAGGTGTCAGGCACCTTTAGTAACATTCTTCTCCGCTTTACATAATGTCCATTATCTTCATAACTATCTATTTCTGATATAATTGTCACATGAGTAAAAAAGATAAACTTTTACAAGAGATCGGTAGTTTAAGAGAAGCAAGGAAGGATTGGTTCAACATCCTATTCGCTATCGCTTCAGCAATTGTTGTTTTGGTATATTCAGTATTATCCGGCGACAAACCAATTTATATGCTAATCTTAGGTTCTATTGGATTTTCTGGTTTTATTTTTATAGCTTTTTACTATAAAAATATTGAGACGAAGATTGAGCAAAAACTTGATGAACTTGAAAAGGAGGAATGATCATGGTTGAAATATTTGCACTAACCTTAGCTGCAGCTACATTAGGAGTTTTAGTCTATTTAGCAAAACACGATGCTTCGGGTTGGAGAATCAATCACGATAAGTGATTTTTAGTTCACATATAAAAGGTGTCATGCACCTTTTATAAACCACCCCTCAGCTTCACATAATGTCGGTTATCTTCAATCATCATTTCTTTTCATTTTCTTCTGATATAATTTCTGTATGAGTAAATTAGATGAAGTAAAAGAAATACTAAACACACTCCGTGTTGCCATGACTATCGGATTTGGCTTATTGGTAGTTATCGTTGGTGGTTTAATCAAACGTTATGATGATCAAATCATCGATACTCTTTTTTGGAGTGGAGTAGGGTTTGCAGTTTTGACTTTGACTGTGATAGTACTATTGATGACTAGTATTTCGAAAAAAACAAAAGAGATAAAGGAACTGTGATGGATGCGCCAACGATTGCTTTGATTATTATAGGTATTGCTACAATGGGTGTGATGTTTTTCGGTGTTTATAAATTGTCACAAGAGTAAAATAAGGGTCTGTCCTTTTTTACTTCCCCCTACTTTATAAATATCGGTTATCTTCAATCATCATTTCTTTTCATTTTCTTCTGATATAATTTCTGTATCAGTAAATTAGATGAAGTTAAAGAGCATATCGGTGCTCTGAAGACATATTTGAACATTATAGTTGCCATCGTTTTAGCTAGCGGTGCTGGTGTCGCAAAATTATACGATGATAAAAATATTGGTCTTTTGTTTTGGTTAGGTATCGCTGTAATCTTGATTGCTATTGCAGTCTTCATATGGATATCAAAATCGATGCATAACAAATTTAAATTTAAGGAATTTAAGGTGTCAGGCACCTTTTGTTAAGGTGTCAGGCACCTTTTGTAAACCAACATGCTATAATTTCTTTTGATTTAGAAGGAGATTAGATGCCACGTCCCCCTCGCTATAACGAAATCGGTACCTATCATGTCATCAATCGTGGTGTAGAACGCCGAGAAGTGTTTTTAGATCAGCGTGATTATGATCAGTTTATGGCATATCTCGGAGATTTGGTAACAAAATACGGTATACAGTTCCATGCCTATTGCTTGATGAACAATCATTACCATCTATTACTAGAGACGGTGTCCGATAATCTATCTGATGCACTTAAATATTTAAATGTAAATTATTCCAAATATTTCAACCAAACATATCAACGAACTGGTCATTTATGGCAGGGACGCTTCAAATCGTTTCCGATTCATGATGAAACACAGTTTTGGACGGTTGCCAAATACATTGAACGTAATCCGATCGCTGCAGGGATAGTCAAAAATATCAACGAATATCCTTATCACTCATATCAGATCGTTTCACAATCCAGTCATACGTTTAGTTATATAATCGATCAGTCAAAGATACATACGATGCAAGATAGTGAATATAGTGAATTTATTGACACACCTTTACAAAACGAGATACTGAAATCAATTTATAAAATGCATCGTATAAATAAAGATACAACCGATAAAAAATATCTTCATAAGCCTATATCTACTTTTTTTGATCAAAAAGGAGAACGCAATGAAAAAATCCGAGCCTGTTACCGGTACGGATATACTCAAGCCGATATTGCAGATTTTTTAGGGCTTTCTAGAACAGCTATTAATAAAATTATTCGGTGAAAAATCGCTCTTGACTTTTTGGATAGCCGTTATATAATTAATTTAAAACTAATGAAGAGAGGTGGAAAAAATGCCTTCGTATAATGACATCGCAAAACTTTATGTTGCAACTTTTAACCGGGCACCTGACGCTGCGGGCCTAAGCTACTGGGTGTATGACTCGGGATTGAGTCGGGAAGGGATTGCGCAGAGCTTTTTCGATCAGCCGGAAACGCAGACTAGGTATCCCTCGGGTACGAGCAATACCGATTTTGTGACCTCCATATACAATAACCTTTTTAACAGAGATCCGGAGGCTGCGGGATTGGCATACTGGGTTGGAGAACTGGATGCGGGCAGGGTATCGAGAGATACGGCCATACTCGCTTTTATCGACGGAGCACTTAATACGGCGCTGGGGCAGGATGCGACTATTTTGACCAACAAACAGACGGTCGGACTCGATTTCGCAAACCACGATCTAAACGATGTTAACCTCGCCAGTACGGTAATGGATGCTGTTGGTGCCGATGCAGCTACCGTTACTTTGGCTTTGCAGCTCATTTCGTCTGTGACATCGACTACGGGTACCTTGACCTATGAAGCGGTTGCAGGTACGACTTCCTATCTGTATAACACCGATTACAGCGATTCGACATTTGCGGATGGGCTGGATTCGATGCACAAGATGATTTATAATGCCGATGGGACAGTAACCCATACGGTATCTTACGCAAGTTTCGGAGCGTCGGGATGGACGAGCGAAGAGCCGTTTGAATACACTCAGACGTGGACGATACAAAACGGCAAACTGATTCTTATGACGACAGCCGGTGATCATACCTCTACCGACACGTTGACCTATGTTACCCAAAGCGGCGGTCAGACCGTATACAATGATGCGGGAGTCGAGCGCGACACGACACTCGGCACCGTAGTCGATCAGTATAACGAGCTGGTTGTTTCGTATTCTGCGATTCTGAGCCCCCGCAGCGAGGCTGAGTTACTTGCTGAAGGGCTGGTCAAAGAGGTTTTGAGCGGAAATGTCAGTTTTAGCGATCCGAGCGGTGCGGCTGCTGCAGTTCCCTCAGATGCAAAAATACAGTTGTACAGTTTAGAAAACAGTTTTAACACGATGGACGGAATAACACTAAATGCGGACGGTTCTTTTACAAAAACGATTTATACGTTAGGTGATATATTTAATGACAATATGCCGATCAGTATGGCCCTATACAGCGATGTAAACGGTAATGCGGTGTGGGAGAGTGACGGAAATTCCATTTACGAACCGTTTTATTTGTTGAAAGATATCACGATAGGGGAGATGCAGAGCGCTCTGCCGGGGATAACGTTGGTTAATGGGGGCAGCTACTATGCCGGTGAGGGTGTCACACAAAGCGGAGGGGTCGATTATGAGGTAAGTGCGTTCGGGTCGACTGTGGATGTAACGGCAATGCTGGGGGAAAGAGCAGCATCCGCATTTATTATTAACATACACGGCAGCGGATCGGACCAGAGTGTTACAGGGACTAACAGTAACGATGCATTCATGTGGCATGGCGGCAACGATACGTTTGACGGCGGTTCAGACGGCGGTGACTGGGGGAACGGCGGAAGCGATTTTGCATCGGTGAATCTGGTTACCGGATCATCGGCAGTTCAGATCGATTCGTCTCAGCCGAATGTAATTTCGATTAGTGAAAACGGAACGGTGCGTGTAACAGTGACGAAAAATACAAACGGAAGTTTTGACGCAACGATGGCATCGAGTGGGGATGTTTTACACATGGTAAACACAGAGGTATTTAGACTTTATGTTACGCCGCAGAATACAGACCCGTCCTATAATTTTACAATCGATTTGGTCGGAAATCAAACCGGTACGTTCGACGCACATTTTTAATTTTTTGGAAAGGCTATAAAATAATCACTATAGAGTATGATTCGATTGAAAAAAAGTTTCTTTTAATTTTTTTGGCTACAATTTCGCCAAAGTTTTAAACTTTATGTATAGATTATGGGAGAAATATGTCAACTATTACCATCGACAAAAAAGAATACAAGTTAGCGGATTTATCTGATGAAGCAAAAGCTCAAATCGGATCGATTCAGGTTGTAGATCAAAAAATTGCTGATTTGAATGTACAACTGGCGATTATGCAAACGGCGCGTAATGCGTATTCGCAGGCGCTGACTTCACTCTTGCCTAAAAAAAGAGCGTCTAAATAATGGGGTTATCCCATTATTTAGCACTTTCTTTACTTTTTACTACTTTTTCCCCTTTTAAAAAAACAACAGTTTGACAGGAAAGTAAATACAAAGTTTGCTACAATTTCAAATTATTTTTTGATTGATAGTATACAAATAATAGTGATTTGCTTATTTTATACACCAAAGGTAGCGTCGACATATGTCTAACATCTCCAAAAAAAACAATGAAAATGAATTAAAAAAGACGGTTTTACTTCTAAAAAAATCTTTTTATTTTGCCGGTTTCGTAAGCTTATTTATTAATCTTCTTATGTTGGTGCCGTCTTTGTATATGCTTCAGTTGTATGATCGGGTATTGGCGAGCCGTTCGCAAGAGACATTGCTGATGCTGACCCTGATCGTGGTAGCGATGTTTGCGGTGATGGGGACGCTGGAGTTTGTCCGTTCGCGTATCTTGATTCGGGTGGGAAATAAAATTGATTCACAGATGAGTACCCGTCTTTTCGATGCGATGTTCGCTTTGGCAAACCGCTATCCCGGCAAAGCGACGGCGCAGCCGTTAGGCGATTTGACCCAAATACGCCAATTCTTGACCGGTACTCCGTTATTTGCATTTTTTGATACCCCTTGGATGCCGATCTATATCGCCATTATGTTTTTGTTTCATCCTTATTTCGGGTGGTTCGCTGTTTTTGCCGTAATCGTTGCGCTGTCACTGACATTGATTAATGAGAAACGGACGAAAGCTGGATTGGAAGCATCGAATCGCTATTATCAGTCATCGCAAAGCTTTGTGCAGGCAAGTTTACGTAACTCTGAGATTATTGAAGCGATGGGGATGCATGCGAATGTACGTCGCCGCTGGTACAGCCGCTACATCTCGTTTTTGAACGAGCAGTCCAATGCGAGTGACGAAGCGGGCTTGTGGTCGAATCTGAGTAAAATTATTCGTATGCTGATGCAATCGTTGGTTTTGGGATTGGGCGGTTATTTGGCAATTGTCGGTGAATTGACTCCGGGGATGATGATTGCAGGATCTATTATTATGGGACGTGCATTGGCTCCTATCGATTTGATGACGAGTACCTGGAAACAGTTTACGTCCGCGCGGATCGCTTACAAACGCCTCGGCGAGCTGTTGGCCGAATTTCCGGAACCAACCCGTCCTACACCGCTTCCGGCACCGAAGGGATTCATTGACTTGGAAGGGATTGTTGTCGTTCCTCCTGGATCACAAGTTCCATCGCTTCGTGGTGTAAGTATGTCGATCAAAGCGGGAGAAACGGTCGGTGTGATCGGGCCGAGTGCTGCGGGGAAATCGTCATTGGCCCGTGCGATGCTCGGTGTATGGCCGTGTATTAACGGAAAAGTGCGTATTGACAATGCGGAGCTTTCCCATTACGACCGCGGCGATTTGGGAAGCCATATCGGATATTTGCCGCAGGATGTAGAGCTTTTTGACGGTACGATCAGTGAAAATATCGCCCGTTATGAGGATCCGAAACCGGAGATGGTCGTGGAAGCGGCTCAGGTGGCAGGCGTACACGAGATGATTTTGAAATTGCCTAAAGGATACGATACACCGATAGGGCCGGGCGGTATCGCTCTCTCAGGAGGTCAGCGCCAGCGTATCGGATTGGCGCGGGCGATCTACTGCTATCCGAAAATCGTTGTTTTGGATGAGCCGAACTCCAATCTTGACGATGTAGGAGAACGCGCCCTCGTAGAGGTAATTCTAGAGCTCAAAAAGCGGCTCACGACCGTTGTCCTGATTACCCATCGTCCTTCTATTTTGGGGATTACCGATAAGATCGCCTTTATGCGTGAAGGACAGCTGCAGCTGTTTGGTTCGCGTGACGAGGTTTTAGCAGCGCTTGCTCCAAAACCGCAGCCTATCCAAGAACAACAAGGAGCACAATCGTGAGCCAAACAGAAAATGCTCAACTCGTTTCCCCGGAAACTCCCCCTTCCCCCCAAACGGAAGACCGTAATTACAGACGTCTCGGCTTAATAGTTCTTGCACTTTTAGTAGGAGTATTCGGAGTATGGGGTGCGTTTGCCCCTTTGAGCAGTGCCGTAGCAGCTTCAGGAAAGGTAAGCGTAGCATCTAGTAACCGTATGATCCAACATCTGGAAGGCGGGATTGTAAAATCGATTTTAGTTAAAGACGGTGACAGTGTAAAAGCAGGGCAGGAATTGATAGAGCTTGATAATACGCAAGCAGATGCTCAACTTCAGATTGTTTTGGCACAGTATTATGAAAATTTGGGTTTAGAATCACGTTTGATTGCCGAACGTGACGGTAAAAGTTCTATTGTATTCGACCCGGATCTGGACAAAATGCAAAATCCGGCTTCACGCTTGCTGATAATGGAAGCACAACGCAGAGAGTTTCATGCCAGAGCGCAGCAGCTTATCGATGAAAAGCAGGTTTTGAATGAGCGGATTGAACAGCTCCGTAATCAAGTAGAAGGCTTAGAAGCGATCGTTGCAAGCAAAACATCCCTTTCCCGTTCGTATAATGATGAGATCAAAGAGTGGGAAGTACTCTATCAGCAGCAGCTGATCGATAAAATGAGACTGCGGGATATTAAACGCGAAAAAGTGCGTACAGATGGGGATATCGCCAATGCAAAAGCTGACATCGGGCGTGCAAAAGCGCAAATCAGCGAAGTAAAAGCGCAGATCATCGCCCAAAGACAAAAATTTATGCAAGAAGTTGTTTCTGAATTGGGTGACGTCCAGGCTAAATTATCGGATAACCGTGCCCGTATTTTCGCGCTTCAGGATGTATCGAACCGGACAAAAATGACTGCTCCGGTGGCAGGTATCGTGACTAATCTCCAAATGCATACAATTGGGGGAATTATCCCTCCCGGCAAGGCGGTAATGGAGATCGTCCCTGAGGGGGAACCTCTGATAATCGATGTGAAAATTGCGGCGACCGATATTGTTAATGTACATGAAGGACTCAAAGCTGAGATTAAATTTCCGGGATTTTCGCATGTCAAATCACTTAATGTCGTAATGGGTGAGTTAGTCCAGATCGCCCCCGATGCTGTAACGGATGAAGCGACGAAGAGCCTCTATTATCCGGCCAAAATCCGTGTTACTGCAGAAGGCCAAAAAGAGCTTATGCGTAATCATTTGGCGATACAGCCGGGTAATCCTGTTGATGCGATGATCGTAGTTGCCAGCAGAACGTTCATGGATTATCTGATCCATCCGTTTAAGTATATGGCTGATAGGGCATTTAATGAGCAGTAACCTTCGGGTTGCCATTGTTCATGATTGGCTTACGGCTATGGGCGGAGCTGAATATACGCTGCAACAGCTCTTAAAGCTCTATCCCGGAGCCGACATCTATACGATGGTCGATATACTTCCCGAAAACGAGCGCCAATGGCTTAAGGGACATCGTATATTTACATCCCCGTTACAGTCATTTCCTTTTCTTGCAAAGCGGTACCGTCAAATGATATGGATGATGCCGTTTTTGATCGAACAGTTTGATTTGGAAAAATATGACTTGATCATTTCTGACTCTCATGCGGTTGCCAAAGGGGTGATCGTCCATCCGGACCAAAAGCATTTGGCGTACATTTATTCTCCGATGCGCTATGCGTGGGATTTGACCTACGAGCATGACCGCATCGGCGTATTGGGTAGCGGCTTAAAACGTTTTTTTCTCCGGCATTGGTTCTTCCGTTTTCGATTGTGGGATGCAGCTTCTTCGCTCCGTCCCGACTCAATAATCGCAATTTCACATTTTATCCGTAAACGGATCCGAAAATCATGGGGTAGAGAAGCGAGTGTTATCTACCCGCCTGTCGATGTCGAGGGTTCTCCTTTTTCAAAAGAAAAAGGGGACTATTACATCACTGTCTCGCGTCTGGTCCCCTATAAGCGGATCGATTTGATCGTCGAAGCGTTTCGCACTATGCCGGACAAGAAGCTCATTGTAATCGGTGATGGGCCTATGTACAATGAACTCTCTAAAAACCTTCCGGCTAATGTAAAATTAGAAGGATATCTTGGACGAAATGAAATGCTGCAAAAGCTCTCTTTTGCAAAAGCATTTATTTTTATGCCTAAAGAAGACTTTGGCATCGCCCCGCTGGAAGCACAAGCATGCGGAACCCCGGTAATTGCGTATGGCTGCGGCGGAGCGGCGGAGACGGTGAGAGGGCTGGATAAAACCGATCCGACAGGGGTATTCGTACCTTATCAGGATGTAGAATCTTTGGCGGAGGCGATAGGGATTTTTGAATCCAATGCAGATAAATTTGATCCCGAAAATTGCCGGGAGTGGGCGATGAAGTTTTCGCAAAGCCGTTTTCGGGAAGAATTTTCACAACATATCGAGAAACTAATGAAGGATGAAGAATGAAATTAGGCTACGGTGTAATGTCCATAATAGCGTGCGGATTTCTTGCTTTGGGTGCACAGCCTCTGACGTTAAGCAATGCATATGACTTAGCACTTAAAAATGAACCCCATTTGCGCTCTTTATCGCTTAGAATGGAAGCGACTAAAGAGACGGTTACGCAAAGCAAAGCTAAACTGTATCCGCAGGTTCAAGGATCTCTTTCTTGGGGGAGTTACGGATACGATGCCGATTATCTCCGATCACCGGTAAACGAAAATTATAAAAGCTATTCGCTTTCAGCATCACAGCCTATTTTTCATCCTGAATTATGGCGGGGCATTGATTCGTCGAAATCACGTCAAAAAGCCGCTACTTATGAGTTTCAATCCGAGGCGCAAAAACTCGGGCTGGATGTGGCTAAAGCCTATTTCAATCTCTTAAGAACAAAACGTAATGTCGAGATGCTCACGTCTCAAAGTGAGTATTATCTCGCCAAATATAAAGAACAGGAAGAGAAACTAAAATTCGGCTTGACCAACCGTATTGACCTGCTTGAAGCTAAAGTGCATAGTGACAAAGCATTATCAGAGTTGCTTGCCGAACAAAAACGTTCGAAAGTGGCGGCACTTCGGCTTGAACATTATATTAAAGAGCCGGTAGGCGATTTGCCGGATTTTGATTTTTCGATGGTTGATCCAGGCAAATTATTCCGTGACGGTATGGAATGGGAAAGCAAACTCGGAAACAATCCGACGTTACAGGCTTCAATGGCCTCTGAAGAGTCGGCAACGCATGAAGTAGCCGTTCGAAAATATCAGCATTATCCGAAAGTTGATTTAAGTCTTGCGAGAAAAGAGACCTATACGCAAGATAGCGTTGCCCATAAATATGATAATCAGGCTATCGTTCAGATGTCGATACCGATTTTTGAGGGCGGATACACTCAATCACGCGTCCGCGAGGGGAAAATGTTGCTCGAAGCGGCGCAAAACGATGTAGAATACAATCGTTTGGATACCAAACAGCGCTTTGAAGAGCTATGGGCTGAAAGCCAGCTCAATGTTGAAACCCTTCAAGTGATGAAAGAATCCGAAAAATCGGCTAAGCTCTATTTGGATTCGATGGAACAAGCAAACAAAGCAGGACTGAAAAGTTTGCTGGATGTGCTGGAAGCCAAAGCAAAATTGTACGAAGTTAAACGGGATACTATTGATGCGGGATATGAATTGGTCAACAATTATTTAAGCATATTGGACGTGACGGGCGAACTCAACAGCGAAAATATCGCATTTTTGGAAAACATGGCAATTTCTAAAGGAGAACAATAATGGTTCCGGTCGTTGCTGTTATTTTATCAGGAGGTTCAGGCACCCGCTTATGGCCCCTTTCACGTAAAGCCTATCCGAAACAATTTCTAAGCCTTTACGGAAAAGAGACGATGTTTCAACAAACCCTGGAACGGCTCAAGGGTGTCGAAGGGTTAAGTGATGTGGTTGTTGTGGCGAATGAAGAACATCGCTTCATTGTTGCCGAGCAGATGCGCCAATGCGGGATAAAAGGGCGGATATTATTAGAACCGTTCGGAAAAAATACGGCCCCTGCAATTGCGCTGGCATCGTTGGATATCGTCAAACGCTATCCGGATGCCCATATGCTGGTTCTTTCGTCGGATCATGCGATTGAAACGGTTGAGCCGTTTATGGAAGCGATTAAATCGGCGAAGCGTTTGAGCGATGATGATCTTCTCGTGACGTTCGGGGTGACGCCGAGTTCTCCCGAAACGGGGTACGGATATATCCGTACCGCCGATGCAATCGGTATTCACGGGTATAAAGTCGGCGCATTTATCGAAAAACCCCGCAAAGAAGTCGCGATACAGATGTTGGAGCAGGGGGGGCATTATTGGAACAGCGGTATGTTCATGTTTAAAGCCTCGGTTATTCTAAACGAGCTGAAACAATACCGCTTGGATATTTATAAAGCGTGTGAATCTGCCGTATTGTCCGAGCAGCAGGATCTTGATTTTATCCGATTTGATGCCCAAAAATTTGAGCTTATCCCTGCGGAATCGATTGATTATGCGATAATGGAGCACTCAAAAAATGTTTCTATGGTCCCTTATAGCGGGATGTGGAGTGACGTAGGGTCATGGGATGCACTGTGGAATATATCACCGAGAGATGAGTCTGGCAATGTACTGATCGGGAATGTTGTGGCGCTCGATACGCATAACTCGTATATCCGAAGTACCTCAAAACGTGTTGCGGTTTCCGGTGTTGAAGGGCTGATTGTAGTCGCTACGGACGATGCGGTTCTTGTCGCCGACAAATCTCAGTCGCAGCAGGTAAAAGATTTGGTAAGCGCGTTGAGAGTGTGTGATCCTAACATTGTGGATAAACATCAAGAGGTACACCGGCCATGGGGATTTTATACCACTTTGGACAAAGCAGATCGTTTTCAGGTGAAGAGGATCGTTGTCAATCCGGGTGAAAAACTCTCTTTCCAAATGCATTATCACCGCGCTGAACATTGGATTATCGTCCAAGGGACAGCCAGCGTCCTCTTAGGAGATGAAAACCATATTTTAAGTGAAAATCAATCGATTCACATCCCTTTGGGGATGAAACATTCGCTTCAAAATCCAGGAAAAATCCCTCTTGAAGTGATCGAGGTACAATCGGGAACCTATCTGGAAGAAGATGATATCGTCCGTTATCAGGATGAATACGGACGGGCGTAAACCCTAGCCGATGTGATTCCTTCCGGTAATTAAGTACACCTTTCTGCTATAAACTATCAATTAAATTTAAGTGTATTTCCCCTATCATAGATAATTATGCTGTGAAGGGGCTTTTATGTCTTTTTTTACCCATATTTTTCTTTTTTTACTCCTATTTTCCTTTTCACTTTATGGATCGGTCGGAAAAGTATCGTTGCTTAAGGGGGAAGGCTCTCTAGAACGGAGTGGGCGTGTATCACCGTTGCAGACCGGCATGAAACTGGAAGAGAGAGATACCCTCTCCACGGGAATTAACGGTCATGTGCAGCTCATATTTGACGATAAAACGGTTATCACCTTAGGAAGTAAAGCGGTTTTCAAAGTTGAAGAGTACGTCAATGAAGCCGTAAAACCAAAAGCGAAATTCAGTTTTAATCAGGGGACGTTTAAAGCGATTACGGGAAAAATCGGTAAAACGGCTCCTGAAAATTTTACGCTTGAAACGAAGACGGCGACGATCGGTATCCGTGGAACGATTATCCGCGGAAAAATCGGTCGGAATGAAGACAAGATTATGTGTGAAAAAGGATCAATCAGCGTCCGATCGCACATAACGGGACGGGAATTCATTCTACCGATGGGTCGTTTGATTGTTTTGCCTCATAGTGCCCCTCCGAATCCTCCTCGAGATGTTCAGTCGGCTGATTTGATCGAGTTGGGACTTAATGGAACTCCGCCGCCGGAGAATCCTGATGGAGGTTCTCCATCAGGCGGTTCATCAGGAAACGGTTCAGGTTCTGGTTCATCAGGAGACGGTGGTTCATTAGGCGGAGCTACGGCACCATTGGGTGGGCTGACTGAGAGCAGTGGAATCGGTACATCGGGCGGAACTACGGGAACAGGCACAGGCACTTCAGGTGGAGGTTTTGCTCCACCGTTAATGCCTCTCATTCCGGCGGCGGCCTTAACCGCGCTTGACACCAGTTTTCAAACACTCCAGCAAGAGACCGTAAGCCAGGAAGTTTTGGCGCAAGAATGTCCGAGCGGTACGACAGGGACCTATCCCGATTGTGTGGCGTTAACCTGCCCAAGCGGAACGACAGGGACCTATCCCGATTGTGTGGCGTTGACCTGTCCGAGCGGAACGACAGGGACCTATCCCGATTGTGTGGCGTTAACCTGCCCAAGCGGAACGACAGGGACCTATCCCGATTGTGTGGCGTTGACCTGTCCGAGCGGTACGACGGGAACCTATCCCGATTGTGTGGCATTGACCTGCCCAAGCGGAACGACAGGGACCTATCCCGATTGTGTGGCGTTGACCTGTCCGAGCGGTACGACAGGGACCTATCCCGATTGTGTGGCGTTAACCTGCCCAAGCGGAACGACAGGGACCTATCCCGATTGTGTGGCGTTAACCTGCCCAAGCGGAACGACAGGGGTCTATCCTAACTGTGTCTCCGACTATGTCCCTCCGACGATTTACAATGCAAGCCGAAATGTAACGCTGAGCGGTAAGATGATCCATAGCTTTGATAATATCGGATATTTTTACGGCTTAGGCTCAGGCAGTTATACCCTCGTACAAAATACCCTTTCTACCCAAAGCGGCGGGAATTCGCTCTATTTTTACGATGTGGGAAATATTGCTGTTTCCCCTCCGTATGAATTTAAAACGGTGGATTGGAGTGTATCGCTTCCAAATACCGAAGCAGGGACAACGTACAGCGGATATTCGGATTTGGGGACAATAGTACCGGCGATGACATTTACCTCGCCGGATGGAAGCGTATCGATAGCAAGTTCAGTATTGCCGAAACTCTATACTGATAATATGCAGCAGTTTTTTGTCCTTTATTACAGCACATATCCCAATACTGTCGCCACGTATGGGAAGATTTTCGATTACAGTGAATGGTTCGGTATGATTACCCCATATAGCGCCCTTGCCACCCTTTTTCCGAATAGAGAAGTCGCAACCTACCGTTCCCCGGTAGATAGTACAGATGTTATTACGGTAAATTACGGTAACAGACACCTTTTGGGCATTAGTATGGATAAGTCCAGCAGCCATTTTTCAATTGGTGTCGGCCGTATCGCTGCCGATACGAATACGCCGGAAAACGCTAAATTTACGGGTGAAGATATGTCAGGCTATTATGACTTTACCAACTTAGAAATAGGAACAGCGGTATCGGGGTATATATACGGGGATAAAGCACAGGGACTCGGCGGTTCCAGCCTCGTGACAGACGGTGCGGGAACATCGTACAACATAGGGGGGGGTGGCTTTTATCGAGATGTAGCCCTCACTACATCGGATCTGACGGGTAATTTAGCGTTCAGCGGGTATGCCAATGCGGTTAAAAGCGACTGGACGGTCTATTCGGCGGCATCATCCAATTTGGTATTTGCCATAAACCGTGATACAGGGATATTGGGGACAAGCAGTATCGATCTAACGGCTCATAATTTAGGAACGGTGACGTTTCAAGACGGGGCAGGGACTAAAAGTGCCTATATCAACGATGACTATTTCGCTACTTTTGGAACCGCAAGCGGGAAAGGTTACTTTGTTGCACTTGACACCTATCCCCCTGCAACTAATGATTACGTTTCATGGGGATACTGGGGATATATCGATAATGTCAGTGCCTCGACACTTACAGTTCTTCCAAGTACGTGGGTAGGTGGGCAAGAGAATAATGCATCAGGCCATATAGCCTCGTTAATAGCATCAGGAACGACAACATCATATACGTATAATGGACACGTGATAGGGGATGTGAATACTGGAACGGGGCATTACGCTATTGATACGACAACAACTGACAATGCTGTCAAACTGGATTTTGATTTCGGAGGAGGAGCGGGTTCTTTGAAAAATACAAGTTATATACAGTTTAAAACTACTGAACCGACACCGCAGATATGGAAAATTTCACCATCCGGTTCCGTGGGCTCGACAGGTTTTTCTCTGTCGAATACCGATTCTGTTTCATGGGGAGGGACTCTCCAGTCTGGCAGTGCCAGTATAGTGAGTGGACAGTTTTATGGTCCTAATGCCGAATCGGTCGGTGGTTCTTTTAGTGCTACCGCCGGCACTCAAGGAGCAATAGGCGTATTTAAAGGAACACGATAATGAAACTTTCCCTTATTGCAGTAGTACTTTTATGCACGGCCGCTACATACGGTAATGATACGCTTACAATGCAGGAACTTTATCAAAAAGCAAATGCGGCATATGCCGCCCAATCGTATCAGGAAGCTTATCCTCTTTTGGAAGCATTAAACGACCAAGCTCCCGAAAATCCCGAGATCAACTTTCTGATGGGGCGCTGCGCTCTGGAGTTAAAGCTCTATGATGAAGCGATAGCCGCATTTGACCGGGTTTTAATCATCAATCCTAACCATAACCGAAGCCGATTGGAACTGGCCCGCCTCTACAGCGAAATAGGGCAGTACGAACTGGCTAATACAGAACTCGATACGGTACTCAGCGGGCAGTTACCCTCAAACGTCAGGGAGACCGTTTTGACGTTCAAATCCAATCTGGACAAACGTCTCAGCCGAAGCACTTTTAACGGCGTATTGTTTTTTGGGGGAGGATATGATTCCAACGCCAACAATGATATCGGGAACAAAGAATTCCTTATCCCTTCATTTAACCTATGGATCAACGGAAACGAAAAAATAAGCGACACGAGCGTTTTTGCTATGACGGTGCTCAATTACGGTTATGATTTCGGTGATCGCGGCGGATGGAGCGTAGATAACAGTCTCGTAGGGTATGCGAAAAGCAATTTTAAAGAGAGTAAAAATAACCTTTCGCTTTTTTCATACAGCCTGAGCCCCACATGGTCCGTTTCGGGCTACCGGCTTCGGCTCCCTCTGACCTATGACCGTGTCTATATCGATAACAAAGGATATACCTACAATCTCTCTTCCGCGGTGAATGGAACGTATACGATCGATACGATCTCTCAGATCGAAGGGGGGTATACGTATAAACGGGGATATTATGATGACGATAAAGGTCTTGACGTTTCCAGCCACAGTATTTATACCTCGTACAAAAAAGCTTTCGGGGAAGACCCGATCGTCGTCTCTGTAAACGGTTCCTATACGATAAACAATGAACTTTTCAGCGACCGGAGCGACGTATCGAGCCGGGGATACAGCTATGGTGCGGAAATTTTTAAAGCGTTTTCAAATCAGATCCGAACGTCATTGGCGTATACGTACAGTTCCACCTCTTATGAGGATAAAGACATCCTTTTCGAAAATCGCCGTCATGATACTCGGGAGAATTATGAGGTGAGGTTGAGCAAGCAGCTTCAAAATGATTTGTCGGTCAATGCCATAGTGGGATATATCCAAAATCATTCAAATCAGGCACCGTATACGTATGACAAAATAACTGCGCAGCTAAGTGCCGTATTAAGTTTCTAAAATGAAAAAAATCCTTTTTCATCTTTGGATGACTTTAGGAATTGCTGCGGTTGCTTTGGTGGGTTACCTCAAATATCCGTCTGTATTTATGCCGTTTGAACATAAAATAAATGACGCTATGTTTCTATTGAGAGGGGAGATACAAGGAGATCAAAATATCGTTATTGTCGATATCGATGAGAAAAGTCTCAAAGAACTCGGGCAATGGCCGTGGAGCCGTGATAAAGTAGCACATCTTCTGGAAAATCTGAAAGGGTACGGGGCTGCTATCATAGGAATTGATGTTGTATTTGCCGAACCCGATAACAGCTCTCCCAAAGCGGTATTTCGAAAATTGGGAATCGCCGATACCAATGTTGCCGATTATGACAGGATGCTGGGGGAAACCATCGCACAGACCCCTGCGATTGTCGGGTATGTTTTTGCGCTTAGCAATGATGGAGTCGCACCTGAAAATACTCCGACAACGAACGCGGTTATCATCGAAAAAAACAAACCTGCAAGCTCTTTTTTGATTAAGCCTTACCGAGCGGTTCTCAATATTCCTCTGATTCAGGATAATGCCTATTCCAGCGGCTATTTTAATACTCTCCCCGATAAGGACGGTGTGGTCCGCAGTGTCCCGTTAGTGATGGAATACGGCGGAATTATCTATCCGTCGCTGAGCCTTGAAATGATCCGCATTATGCTGAACGAGCGTAAAATAACTCTGGAATACGATGACCGCGGGGTGAATAGAATTATGGTAGGCGATCGTGTGATACCGACCGATTTTTACGCTCGGATGATGGTGAACTACCGGGGAAGCGCAAAAAGTTACCGTTATATCTCTGCCGCCGACGTTTATAACAAAAAGATCGACCCCTCTTTGATAGAGGGGAAAATAGTACTGCTGGGAACGTCGGCCGCAGGGCTGCTGGATCTGAGAAGTACGCCGTTTGACAGTGCCTATCCCGGGGTTGAAGTCCATGCGAATGTGATGGACAATATTATCAATCAAACGTTTATCGCCCAGCCGATCTGGGCTGTCGGCGTCGATATCGTTACGATTCTGGTGGTGCCGTTTTTGATTTTCGCAATTTTGCTGTTACCCGGCGCCATGGCCTCGTTTGCCGCATTTATTGCATTGAATGCGGGAATAATCGGAGGGCACTATTATTTGATGATGAGAGAGGGGATCGTACTGAATACCCTTATTCCTCTGTTGGCGATGATTGCACTTTTCCTTGCCGGACAGGTCATTAATTATTTTTTAGAGAACAAGCAAAAAGAGATGATCAAAGGCAAGTTTGCCCGAAAAGTGAGCCCTGCGGTTATGAATGATATTCTCTCGTCGACGACGGAAGACATATTGGCGGGAACAGAGAGGGAGATAACTATTTTCTTCTCCGATATGCGAAATTTTACCAATATATCCGAAGTATTGGGAAACCCGAAAGGGCTGATCCGTTTTATGAACGCTTATATGGAACCTATGACCGAGATAATCATTAAAAGCGGCGGAACCGTCGATAAGTTCATCGGAGATGCGATTATGGCGTATTGGAATGCGCCGCTGGCGATCGAGAATCATGCGGATAAAGCGGTTGGCGCGGCATTGGAACAGTTGCACGGATTGGACAAGCTCAACAGTGCTTTGAAAAAAAATCCCGATTTTGCCAAAGTAGCGGAGATGTCTGATAAAAAAGGTCTTCCCATTGTGGATATAGGGATCGGGGTAAATACCGGTACTGCGATTGTCGGAGAGATGGGTACACGGGGAAGAAGCGATTATACGGTCATCGGAGACACGATCAATTTGGGTTCACGCTTGGAATCGTTATGCAAATATTATAACTCCAGGCTCAATATCTCGGGATTTACGAAGCAAGCGCTCAAAGGGGAGTACATTTTCCGCTTTTTGGATTTGGTAACCGTCAAAGGAAAAAGCGAGCCGGTAGAGATTTGGCAGATTCACGATTTTGATCGTCGTATGAAACATACTCTTTATCCGGTGAGTAAAGAGGAGTTGGATCAAGAATTGAAACGGTATCATGAAGCTATCGAATTGTATAAAACAGGATTATTTGCGGAAGCACTTGCACTATTTAAAGAAGTAGAGAGTTGGGAGAATAAAACCAACCGATCGATTTATAAGATCTATATTGATCGGTGCGAACATTACATCCAAAATCCGCCCGAATCGTTTAACGGCGTTTTTGTTCACACCACCAAAGGATAAGTATGAGTTTAATAAAAATCCTCGGAACCAATGGAAGCCGATCGGATGAGGGGTTTACGACATGCATTCAGGTCAATGACCATACACTGATTGACGCAGGCAATATCATGCATTCTCTGGGTGCGGATGCGGTGGTAAAAATCAATGCTATCTTTTTCACCCATTCGCATCTTGACCACATTATAGACAGCGCGTTTTTGCTGGACAACGTATTGGTTCACAGAAACAAACCGTTAACTCTTTATGGGCTTCCCGAAACCATAGCATCGCTCAAAGAACATTTTTTTAACGATACGATTTGGCCCGATTTTACGAAAATAAATCTTGTCGGAACCCATCAGCCATCTTTAGAATATGTTGAGATTAATTATAATCAACGCTACATGATGGAGGACGATATCGTCCTTACTCCCATCCCCTCAAATCATGCCGTTGCGTGTTGCGGCTATATTATTGAACAATCGGGCAGCGCTGTTCTTTTTTCCGGAGATACCTATAAAAATAAGGCATTATGGGAACTTATCAATACAAATAAGAGTATAAAATCGGCAATCCTAGATGTTTCATTTCCAAACCGTCTTAGCAAAATAGCGGAAGAGAGCAAGCATATGACCCCTCGTGTTTTACAAGAGGAGTTACAGCTATTAGAGCGTCAAGAGGTGAATCTTTATATTAATCACATTAAACCGTTTTACTATGTAGAAACGTTGTCGGAGCTTGAAAATATCGGTATATCGGAAGAGAAGATACTGCAAGACGGCGAAGCAATCGACCTTGCAACCGGCGAATTAAAAAAACTGGCACTTCCCGGTCATACTCAGGATGAGCGGATTCACAAATTGCTTAAAATCGGCACTGCATTATCGAGTGAAGAGGAATTGGATACCCTCTTAGAGATGATTGTGACCGAAGCCAAGGCGCTCACCAATGCTGACGGAGGAACATTGTATCTGGTCGACGATCACCATTTACGGTTCAAAGTAGTTCAGAACGATTCGTTGGGGATCAAAATGGGGGGAACTGCCGGAGAGATGACGTGGGATCCTCTTCCCATGTATCTGGAAAACGGTTCTTTAAATATGAAGATGGTCGCCGTCATGTGTGCGCTTACGGCACAAATTATCAATATTCCCGATGTTTATGAAGCGGAGGGCTTTTCATTTGAGGGGACCAAAAAATTTGACGCAGGGACGGGTTACCGTTCAAAATCAATGTTGGTTATCCCTTTAAAAGACCATGAACAACAAATTATCGGAGTATTGCAGCTGCTCAATAAACGAGATTATCAGACGCAGGAGACGGCGGTTTTTGACGGTGAAGATGCTGAAATTACCCTTTCATTCGCCTCGCAAGCAGCGATAGCGATTACCAATAAAACGCTGATTCAAGGTTTGGAAAACCTTTTGGAAGCATTTTTGAAAAGTATTATTTTCGCGATCAGCAAAAAATCGCCCTACACGGCAGGCCATATTCGTAGAATGGTCAAACTCAGCGTTATGTTAGCCGAGGCGATCGATCGGGATAAAACGGTTTATCACGATAAGTCCTTTACCCCCGAAGAGATAAAGCAGATCAATTTTGCGGCATTGATGCATGATATCGGAAAACTTGCCACGCCGGAATACGTTGTAGACAAAGCAACCAAACTGGAGATGATTTTTGATCGGATTTCCCTTGTTGAAAAACGTATTACGATTATCAAACAAGCGTTGCAGATTGAATTTTTAAAAGAAAAAATTGCCTTGTTCGGAGACGATGACAAGGGAAGATGCAATCAGTTGGAAAAAACAATGGAAGAGAAATTTGCAATCCTTGATAGCTATTTTGAAATCATTAAAAACAGTAATAAAGGTGAAGAATTTACCAGCAACGAGACGGTACAGAAGATTCAGTCCATTGCCAAAGAGTCGTGGGTTATAGAAGGTGTAAACTATGCAATTTTGGAGGAAGAGGAAGCGTATAACCTCAGTGTTCAAAAAGGAACCCTTACCAATGAAGAACGCGACATTATCAATCTTCATGCAAAAATTAGTGTTGACATTCTTAACAAGCTCCCTTTTCCGAAAAAATACAAAGAGATACCGCAAATATCCGGAAATCATCATGAGAAGATCAACGGTAAAGGATATCCGCAAGGATTAAAAGGGGATGAAATCAGCTTTGAAGCCCGTATATTGGCGATTGCCGATATTTTTGAGGCGCTTACGGCAAGCGATCGGCCTTATAAAAAAGCAAATCCGATTTCCGTTGCGATGAAAATCCTCTATTTTATGGCAAAAGACGGAGATTTGGATCGTGAGATGGTCAAGTTCTTTTTCGATTCAAATCTTTATATGGAGTATGCAAAATCATCGCTCCCTGTGACAAGCATCGATGAGGTTAGCGTTGATTTTAGCGATCTTTAATCTCATCATCTATGCGGAGTGAATATAAAACTATGGTACTGAAATTAGTCTTGATATGCTTTGTATCCCAAATGGCTCTCTTTGCGGATGAGAGAGGTACTCAGAGTGGAATAAGCACTGCAACGTCTTTAGAGAAAGACAGCTCGTACGATACCGATGAGGTGCATGACTACTTGTCGCGTAAAGTTCTCATTTTCTCGACGAATTTGGATCAACTGTTCTCCGGCGGATTTGAAGAAGATCAGAATAGCTCTTTGGATACGGAGAGTCGATTCGCAGGACAGATCGATAAGCAGGAAAAATATCTTAAAATCTATCAGGCGGCGGCTTGGTTCGATGATTTTTTCAAAGATGAAAACTATTTGGATATTAAAAACAAAAGTTTTGTCAAAGTGCAGGGGGGATACATATTTGATAAACGGGGAGATTCTGCTTTATACAATAAAATTAGTGCCCGTATCAAACTACCGAAAACTCAGGAAAAGCTGCAGATTTTTATCGGCGATGACGTTCAGGAGGGGGGGATTGTCTCCAATGCACGTCATGCAGCTATGAATGAGGGGATAGGGATAAAATACTATTTGCCTTTATACGGACGTTTATTTTCGAATGCATCGCTCGGACTTTCCGGAATAGACAACCCTTATGTTAAAACCCATTTGGAATATCCGATACTAATGGGAAGATGGTTATTCAAAGCAAATCAAAATTTCAAATATGCGGTTGAAACGGAATTTGATGAATGGACGGATTTGTATTTTGACCGAAAACTTTCCGATAAAGAGCTGATCCGGATTTTATTTCAACGATCTACCAATAACCGTATCAAAGGGATGGATTACCTGACCCAGCTCTCTTATATGAATATGCTGAAAAACGGTGTCGGCTACAGCTATTACGTTGCGGCCAACGGCCGTACAAAAGATTTATCCGATACCTATGAGAATGGGCTTCATCCGCAAGAAGGGGTATATAATTATTCGCTTGGGGCAGTATGGCGTCAGCAATTAGTCAAAGAGTATCTGTTTTATCAGATAGAACCGATTTTGTCTTATCATGAACAATACGATTACCGGCCCAACTATCTTCTGCGTTTCACGATCGACTTGTATTTTGGGTATAAACAATAATAGATCGAAACGAACGGGTATTTAAAATTATTTGTGAGCGAGGGGTAAATAAAAAGTGGCTCCGAATGCTGGATTCGAACCAGCGACCAAGTGATTAACAGTCACCTACTCTACCGCTGAGCTAATCCGGAACAGTAAAAGAAGAAAGGTTCATAAATGGCTCCGAATGCTGGATTCGAACCAGCGACCAAGTGATTAACAGTCACCTACTCTACCGCTGAGCTAATCCGGAATGTTTATGAGGGCGTAATTATACGTTATGAAGGCACAATTGTCAATAAAAAAACGGTTATTTAGAGCGTTTTCGATTAATATTTTCGACAGGGATGAAAAATAGTATGTTTGAACGCTCAATTTGCCCGATTTTACCTTGGCTCAGCATCTTTTTGAAACGTTCTTTTGACTCTTCGTCGAAAAGAGCATCGATATCTTCCATCGTCAAAGGGCGCTTGTTTAAGGTCGTTAGTATTTCGTCATCGCTGTATGTGCTTTGTGTCGCAGATAGGTGAGTGCGTGATACGATATGAATAGGCAATGACGGATCAAAACGGCGTGAGAGTGCATAGAGCTCTTCAAAATTCATCCCCTGAACGGGATAAGCCGGTGGGCGGTCAATAGTCCCGATATCGATCCGCTCACATCGGATACCGAGGAGGGCAGTGTTGAGGGCTTCTAGCTCACTTAAGGCATCGTTGAGGCCTTTGACAAACAATATCTCTATAAACAGTTTCCCTTTATACAGATGTGAGAATCGGGAGATGTTCTCAATGATGGAAGCGATCTCGATCCCCTCTGCTGGGCGGTCGATTTTTTTGAATACGGCAGGAGTCGCGGCATCGAGCGAGAGTTTTACCTGATCGAGTTTTAAAAGGGTGTTAAAGACTTTCTCATTCCCCAGACAGGCGCTGTTAGAGAGGATGAGCGTCTGGATACTCCCTTTGATTGCATCAATCTGTCCGATCAGTTCACCCAAATACGGATACATGGTCGGTTCGCCGTTTGCCGTGATTGTAATGACATCGATAGCGGTGTGCTTCGATAGAGCATCTTTTAAATCGGAGATAACGGTTTCGACAGGGGTAACGGTATGCTGATTCGCCATAGCCGGCATGGGAGCTAATTCGCAGTAGAGACAGTCAAAATTGCACTGTTTTCCTGAGGAAGAGAGATCGACCCCGAGCGAAACACCGAAACGGCGTGAATGCACGGGTCCGAAGATGGTAGACATATTAAGCTTTTTTGCTCACACGTTGGCACTCTCGGACGAAATGCTGTGCATTTTCGACCGGAACATCGGGGAGGATTCCGTGACCGAGATTAAAAATATGACGTTTGCCGCCCATGATGTTTTGGATCGCTTCGACACAAGCGGTCGTTTGTTCTTTCGAGTAGAGCCGGCACGGCTCCATATTCCCCTGCAACACGTATCGATCACCGAGCTTTTCTTTGGCCAAAGCCATCGGAGTACTCCAGTCGACGCCGAATACATCGAAGTTTCCGTATACTTGGTCCAAGAATGCCGGGATCCCTTTTGGGAACATGATGATAGGGATATGAGGGTATTTGGCTTTTAGATAGTCGGCGATTTCGACCATATAGCTCCAAGAAAACTCATTGTATCGGCTCGGTTCGATTGCCGCAGCCCAGCTGTCGAAGATTTGAACGACATCAATGCCGGCTTGAATCTGCTTTTCCATGTAAAGTTTGACCACTTCAGTCACTTTATGGAGAATTTTATGCAATAGGTCAGGATTGGAATACATCATCTTTTTGCAGATATTGTAGGTTTTTGTCCCTTGGCCTTCGATCATATAGGTAGCCAGCGTCCACGGTGCTCCGGTAAATCCGATGAGGGCTTTATCATCACCCCGTTCATCGAGCTGTTTACGAAGCAGTTTAATCGTGTCGTAAACATACGTCAGTTTCGATGCCGCTTCTTCTCCTCCGATCAGTTCATTCAAATCTTCTTCAGAGGCGATCGGTTTGTCGAAAACAGGACCTTCTCCTTTGATAAAATCGAGTTTCATCCCCATTTCATTCGGGACAACCAAAATATCGCTGAAAAGGATTGCCGCATCAACGCCTACGATGTCAAGAGGTTGGATAGTCACTTCCGCTGCCATGTCGGGAGCATGGCAAAGGTTCAAAAAATTTCCGGCACGTTTGCGTACTTCCATGTACTCCGGAAGATAGCGTCCCGCCTGGCGCATCATCCAAACGGGGGTATAAGGGGTTTCTTTTCCGAAACAGGCATCGACGAAAATTTTACTCATTATTGAATCCTTTGTAGTGTGTCTTCTCTTTCTTTTCTTTGTCCGTAAAGAAAAGAAGCAAAAGAAACTCTATCCTTTTGGCAAAGTGCTCGCATACTTCCGGCACTTCTGCCTCCGCATGCGGCGTTAGCGGATGCCAAAAGGATAAAAAATTATTTTTTAGTGGTCGTGATGACCTACTTTGCTTAGGAAGTAAAGCCCGACGGCAACCGCTGTGATCGAGAGTGCCAGATACAACAGCTCCAAAGCTCCGGTAAATACCGTATGTCCCACTTTTTGGAAAAAACCGACGACCAGTACCATAACGATAACTTTCGAGATCTTGTCTTTGAGCTGGTCGAGCGAATGGACGGCAAGAAGCTGGTTCTCTTTACCGTGTTCGTCTTTTGCCGGATCGATATCGGAGATAAACAGCTCGTAGAGGCCGAATGAGAAGATAATCATTACGACACCGATGAGGTAGAGATCAACCGCACCTATAATACCTCCGACGACTTCCTCATGAAAATGCGCCGGATGAGCGTGGGTGGCATAGACACTGATAACATACTGCATCGTGTGGAATACATCAAAACTAGCGATCGTAAAGAGCAAAATAGCGCCGAGCAATCCGAATACAACGGCTAAGACAATAATAAAACGTGAGCTCCATAGCCCTTTTTCAAATAAACCTTCGATGAAATGCATCTTATGCTCCTTGCATCTCTACCCATTTCTGAGCGATTCGTACCGCATTGGTTGCGGCGCCGACACGGAGGTTATCGGCGACAACCCACATGTGAAGAACATTATCCCGATAGATATCGTTACGGATACGTCCGACAAAGGTTTCGTTTTGATCCATACACAAAGACGGCATCGGGTAGATACTCTCGCTCGGTTCATCTAAAACGATGATATTCGGCGCTTTTCGAAGCAGTTCACGCGCTTCGGCTGCATCAACTGCACCGTCAAAGGTCAGGGTCAATGTTTCGGCATGACCGCGAAGTGTCGGGATTCGGACACAGGTTGCGCTCACTTCGATCTCTTTGTGCATGATTTTTTGAGTTTCATTCACCATTTTCAGCTCTTCTTTGGTGTAGCCGTTAGCCGTAAATGAGTCGATTTGCGGGATAGCATTCAAAGCGATACGGTGAGGGAATTTTTTCGGTTCCATATCATCAAGTTTAAATGAAAAGAAAGCCTGCATCTGTTCAACCAACTCTTCCATAGCCGTTTTTCCCGCTCCGGAAGTCGCTTGATAGGTACTGACATCGATTCGTTGCAAATCGTATGCGTCATCAAGCGGTTTAAGCGCTTGTACCATTTGGATAGTAGAGCAGTTCGGATTGGCGATGATCCCCGTCTTTTTCCACTGAGCGATATCTTCAGGATTGACTTCCGGAACAACAAGAGGGACGTCATCGAACATCCTAAAATGGCTCGTATTGTCGATTACAACGGCTCCCGCCTCTGCCGCATACGGGGCAAATTCTGCCGATACGCTTCCGCCGGCACTGAAGAGGGCAATCTCGATCCCTTCTTCAGCGAATACGGTAGGGGTCAACTCTTTGATAACCAACTCTTGGTCATTGAATGTGACGGTGTTGCCGGCACTGCGGGCACTCGCAAGGGGAACAAGTTTGGCAAGAGGAAAATCGATCTCTTCGAAAATACGTAAAATTTCTTCTCCGACAGCACCGCTGGCACCGACGACGGCTACATTGTAAAGTTTCATAGGAAGTTTTCCTTAGGGATGAAATCAGATCACCCGAAAATATTTTTCCGCGATTATAGCAAATAGGGGCTTTTAAAACTTTGATAAATTTTGCAGTATCTTTTTTTAGGAAAGAAGCGTTAAATCCTTCCTAGACCGCGTGCTTCCAAAAAGAGGTCATCGGTATCGATAATTTCGCCGTCGCTTAAAATCGCCGAACGCTCGACCACCGAAATCAGTTCACGGATATTGCCGGGCCAGTTGTAGTTTTCAAGGGCATTGCGTGCTGATGCGGTAAACGATTTCGGCTCAAAACCGTATTGTGAACAATAGCGCTCTAATGCCGCTTCGGCAATAGAGAGAATCTCTTCCCGGCGCTCCCGAAGCGGCGGGATATTCAACGGAATGGTATTCAGCCGATAATACAAATCTTCGCGAAATTTCCCCTCTTTGATTTTTTCATGGAGATCGGCGTTGGTAGCACAGATGATACGAACATCGATTTTGGTATTTTTTGAGGCTCCCAAACGACGGACTTCCCGTTCTTGAAGCACACGTAGCAATTTGGCTTGGAGACTAAATGGCATTTCGGCTATTTCATCCAAAAAGAGCGTCCCCCCCTCAGCCAGTTCAAATTGTCCCGTTTTAGCTTCCGTAGCATCGGTGAAAGAGCCTTTTTCAAAGCCGAAAAGTTCGCTCTCGATCAGATTGTCGGGGATGGCCGCCATGTTGATGGCTATAAAAGGATTTGAGGAGCGATGCGAGCATTCATGAATATGGCGGGCAAATACCTCTTTACCGACACCGCTTTCCCCTAAAAGCATCATACTCGCATCCGTGATAGCGGCTTTGGCGATACGGCTTAGCAGTTTATCCAGTATCGGAGATGTGCCTAGGAAATTTTCGGTTTGTGCAGGTTCCGCGGAAGAGGGCTTTTGTGATTTTTTTGCGATCGTTGCGGTTCTCTCGATAGCGGTAACGAGTGTCTCGATTTCGAACGGTTTGAGAAGGAAATCTTTGACGCCGAGTTGGATCGATTCAATGGCACGGGTGAGGGTAGCATTCCCGGTGATAATGATCACTTCAAATTTGCCTCCGAGCGTTTTGACAAACTCGATTCCGTCCATCCCCGGCATATTGATGTCACTGATGACCAATTCAAAAGTATCATCCAGCTTTTTAAGTGCGTCACGAGCATTTTTGAAGGTATGAATCTCATATTTTTCATAGTCGCTCATCGCAATTTCAAGCGATTTACGCATATTGATATCATCTTCAACAATTGCAATTTTCATTAACGACCACCCCTTATTTAGTTGCGGTTATTGTAACAGACTCATTATTAAACTCGACTGCATAGCATTTTGTCGGGAGTGTCAGGGAATTAAGGGAGTGTACATTTGAAGCGCTAAAGCGATCATTGCTTTTGACGTGAAGCTCTTGATATGAGGCAAATTCCAAAAAAGTGGTTTCTTCCCGTTTTAAAACCGTTTCCAATGTCTCATCCGGAGTATGTTTTAAAACTAATAGGGCCGAATTGTCAAGAGAGCCGCACGGTTGCATCGCTTTTGATACGGAGAGGGTTTCATTGATGGCTTGAGTATTTTTAGCAGTAAGCCGATACCCTATATAGTAGTCATCGGCTTTGATCGCTAAGGTAAAGATTAAGGTAAAACCCGAGAATAGGAAAGGGAAATTTCCATTTCGACTTCGCACAGTCCCTCTTTAAATGTAGTGTTGATAATATTGGCGCCGCGTACAAGGGCTTCAACGGACGTACGGGTTGTTGATTGTGTAAGCATCATGTTCTTGATGGTATCCTGTCCTTCAACTTCAACCCCTTTGACCCGCTCTGCGATGAGACGATAGCCGTCTACCATTGCGGCTCGTTTGGCTAAAGCGTAGGCTTGAGCCGGTGAAGCGGTAACCGACGGTGCGACACCTTGTCCCACAACGGTAACAACGAGCTCATGTCCGGATTTTAAAATGGGTTCAACACAATGACCGTCTGTGCCGCTATAGACACATTTTACAGTAGGTGTATCGCTGGAGAAAATTCCCGCATGAAGTGCGGGAATAGTGAGAAACAGTGCAAGTAGAGCAGAGATTCGCATTCGGATTCCTTCGGGTATATTTGGAATAATTACCCAATTTAAGCAAATACTATTCCAACTCTAATGTAGTAGGTTCACTACCTTCATTTCCCTCATTTTCTTCATCATCCTCCTCTTTTTTCGGACAACGGGAAATACTGGCGACATCATCCCCTTTGACAATGTAAACGCCGCTGGTATTGCGTCCGGATTTTGCAATCGTCTGCATATCGACACGGATCATTTTACCCGCTTTGGTCAGAGCCATAAGATCCATTGTCTCATCTACCATAACACATCCGACGACTGTTGTTCCGGTTTTGGCATTGAGTTTCATCGCGATAACCCCTGAACCGGCACGGTTTGTTAGGCGGTACTCTTCGGCAGTAGTCCGTTTTCCGATCCCTTTTTCACTGACCATGAGGATCTCTTCCTCATCGGATTTGATGATATTGGCATCGACGACAACATCGCCTTCGATTTTAAATTTGATACCGCGTACACCGCGGGTGCTGCGTCCCTGATCGCGGGTTTTGTCTATTTCAAATTTGATACATTGCGCGAATTTGGTCACGATAAAGAGATACTTAGTCTCTTCGGTCGCGATGTGCGCCGTGATGAGTGCATCATCTTCATCCAGAACGATTGCACGGACACCGTTGCTTCGAATATTTGAGAATTCGTTCAAAGCGGTACGTTTGACGATACCGTTTTGGGTGAAAAAGACGAGCGATTTTTTCTCATCGAAATCGGTTGTCGGAATAATCGACCGGATTTTCTCATCCGCTTCGAGGTTGATGAGATTAACGACCGCTTTTCCTTTTGCCGTACGTGACCCTTCCGGGATTTTATACACTTTGAGCCAGTGGAGTTGTCCGCGATCGGTGACGAACATCAAGGTATCATGGGTATTGCACGTATAGAATTTCTCGATAAAGTCGTCATCGTAGGTCGTTACGGCAACTTTCCCTTTTCCGCCTCGGATTTGTTTTTCATATGCGGCAAGCGGAACGCGTTTAATGTATCCGCGATGGCTGATGGTAACGACCATCGGTTCGTTCGGGATCAAATCTTCGATATTGATGTCATCATAGTTATCTTCGATATCGGTGACGCGAGGAATATTGTATTGTTCCACGAGTTCAACGAATTCTTCTTTTATAATCCCTTTGAGAACCTCTTCGCTTCGGAGGATACTCTCTAGGTATTCGATATGGGTCAAAATCTCTTTGAGTTCATTTTCGATTTTATCGCGTTCCAATCCGGTAAGGCGTTGGAGACGCATATCCAAAATGGCTTGGGCTTGAATCGGTGAAAAACCGAATTCTTCGATCAAGCCGTTTTTCGCGGTCTCACCGTCGGCACTGGCACGGATAAGTTTGATAATCGCTTCGATATGATCGAGCGCTTTTTTCAAACCTTCCAAGATATGGGCGCGTGCTTTGGCTTTTTCAAGATCAAAAATAGTACGGCGGATAATAACGGTTTTACGGTGGTTGATAAAATGCCCCAACATTTCAAGAAGGGTGAAGACACGCGGTTCCTGGTTGAAAACAGAGAGCATAATGATCCCGAACGTCGTCTCCATATTGGTCGATTTGTAAAGATTGTTAAGGACGATTTCACTCATCGCGTCACGTTTTAGTTCGATAACGACACGGATCCCTTCACGGTCGGATTCATCTCGGATCTCGCTGATTCCTTCGATGAACTTGTCTTTGACCAAATCGGCAATCGTTTCGATCAAACGGGCTTTATTGACTTGATACGGGAGCTCATCGATGACGATAACGTCTTTATTCGATTTTTTCTCGATATGGGTTTTGGCCCGGACACGGATACGGCCGCGGCCGGTCTCATAGGCATCCAAAATCCCTTTTTTACCGTAAATAGTTCCTCCGGTAGGGAAGTCCGGCGCTTTGATAAACTGCATGATGTCATGGAGTGAGGCATTCGGATTGTCGACAAGATGGACAAGTGCGCTGAGAACTTCATTCGGGTTGTGCGGAGGGATGTTCGTCGCCATACCGACGGCGATACCGGATGAACCGTTAATGAGAAGATTTGGAACGCGGGTAGGAAGGACTTCAGGTTCCTGAGTCGTGCCGTCATAGTTGTCGACCATATCGACGGTGTCTTTTTCCAAATCTTTGAGAAGTTCACCGGCATATCGTGTCATACGTGCTTCGGTATAACGCATAGCTGCCGCATTGTCGCCGTCAACCGAACCAAAGTTCCCTTGACCGTCGACGAGCGGTGCGCGCATAGCAAACGGTTGTGCCATACGAACAAGCGCATCATAAACAGATGTATCCCCGTGCGGATGGTATTGACCGATAACATCCCCGACGATACGTGCCGATTTTTTATATTTTGCGCCGGCAGATAGACTCAGCTTGTCCATTGCATAGAGGATACGGCGGTGAACCGGTTTGAGACCGTCACGCACATCCGGAAGTGCCCGTCCGATAATGACGCTCATTGAGTAGTCGAGATAACTGCTCTTAAGAGTGTCTTCAATATTTATGTCATTTATTTCGCTATTGTCAAGCAGATCGTTCATTTCGTCCCCAAAAGTGAAGATAAGGTTGCTGATTATATCCGAACGAGCCTTAAATTCTTAAAATCTGTTTTTTCACCTTTAATTTGCTTAATTAATTAAATAAGGTTACAATTATCACAAACATTAAAAAAATAGTGTTACGGAGTTTAATATTAATGAAAAAAATCGAAGCGGTTATCAAACCTTTTAAATTAGAAGATGTAAAAGACGCATTGGCAGAAATCGGCATTACCGGTATGACGGTAAGCGAAGTAAAAGGGTATGGCCGCCAAAAGGGACATAGTGAATTGTACCGCGGTGCGGAATATGTAGTTGACTTTCTTCCTAAAATTAAAATGGAGATGGTTGTGGATGACGAGATGGTAGATCAAGTGGTCAACACGGTTGTTGAAGCGGCACGAACCGGAAAAATCGGAGACGGTAAAATTTTTATCAGCGATATCAATAAAATTATCCGCATCCGTACGGGTGAAACCGATAGCGACGCTATCTAAGCTGCTGTGCAACTCAAAGCTTCGGCTTTGACTCCTCTCTATCATATTTCCTTATATAATCATCGCTCAAAAGCTCTTTTTTAATTTCACACAGCATGTTGATTAAAATTTAATCAGTAATCTGTACACGCTCATTTGGATATCTTTGTACAATGGTATTCGACATTTAAGTTAATTCGGACATTTAAACGTCCAAACAAGGAGAGAAAATGAAAAAGTGGCTTTTAGCTTTATCGCTACTTGGTGTATCGGCATTTGCTGATGACGCTAATGCAACTGCTGTAACTGCAGCCGTTGCTGAACCCGTTCTTAACTCGGGTGATACTGCATGGATGATGATGTCAACGGCATTGGTAATGTTGATGACACCGATCGGTTTGGCGCTGTTCTACGGCGGGATGACAAGAGCGAAAAACGTTCTTAATACATACGCTATGGTTTTCGGTGCGTTTACAGTAGCGATGATTGCATGGGTCATTGCCGGTTTCTCTATTGCTTTCGGTACGGCTGAAGGTTCAATGAACCAAGTAATCGGCGGATTTGCAAATGTGATGCTCAGCGGTATCAGCTGGACTGATTTCGCAAGTGTAGAATTGGGACAACTGTATCCTAAATTTGTTTTTGTCGCGTTCCAAGGGACATTTGCCGCTATTACAGTAGCAATCGTTGCGGGTTCGGTCATCGAACGTATGAAATTTTCGACATGGATGGTTTTTGCATTTATTTGGACAATCGTCGTTTACGCACCGATTGCTCACATGGTATGGGGCGGCGGTTACCTTTTCAACGAGGGTGCACTTGACTTTGCTGGGGGTACGGTTGTTCATATGAACGGTGGTTTGGCTGGTCTTGTATTAGCTGTTTTGATCGGTAAACGTGCGGGTTATCCTAAAGTTGCGATGAAACCGGCAAGCGTTATTTTGACAGCAGTGGGGGCTGGTTTGCTCTGGTTCGGCTGGTACGGATTTAATGCCGGGTCTGCTTTCGGTGCAAACGCGATTGCGGGTGTTGCTTTCCTTACAACGACAATTGCTGCGGCAGTTGCAACGGTAACTTGGATTGTGGTTGAGTCTATGGTATTCAAAAAACCGACATTGCTTGGAGCAGCGTCTGGTGCGGTAGCAGGTCTTGTTGCGATTACTCCGGCAGCAGGTTTCGTAAGTGTCGGCGGTGCTTTGATCATCGGTATCGTAGGTGCGGTTGTAGCATTCTTCGGTGTGACTGCACTCAAGAAAAAATTGGGTTATGATGACTCTTTGGATGCGTTCGGGGTTCACTTCCTTGCAGGTCTTTGGGGTGCAATCGCTACCGGTATCTTTGCCTTGTATACGCCTAATACCGATAACGCACTTCTTTGGTCAGGACCGTTGAAAGATGCAGGGGATCGTATGGGACAAATCATGGTTCAAGCTGAATCAGCTCTATTGGTTGGATTGTTTACTTTGGTCGGTACGATCGTGGTGTACTATATCGCAATGGCATTTACTGGCGGATCACGTGTTAACGAAGAGCAAGAGAGCCAAGGTTTGGATGAATCGGTACACGGTGAACGTGGATTTAACCTATAAGAAGGAATGAACAATGAAAAAAATTGAAGCGGTTATCAAACCATTTAAACTTGAAGATGTAAAAGATGCACTGGCTGAAATCGGTATTACCGGTATGACGGTCAGCGAAGTAAAAGGGTACGGACGACAAAAAGGGCACAGCGAACTCTATCGCGGTGCTGAATATGTGGTTGACTTCCTCCCTAAAATCAAAATGGAGATGGTCGTGGATGACGCGATGGTAGATCAAGTGGTCAACACCGTTGTTGAAGCGGCACGTACCGGTAAAATCGGTGACGGCAAAATTTTCGTAAGCGAGATCAGCAAAATCGTCCGTATCCGTACGGGTGAAACGGATATCGAAGCTATCTAAGTTAAACTGGCCGAAGGGAGAACGTTCCTCTTGGCTATATAGTATTGATTAAAAATTAATCAATACTCCTTCTCTAATTCCAAAAATTGACTATATAATGCACACCTTTATCTTAAAATTAAAGGTGCTGCATGGATACTGCCTACGTTATTGATACCCTCTTTACCCTCTTTTCAATCACACTTATTATCTTAATGGTTCCCGGTTTTGCGATGCTTGAAGCAGGTTTGGTGAGAACCAAAAACGTCTCCAGCGTATTGACAGTGAATGTTATGATTTATGCAGTGGCGTCGATGGCTTTTATTTTGGTCGGATTTCATCTGGCATTCGGTGATTTTCAAAGTACAACGATGAGCCAATGGGCATTTTTTATGTTCCAAATGGCGTTTGTCGGAAAAGCGATCAATATTATGAGCGGCGGGGTGGGTGAGCGTGCCCGCCTTTTGCCGTTGACACTGTTTACCGTCATTATGGGAGCGTTTATTTACCCGACAGCCGTCAACATCAGCTGGGGAAGCGATTGGATCAAAGACACCGTTTTTGATCTAAGTTTCGTTGATTTGGCCGGTTCGACCGTCATCCACTCGACAGGCGGATGGGCATTGCTCGCGGCAATATTGATTATCGGACCGCGTAAAGGGCGTTATGTCGGCGATCAAATCCGCGTTATCCCGGCGTCAAATATCCCGCTGGTCGTTTTGGGTGCGATGCTGCTTTGGATTGGATGGTTCGGATTTAACGGCGGTTCGGTCGGAAGCATTGCCACCAAAGAAGCGGCGGATTCGGTAGCATTGACGATTTTTAATACGAATGCGGCTGGTTTGGCCGGTGCGATTGCGGCAGGCGTCCTTATTTATCTGCGTTATAAACTCTTCGATATTACCATGATTCTTAACGGTGCATTGGGCGGATTGGTAGCCATTACGGCCGGGCCGCATTTGTATACGCTGTATGATTCGCTTGCAGTCGGATTGATCGGCGGTGTTTTAGTCGTATTGGCGGTACCGCTGTTTGACCGTTTCCGAATCGATGATCCCGTCGGTGCTTTGTCGGTTCATCTGGTTAACGGTATCTGGGGGACGTTGGCGGTCGGACTTTTTGCGTCAAACCCCGCAAAAGGGATAACCTTTTTGAATCAGCTCAAAGGGGTCGGTGAAATCGCCGTGTTTGTATTTACGGTCTCCTTTGTCATCATTTACGCTATCAATAAACTGGTTGCGTTTCGCGCATCGGATGATGATCAGGTTCAAGGACTCGATGTCAGCGAATGCGGACTGGAAGCCTATCCTGAATTTAAACGGGCGATTTAACACTTTTGTAACACTTCTTCGATACTCTTCTGTGGGGCTTTTGCCCCATTTCAAAGACTCTATTTAATTACCACGTTGTATAATTTGTCAATGTTGCTAAAAAGGAAAAACATGTCTATTTATCGTGAGTATGATATCCGTGGAATTTTTGAAAAAGAGTTAAATGAAGAGACGATTACCCGTTTAGGGTACGCTTTGGCGGATGAGATGAAAGCTCACGGCGAGTATGTTGCGGTAGGGTATGATGCTCGAAGCCATTCACCGATTTTATTCGAATATCTTACAGCCGGACTGAACGCGGGCGGTATGAAAGTATTGGGGATGGGGATGGTACCGACTCCCGTCAACTATTTTTGCAATTATCAAGATTTTAACGGTATCACCCCGTGCGCTTCGGTAATGATTACCGGTTCGCACAATCCGAGCGAATATAACGGATTTAAAATAACGATCAATAAAGCCCCTTTCTTCGGCGAGTCAATCTATGCACTCGGACGCAAAATTGAGACATTGCCGTTTCCTGCAAAAGTAGAGCGTCAAGTAACAGAGATCGATGCATTGGAACGTTATAAGCGTTTTATGGTCGAATCGTTCGGCCATTTGCGCGGGATGAAAGAAAAGATCGTATACGACTGCGGAAACGGGGTCGCCGGATTGGCCATCGTCGATATTTTTAATGAATTGGGGCTGTCCGCCAAAGGAATATACACCGATCCCGACGGGACATTTCCGAACCACCATCCTGACCCGAGCGAAGAGCATAATCTCGAAGACATCAAAAAACTGCTCGCATCCGAAGGCGATATCGCGTTTGCCTATGACGGGGATGCCGACCGTATCGCCGTATTGACCCAGAATAACAACATCAAAGGGGACATGATGGCGTTGCTGTTTGCCCTGAAGATGAAAAACCCGACCGTTATCGGTGAAGTGAAATGTTCGCAGGTGATGTACGATACCCTCCGTGAACGGGGAGCGACAGCGGTCATGTACAAAACGGGGCACTCCAATCTAAAAGTCAAAATGAAAGAGCTTCACGCCGATTTGGCGTGTGAAGTGAGCGGTCACGTATTCTTTGCCGATCGCTACTTCGGATACGATGACGCGATTTACGCAACGCTCCGTATGCTGGAACTGGTACATGAAGGGATTGATTTGGATGCCGAAATCGCCAAACTGCCGCAGGTTTTTTCGACCGAAGAGATCAAGGTAAAAACAACCGAGCAGGAGAAGTTTCCGTTGATGGCGAAGCTGAAAGAGTTGCTACAAACTCCTCCGGCATCGTTTCCGGCGATCAAAGAGATCATCGACGTGGACGGGGTACGGGTTATTTTCGATAAAGGGTGGGGATTGGTTCGTGCGAGTAACACGACACCTGTATTGGTAACCCGTTTCGAATCGACGGAGCAAGCCGAAGCGGTCCGTTATGAAGAGGCGCTCAATGCCCTTATTGAAGAAGCACAGAAGCAGTTGAAGGTCTAATGATGAAATCGATTACTTTGACCATGCCTCTTGATATGCATCTGCACCTTCGTGACGGAGAGATGCTCGAAACCGTTGCCCCTTTGACGTCGTACAGTTTCAGCGGCGCGCTCGTGATGCCGAATCTTGTCCCTCCCGTAACGACGCTTGATTCGGTTATAGAGTACAAAAAACGGATCAAACACGCGATCGGTCGGGATGACTTTGAACCCTATATGACCCTTTTTTACCAAAACTACACGCGGCCGTTTTTGGAGAGCGTTCAGGATGAAATTACGGCGATTAAACTCTATCCCAGCGGCGTAACGACCAATTCGGAAGGGGGGGTCAGCTCTTTTGATATCGAGTCGATGCGCGAAACGCTCGAAGCGATGGCTGATTTGGGAATCGTCCTCTCGGTTCACGGCGAGACGAACGGATTTGTGATGGACCGGGAAGCGGAATTTATGTCAGTGTATGAGATGCTGGCAAGCAATTTCCCGAAACTCAAAATCGTTATGGAACACATCACAACGGCAAATGCGGTAGAAATGTTGGATCGCTATGAGAATCTGTATGCGACGATTACGGTACATCACCTCATTATCACCCTCGATGACGTAGCGGGGGGGATGCTACGTCCTCATCTGTTTTGCAAACCGATCGCCAAACGCCCCGAAGATCGAGCGGCTCTTTTAAAAATAGCGCTTGAGGCCCATCCGAAAGTGATGTTCGGCTCCGACAGCGCGCCGCATCCGAAACACACGAAAGAGTCGTGCGGATGCGGTGCAGGGGTTTTTACCGCCCCTATCGCACTGCAGTTGCTGTGTGAAGTGTTTGATGCGCATGATAAACTCGACAATCTGCAAGCGTTTATCAGTGATAACGCACAGCAAATATACGGTATTTGTGCCGAATACAAAGAGGTGGTTTTGGTGAAACAAGATTTTGTAGTACCTGAAATGTACGGCAGTGTGGTACCGATGAGAGCGGGTGAAACCTTGAAGTGGTCGATAGAGCGTGTTGACTAAAATTTTGGTACTGGAAGATGATTTGCTGTTCGGCGAATCGATCGCAGATGTCTTGGAAGAGGAGGGCTTTGAGGTAGTTTTGTGCCGTAACGGACAAAATGCTCTCGATGAGACCTACAAAAATCGTTTCGATCTCTATCTTCTGGATATCAATGTCCCTCTTATTGACGGATTATCTCTGCTGCAAGAACTGCGCCGGGCGAACGATCATACGCCGACGATCTATCTCTCTTCCCATCAAGAGATAGAGACCATTACAAAAGCGTTTGATTTCGGGGCGGAAGATTACCTTAAAAAACCGTTTAACACGGATGAATTACTGGTTCGGATTCATGCACTTTTGCGCCGAACAAAAGGGAAGACACGCCATTGTGCAGGTGAGCTATGTTTGGATGAAGCGCATAAGTGTGTTCTGATGGAGGGGAGGGAACTTTCATTATCCCTTAAAGAATATCAGCTAATGGCACTTTTTATCCGCAACGCCGGAGAGATTGTGACGAAAGAGGCTATTATGGATACCCTTTGGAACCCTTCTGAAATGATCAGTGACGGAGCGATTCGGGTTTATATCACCCGTCTAAAGCAAGAGATCGGCAGTGAGCGGATACTCAATATCCGCGGTGTAGGATATCGCCTTGTTTCGTAGTGTCGAAATCGCATTAGCATCGCTGTATGTAACCACAACCGGTATTTTAATTGCCGGAATTTATTATGTACACGATGTGCTTGGTGTACAACAATGGGGAATTATCGCTTTTGTTTCGCTGATTATTACTCTCGTTGCGGGGAGCATATTAGCGAGAATTGCAATTACTCCGCTGAGAGAGCATTTTGACCATTTGGAACGGTTTTCCAAAGAGACGCTGCATGAACTGAATCTTCCGATTAACACGATTACGGCGAATGTGCAGATGCTTCGTAAAACGCATACGGATGATAAAAGTCTGAAGCGACTTGAGCGGATTGAAGTGGCTGCCGAAATGTTAAAGGAACGCTATAACGAGCTCGACTATCTGATTAAAAAACAGAGCGAACGGGAGAAAATCGAACATTTTAATCTGCGTGAAGTGCTTGAAGAACGTTTGATATTTTTAGCCTCTCTCTATCCTTCCGTAGTTTGGGAGGTTACGCTTGAATCGTGTGATGTCAATTGTGATCGTATCGGGTTGGCAAAAGTCATCGATAATCTGATTGAAAACGGGGTGAAATATTCACCTAAAAGCCCTATAATCACGATTACGCTTCGAGATAATATTGTAAGTATCTGCGATCAGGGGATGGGCATGGATGAAATTACTCTGATGCATATTTATGATCGTTATTACCAAAACGACTCGACCATGGCCGGATACGGAATCGGTCTTAATCTGGTCAAGCGCTATTGCGACCGTTACGGTATCGCTTTGCATATCTCCTCGCGTTTACATGAGGGGACGTGCGTCAAACTTGAATTCAAAAAAAAGGGAAGTTAATGGAAAATAGTTGGTTGGGACTGGCACATAATGCAGTGGATTACGGGATTATCGGGATTTTGGTGATGATGAGTATTGTTTCTTTGTGGCTTTTTATAGAGCGATTAATGGCATACGGTTCGATACGAATAGGCGATTATGAGAGCAAAGAGGAACTTGAACTTGATTTGGGGAACAATGTCAGTACCATTGCTACGATTGGATCAAATGCCCCGTATGTCGGTCTTTTAGGAACCGTTTTAGGGATTATGATTACCTTTTATTCTTTGGGTGATGTGGGTGCGGTTGATCCGAAAAAGATTATGACCGGACTGGCATTGGCGCTTAAAGCAACCGCAATGGGATTGGTCGTTGCAATACCGGCAATCGTATTTTACAATATTTTGCTCCGTAAGATGGAACGTTTATTGGCACAGTGGGATATTAACGCTCACAAAAACCGAGGATAGTCTCATGAGAATGAAACGGATCGATACGATCAACGTTATCCCGTTCATCGATATTATGTTGGTGCTTTTGGTAATGGTGCTTACCACCGCAACCTTTATTCGTACAGGGCTTATTCCGGTCGATTTACCTGAAGCCAAAGGGACTGCCGCGGAGCATAAGCCGAGTGAACTGAAACTCACGATTGAAAAAGACGGAGCCTTGATACTGGGTGAGGAGAAAACACCGATTACATTAGCGGAGTTTGAGCAAAAAGTTACCGAGGGGGGCAAAGAGATGACCGTTGTCCTCTACAGCGACAAAGAGGCTGCATTTCAAAATTTTGTGGGGGTGATGGATGTCCTTAAACGTCTCGGACACGAACAGCTCTATATTGTTACGGATAAGCAGAAATAAAAGTGCACCAAATCAGCAATTACGTCTATGCCCGAGATGAATTATTAGAATGGGATATTCCGACTGCGCGGCTCCCCAACCCCTATCATGATTTTCCGTATATGGTTTTGGAAGGGGTTCTCAGCCCCACCGAGTGCCGCGCCATAACGGGGGCAGCATTGTCGGATAAGGAGGCGGTGCAGGCGGAGCTTCGCGGCAAATCATTGGACACGGCGATTCGTAAAACGGATATCCATACCCTCAGTCCGGAACACCGAACGATTTACGACCGCCGTTTTGAAGCGGTACGTCATGAGATCGAAGATTTTTTTGCCCTTTCACTCACTAAAGCCACCGATGTACAGGTTCTCGGATACGAGAGCGGATCGTTTTATCTCAAACATTCCGATGATGCGAGCGAACTTCGCGACCATGAAGGAAATGTTATCGGATACCGTACGGTTGCACCGGAACGTAAACTCACTACGGTTTTATTTACCACCTCCTATACGCCCCATCCGACCGACTCGGATCATTTCAGCGGGGGTGAACTGTTGTTTAATTACCTGTGTGACGCGCACGGCAATACGATTACCCTTCGTCCCGAAGCGGGGGATATGGTCGTTTTTTTAAGCAATCCCTATTTTTCTCACGAAGTCCTCCCCGTAAAAGAGGGCTTTAGGCTCTCTTTGGTTCAATGGCATGATGCACTCATCATCTGATTTGAACGCCAAAGGAAGTAAATCCCTTTGGCTGCGCTGGCCGCTAAGGCACTAAAGCTTGCCCCTTCGGGTCAGAATTAATCCGCTATAATTTCGCATCTTTTTTATAAGGGCGAAAGTATGCGCTACTTTATCAGTTCATTCGCAATTATGGCCATGGGGCTTATTGCGGCTTTTTATCTCGGCGGACTTACCGCTATCTACATAACGTTTCTTTTGATTGTCCTTGAAATCTCATTATCGTTTGATAATGCGGTGGTTAATGCCAAAGTTTTGGAAACGATGGATCCGGTTTGGCAGAAACGGTTTATCGTATTCGGTATTCCGATCGCGGTATTTGGAATGCGTTTGGTATTTCCTCTTGCGATCGTATCGATTGTCACGGGAATGGGATTGATGGAAACGCTGCAAGTAGCGATGAATCAGCCCTCGGAATACGAAAAAGTGCTGAAAGCTACCGAGTCGACGATTTTCGCTTTCGGGGGAGCATTTTTGCTCATGGTCTTTTTGGACTTTTTCTTTGAAGAACGCGATATCAAATGGGTAACGTTTGTTGAGGGTTCTAAAATGATGGAGACATTTTCAGGCGTTGCCAATATCGAGTTGATTACGGCCATTATGATAGGGATCGCTCTGGGACATATTACGCAGGACTTTGGTGTTGTTCTGGCATTTATGTACGGCGTGCTGCTTCACTCATTGCTTGGAATGCTGGATCATTTCCTCTCTTCTGATACGGTCAAAAGCGGGATTGCCGGATTTATCTACCTTGAGGTACTCGATGCAAGTTTCAGTTTCGACGGTGTTATCGGAGCGTTTGCCCTTACCAGCAACATCTTTATCATTATGATCGGGCTCGGTGTCGGAGCCATGTTTGTTCGTAGCATTACACTTTATTTTGTCGAGCATAAAACGCTCTCCGAATTTCGTTATCTCGAACACGGAGCGCATTACGCTATCGGTATTTTGGCGATTATCATGCTCATGAAAATCACCACCCATATCAGTGAAATGGTAACGGGAACAATCGGTATCGGATTGATCACGATTGCTTTTTTACATTCTATTTGGGAAAATAAACAAGCGAATCTGCGCGCTTAATCCTCTTTGTCCTCTGTGAGGACATTCACTTTTTCATCAGTACTTTTAATATCTCAATATAGCTTTTAGTGAGAAAAAGTTATTTTGTTTTTCCCGTTTTGCTTTGACTGATAGAGCAGCCCGTCGACTCGTCGATAGAGCGTATCTTCCGCATCTTCTTCTTTTACCTGGGAAATCCCTATGCTTATCGTGATTCGTTGATTTGGGATGACCGTAAGCTCATTCTCAACAACATTTTTGATTTTATTTGCGACATCAATTGCATCATGCAACGCAGTATTGGGACAAAGGATCACAAACTCTTCTCCTCCGACCCGGAAAAGCGTATCCGTATGCCGAACATTTTTCTGAACGAGTGCACTGAGCTCCATAAGAACAATATCTCCGGCTCTATGTCCATGGGTATCATTGATCATCTTAAAGTCGTCAATATCAAATATCATCATGGAAAAAGGTATTTTGTACCGCTCAAAGTTTGAAATCAGTTCATTGATCCGCTCTTTGTATGCTTTTACATTTTTGACTTTTGTTAAGTTGTCCGTATTGGTAAGATTAATATTGATGATGAGTTCCGCATGATGAAGAGAGGTTCCGATGATGACAAAAACCAAACTGATCAAATAGGTAATAAGCATTAGAATCGATTCCATTTGCGTACCGACATCAAAAATATTTTTCGGATTATCTGCCGATAAAGCGATTATTCCGATGACAACAATCAAAAGTATTCCCATCAGCACATGCATCCGTAGGTGAAATGCAGGGATTAGCAGCAGAGGCAAAACCAGAAAAATGAGATAGTGAAAATAAAAGGATGACCAGATTAACAAAAGGGCCAAAAGTGTGTATAAAAAAGCGTTTTTCCACTCTTTTGATGTCGGTTTCGATAGAGTTTTGTAGCTTTCATACAAGGGATAGAGGAGCAATAGTCCCAATGCGTCGGCAAACATCAGCATAAGGATAAACCCGCATACGTCAAAATAGCGTATATAGCCTCCGCTTGCCAGATTCAGAGCGATTATAAGACTACTGATAAAGGTCGGGATAATCGCTCCGTAAAAGGTAAACGGAAATAATATTTTGATATTGTCAAAATAGTTGTTGGCATACCGCTTGATCAAGTGTGCGGATAAATAAGGGGCGAGAGTGTCTGCAAATGCGGCAACGGCCGTATGGAGGTCATGATAGGTGGATTCATCGGACATGCCGGGATAATTGGCGAAAAAACTTCCCAAAAAGATAAAAGGCAATGCTTTCGCCCCGAATTGATGGACGAGGATGACCGCTATCCCGAACGGCAGCCATAACAGGGTTATATTGGAAGGGTGAAACGAAAAAATAGACATGCCGAACAGCGCACTCCCATAATAGAGTGCCATACCCAACACTAGCCCAAAAAAAGTATTTAAATTGGATAAGAGCACCTAATACACCCTTTTTTATTTTATTCATCTATTATAGCAAATACTTTTACGGATTTTTAGTTGACGTTGTATTATAGTTTATTGGTTTTATACAGTTTAAAACTTGTTTTTATACAGGGGAAAAGAGAAGGGGAGGCATTTGTCGAAATGTCAATTATATGGTAATTCTATGTAATTTGAAGCCGTCGCCGGCCGCTTTGCGACATCGGCTTTGGTTTCGTTCAGTAAAATGACACGCAGTTGGCTTCCATTTTATGTAAAGCCTCACTGCTCATTTCATTCGGCATGTTCGGTTTCAGACCTAAAAATGTCCATTGAGGACATTTTTTACGGTCCTCACATCATGCCCGGCATACCGCCGCCCATACCGCCCATATCCGGCAGTGCAGGTTTGTCTTCTTTGATCTCGTGGATCGTCGCCTCGGTCGTGAGGAGCATACTCGATACCGACGTTGCGTTGGTCAATGCGACACGCTCAACTTTAAGCGGGTCGATGATTCCCGCTTCGTACATATCGACGTATTCACCCGTTGCGGCATTGAACCCGATGTTTTCGTTCGTAGCGCTAACGATCGTATTGACAACGACACCCGCATCGTATCCCGCATTTTCAGCGATTTGTTTAACCGGAGCGGTAATGGCGCGAAGGATGATTTCCCATCCGATTTTTTGATCGCCGCTGAGGTCGTGTTTCACTTTTGCCGCCGCGCGGATCAGTGCCGCACCGCCACCGATGACGATCCCTTCTTCAACTGCCGCTTTTGTAGCCGAGAGTGCATCGTCAACGCGGTCTTTTTTCTCTTTCATCTCGGTTTCGGTAGCCGCTCCGACTTTGATAACCGCAACACCGCCCGCGAGTTTCGCAAGACGCTCTTGGAGTTTCTCTTTGTCGTATTCGCTGGTTGTGCTTTCGATTTGGGTACGGATTTCTTTGATACGTCCGTTAACCGCCTCTTTGTCGCCCGCACCGTCAACGATCGTCGTGTTGTCTTTGCTGATGACGACACGAGCAGCTTGACCGAGGTCTGCTATCGTTGCGCTATCGAGTGTGCGTCCGATCTCTTCACTGATCACTTGCGCACGGGTAAGTACCGCGATATCTTGAAGCATCGCTTTGCGGCGATCACCGAATCCCGGAGCTTTTACGGCGGTGATGTTAAGCACACCGCGGAGTTTATTCACAACGAGAGTCGCCAACGCTTCACCGTCTACATCTTCAGCGATGATGAGAAGAGGGCGAGAAGTTTTTTGAACTTGCTCCAATACCGGAAGAAGGTCTTTGAGGTTCGAGATTTTTTGATCGAAAAGGAGGATAAACGGATGATCCAGCTCTACGGTCATTTTTTCCGAGTTGTTGATGAAATACGGGCTGAGATAACCGCGGTCAAACTGCATCCCCTCGACAACATCGAGTTCGTCGTTAATCCCTTTTGCTTCTTCGACAGTGATAACGCCGTCGCGGCCTACTTTATCCATTGCTTCGGCGATCATCGCACCGATGCGCTCATCGGAATTAGCCGAGATGGTAGCAACTTGTGCAATCTCTTTTTTATCATTGATAATACGGGAAGCGGCTTTGAGTTCTGCCAAAATCGCTTCAAGCGCTTTGTCCATACCCCGTTTTACTTCAACCGGATTAGCCCCGGCAGTGATATTACGAAGACCCTCTTTGAAAATAGAGTTGGCAAGGATCGTTGCGGTAGTCGTACCGTCTCCCGCTTCGTCCGCCGTATTGGATGCTACTTCTTTAACAAGCTGCGCTCCCATATTTTCCAAAACGTCTTTGAGTTCTACCTCTTTAGCAACCGAAACACCGTCTTTAGTGATTAGCGGTGCACCGTAACTGCGTTGGATAAGGACATTGCGTCCGCGCGGCCCCATTGTTACTTTGACAGCGTCAGTGAGTTTTTGTACTCCTGCGGCTAGTTTGTTACGAGCTTCATCTGCGTAGTGAATTTCTTTTGCCATAGTTTGCTCCTTATAAAGTTTAAATTATTTGATGATTCCAAGCAAATCGTCGGTTTCAATAACCAAATACGCTTTTCCGTCCAAAGTAAGTTCGTTTCCAGCGTATTTACCGAATACGACCGTATCTCCTGTAGAAACGTTCTCTACTTCACTGCTTACGGCAACAACGGTACCTTGGGAAGGCTTTTCCTTAGCGTTGTCGGGGATAATGATACCCGATGCGGTTTTGGTTGCCTCTTCGAGACGTTGAACCAAGACTCGTTTTCCAAGCGGTTGAAAGTTCATTGCATTTCCTTTTATGATGAGATTTTATGTATGGGATTCTACACGAGTTTAGGTTAATTGTCAATACTCTTAGCCTTATAGACTCAACAATAGTGAGTTTTATTATAGCTATTATAGTGAGTTCAATTTTTTATATTGAAAAAATTACTTTTTAAAGCTTTTAATAAGTTTATCATCACTATAATTCCGGTCTTCCCATAAGATGGCTGGGTAGCTCAGCTGGTTAGAGCGCTGGTCTCATAAGCCGGAGGTCGGGGGTTCGAGTCCCCCCCCCGCCACCATCTTTTACGTTTATCCCTCACTATATAATTTATCATCCGTTTCAGAAAAATCAAATTTAAAAATGTATACATAACATTTACTATTTTTTTTAACTCCTTTACCCTTAGCACTTAAAAACAAATGATTCATAGATGTGGATATAATGTTTTCTCGTTAATTAAAACAATCATATTTCTGTAAAAAGATTATCTAATGCTATTTCGGTTAAAAGAGTTGGTGATGAGACGAAGATGGGATAATTTGCCGATAGTTTATAAGCTTTTTTCCGCACTGTTTGGAGTAATCGCTTTTATTATCGTGATATTGTTAGCCTATCTATGGGGGCATGAATCGAATCTAATGCTCAAAAAAGAACACGATGTACTCTATAATCAATCACGATTAATTGCAAATGATTTGGATGCCCATTTGGGGCAATTGCAAAAAGAGGTCCTTTTTCTGTCACGCTTAGAAGTGATGAATGATATGGTTACGCGCGATATGGATCAGCGTATTAACAAAATCATGGAGCAAAAAGCGGACGATTTAGGGGAATCGATTGTTTTATTTACGATAGCGGCGGATGGAACTATTTTCTCTTCTTCCAAAGAGGATAAAATCAATAGCATAAGTAAAGAATACTCTGCGATAAAAAATGCTGTAAAGAAACAAAAAAATTATTTTTTTTGGGAAAAGAATCTTTATTTCTTTGCACCTGTATACGGGTCATTTTATACGCATGATTTTTTGGGATACGTGGTTATTGCCTATCCGTTGGAAAATTTTGCAGTGCGATTAAAAACCGATCAAAAACTTTATCGATGGTTGAGTCCTCCAACGCTGTCCGGAGTTATTTACGAAGCGCATAATCCTGTTTTTGACAAAAATGATTATTTGTATCAGAGTCTCCCTCTGGAAGGAATATTGGAGGGATGGGTATTACATTATGCAATGCCGAAAAATGAGGCGCTTTCCCTCTTGTACCATTTTCAGGTGCTTTTTCTAAGTGGATTGAGTATCGGACTGGTTTTGATTGCTTTTCTGATCTGGATAATTGTACAGAGGATTATTCAGCCTTTACGCGAGCTTTCCCATACGGCTATGAATATTGCGTTGACGGGCGATTATACGCAAACCGTTCCTGAACGGGGCAACGATGAAATAGGGACGATGGGGTACTCTTTTAATGCCCTTATGTTTACCACCCAGCTTAGTATGAAGCGGTTGGAAATTGAACGTGAAAAGCACTTTGAAAAGTTGATCAGTTTGATTGTTTTTTTTAATGCGATTACCCGTACCGACACGAAAGAGGCGACGATTGAAATCGCTATGGACGAAATACGCCGTTTCAGCAATGCAAAAGAAGTCTATTTCAGTCTTGAGGGATGCAATACACAAGAGGCGGTGATGATTGCATTGAACGCCGTCGGAAATGAAACTCCGGGTGTGATCTGCATTGAGGAGCCGGCATTGGAAAAAGAGTCCAACGAACGTTTTTATGCGGCATTGGAGCGGATGTTGGCATTACAGATGGAACGGATTGAACTGTTGGGCAAAACCAAGGCGGCCTTGAAGGCAAAATCGGCGTTTCTATCGGCCATGTCACATGAACTCCGAACTCCATTGGGATCGATTCTAAGTTTGACCCAATATACGATGATACAGCCGAAAACTCCCGAACCGATACTCGAAACACTTGGAAAAATTGAAAATTCAGCCTATCATTTACTGGGTGTTATCAATAATATTTTGGATTTGGCAAAAGCCGAATCCGGAAAAATGGAACCTCATGCGGATTCTTGCGTTCCGCAGGAACTGATTGAGGATGCGTTAGCATTGGTTTCCCCTTTGGCCGAAGATAAAGGTTTGCAGATTCGAACGGCATATGAACCGATTGAAGCGCCGTTTAAAAGTGATGCACGTCTTTTTAAACAGGTGGTTGTCAATCTACTATCCAATGCGATCAAGTATACGGAAAAAGGATTTATCGATATAACGCTTCATTACAATAGCGGCCTGTTTACTTTGGATATAAAAGACAGCGGACGCGGAATCGGGTTGGAAGCATTGGAACATTTGTTTGATGAGTTTTATCAGGTACATGCTGTTGACACAAGCGGTTTAAAGGGAAGCGGTCTTGGACTTGCCATTAGCAAACAGATTGCGTTGCTGCTGCGGGGAGATGTAGTGATTGTCAGCGAAGGAGAAGGCAGAGGGGCGACGGCAACGTTTCAATTCCGTTCATTTTAAAACCGTCATTTGGCAATCATATATCCTACTCCTCTGACAGTTTGTATCAGGTCATCTGCATCCAGCTTTTTTCGAAGATTTTTAATATGGGCATCAACAATATTACTGGTAGCGATTTGGTCGAAATCCCGACTTAAATGTTCCGATATTTGATAACGGGTGAGGACGGTATTTGCGTTTAATAAGAGAAACTCCAGTAATTCAAACTCTTTGGCGGAGAGTTTAACGGGGGTGTTGTCTATTTGAACACTTCGGGAAGAGAAATCGACCGACAGTTTCCCCAATTTCAGATGCGTCTGTTTTTGAGTACTTTCACGACGCAGCAAAGCACGGATTCTAGCTAAGAGTTCTATATTTGAAAAAGGTTTTTCGAGATAATCATCGGCCCCTCCGTCCAGAGCTTCGACCTTGTCTTCTATCTCTTTTTTTGAAGAGAAAAGCAACACCGGGGTCAAGATATTTTGATAGCGCAATCGTATTAATAGCTCGGGTCCGTTTCCATCGGGAAGTATCCAGTCTAATAAGATAAGATCATATTTTTTCTGATTGATAAAATTTTCACCCTCGGATAATGTTGTCGCAATATCGACATGGTAATGGGCATCCCTCAGAAGCTGCCGTAGAGCATACAGTAATTCTTCATTGTCATCAATAATCAATAAATGCAATATAACTCTCTTTCATCAAAAATTCATAATCGTAGTCTACCATAACAAAATATTATTCAAAAGGAGACAACATGTCGGCATATGAAACAAATGAAATAGAAGATGATTATTTACACAGCGATAGTTCTGTGGATGCCGAAACTCACAATGACTCTTTCCGCAGCCAAGACGATGATGATGTTTTGGAAGGGGGAATTGAAGATGACTTTTTCAGCAGCGGATTAGGCAATGATCATCTAGATGGAGGAGAAGGGGACGATCATCTAGATGGAGGAGAAGGGGACGATGATCTTTCGGGAGGTTCTGGACATAATACTCTTCTCGGCGGAAACGGTACCGATACCGCCGTGTACACCTATAGCCGCAATCATGTTGATATTCATGATAACGATGACGGTACCTATACCGTTACGGATGGAACATTTGAAGATACGTTAAGCGGTGTAGAACACATCAGTTTCAGCGATGGAAGCATGAGTGTCGATTATGCTATTGAAATACGCGCTCATCAAGAGGAGATCGCCCGCTTTTATAACGCATTGTTTGAAAGAGACCCGGATGAAGACGGTCTTGCCTATTGGGTGAATAATCTCACAGATCCGGCTATTGGGGGAGGCGGCAGCAATATTCAAAGTATTGCCCAGGCATTTACCCAGTCGACAGAGTTTCAAGCGCTTTACGGCGCAGATGTATCAAACAGTGATTTCGTGAATTTACTGTATCAAAATATACTTCACCGTACAGCAGATCAATCAGGCTATGACTATTGGCTAAATGAGATTAACGAAACCGGCGACCGCGGCAGTATGATCGTCGGGTTTTCCAACTCTGTTGAGTATGCAAGCGAAACGGCTTCCAGCATTGATAATTTTTTGGCAACTGTTACTCTCAATAACTATATTTTGGGATAGAGAAGTAAAGGGCTTTTATTTAAGTAAATCGGCTGGATGTGTCAGGCATTGCTTGACACAAAAGTCCTAGCAATGCCTGAATCATCTTCAAGGGCATAAACAATCTTCCTATTTTCAGTATAATCACGTTTTAAAAGAGTCAATTTACCTCAAGCATTTAAAAAAGAAGACTGTCTTACGATGAATTCCGAAATTTCGATGATTAAAGCCCAAACGTTTACCCCAATCTATTCCCAACTCGAAGACCGTATCCGTTTTGTAATCAATTATGCCGATTACACTCAAAGGGTAGATTTATGGTTGACGCGTGCTTTTTTATTGAAACTCATCCCTACCATCGAAGATTATCTCGATCAATATGATACGACCGCAAACGTGGAAATTCAACAGCAAACCGATACGGCAGCCCAAAGCCAGACCGACACTCCGACTTTAATAATGACAGAGAAAGAGGGATATTTGGTCCATTCCGTGGATGTCACATACCATCAAGAAAGCAGACAATTCAGCCTTCTCTTTAAAACAAATGGAGTCGAAGTCATGGCAACCCTGGCGGGGCCGATTTTACGGACCTTGCTAAAATCGATCTTTTCTTCCATTCCGAAAATTGATTGGGGAATCTCACCGCAGTGGATTCAATGACGTAGGGATAACTTTCGCTCAAAGCCATAGTTATTTCTCGGATATTCATCTGATTTTTGTCTCTTAAAAAACTTTATTAATCAAATATTCACTAACATTGCCTAAGCTTTATCTGTGCTATAATCGTCCAAAGCAGTTCCTAAAGGGATTACAATGAGTATGGTATTGACACTTGTTTTATTGCCGATCATAGCTTCGCTTTTTTTACAATTAGCGCCGAATAGCCGAGTACAGTACGTTATAAGTGCCGCTGTTTTAATCGTGCTGAGCTTTACCGCTTTTTCCCTAAATGTCTCTGCGGATATTTTGACCTTTCATCTTCCCCGCTCCCTCAATGTTTTTATTATTGCTGCCGATGTCGCGCTGCTGCTGTTTTTTCTTTATCAGGGTAAAAAGTTCAACAATACAAAAGTGATATTTCTTGCCGCTGTGCAGCTGCTGCTGTACGGATACATTGAATCCATCGTTCCGGAAGGGGGAACGGCGGAGATCGTTGTTGATAGCCTCTCCAAATTTATGTTTTTGATTATTAACGGGGTGGGGGGGATTATCGTCCTTTATTCCGTGCGGTATATGGAGGATGAACCCGCATCTCCGGTTCGAAAACGGTTTTTTATCGGGGCATTGCTGGTTTTCCTTTCTGTAATGAATCTGATTGTTTGCGCCAACTCGATTCTCCTTTTCTTTTTTCTGTTTGAGATGACGACGCTGGCATCGTATGTGCTGATTGCGTTTAGAAATGATGAGGTTAGCCGTGCCAATGCTCTTAAAGCCCTATGGATGAATCAGATCGGGGGTGTGGTCATTTTACTTGGGGCATGGGTCGCGGTTTCGGAATTTGATACGGTAATGTTTGATACGCTGCTGCAGCGCTCAAGCGGGCTGGTACTGTTGGCGGTTGCGTTTTTGGCAATGGCGGCTTTGGTGAAAGGGGCGTCCATCCCTTTTGAAGGGTGGCTGCTCGGGGCGATGATAGCGCCGACTCCGGTGAGTGCGATGCTCCATTCGGCAACGATGGTAAAAATCGCTCCCTATCTTATTTTAAAACTTGCACCGGCGCTAGCTTCTACAATGGTAGGAGGGATCATTTCAATAATCGGAGCTTTGGTATTTATAGCCGCTTCGTATCTGGCATTGTCCAGGTCGGTGTTTAAAGAAATTCTAGGTTATTCCACCGTTGCTTTGCTGGGGTTGATGATGGCGCTTGCCGCGATCGGCACGGAAGAGAGCATGAATCTGGCGATGGTATTAATATTGTTTCATGCCTTATCTAAAGCACTTCTCTTCCTCTCAGCCGGAGTACTGGAAAAACAGCATCATGCCAAAAATATTGAAGAGATGAAGGGGATGGTGGTACACTCTCCGCAAACGGTAGGTTTTATCCTTTTTGGATTTATGTCACTCACTCTTCCGCCGTTCGGTCTTTTTATGGGGAAGCTTTTTGCGATTACATCGGTGGCATCGCTCTTAAAAGAACACCCCTCCTATATTATCGTTTTGCTTTCGCTCATTATCGGCAGTGCGGTACTGGTGCTTCTTTATTTCAAAGTTGCTTCTGCACTTCTTTCGGCACCCTCGGATATCGCCCCCTCAGAGAGTATTCCGATCCCGGCAGGTTATAATATACCTTTGGTATTGCTTGTGCTTTCCATTATTATCGGAGCGGTCGGATATATTATGATACAGCAGAATATCTTTGTCGTGTTACTGGCATTGCCGATTCTGTTTGTATTCGCATTACCCTCTATATTTCGGCAAATGGATGGATATGACCGCTCACAACCCTACCACTGCGGGGAGAAAGAGATGTTTGATTCGGCATTGGTTTATTATGAACCCTCCGAGAGAATACGGCAGGCGCTGTATTGGGGATTCGGTGTCCTTTTTGTCGGGGTAGCGGTTGTAGGAGCATTGTCATGATATGGGTTTGGATAGCTTTGGCACCGATACTGGGCGCTCTTGTGTATGGAGGAGAGCGGGTGATGCGTGCCCGGATGCAGCGTCGTCAGGGACCTCCGCTCTTGCAGCCTTTTTACGACATGTTCAAACTCCTTGATAAACGGACGCTGATCGTCCATTCGCCGCATGCACTTTTGGCGGTAGCCCATTTCGCAGTATTATGGTTTTGTATCGGGGCGATCTTTTTGGGATGGAATCTTCTTTATATTATTTTCTTGCATCTCTTTGCCCAAATACTACTTATTTTGGCAGGATACAGTGTTCGATCCGTTTATTCACACGTAGGGGCTAATCGTGAATTGTTGATGCTGGTGGCGTATGAGCCGGTTTTGATTTTGGTGGCGGTCGGTTTATATCTGGTATCGGGGAGTTTTGAAATAACCGATATTATGCAGCAAAGCGGTTATTTGCCCAAACTGTTGCCGCTGTTTGCCGCATTGGCGATGATCGTTCCTATAAAAGTTAAAAAATCGCCGTTTGATATCGGTGAAGCGCACCAGGAGATTGTCGGCGGAGTAGAGATCGAGTACAGCGGGGTATTTTACGAGTTTTTGTATATGTCCCGATTTTTAGAATATCTCTTTATTTACAGTTTCGTATTTCTATTCGGCGGTGTATCGCTATGGCTGGGGAGCCTTTTAGTCGCGGGGATGTTTTTACTCGTCAATCTCGTCGATAACGCAACGGCGCGTGTGAAAACGGCAGATATGGTGAAAATTATCTATTCGGTGGCGATAACTTTGGCCGTCATTAATATTTTAGGGGTGCTGTTATGAAGTTTTTTACCCCGTTTCGCAAAAAATCGCCGTGGGTGCTGCATTATAATGCAGGAAGCTGCAACGGCTGTGATATCGAGATCCTTGCGGCATTAAGCCCGAAATATGATCTGGAGCGTTTCGGCGTTATCAATACGGGAAATCCAAAACAGTCCGACATATTTTTGGTGACGGGGCCGGTGACGTACCGCTCCCGTGAACGTCTCGTCGAACTCTATTCTCAGATTCCCGAACCCAAAGTAGTTGTAGCAGTCGGATCGTGTACCACGACGGGAGGGGTATTTCGGGGAATGTACAATGTCGAAGACGGGATCGACCGCTATATCCCCGTCGATGTGTATGTCCCCGGATGCGCCTCATCGCCGCAGCTTATCATCGATGCTTTAGTCAAAGCGGGAGAGATTTTGGAAAGCAAAAGCAAAGAGATTGAAAAACCGTTTAAACTTTTCGGTACTCTTGAAATGATCGGAAATAAACTCAGCCGCTTTAACATGGCACAAAAGGTGAAACATGACTAAAATAGCGACGACGTTACCTTCGCTACTAAGCGATATCGGGGCTTTTTATAAGCCCCGCGAGTGGCATTTTCTCAGTGTAAACGGCATCGATCTGGGAGAGGGAAAGATCGAATTGCAGTGGATTTTCTCAAAATACGGAGTCAAAGACGAGATTGTTATCTATTTTGCCCTCAGTGATTACGAGACTCCCGTCCCCTCAATAGCGAGTTTGATCCCTTCAAGCTTTATGGGGGAGAGAGAGATTGTCGATATGTTCGGCTTATCGGTTGAAGGGACAGAAAAAGGGCTTTATCTGGATGAAGATTCACTGCCTCATCCGCTGAGGGGGGAATCATGAAAAAAACCGTGCAAATCCCTTTGGGATCTCAGCATATTTCGTTGTTGGAGCCGATCCGTTTTAAATTCGAATGCGAGAACGAAAAAATCATCGGAGTCGATGCCGATGTCGGGTTTGTCCATCGCGGGGTGGAACTCGCTTGTACCCGCAGTTTTGAGTTCAAACAGGTAGGGTATGTCGTCGCCCGTGTCTGCGGGCTCTGTGCGATCACCCATTCGCTCTCCTATACCCTTGCCGCTGAAAAACTGCTCGGATACGAGGCAAATGATCGTATTAAATACCTACGAATGCTGATGGTGGAACTGGATCGTATCCATTCACATATGCTCTGTCTTGCTCATACGGCGGAGAATGCCGGGTTTGAAGCCCTCTTTATGCAGATCATGAGTGATCGCGAACTGGTGATGGAAGTGCAAGAGGCGATCAGCGGTAATCGAGTCCAATTTGATTATATCTCTATCGGCGGAGTGAACCGTGACTTGACACCGGAGCTCTCTGCATTAGTCCATAAAAATCTCACACTGCTTTCCGAGAAAGTCGATATGTTGATAGGGCTTTTTGAGAACAACTGGTCGCTCTCCCTCAAGTACAAAGGGGTAGGGGTATTGAGTCTTGAGGATGCCTATACTTATAATGCTTTAGGACCGTTGGCGCGTGCGGCGGGGCTGGCAACGGATGTTCGTGCCGAGACAAACGATTTTCCCTACGAAGCACTGGGATATAAAATGATCCTCGAATCCACAGGTGATATACATGCCCGGAACTTTGTACGGCTGAGGGAGATCGTTAATTCGATTGAAATGTGCCGAAATATCATTGATAATCTTCCCTCGGGTGAGATACAGGAAAAAGCCAAAGGCAAACCTAACGGTGAAGCGGTTGTCCGTGTCGAGGCGCCGCGCGGGGAGCTTTTTTATCTGGTGCGGGGAAACGGCCAAAATATGTTGGAGCGGGTACGGATTAAAACCCCTACTTTTTCGGCGATTCCTGCTATGATGGAAGTGTTTAAAGGAGCTGAGTATGCTGATGCCCCGGCAATTTTAGCCTCTTTCGATCCGTGCATGTCCTGCACGGCAAAGTAGGGGGTAAGAATGTTTCGCTCTATGCTCGAAGCGTTTAAAAATCTTTTCAAACCCGTTCGTACGCATCCGTACCCTGCTGAAGATATCGTCTTGCCAAGCGGGTATCGGGGGCTGATCGAATACGGGATTGACGCCTGTATTTTTTGTGATAAATGCGAGAAAGTGTGCCCGCCGGGGGCTATTTTATTCTATCAGCATGAAAGCGGCGAAAAAGAGTACCGCTATAATCCGTGGCTGTGTATCTATTGCGGCGAATGTGTTCGTGCCTGTCCAAAACCTGAAGAGGCGTTGTGGCAATCTGAGATAAAACAGCGCCCCGCAGTTGTAGAAGACGGAGCGAACGAAGGATGGTTTGCATGGGAAGAGGCGTGCAAAAAAAGCCGTGAAGAGTATGCTGCAGCTAAGAAAGCGGCAAAAACACAAAACAAGAGTGAGGAGTAAAGAGTGCGTATCGTAATCGTCGGAGGCGGGATAGCCGCTGTCTATATTGCCAATACACTAATGGAACAGTCTCCTCAAACTGAGGTAGTTATCGTCTCGGATGAAGAGCATGCCCCCTATGATCGTATCCATTTGTGTAAATTGGTGGAGGATTGTAACTGTGTCGACTCAATAGAGCTGGAACTTAATCCAAAAGTGAAGCTGGAATTGGATCAAAAAATCATTTCTATCGATCCTACTGAAAAACGCATTTTTAGTGAACATTCCGCGTTTCATTACGATAAATTGATTATTGCTACGGGTTCAATTCCAAAATCTCTGTTTGATATTTCGCAGATTGAGAATGCTGCAACGTTTAGGAGCCAAAAAGATTGTGAGCGGATTGCCGAGGGGATGATCGGCAAAAATGTCGTGATTGTCGGAGCGGGACCGATCGCACTTGAACTTCTCGATACCCTTATGCGTAGTGATGCTCCTCAAAGTATTACTTTGCTGGTGCGCAAAAACTACCTTTACTCCGAAGTGATTAGCCGTGAGGGATTGGCATTGATTCGCGGTATCTTCGAAGCCGATCCGAGGGTTCGGATCCAGTTTAACGATCAGATCAAGGACAAAGAGATTTCGGGAAATAGTATCACCAAGCTTATCACTTCCCAGTGTGAAATCGAGAACCCATTCCTCATTTTCGGTGTTGGTATCGATCCGAATATCCCGTATGCCCGCGATGTACTCGAATGTGATCGGGGCATTTTGGTTGATGAGAGCCTTCGTACTTCCGATGAGAACATCTACTGCGTCGGAGAAGCGGCACAGCTTCGCGAGAGTGGATTTATCGCCGGACGGGTCAAAGAATGCACCCTCCAAGCAGATGTGGCGATTGCACATCTGCTTGGGGATGCAAACGCATTATTTAAAGAAGAGGTCTCTATCGACGGGCTGAAAGTGGGCTCGTTCTTGTTTGCCGACGTTACGGCTACCGATTTTAACCCCAAAGACTCCGAGAACGAAACGATTTTGATTACCCACGGGGATCGGATCGATCAGTATATCGTCAATAATGATCGGCTGAAGCGGTTTATCGGTATCAATACCAATATCGATTTGCTCGCCCTTAAACGTCTGATTGAGACCGATTCACCGATCGATGCGGCCTATCTCTACTCGAATCGTCTGATGTCAGAATATGGGAAACTTGTCTGCAGCTGCGAAGGGGTGCATGAACTGGAGTTAGTCGAGATTATCAAAGAGAATGCGGTAACATCGTTCGGTGAGCTCAAAGAACACTCAAAAGCGGGACGTACTTGCGGACGGTGCAAGCAGGATATTTGTGCGATTATTTCCGCAACTCCGGTCGACCCTGCCGAAGCGGCACGGCTCCGTCAAGAACGTATTGATGCGGCACAAGCGGCGGAGCTTGAAAAAGTACGGGCACGTATCGAAAAGTATAATCGTCTTCACCCGAAAAATCAACTTAGTGCCGATAACTTTCATGAGGCATTAGAATCGTTCGAGATGAGCCGTGAGTTTAACCACTGGGTCTCAATGATTACCGCATCGATGCATCTGCATCCCCAGTTCGAAGGGGTTGTGGAAGAGGGGGTAACGCAGCTCAATAAAATCCCGATTATTTGGCTGGAACTCTCCGATTGTACGGGTAATTCAGAAGCGTTTATCAAAACTTCCCATCCCAAAGTGGACGATTTGATCCTCAAATACATCTCACTCGATTATCATGAGCTGTTGATGGCGGCATCTGGGGATCAGTCGGAATCCGCGCTGGAAAGTATCCTTCACAATGACAGCGGGAAATATGTTTTAATCGTGGAGGGGGCGGTTCCACTGGGGATGAATGGAAAGTTCTTGCGTATCGGACCGAAGGGCGAAACAGGCGTTGATTTATTACGCCGGGTAGCTAAAAATGCGGCAGCGGTAATTGCTGTGGGCTCATGTGCATATGACGGCGGTGTTGTTGCCGCTGCGCCTAACCCTACCGGCGCAGTCGGCGTAGCTGAAGCCTTGGGAAGAACGGATATTATCAATCTTCCGGGATGTCCGACCAATCCGATCAATATTGTCGGAACCTTGTTGCAATATATCATGTTTGATGAATTTCCTAAACTCGATTCCAATAACCGTCCCGAATGGGCGTACGGTTTTCGTGTTCATGATAACTGTGAACGCCGCGGTCACTACGATGCGGATGAGTTTGTCCGTGAATGGGGTGATGAGGGGGCGAAGAAAGGGTGGTGCCTCTTTGAAATGGGATGTAAAGGGCCGTATGCCGATCTTAACTGTTCACTCGTTAAATTTAATGAAGGGACAAGCTGGCCGGTACAGGTGGGGCATGGATGTTTCGGATGTGGTCAGGGGAAAATCGCGTTTGATAGCTATGCCAATAATCGTAAATTAGAGGAAAAACCCAATGAGTAAACAGAAAATTATCATAGACCCGATTACCCGAATCGAGGGGCATCTACGAATTGAGGTCGAAATTGATGAGAATAACGTTGTCACCGAAGCGTGGGCTTCTGGTCAGCTTTTTCGGGGGATTGAGACGATTTTAAAAGGGCGTGATCCCAGAGATTCGGGCTTGATTGCTCAGCGTATCTGCGGTGTATGTACAAACGTCCATTACCGTGCTTCTATCAGCGCGGTAGAAGCGGCATATGGCATTGAAATACCTCATAATGCCGAGATTATCCGTAACCTCGTCACCCTCTCGCTATTTGTACAAGATCATATTGTCCACTATTATCACCTCCATTCGCTCGATTTTGTCGATATTACGGGAGCACTTAGTGCCGATTGCAATAAAGCCGCCAAAGATGCCGCCTCCTGGTGTGAACACCCTTATCGCAATTCCGACGGGCATCTCGAAGCGATTAAAGAGAAGTTGGAGGGGTTTGTCAAAGCGGGCAGGTTGGGATTGTTTGCCAACGGCTATTGGGGACATGCTACCTATCGCTTCACTCCTGAGGAGAATCTGGTACATATGAACCATTATCTCGAAGCGTTGCGGATTCAGCGGGAACTCTCTAAAGCGGTGGCAATTTTTGCAGGAAAAACGCCTCACCCTCAAAATCTCGTTGTCGGAGGGGTTACGAGTGTCGCTGATATGCTCAACCCTCAGCGTCTAAACGATTTTTTGTTTATTATCAAAGAGACGAGGGATTTTATCGAACGTGCCTATATCCCCGATATGGTGATGCTTGTCAATGCGTATCGTGACTCAATCAAGGCGGGAGAGGGTCGTGCAGTCGGGAATTTTATGTGCTGCGGCGGATACCGATTCGGAAAAGATCAGCAGCTCTTTAGCAGCGGCGTTATCAAAGCTCATAATTTTGAGAGTATAGAGCCGTTTGACAGTAGCAAAATTACCGAAGAGGCATCCCGATCATGGTATGAAAACGATGCTCCTCTCTCTCCGTACGAAGGGGACACAACACCGTTTTATACCGATCTAAACGACGACGGTTCTCTTAAAACCGAGGGGAAATACACATGGGTCAAAGCGCCGAGATATGATGGAAATGTCATGGAAGTCGGACCGTTAGCTCGGATGATCGTCGGATACTCTAAAAATTCTCCTATTATCCGTCCCTATATGGAGCGGTTTATGAAACGTTCCGGTATGGAGTTGATTGATTTTTCAACTACTGTGGGACGAAATGCGGCTCGCGCGGTAGAAGCGCAAATCTGCTGCGATTATCTGTTTGATACGATGAGCGATTTGATCGAAAATATCAAATACTACGATGAAGATACGTGGACGAAGTATGTTTTCGAGGAACTTCCGCATGAGGCTAAAGGAGCCGGTATTTTTGAAGTACCCCGTGGCGTATTAGGACACTTTGTACGGATCGAAGAGGGGAAAATCGCCAACTATCAGGCGGTGGTTCCGACGACGTGGAACGCATCGCCAAAAGGTGCCAAAGAGGGACGCGGAGCATATGAGGAGTCTTTGATCGGCATTCAACTCGCCGATCCGTCCGCACCGCTTGAAGTGTTACGCGCGGTTCATTCGTTTGATCCGTGTCTGGCCTGTGCAGTGCATGTTATCGATGCTACAGGGCGCGAACTTGCTCAATACAAAATTTCACCCGTCTGTTCGCTATAATTACAAAAATGAATTTGACAGCAGGTACAAACATTGGCACGGTTGAGTAAAGAAGAGCGTAAAGTTTCGATTATGACGAAAGCGTTGGAACTGTTTTCCAAAGAGGGCTTTTATCAAACGACAATGCCGGCAATTGCCGAAAAAATCGGGATGAGTGTTGGAAACCTTTACAACTATTTTACGTCCAAAGAGATGCTGGCCAAAGACCTTATCCTCTACATCGCCAATATTTTGGGGGAAGAGATTCGCCGTATCAATGAGAGCCCGATGAGCACTCAGGAAAAAATCGAAGCGATCGTTCATATGTATTTTAAGATCGCAAAAGATAGACCTGAGACCATTGAGTATTTTCTTCGGGTTTACCTCTCTAATCGTGAAGTATTTCAAAACAGCTGTGAGGGGATGATCTGTGTCTCTGCGTTTGTGACTGAGATGATGATCTTTTTTGAAGAGGGTGTCAGATCCGGTGATTTGCGGGATCAGGATTTTTTCAGTGCATTCGGTCTTTTCATGGGGTATCTGGGAGGGATGGTATTTATCAACGGTGAAAATATTCTCCCAAAACCACTGGAGAGTTACGAGCACACGATCGCCGAAAATATCTATTATGCCCTCAAATCCCGCTAAACTCAAAGTTATCTGGCTGCAGGGGATCACCTGCAACGGCAATACCCACTCATTTTTAAACGATCCCGCTTTGGGAACTCTATTGGAAACCATCGAATTTATCCACCATCCGCTTCTTCCCTGCCAAAAAACACTCAAAGATCTGGTCAAAAAAGTCCCCAAATCGGATGTCCTCATTTTCGAAGGTGCATACAGCGCGCCGTTTGAGCGTGCCGGTGTGGAGATGCGAACCCTTTTGCCCGCACTGGCACACAAAGCCAAGCATATTATTAGCATGGGAAGCTGTGCAAGCTTCGGCGGAATATTTAAAGAGAATGATCCCGAACATATCAGCGGAATCGTATTTGATAAAGAAAACGGCAGTGGGCCGCTCAAAGCGATGCAGGAGAAGGTGATTACCCTCAGCGGCTGTCCGGCCCATCCCAAATGGCTCAGTTTTGTGATCGATATGATCAGTGCGGGGAGGGAAATTCTTGTCGATGAATTCCGCCGTCCTAAAGAATTATATGCCTATCTGGTACATAACGGATGTCTGCGTAACGAGTATTTTGAGTGGAAAGTCGACAGTGAGCGTTTCGGGACGAAAGAGGGGTGTCTTTTTTATGCCCAAGGGTGCCAAGGCCCATATACTCACGGCAGCTGCAATAAGATACTATGGAATGACGTGAGTTCGAAAACCCGTTCCGGTACGCCGTGTGTCGGGTGCACGGAACCCGCATTTCCTAAGCGGGACCTATTTACGACTAAAACCTATATGTCAATTCCTTCGGAGATGCCGCTTGGCATACCGAAACGTAGCTATTTGGCGTTAGCGGGAGCGGCAAAATCGTTTCATATCAAACGTCTGGAAGAGAGGTTGATCGATGATCACGCATGAACTGATCGAGCGGATCGAGGGGGAAGCGGTACTCGATTTTCAAACCGATAAGAGCGGTCGGGTGCAAGAGGCCGCTATCCGATTCTTGCATTTTCGGGGAATAGAAGCGATCTTGGAGGGGCGAAACGCCTTGGACTCCTTAGTCATTGCACCCAGAGTATGCGGCATCTGCGGGCACTCTCATCTGATTGCCGCGGTGCGGATGCTGGAGAGCCTCTATGAAAATGCCGGATATCCGGTAACACTCACTCCCAAAGCCCATGCTTTGAGGGAAATTACCCTCTCTTGCGAACTGATCCAAAACCATATTAAGTGGCTCTATCTGGTGATGCTTCATGAGAGCGGAAAACTTTTAGGCGAAGAACCCCCTGTTGCGCTCAAAGCGCTTTATGTCACATCGCAGGTCAATCAGCTATGTGCCCTCTTTAGCGGACAGTGGCCGCACAGCTCCTATGCACTTCCCGGAGGGGTGACATGCGATCCTACCCATATCGAGGTGATGCAGGCTCTGAAAATCCTATCCGAGGTTGAACGCTTTATCGAAGATGAGGTTTTAGGATGCGGCACAGAACTATTTGAGTCGCATATGAAAAACGATACGCTTGGTACGTTGAAAGGGGATTTTGGAACCCTTTTACGCAATTTTGAGCGTTTGGAACTATTGGATAGTGGAAAAAGCCACGGCCGATTTTTGGTTTTGGGAAATGAACGGATAGCGATGGCTTTCGATGTTCGAAGCAATGCGCAACCCGATTTGGTTTCGGAAGATGCTTCCCAAACCTTTGAAAACGGCGGAAAAACGTATGCGAAAAATGCCCTCTACAACGGGGAATTTTATGAGGGGGGTCCTTTGGCGCGGGCTTTGGTGCAGGAACGCGCAGGGATCAGTGATTTGTACCGTATCCATGGCGATAGTGCGGTAACACGCTTATGCGCCCGAGTCGAAGAGATGGTATTGTTATGTGCTCAGGTGCGTCAGCTTTTGACGTCTCTTGATTTATCGCAACGTTCATTTATCCCTCCCGCTTCCATTGAGACTATAAGCGGCTCCGGGATAGGGATTGTTGAAGCGCCGCGCGGCTCTTTGATCCATAAAGCCCGTATTGAGAAGGGTAGAATTATGGAATATTCTATTATTACTCCGACCCAATGGAATTTGGGGAACGGCCCCTCCGATAATCCCGGTACGGCCCAAAAAGCGATGATCGGGGTTGAATCGATAGCAAAAGCCTCTTTGATTTTTCGCACCTTTGACGTCTGCTCGGTCTGCACAACACATTAGTCCTAAATTTAAATAACAAATTACCTTTTTAAATTAAATTTTATCCTTTAAATATTCGTTTAAGTTATCCAGACGTACAATACTGAATGATTGTTCATAAAATATTGAGGAGGGGATTATGTCCGATAAAGTAGAAGCGGTTAAAAAACTGTTTACTTCGAAAAGTTCGCGCGTTGAGACGAACAAGGGTGATACGTATTACCAAGAGCTGTTTGCAAAGTGTGAGGCGCGCTTGAACGAGATGCGCTCCAATACACCGGCCAATAAGCTCGATTTCACCGAACTCTTGGAAGAAAACGGGATAGATCGACGCGAATTTATGAAATGGGCGAGTGCGACAACAGCGATGTTAATGCTTCCTCCGATGTTTACTCCGCTTGTTGCGGATGCGGCCGTAATGATGAACCGTGCCCCTGTGATTTGGCTCGAACTTCAAGACTGTGCCGGTAACTCTGAAGCGCTCCTTCGTGCAGACGGGCCGAAAATCGATGAGATCGTTTTGGATATCATCTCTCTTGAATTCCATGAAACGCTTCAGGCGGCGTCCGGTTTTCAGGCTGAAAAACAGCTTGAAGAAGCGATGGAACATTTCAAAGGGAAATATCTTCTTTTTGTAGAAGGTTCTATTCCTATGGGTATGGACGGACAATACGGTACGATCGGTGCCGCCGGTGAAACATTCCATGATCATCTCGTCCGTTGTGCCGAAAATGCTGCGGCTGTTGTAGCGGTCGGAGCCTGTGCAACGTTCGGCGGTATTCCTGCGGCTGCTCCGAATCCTACGGGTGCCGTCGGTGTTATGGACGTTGTTAAAAACAAACCGTTAATCAATATCCCTGCCTGTCCGGCAAATCCGGCAAATATGGTGGGGGTAATACTTCATTACGTATTGACGGGACAAGTACCGGAACTCGATTCACTTTTACGTCCTAAATTCGCATTCGGATACCGTATCCATGACAACTGTGAGCGCCGTGCACACTTCGATGCGGGTGAATACGTTGAAGAGTGGGGCGATGTAGGGGCGCAAAACAATTTCTGTCTCTACAAAATGGGTTGTAAAGGGCCGATGACGTTTAACAACTGTTCGATCGTCCGTTACAACGAAGCGGTCAACTGGCCGATCGGTGTCGGACGCGGATGTATCGGATGTTCGGAACCCGATTTCTGGGATAAATACGCCTATGAGCGCCCGATGGCCGATGCAAAAATTAAAGCACCGACAGGCGGCGTAGAAAAAACCGTTGATGAATTCGGTTTGGGCATGTTGACCGCAGCCGGTATCGGTATCGCGATTCATGCAGCAGCCAGCACGGTAGCAGGCAAACGAGAAAATTCAGGAGAGAACCATGAGTAAACATATTGTAGTTGACCCTATTACCCGTATCGAAGGGCATTTGCGTATTGAAGCTGTCATTGATGAGAATAACACGATTGTAGACGCCTATAGCGCATCAACGATGTTCCGCGGGATTGAGACGATTTTACAAGGGCGTGATCCGCGTGACTGCGGATTGTTGGCAATGCGTATCTGCGGTGTTTGTACCGGTACTCACTATCAACGTTCTATTGAAGCGGTTGAAGATGCGTTTGATATCACGATCCCTAAAAATGCCCGTATCGTTCGTAACCTGATTCAGGGTGCGTTGTATGTGCATGACCATGTGGTTCACTTCTATCACCTTCATGCGCTTGACTTTGTCGATGTCGTCTCCGCCCTTTCGGCTGATCCGGTTAAAACAGCAGCAGAAGCACGCAAATGGGCGAGTGTCGCGGGAGAATCTCCGTTTATCGACGGTGAGAGCGAATTTAAAGCGATCCAAGACCGTGTAGCAAAATTTGTAAAGCAAGGGCGTTTGGGAATTTTCGGTAACGGATATTGGGGCAATCCTCACTATAAACTCACACCGGAACAAAATCTTATCGGGGTTGCCCACTACTTGCAAGCATTGGATATTCAACGCGATATGGCAAAAATGCAGGCGATTTTCGGCGGTAAAAACCCGCATCCGCAAAGTATCGTCGTCGGAGGGGTAACGTGTGTTCAGGATATCCAAAATCCGGCACGTCTGGCCCTCTTTAAATCGTTGTTGCTTGCAGGACGTAAATTTGTTAAACAAGCGTATTTGCCGGATGTTTACATGGCGGGAACCATGTATGCGGGTGAAGCGACCGATTCTAAAGCGACATTCAGCGAATTGATGGGCGGCAAAGGGGTCGGCGGAACCGGCGGCGGACTCTTGAACTTCATGAGTTACGGAGATTTCCGTCTTGATGATACCGGTTTTTACAAATCGGCCCTTCTTTTCCCAAGCGGGGTAGTACTCGGCGGAGATATTTCTAAAGTTCATCCGTTGGATCAAGAAAAAATTGCTGAAGACGTCACTCACGCCTGGTACAAAGGGGACAAACCTCTTCACCCGTACGAAGGTCAAACCATTCCTGAATACACCGGTTTGGATAAACGTTCGGATGGAATTGCGTATTTGAAAACGAAAGAGAAATACAGCTGGATCAAATCTCCGATTTACAACGATACCCGCGTTGAAGTGGGGCCGTTGGCTCGTATGGTAATCGGTGTCGCGGCTAAAGATAAGCGTATTACCAAATACGTGACTGAGTTCCTAGAGCGCGGAAAACTTCCGGTATCAGTACTGTTCAGTACTGTCGGGCGTACAGCGGCTCGTGCGATCGAGACATCATTGATGTCTGACGTCATGGTTGAATGGATCGATGAGTTGACGGCAAATGTTCTTGCCGGAGACAAAAGTACATGGACAGAGTTTGATTTCGACAAAGTGAGCGTAAGTGCAAAAGGGCGCGGTATGGCGGAAGCTCCGCGCGGTGCACTCGGTCACTGGGTAAGTATTACCGATGGAAAAGTAGCAAACTATCAAGCGATTGTCCCATCAACATGGAATGCGGCTCCGCGTGATCATAAAGGACGTTTGGGTGCATATGAAGCGAGTTTGATCGGAACCAAAGTAGCTAATCCGGAACAGCCCTTAGAGATCATCCGTACGATTCACAGTTTTGACCCATGTATCGCATGTGCGGTTCACGTTGTCGATACAAAAGGTAAAGAGCTTGCTGTTTACAAAGTAGATACTTCTTGCAGTATCTAAGGAGACAATCATGAAACAGGGGTACAAACAAGTCAAGCGTATGACGCCTGCAATGCGCATCATCCACTGGGTGAATGCCATTTGTATGATTGGGGCGGTCGTAACGGGTCTTTATATCGGTCATCCGTATTATCAAACATTTATGGCCGACGGTGCAGTCGATAAATACGTGATGGCGTGGAACCGTTACGGCCATTTTATCATTGCAATTTTATTTGATGTTACATCGGTTATTATTGCTTATCTCTATTTTTTCAGCCGTTTTGAAAAGCCGTACAAAAAGCTTATTCCGAACGCAAAAAATATTGCTGAGTTTAAAGCGGTATTGGTCAATTTATTGACCCTTAACCGTAAAAAAGAGTTTGATTCGGCCCATGCGGACAGTTTCAATACGGTCTATTTTACGATTTTCCATCTCCTTTTGGTATGGATGTTGTTTACGGGTCTTCAACTCTATGTGCACGGTTTGGGTTCAGGAATCAGTTCGATCGGTGCATGGTGGCCGTGGATGCTGCATCTGGTAACCGACTGGACGATTGTAGTAAGCGGCGGAACTCTTATGGATGTCCGTATTGCACACCATACGACGATGTGGTTGATTATCTGCTGGGTGGTATTTCATATCTATTACCAAGTCTGGAGAACCATTTTCTGGAAAGAGGCGGATATCGCTATTGTTATCGGCGGCTCTAAATTTGTCAAAGACGATTCACTTTAAGGTGAATAAACAAAGGGTCGGGCATTAAGCCCGTCCCGCTCTGTTTTTCTTAGCTTCCCGTCGGGGAAGGGATGAAAGATAGCGCAGAGAGTAAGGATTATTATGGCATTCACTTTGGAGGTTATGACCTCTTTTTCCCAACCGACGATTAAAAATTATTTGATTGCCACGATTCGCTCTTTTGGAATCAAAGCTGTTGTCCATCAGAAAAAAAACAAGATTATTTGTGCTTTTGAGAGTTCTCATGAAAAGCTTCAAGAGTGTTTGGAAACCATTGCATCAACACTCCCCGCATCGTGTTTTATGACGCAGAGTCAGCATTATGATGTGGAGGGGGAACCGGAGGGTATCCCTGATTTTGAGGTTGAATATCCGAGTGCGCTGGGACTATGCCCAACGTGTCAAAAAGAGATGTTTGATCCCTCATCCAGACGTTATTACTACCCTTTTACCCAGTGTGCCCATTGCGGTGGGCAGTACGCATTTTTCGAACACTACCCGTTTGAGCGGAGCAATACCGCATTGAAGTATGTGAAGCCGTGCGAGAACTGTGAGGACGAATCACATACACTCGGGCGCCGCGAAAAGCAGGTATTAAACTCGTGCCATACGTGCGGTATCCCCGTCAGATTGATCCACAAAGATAAAGAGCGCTACGCTAACGATGCGGGGAGCTTTCGAACGATGTTCGAGGTTGCCGCCAAAGCGCTGCGTGACGGTAAAACGCTGCTCATGAAAACAACGATGGGATACCGTTTGTTTCAGCGCAGTGATAAACCTTCTCCCGCATCGGTTCTCATGCTGGTCAACGCGTCTAAAATCACCGATTACTGTTCACTGATCAACGATGAATTCAATGCGCTTCTCAGTATCGAACGCCCCGTCTTGCACGTAGCGCTTAAAGATCAAGCTCTCATCGATACATTCGGCTCGACAATGGATGTAAAATACCCGGATGAGGGGTTCTCGATCCTTTTGGCCAAAGAATTGACGCTGCTGGAATTGGACTATATCGTGTATGAAGTGGTCGATACGCCGTATGATGCTGATTTTGTGATGGACTATGATCTCAACATCAACCATCAAAGCGATATGCGCCTCTTTATCAACAAGGAGGTCCGTTTTATCGCTTCGGGTGAACGGGTCGCTTTCCCCTCACGCCTTCCTTACGGCACCGATACGCTTAGTATCGCTCACGGTTTGGTCGGTATAAAAGATAACAAAGGGATGTTGTTCGATCAGATGGATCGGTTCAGTTCCGCTTCGACGTTGAAAGTCAATCAGCTCGAAACCGAGATGCCTGCCGTCGAATCGGCCAATTTTCACACCATAGCGGAAGATGAAGCCTCCTTTATGTCAGTCATAGCCGAACACAACAAATTCGGAACCAAAGCAGTGGGAGCCTATTTTCAGGGAGAGCCGTCTTTTTTGTATTATGACGGCAAAAAAGTGATTCGGGTAGTTCCTCCGAAGCGGTTCGAGGGGAGCGGAATCATCGAATCGATGAGAGGATTGCGAGAAGGATCCGATCGGCTCATCGCCAATATCGAAACCAACCACCCCGAACTGTATCACGTATTGGTTCAGATAGAGCAGAATAATCTTTCGTTGTTTGAAGCTACCGCAATGATTCTAGGGCTGCGTGAGGTGAGCTTTGAGGGGGTGATGAAAGAGGGATTGAAATTCATCGGCAAAGGGGGGCTGCAAATCGACACGAAAGTAGCGGATAACCGGTTTAATCACGTCGCCTTTTTATCCAGTATTATCAGTTATCGTCTAGCGGGTGTCGATTCAGTTTATCTGAGCTATTCTATCTTCGAATCTTTCGGAGACTATTTCAGCGAACTTCTTACTGAAATCAAAGGTAAGACCAAAGCGGAGGATATCGTATTGTGCGGATCCTATTTCGCGGGACAATCCCTTTTCAGCCGTTTGCAGCGAAATCTGAAGTCTGTATCGGTCCTAATGAATATGAGTTATCCGATCGGGAAGGAAAATTGCGTTGTCGGTGGAGTCTTCTTATAATACCAGTGTCACCATTACCGTCAAAGGGCTGGTTCAGGGGGTAGGTTTTCGCCCTTTTGTCTATCGCATAGCGCAAGAGTATGAGATAAAAGGGTTTGTGCTTAACACCGCCGATGGGGTTGTGATTGAGGCACACGGAGAAAAATCTTCATTATTTATAGCCGCTTTGCACACGCATCTCCCCGAGCGGGCGCGGATTGATTCGCTGAGTGTCAAACCGTGTGAATCGGAAAACTACAACAGTTTTGAAATCCGGGAAAGCACCTTGGGAGAGGGGAGTGGCGCGATTCCCCTTGAGGCGGCGTTATGTCCCGCGTGTGAAGCGGAGATGGATGACCCCTCCAATCGCCGCTACCGCTACGCGTTTATCAACTGTACCGATTGCGGTCCCCGTTATACGATTCTCCAAACCCTCCCGTATGACCGCGTCCGTACCTCAATGAAACATTTTACGATGTGTTCGGAGTGCAAAGAAGAGTATACCGACCCCTCATCCCGCCGCTATCATGCCGAGCCGATTAGCTGTCCGAAATGCGGACCGCAGTTAAGATTTATCGATAATAAGGGAGACGAGATAGCGGGCGATCCGATCGATCTGGCCGTAGAGATGCTCAGATCAGGGAAGATTATTGCCCTCAAAGGGTTAGGGGGATTTCATCTGATGTGCGATGCCACCTCAGACGCTGCCGTGAGTGAACTGCGACTGCGCAAACACCGCAAGGCGAAGCCTCTTGCCGTCATGTTCCGCTCGCTGGAGCAGTGTGAACGATACACCCGGATAAATCAATCTGAACGGGAGATGATCGGCGGAGCGATCAAGCCGATTGTCATTGTGGATGCGCTTCAAGGGACAGATCTTTCAAAATATATCGCTCCGGGGATTGAGCGCTTAGGGGTATTTATCCCCTATACCCCGCTGCATCGTTTGGTGTTTGAGAAGATCGATTTTCCCCTCGTTGCGACGAGTGCCAATATCAGCGATGAGCCGATCATCGTACGCAGCAGCGAAATCATAAATCGGCTCGGAAATGTGGTGGATGGAATCTTGGATCATGACCGTACCATCGTCAATGCCCTGGATGATGCCGTTGTTCAGTTCGCCGATGGGCATGTTGTCATGCTGCGGATGGGGCGGGGATTTGCTCCCCATACGGTGGCGGCAGAAAAAAACGGTTCGGCAGAAATTTTAGCCCTCGGAGCGCATCAAAAAAGTGCGATTGCCCTCGGAAAAGGGGATAATATGGTCCTCAGCGGTCATATCGGTGATTTGGGGAGCGTCGAGGCGGACAGTTATTTTGAGCGGACGGTACAGACGTTTAAACGTTTTTATGAATGCGAGCCGCAGCTCTTTGTTCATGACCTGCATCCTCAATACAGCACGACTCAGTTTGCATCGGCTCAGAAAAAAGAGCATTACGGCATACAGCACCATTATGCTCATATCTTGGCGTGCATGGCCGAGTACGGATTGGACGAAAAGGTGCTCGGTTTTGCCTATGACGGTACGGGATACGGAGAGGACGGGAGTCTGTGGGGCGGGGAGGTGATGATCGCCGATCTGAGCGGCTATCAGCGGATCGGATTTTTAAAACCGATTGCCCTTTTAGGGGGAGACAAAGCGATCAAAGAGCCTAGACGTATCGCCTTGTCATTGCTGTTTGAGTGTTTTAGTCTCGATGAGGTATTAAACCTCAAATCACCCTCAGTCGAGACCTTTTTACCCCATGAAATACGAACACTGCATCATATGTGGGTCAAAAATATCAATGCTCCCCTCAGCTCTTCAATGGGTCGGCTGTTTGATGCGGTCTCCTCATTGGGGGGATTCATCCAAAGCCTTGAGTATGAGGGGCAGGGAGGGATGATTATGGAGTCGTTTGCGGAGGATTCGATCCATGAGCCCTTTAGCTTTGATATCCAAAACGGAGTGATTAATGTGTTGCCGATGGTGAAAGAGATCATCGCTCTAGGAACAGAGAATCAAACGGTCATTGCGAGCCGTTTTCTCTCAACACTCGAAGCGATCATGGAGCATTTTGCGGATATGTATCCCGAATTGCCGATTGTCATCGGCGGAGGAGTATTTCAAAACCGTGCGTTGATGAGCCGACTCTACCGACGTTTCGGAGAGGGACGGTTTTACGCACAACAGCAAACGCCGATCAATGACGGATCGATCGCACTCGGACAACTCTATTATGCAAAGCACAATCTCCCGCATCAAAAAGATGCGGGTAGCTTTAGGGGGTTGTAGGGACATTTGTCCCTGCCAGTTTTCGGGCTTTGCCCGGAAAATGTATAAAATAAGATGATAAAAGGAATTAAATGAACGCTAAAGTGGCACTGATCGGTTCGGGGAACGCATTTTTTATGGATGAGGGGATCGGACTGTATGCCGGAAAATACCTCAAAGAGAATTTTACCTATGAACCCTCACTCGACATCATCGACGGAGGGACGCTCGGATTTTTGCTGATGCCGCTGCTTCAGGAGTATGAGCATGTCATTATCGCCAATACCAGCTCAGATGATTCCAAAGCGGTAGGGACGATCACAGTGATGAGCGGCGATGAACTGATCGCCAACCAGGGGATCAAAAAAACGGCCAATGAAGTCGAGATTACCGAAATGCTCCAAATCTGCTCAATGGCCTCGCACTGTGCCCAAACGACTATGGTCAGCATCGTCCCCGAAGATATTATCAGCGTCTGTGTTGACGTGACTTCATCACTTCGCTCACATTGGGAAAGATACATCGAGGTAATTGTGGAAGAACTCGCCAAATGCGGGATACAAGCGACGCGCAAAAAACAGGTTATGGGGCTGGATGAAATTTTAGAACAGTTTGCCAATCCGAGTATCGAACACGGCAAAGGGTTTTAACGTATGTCAATCGTTGTGTTGGGCGTCGGCAATGTACTCGAAGAAGATGACGGCATCGGTATCTATGCCTGCGCCTATCTGAATGCCAACTATACGTTTTCACCTGCTATCGAGGTCATTAACGGCGGGGTAGAGGGGATCAATCTGCTCAATCTTTTTCTGGAGAATGATCGTATCATTATCCTCGATACGATCAATCTCGATGATGAAGCAGGGAGTATTTATAACATCCCCTCTTATGAGCTGAGCGGGTACGGGCTCAACAGCGGCGGTGCACACGAGGTGGGGGTGATGCAGTGTCTGGATATGATCGAACTGATGGGACATCCGCTTCCCGAATCAAACGTTATCGGGATCATTCCCCACAGCATCACGTTTCATATGGGTCTGAGTCCGCAATTGGAAAAACGGTTTGATGACTATATAAAAACAGTTATTAACTATCTAAAAACTATAGGGATCGAAGCGGCGTCCAAAGCGTCGTTTACGAGTCTGACAGAGATAATAGAAGAGTTTAAATATCCGAGCCGGTAGGGCGGAAATAGAGCTGTTCGATGACAACGGAACGGTCTTCGACAGGTGTATTGAATTTGAATTCCGCCTCTTTGAGGTAGTAGGGGAAGTGTTCTCTGCTTACCCCTTTAAAAGGTGTAATAAACTGTTCAAAATAGTGCCAAAACTTCTCGATAATATTGTCGTATTCGGATATTTTGATAATTTTACTGGTCCGCATAAACTTTGAAAACTCTTTGTAATAGAGCTCTTCAAGATTGTCTTCGATGAACTGCTGTTTGAATACTCCCAGGGAGGGCATGAGAAGCGTATAGACTTTTTCGCCGTAGCCGAATGTCAGAAAATTATGGGAATCGAAGATAGCCGATTTGTCATGGCGTTTGGATTTTTCGATGTAGAGATACTCTTCGTATTGAGACTCGCTTGTACGGTGTCTGTCATATTGGGACTCGCAATACTCAGCCGCAGCATGGCGAAACTGTTGATAGTATTTCAAAACCGTGACATAGCTGAGCTGAAGGGTTTTGGACGCGCTGAGGGCATTTTCATCTTCGCAAAAGAGCCGGATGAGGGCTTTGATCTGAGCAACCCGCTTTGTACTGTACTTTTTTTTGCATACGGAACATTTGACCATCCCGTCACCCAGACGGTAAATCGGATGATGGCAGTAAAGACAGCGATTAGGTTCTTTCATAGGGATATTGTAGCGCATCAAGATTGCGGAAAAAGACAAACGGTTAACATTGTTATTATTAGATTAAATGATTTATGCCGTGCATATGATACACTTTTTAGCAATGACATATAAAGGAGTTAGGATGCGATCGAAATTTTTGAGTGCAGTATGCTTTAGTGCATTGGCCATCGGGTCGGGTGTGTGGGGAATGGAGATGGAACATTCCCACTCTCAAAACAGCGTTGTCGCTGAACAGACAATCCACGCTACCGGAACGGTAAAGCAGATTGCCGACAATCATGAAAGTATCCGTATCTTTCACAACCCTATCCCCGAACTGCGATGGCCTTCTATGGTAATGACGTTCGATGTGATTGATCATGAATTGACCCACCCTTTGGAAATCGGAGATAAAGTAGGTTTTGACTTTATCCAAAAAGAGGGGAAAAATGTCATTGTACGGATGAAAAAGCAATGAATCCTATTCTCATCCTTGTTTTGATCGGGATTATCGGTTATGCCGCCGAGGTTAATGTATCGATCCCTTCATCCTCCGATGCGTTGAGCGGTAAAAGTGTCTATACGCCTCCATCCCGCTCGATTGACGTAGCCGAAGAGGGGTGTGTTCAAAAAGAGGACCAAAATGTAACGGGTCATGGAGGCGCAAAATGGTAGCAAGAACGGTTAGTACATCGTTAGCGGCATTATTTATCCTCTCGGGATGTTCGGCCATCTCTCAAAAAGAGGCATTTGACTCTGTCAATCAGCTAACCGCGGAGCAAGGAGTTAACAATCTGCAATGGATCAAAACGGCTCAAGAAGCGCAAAGCGTCGATGAAAGTGTACGAGCGCTTTTATCGAAACCTTTGACTCAAGAAGATGCTTTGCGGATTATGCTGATCAATAACCGCGCATTGCAGCAAAGTTATGAAAATATCGGTATAGCTCAGAGCGAGTTGGTGGAAGCGGGATTGATGCGTAATCCTCTTTTGGGCTACAGTATCGGTCGAAGTAACGGTGCGAGCACGTCGACAATCAGTGTAGAAATAGCCTTTTTGGATCTTCTTTGGATCCCTCTTCGGCGTGAACTCGGGGGCTTGGCCCTCGAAGAGGCTATACTCACGGTCGGGGATAGTGTATTACGCAGTGCGAGAGATGCAAAGAAGAGCTACATAGATGCGCGCGTGTCGGAAGAAAAAGTAGCCCTTTTCGGTCCTATTCTAAAATCGCATGAGGCTTCACTACAGCTCGCAGTTCGCCAATATACCGCTGGAAATCTTTCGAAAAGGGATATGCTCAGAATTCAAGAGAGCTATGAACGTGCCCGTATCGAATCGATCAAGCTCTCTCGCGAAAACGCTGCGGCGCGCGAAGCCTTAAATAAAACATTGGGGCTCTACGGAGAGCAGACCTATTATACCCTGAGCACAGAATCCCTAAAACGTACCGAGCCGGCCGTTACAGAATCCGGGTTGGAAAAACGTGCGATTGCCAACCGCCTTGATATGCGCAGTGCGATGAAATCGGTCGATTACGCCGCAGCACAGGCCGGATACAGTGAGAAAACACGTTTTGTAGACGAGCTTGAACTTTCGCTCGAGAGTGAAAAAACAACGGGTGAAAAGCGGTTTAATACCTTTGGGATAAAACTTCCCATTCCGATTTTTGATTTTGGGCAGGCACGGGTGAGCAAAGCGCAGGCCATCTACAATCAAAGCGTCCATCAACTTTATGAACGTGCGGTTAATATCCGTTCAGAGGTACGTGAGGGGTATGCGCATCTTCGATATACGTATGATATCGCGCATTCGTACGATGAGGTGATAGTGCAAACCAATCAGCAGATATTAGAAGAGACACAGCTGATGTATAACGGTATGCTGGACGGCATTTACGAACTGCTCGAAGATCAGCGGCGTGCAGGCGAGGCAAAAATGGAAGCGCTCGATGCACGGGGAGAAGTCCAAAAAGCGCAGGCCGATTTGGAGTACACGATAGGGGGGAAACTTTAATGAGACACGATAGACGCGATTTTTTAGGTTTGGGTGCGGCATTGATCGCATCCGCGGCACTGAGCCCGAATCTCAAAGCCTCCGAACATGACCACGCGGGACATGAAGGGAAAAAACGCCAGCTTACCCTCGTAAACGATCCTAAAAGAGTCCTCTCTCCCGCTACGCTCATCACCCCGAAAGAGGGGAAGAGCTACAATCCCGTAGTAACCCTCAACGGCTGGAATCTCCCCTATGAAATGAAAGAGGGGGTGAAAGAGTTTCATATAATCGCCGAGCCGGTAGTACGGGAGTTTGCACCGGGTATGGTCGTGAACTGCTGGGGCTACAACGGCACTTCGCCCGGACCGACAATCGAAGCGGTGGAGGGGGATCGGGTGCGGCTGATCGTTTCAAACAAGCTTCCCGAACACACGACGATCCACTGGCACGGGTTGATACTCCCGAACGGAATGGACGGCGTCGGCGGATTGACGCAGAGGGCTATCGCCCCCGGCGAAACCTATGTTTATGAATTTACCCTTCGTCAAAGCGGAACCTTTATGTATCACCCCCATGCCGATGAGATGGTTCAGATGGCGATGGGGTGTATGGGGATGTTTATCGTTCATCCGAAAAAACCGCAATCTCATAAAGTGGATCGGGATTTTTGTTTTCTCCTTGCCAGCTATGACGTAGCGCCGGGGACGTATACCCCAAACCCCTCGACGATGACCGAGTTTAATATCTGGAGTTTTAATAGTCGTGTTTTTCCGGGGATCGATTCCATGAATGTAAGGGTAGGTGATCGTGTCCGTATCCGTGTCGGAAATCTAACGATGACAAACCATCCGATCCATATGCACGGACATCCGTTCGAGGTAACATGTACCGACGGAGGATGGGTACCTAAAAATGCGAGGTGGCCTGAAGTGACCATTGATATCGGAGTGGGGCAAGTGAGAGCGTTTGAATTTGTCGCCACCGAAGAGGGAGACTGGTCACTGCATTGTCATAAGTCGCATCATACGATGGGGCCTATGGGGCATAGCGTTCCGAACATGATTGGAGTGAAGCAAGACGATCTTACCGAAAAAATCAGCGATCTGATGCCGAACTATATGTACATGCCGATGGGAAAAAACGGAATGGCGGAGATGCAGGATATGGCGGAGATGGGGATGAAACTGCCGGAAAATACTTTGCCGATGATGACCGGGAAAGGTCCGTTCGGACCTATCGAGATGGGGGGAATGTTCACCCTTGTCAAAGTGCGCAAAAATCAGCCCAAAGATGACTATTCCGATCCGGGATGGTACTCTCATCCCAAGGGAAGTATCGCCCGTAAACTGTAAAAGGTACTATTTGTACTTTTTATAGTTAAAACGTATCTTTTAGTCCTAAAAATAACTAAGAAATGATTTTTTTAAACTTGCCTATAGTTAAAACATCTATAATTACCTCAAAGATGAATAATGATTCAGTAAGGAGCGTTTATGCATATTCCCGACGGCTTTATATCACCCTTAACCTATATCCCGGCAACCGTTGCGGCTATTCCTCTTTTGGTTGTGGCTTTTAAAAAAACCAAGGAGGCTATCAACGATGAATCTTTTGCACTTCTATCATCTCTTACCGCTTTCTCTTTTGTCGTCATGATGTTTAATATTCCGATTCCGGGAGGAACCAGCGGACATGCTATCGGGGCAGCGATTTTGGCGATACTGTTCGGGCCGTGGGTGGCAGCTTTTTGCTTATCGCTGACGCTGTTTATACAGGCACTTATTTTCGGTGACGGGGGGCTGAGCGTATTTGCGATCAATTCTTTGGCAATGGGCTTTGTTGCTTCGTTTAGTGCATTTTATGTCCATAAACTCCTCAAAAACAGAATGAACAATACCATTGCATTGTTTTTGACAGGGTGGAGCAGTATCGTATTCGCATCCGTTGTGGTTGCCGTGGCTTTGGGTATTCAGCCGCTGTTGGGCGTCGATAGCGCCGGTCATCCGATCTATTTTCCGTTCGGGTTGGAGGTGACGATCCCTGCCGTTGTCGGGTCTCATCTACTTTTTTTCGGTGTCGTAGAGGGATTTGCCACCATGTTGGTCATGCGGTTTCTTGAAAAGATGACCCACCAAATTTCACATAAAGAGGTATTGGGATGAGTCAAACTAAAAAATATCTGTTGATTTTTATCCTGGCGGCAATCGCACTCACCCCGCTCGGTCTTATCGCTGAAGGTCCGGCATGGGGCGAATGGAGTGCGGAGGAAATCCAAGCGATGATAGGCTATGTTCCTCAATCCATTGAACAGACAAAACCTTTGATTGCGGCGTTTATTCCCGATTATGAAATCAGCGGAGTCAGTGCTTTGGTATCGACGTGGATCAGCGCCGCTATCGGTGCGGGTTTGCTCTTTGCAGTCATGGCAATAATTAAAAAATCGGCAAAACGTGCAAGCTAAAACTACTTTTATTTTGTATATTGTTGCACTCATCGCACTATCGACGATGAAGAGCTATGAACCTTTGATAGCGGCTCTTATCATCTTGATGCTGATGTCAGGCAGATCGGTTTTTGCCCTTATGCGCAGATCATTGATATTGGTCGCTTTGTTCTCGATGTTGATTACTCTGAGTTATTCGGCAATGCTTTATATGCAGCACCAGCCGTTTTGGCACTATTTTCTGACTGTCAACCTGCGCTCGTTCGATATGGTATTTTTGACCCTGTTGTTTACGAGCCGGGTCAATGTGTATGAAGCGGTCGCCTTTTCGAAAGATTTGAGTTTTTTACTGGTTTTAAGCGTCTCGAAAATCATGACGATGCAAAGAGCGTACGGCGATTATACCGACGCGCTTAAATCCAGAACGCTCAAAAAACCGACACGGCATCAGATTTACGATTACTTGGGTTCCGCAATTGCCGGATTTTTAGACAAAAACATCAGAGAGAGCAAAGAGAATTACGAGGCGATGAAATCAAGAGGTTTTCATGTTTAGAGTCGAAAATGTCACACTCAAACGAGACGGCGATACCATTTTTGAAAACCTGAACCTGCGTATCGAGGAGGGTGAAAAAGTTGTGCTGTTGGGGGTCAACGGGAGCGGAAAAAGCACGCTGCTCAAAATGCTCAACGCATTAGTCATCCCAGACAGCGGAGAGCTGCTTTTTGAAAACACTCCGCTCACTAAAAAAGCACTGAAAGATAAGGCTACAAACGAGTATTTTCGTCGCAGTGTCGGGCTTGTATTTCAGAATATCGATGCGATGCTGTTTAATCCGAGCGTCTATGATGAGATTGCCTTCGGCTCCCGTCAGTTAGGATTTGATGATATCGATGCGCGGGTTCGTAATTACGCCGATGTGTTCGGGTTGACACCGTATCTGAACAGCGTCCCGTTCAAGCTCAGCGGCGGACAAAAACAAAAACTCGCACTTGCCTGCGTGATGTCTCTTTCGCCTAAAGTGTTGCTGCTCGATGAGCCGACGAGCGCTTTGGATCCGGCAAGCACCGCCAAATTTATGGATATGATTGCCGCGCTGAACATTACGACGGTCACGGCGACGCACAATCTGGCAATCGCACCGAAATTGGGCGAACGTGTCATCATCTTGGACGAAAAAGGTAAAATCTTGTACGACGGGACAAGTGAAAACGCTTATGAAATCGATCTCCTCACCCGAGCTGGACTCATAATATGATGAGTCTTTCGCATTTTGTGAAAAGCTTCAGGGGGTTGCAAGGGACAAAATTGTCCCTGCTATTCAAACCGGCTTTGCCGGTTTGGAGATATTAAATAAAATTAAAAGGATATAACTATGTGTAAAGATTGCGGATGTTCCATAACGACAAATAAACACCAGCACGGGCATACCCATGTGGACGAATTCGGCAGAGAGTATACCCATGTACACGATCACGAGCATGATTCAGGCGAACACGACCACGACGGCGGGCATCACCACCACGACCACGGAGAGCATTCACATGCCCATCAGGCGGCACATGAGACACTGCATCATAATCCGCAGCTGAACGATAAAAAAACGATTGAGGTCATTAAAAAGATTTTGGACAAGAACGATCACGAAGCGCATCATAACCGCGAACATTTCAATGAACACGGCGTTTTGGCAATTAACCTAATGAGCTCGCCGGGGAGCGGAAAAACGACCCTGTTGGAAAAAATGGCCGATTTGGCTCCGTTTAAATACGGGGTAGTCGAGGGGGATCTGGAGACGTCGCGCGATGCTGATCGTTTAAAAGCCAAAGGGATTCCTGCCGTTCAGATTCAGACGGGGAGCGCATGCCATCTGGATGCCTTTATGGTTCACGAAGGGCTGCATGATTTACCGTTAGAGCCTTTGGATGTCTGTTTTATCGAGAACGTCGGAAATCTGGTTTGTCCAGCGAGCTACGATGTGGGATCGCATCTTAATATCGTCCTCGTCTCCATCCCGGAGGGGGAAGACAAAATCGCCAAATATCCGGTGATGTTCCGAGCGGCCGATCTCATACTTATCACTAAAACCGATCTGTTGCCGTATTTCAAATACGATATTGAGCGTGAGAAAGCGGAAGCTAGAAAGATCAAACCGAACGTCGATATTTTAGAGGTCAATATCAACGATGACGCATCCGTAAAAAGGGTGATCGAATGGATCGAATTTAAACGAAAGATGAGAAACTGAATATGTGTTTATCTATCCCCTCAAAAGTGGTCAGTATTGACACGGAACAAAATGTTGCAACCGTCGATACGATGGGGGTTCAGCGCACCGCAGGATTGGATCTGATGGAAGAGGGCTCCGTTGCTATCGGCGATTACGTACTGCTTCATATCGGATTTATCATGAACAAGATTGACGAAGAGGATGCCCTCGAATCGCTGCGGGTGTATCAGGAGATACTCGAAAAACTGGATGAAGAAGAGCGGCGGCAGATGGTGCTGGATGATGACAACTGCCCTAGCCGAGAAGCCCCATGAGTTCTCTCCAACTCAAAGACCTTTACGACGGATTTCGCGATCCCGATGTGATTAAAGGGTATCAAAAAGTGATCGCGACCGATGCGCAAAAGCTCTCCCGTACGATCAATATCATGGAGGTGTGCGGTGGGCATACCCATACCATTATGAAATACGGTATTTTGCAATTGTTGCCTGAGAATATCAAATTCGTACACGGTCCGGGATGCCCCGTGTGCATCATGCCCAAAGAGCGGATTGACCATGCCTATGTGCTCTCTCAGCAGCCTAACGTCATTTTGGTGACGCTGGGCGATATGATCAAAGTCCCCGGCAGCAACGGAAGTCTGCAGGACGCACGGAGCAAGGGCTCGGATGTCCGTTTCGTCTACTCGCCTCTGGATTGCTTGAAGATCGCCAAAGAGAACCCCGATAAAACGGTTATCTTCTTTGCCATAGGATTTGAGACGACGACCCCGATGACGGCAGCCCTTTTGGACACGGTGATAAAGGAGGATATACCAAATATTCTCTTGCATCTCAACCACGTCACCGTACCCGAACCGATGCGTGCGCTCATCAGCGACGAGGCGTGCATCATCGATGCGTTTTTGGGGCCCTCTCACGTCAGTGTCATCAGCGGAAGCAAAATCTACGAAGAGTTCCCGCGCGATTGGGGAAAACCGGTCGTTGTCAGCGGATTCGAGCCGGTGGACGTGATGCAGTCGATCAGTATGATCGTCAAACAGTTCATCGAAAACCGGTGTGAACTCGAAGTGGAATACCATCGCGCCGTATCGCGCGAGGGGAATCTCAAAGCGCAGGCAATGGTGGATAAATATTTTCAAAAAGTGGACTTCCGCTGGCGCGGTCTGGGCGATATTCCCCAAAGCGGACTGGGTCTGAGAGCGGAGTATGATAAATATAACGCCGAGAAGATTTACGATGCCGTTCTGCCGAAAGAGGAGATCGACGATCACAAACTCTGCATCTGCGGCGATATCCTGAAAGGGAAAGCCTCACCGCCGCAGTGCAGTATCTTCGGTACGGCATGTAAACCGACGAGCCCTGTGGGGAGTTGTATGGTCAGCTCCGAGGGTGCGTGTTCGGCATACTATAAATACGGAAATTTGATATGACTAAAACAATAACCCTTGCTCAAGGCAACGGCGGCGAAGAGAACAACGACCTAATCAAAAAGGTATTTTACAAAGCCTTTAAAAACGAGATTTTGGAACGGAGCGAAGATGCGGCGGTGATCGGGAATCTGGCGATGACGACCGATAGCTTTACGGTGAGTCCGCTGTTTTTTGCGGGGGCGGACATCGGCAAGCTCGCGGTATGCGGTACGTGTAACGATCTAGCCATGATGGGGGCTAAGCCGAAGTATTTGACGTGCAGTGTCATCATCGAAGAGGGGTTTGAGGTTGAATCGCTGGAGCGGATCGTCGAGAGCATGAGAGCGGAGCTTGCCATCAACGGTGCGGTGGTCGTCAGCGGCGATACGAAGGTGGTACCGAAAGGGAGTGTGGACAAGATTTTTATCAACACGACGGGTCTGGGCGAGATCGTCCAAGCGGGGATCAGCTCGAACAACGTGAGCGAAGAGGACGTTATCCTCATCAACCGCGACATCGGATGCCACGGGGCGACGATTTTCGCCGCGCGCGAGGGGATCGAGATGAGCAGTACGCTCCGTTCCGACTGCAATTCGCTCTACCCGCAGGTCAAAGCGCTTCTGGATGCGGGGGTGGAGATTACAGCGATGCGCGACGCGACCCGCGGAGGGGTTGCGGCGGTGCTCAACGAGTGGGCGAGACAGTCCGACGTCTGCATCGAAGTGGACGAGGAGAAACTCCCGATCAGCGATGAGGTCAAAGGGATCTGTGAGATGCTCGGTTTTGAAGCGACGGCATTGGCGAATGAGGGGACGTTTGTACTGGCAATCAAAAAAGGTTCTGCCGCAAAAGCATTGGAGATACTGAAAAGTTTTGAGGTGTGCGCCATGGCTTCGGTTGTGGGTGAAGTGACCCAAAAATACCCGAAAAAAGTGATATTGAAAAGTCCGTGGGGGACCTCTCGCTTTTTAGAGACCCCTAACGGCGAACTGCTACCGAGGATCTGTTAATGCATGAATATTCGATCGTACAGGCACTGTTAACCCAGTGTGAGGATATTGCAAAAGAGAATGAAGCCGAATCGGTGACGAAAATTATCGTCAAAATCGGAAAGATGAGCGGTGTTGAGCCGCATCTGCTCGAAATCGCGTTTAACACGTTTAAAGAGAAGACGGTGTGCGACGGTGCCGATTTCGTCATGAACGTTCAGCCTCTGGTGATCGAATGCAAAGCGTGCGGAGTGCAAACGGCGTTGGAAAAGATTTACTACAAATGCCCCGCGTGCGAGAGTTTGGATGTCAAAGTAATTGACGGTGAAGATATGTTTTTAATGTCGTTGGAGATGGAGTAGGGTATGCAAGAGTATTGGGAATTATATATGAAACAAATCGACGGCGCTATCGCCTCGGTTTTGGTGAATGCGGGGATATCGGCGGAGCTTCCGAGCGAAGACAAGTATTATGTCGGTTTTATCAAATTGACGATGAAAGCTCCGAATGACCGGGGGCTTATTGGTGAAGATGAAGAGGCGCAGCTCTCATTCATCGAAGATAAAATCGAGATGGAGGCACTCCGTTACCGTATCGGCAATTACGTCGGGAAAATCGTCTCTAACGGCGAAATGACCTTTATCTATTATCTTAAACACGATTTTGAATGGCCCGATGTCGTGCAAGCAGCGATGGGGGCATTTCCTGATTACGGGTATACGTATGGGTCTAAAATGGACGGAGATTGGGAAGTGTATCATAAGCTCCTTTTCCCAACCCCGATCGAGTGGCAGATTATCCAAAACCATAAAGTCTGCGACCATTTAAAATCGCAGGGGGATTCACTCCATTTACCACGGGCTATTGAACATAAAGCCTATTTTGAAACGGCGGAAAAACGCTCCGAATTCGTTAGTGTGATTGAGGCGGAAGGGTTTAAAATCAAAGAGCATATGGAACCGAATGAGAACACTTCGATGGCAGGAGTCAGTTTTTATCGGCAGGACAAACCGTTTTATTACGATATTGACGCTTTGACACTCCGTTTGATCGATCTCAGTGTCGAATTTAAAGGTGCATACGACGGTTGGGAAACCAGTGTCGTTAAAATATAGGGATAATTCACTGAAAACCTATTCACTTTTAAGAAAGTTTAATCTTTTCACGGCGATAATGTGTTTAATAACGTCTCACAAAAATATCAAGAGGAGCAGAATATGAATCCCGAAGAAATAATGAAAAAAATTAAAGAGCAAGAGGGGCTTTCGCGTCGTGATGCTCTTAAAATGATGGCGCTTTCTCCGATAGCCGCATCGGTGCTGGCATCATCAGCTGCTCCCGCAAGCGCAGAGGCGGCATCATCCGATGCAGTTGGAAAAGTGGTGATCGTCGGGGGAGGGTCCGGTGCGCTGATGGTACTTGCACGACTCCGCCGAGCCCTCTCAAAACCCGATATCACGATTATCGCACCGAATGAAAAACACGTCTATCAGCCGGGGCAGATTTTTGTAGCGGCGGGTGAATACGATCCAGAAGATATTATTTTTGACAATACCGGATATATCGGCGATGATGTGACATGGATTAAAGACGAAGTAGCAACGTTTGACCCCGACAATAATAAATTGACGACGAAAAAAGGGACGGAAGTAGCCTATGATTATCTCGTGGTAGCGACAGGTGTGCAGTATCATTATGAGCAAATTGAAGGGCTTACCGTCGATATGATCGGGAAAAACGGCATCTCAAGCGTCTATCTGAGCGATCTTGCGGCAGGAACGGCAGAAGGGGGAACGATTACCCGTGATTGGTTCAATGCACTGCACGAAGCAGCGAAAACGTCAAAGCCCCGTGTAATTTGTACCCAGCCATCCACTCCGCTTAAATGCGGCGGGGCACCGCAAAAAATCCTTTATCTCAGCGACGATTTTCTCAAACGCGACAAACTGACAGCCGATTTCATCTTTGCAACCGCAAGTGAAAAACTTTTCAGCCTTCCTGAGATTGATACAGCTATCCAAAAAGTGCAGGCAGGGTACGGCAATATTACGAATAAATTCGGCCACGACCTTATCCGTATCGATGCCGAGAAAAAAATAGCGACTTTCCACCACAAATATCAAGTTCAAGGGGAGTTCGATAAAGACCTGAATGAATACGATATGATCGACAAAGAAGAAGAGGTAGAGATGCAATACGATTTCATCCATATTTCTCCTCCGACCGCCGCCGTAGATGCAGTAGCCAATTCGCCGCTAGCGTGGCAGAAAGGGACAGCAAAAGGGTGGCTTGAAGTGGATCGTGAGACATTGCAGCACCGCCGCTACAAAAATGTCTTCGGGATCGGAGACGTTTGCGGTATTCCTGTCGGTAAAACGGGGGGAAGTGCGCGCCATCAGGGGCCGATTGTTGTCGGCAATCTAATCTCGGTTATGGAGAAAAAAGAAGAGCTTGCACTCAAATTTGACGGTTATACGGTATGTCCTCTCAAAGTTTCGTACGGAAAAATCATTATGGCTGAGTTCAACTATGACGGTCTGGCCCCGTCATTCCCTCTTGATCCTGCGCAGCCGCGATGGGTTTGGTGGGCATTCGATTTATACATGCTTCAGCCGATGTACCGTTATTTAATGCTAAACGGATTAATGTAAATTACATTTTGTTACATAAATACCCGTTTTGCAAATAATGACGATAAAAGTTTCTTTAATATCGTAAATTTGACATGTTTGGCACATAATTTGCATAAGTATCACAAAGATAACAAAATTTGTTGAGAAGGTGCAATCTAATGGGCAGTGAATATGTACTTGACGATACCGATTTTTTGGTATCGCAAACAGATGAGAAAGGGGTCATCCTTTTCGCCAATGAGGATTTTTGCAAAATAGCCGGCTATACGATTGATGATCTGATCGGAAAGCCGCACAGTATTGTTCGTCATCCCGATATGCCGAAAGCCGCATTCAAAGATTTATGGGATACCGTCAAAAGCGGCAAGATATGGACGGGATATGTAAAAAACGCGACCAAAAGCGGCGGTTTTTACTGGGTGTATGCGACCGTTTATCCGAATGTCGGATGTGAAAACGGAAAATGCGGATATCTGTCGTGCCGCCGTAAACCTTCGCGCGAAGAGATTGCCGAAGCTGAACGTCTTTATAAGACTATGAGTTAAGGACGCGGCGATGAATAATTCGGTAAAAATAGCAATACTTGCAGTTTTAGCAGTGATCGGTGCCGTTGTCGGGCTTTTAACACAGAGTGTCGGGGCTTTAATCGCCGTCGTAGTCATTATGATGGCTGTTTCGATGTGGCTGGTCAGTGCACCCGCATCTAATAATGAAAAAATCCAGGCCCAATTAGACAATTTTTTGCAGTTGATGCAGTTTAAACGAAATCGGCTCGCTCCGATGGAAGCGCAGAGCGGAAGTATTGAAGAACGGTTAAACGCACTTGCCAAAGCTCACGAAGAGATGCTTTTGAGCGATACCCTTGTAGCGGGTGAAATGGTACTTTTGGCAGATAAAGTAAGAGACGGTCATTATATGTGCCGGGTCATGAGCGATACAAAAACACCGCATGTCCATTTACTTCGTAAAACAATGAATGCCATGCTGGATGCTACGGAGAAAAATATTGACGGAGTCATTAAGGTCCTTGAAGCGTTAAGTGAAGGGAAATTCGCTACCCGTGCCGATGTCAATGTCGGCGGAAAAATGGGACAGATGTTGACAAAAATCAACGATCTCGGCAGCGCATTGCAATCGATGGAAGAGAAAAATAACGAAGCCAAAGAAGTTTTGGACAATAATACCAAACAGCTAAAAGCGACAATCGAAGAACTTCGTTCTACCAAATTTGTCGAGTTAAACGGAATGATCAACTCAACCGTAGAACGTATTCAAAGTGTAGCAGGAAAAGAGCATGAACTCTCCGGCAATCTGCAATCGCTCGTCGGAAATGCACAAGAGACGAAAGCGATTTTGGTGACCATCGGAGATATCGCCGATCAAACCAATTTGCTTGCTCTCAATGCCGCTATTGAAGCGGCGCGTGCCGGCGAACACGGACGAGGATTTGCGGTGGTTGCCGATGAAGTTCGCAAACTTGCCGAGCGAACGCAAAAGAGCCTCGCCGAAATCTCTTCAACCATTAACGTACTGATCCAATCGATTAATGACAACAGTGAATCGCTCAATCAAAATATGGATGAAATGATGGATTTGACCCGGTATGTCGGAACAGTGGATGAAAAAATGGATGAACTACTTACCTCTATGGACGCCATGAGCTGATATCATCAAGGGTTATCCCATATGACTTTAATAATATTGCCGCTCCGCTTACATCGCTGCTCTCCATTTTGAGAGATGCGGCATACACTCTTCCCAATACGCCGGTGTGCGTTATCAAAGCATCTTCAATTTCCTGTGTCGGATGGAGTATCTGTAAGAGTGACTCCATCGGTATATTCATAAGCCCCTCCAATAAAGAGAGCATCGCGATGAAATAGATATGATCCGTCTCTCTCTCCGTAACATCGGGGAGAATTTTTTTCAATAAAAAGACCATTCTATCGATTCGGCATTGGGCAAAAACGGCATGAGAATTTTTTTCATCGAGCGCTTTGGTCCCCGATTTTGAGTAGATGAGCAAGAGTAGCCACTGCATAAGAGAATTTTTCCCGAAGCGCTCTATCATCTCGCGTATGGATACGATTCCTTCAATATGCTCTGGATGTACGGAACGTAGAAACTGGAAAAGCTGGAGAGAGAGGATGCTTTGCTGCTTGAACGTATCGCATATCTCTTCTATGGACGCATCATTTTGCAAAAGGGAAAAAAGGTGCATCACATCGGCATACTGAGGATCGATACGACGCTGAGTAATGAGATGGGCACGTGCGAAATAGAATCCTTGGAAATACTCAAACCCTAAAGCGTCATAGGCCTCCGCCATTTCATAAAATTCCACTTTTTGGGCGATTAGTTTCATTTTCCCGTAGGGATTGGGAAGATAGTTAAACTGTTCGATATCGGTTTGATTCACATCGAATTTGGCAAACTCGATAAACGGGAATAAAGGGGAAAAAGTTTCGAAATAATCCGGATGAAAAGAGGCGTTGTCCAACGCGAACCGATAACCTATAGAGTGATAGTAACGAATCGCCTCATGGATACGAGAGTTCATTTTCATTGAAGAGGAGAGTTCGAAAACAAATTTGTCTTTGGGAAGCGTCCGAAGTATGTCGGTCAGCAGCAGCGGTCCGTCGGTGTTGATAAACGCCGGCGTATCACCGAAGGAAGAAGAGGCTCCGATTTGATTCAGCAGATTGACCAGTACTGACGCCGTGGCATGCCTCGGATCGTCAATAACGCACTCTCCATACGTATTTCGATATAAAAATTCATACCCAAAAAGGTTTTCTGCACGATCCAAAATAGGTTGCCGCGCAAGAAATAGATTATTGTGCATCATTGTTACTTTATATTTTAATGTCTTAAGTGTACCGTAATTTGAGTATTATTACAAAAACAATAATGACGGATAGAGAATGCAGGAACACAAAACAATATATTATAAAGATTATCTCCCGAGTGATTATACGGTTGTAAATTGTTCATTGGAATTTATCATCGAAGAATCTTCAACCCGTGTTGAGAATATTATGGAGATTCGTCGTCAAAATCCGTCCGCGAAAGAACTTCGGCTTGACGGAGAAAAACTTGATTTGGAACTGATCTGGGTCAATGATGTGTTGCTCGATGAGACGATGTATACGAAGGAGGAGAATGCACTTCTTATCCCTCTTGATACCGATGAAGCCCGTATACGTATCATTAACCGCATCTATCCCGATGAAAATACTGAGCTGGAAGGTTTGTACCGTTCAGGCGGCATCTGGTGTACCCAAAACGAACCCGAAGGGTTCCGCCGCATTACCTATTTTATCGACCGTCCCGATGTAATGACGAAATTCACTACGAAAATTATCGCTTCGAAAGAGAGATGCCCCGTGCTGCTCAGTAACGGGAACCTGCGCGGTACGGCGACATTGGATAACGGCAAACATTTGGCCCTTTGGGAAGATCCGATCCCTAAACCGAGCTATCTTTTTGCTCTTGTAGCCGGGGATTTGGGAAGTATCACCGACACTTTTACGACGATGAGCGGAAAAAAAGTCGATTTGGCGATCTACTGCGACCGCGGCAATGAGGATAAATGCCACCATGCGATGCGTTCCTTGAAAAAATCGATGGAGTGGGATGAGTACACATATGGGCGCGAATATGATCTGGAAATCTATAACATCGTTGCGGTGGACAGTTTCAATATGGGGGCGATGGAGAACAAAGGGCTGAACATCTTCAACTCCCATTATGTCCTCGCCGATGAAGATACGGCAACCGATGCCGATTTTATGGGGATCGAGAGTGTTATCGCCCACGAGTATTTTCACAACTGGACTGGGAACCGTATCACATGCCGCAATTGGTTTGAGCTGACCCTCAAAGAGGGGCTGACCGTATTTAGAGACCAATGCTTCAGCGCCGATATGAACTCAGAACTCACCCAGCGGCTTGATGATGTCAGAGCACTGCGCGAGCGGCAGTTTGTCGAAGATGCAGGCCCTACCGCCCATCCGATCAAGCCCGATCATTACATGGAGATCAACAACTTTTATACCGCGACCGTCTATGAGAAGGGTGCCGAGGTAATCCGGATGATGTACACGGTACTGGGACGCGAAAAATTCCGTGAAGCTACGGACAGCTATTTTGAATGGTATGACGGCAAAGCGGTGGGGACGGAAGAATTTTTAAAAGCGATGCAGTCTCAAAGCCCTGTCGATCTTAGCCAGTTCAAGCGATGGTATTCGCAGGAACGGACACCGGTATTGAACGTATCAAGCCAATACCGTCCCGAATCGGCCGAGCTTGTGTTAAAAATCAACCAAATCATCCCCAACAATACCAAAAACCACGAGCAGCTCCCGTATGCGATGCCGTTTAGAATCGCTCTGTTAGCCGAGGACGGAAGCGAATATCCGCTCAAAAGCGATGATGTGACGTTAGTGCACCGGGATGTGGTGTGGCTGGAAAAAAGTGTGCATGAGATCGTCTTTAAAGATATTTCTTCCGCTCCGCGTCTTTCGCTTAACCGGGGTTTCAGCGCGCCGGTGATTATTGAGTGCGACGAGCTGGATTATCCGTTTTTAATGGCGAATGATCGTGACGGATTTGTCCGTTATGAAGCGGCCCATCAGTTCGGTATCGAAACGCTCGAAGCCATGATGAACGGGGCAGAGGTAAATGAGCACTATATCGAGAGTTATGGAGCGATTTTGTGTGACGGCTCGATCGAAGCGATGTTTAAATCCCAGATTTTAGAGCTTCCGACGCTGACGACGCTCATGCAGCGTCAGGCGGTAATTGATGTCGATGTTATCTTCAATGCGCACGAAAAGCTAAAACAAGTACTGGCACGACGCTATTTTAGCGAGATGCTCTCTATGCTTGAAGGGCTTTATAACCCTTCCAATGCTCATATCGACGGTGTGAGTATGGGAAAACGCGCCCTCAAGAATCGGTTGTTGGGGCTATTGATGAGTGCGGGAGATGAATCGGTTAATGCGTTATGTCTATCTCATTATCATGAATCCCTCTCTATGAGTGAACGTTTGACGGCTCTTGATCTGCTGGAAAACTATGCTCCTGATTTAGCCTCAGGTGCATTGGATGATTTTTACCGACGGTATCAGGATCAGACACTGGTTATGAACAAATATTTTGCCGTTTGCGCGTCGTCACGGCGTGAGGGGACAATGGAACGTGTTGCGGCATTACAGGAAAATAGTGCCTACGATGTTAAAGTGCCGAATCTGGTGCGCTCACTGATCGGAAGCTTCGCACGCAATCCGGTTGCTTTTTATCACAGAAGCGGGACGGGATTTAGATTTGTCGCCGAAAAAGTGATCGAAATTGATGCCATTAACCCTCAAATTGCATCCGGACTTGCGGGGGCATTTAAAAATTATCCGAAACTCTCCCATGAACAAAAAGCCCAAATGGGAATCGAACTGGAACGGATTAAAAACCATCCCGATCTCTCCAATAATGTCTATGAGATAGTTTCGAAGATTTTAGAAGCGAGTTAATATTTTTTTTCATAAAAAAGTTTTTTATCGATCTAGGGTACAATAAATGTAGCGAGAAAAACAGACAGGTATCAGGGTTTATGAAAAGATTAAAAGATTGCGATATTCTGCCATTAGCCCCGGTGACAAACCAAACTGTAATAAAAGTACGATTGACATGAACGTCTTGAATAAACTTCCTGATTTAAAGGGAATTAATCTTCTTTTTGTCGATGATAATGAACTCAGCCGAGAAGTTGCGGTGAGAATGTTTCAAAAAGTAGGAATCGAAGTCAAAACGGCTCAAGACGGTAATGAGGCAGTTGATCTTTTTTTGTCTAAACCGGATTATTTTCACATTATTTTGATGGATTTGCAAATGCCGGTTATGAATGGTTATGAAGCGGCTCGTATCATACGCAAGCACGATGCATCCATTCCGATTATTGCACTTTCAGCAGCATTTATGGATGATGATCGGGAAAAAGTGCTTGAGGCCGGGATGAATGATAATCTTGGCAAACCGATTGATATGTACCGTCTTTTTAATATGATAGCGAGCTTTTCTCACAGAGAGTTGCCGGAATCTTCGCAGACTTTTGATGCAGAAAGAGACGATTCTCTTTTGGATGTAGGATATCTGCTCGCTATTGTCGAAGGAAAAAGAGAAGTGGCAACAAAGCTGTTTTCCAAATTCCTTGTTCAACTGGAGGGCGAGTTTGCCGATATCGCAAATCGTGTAGCGAACCATGATCCTGATGTAGAAGTTTCTATTCATGCGCTTAAGGGGCTTAGCGGAAATTTAGGAGCAAAACTGCTTTCAAAACAATGCAGTCAAATCGGAACACTTTTAAAAGAAGGTGATCCTGTAACGGCAGAAACACTAGATCGATTAAATGAGACGATTAAACATCTAAAAGAGAAAATTAAAGAGATGCTTAGGGCAGAAAAAAAAGATTCCGCGACTCAAGAGCTCAGTGATACTGACATTAAAACCCTTTATTTGCAAGTAATGAACGACTTAAAAATAGGAAAGATGATCCATTCTATATCTCAACAGAATTTAAAGAAAGGGCTTGAAAATACGCTCTGTCCTGAAGAATTAATACGTTGGGAAGAAGCGATGGATGCGTTCGATTACGATAAAGCACTAAATTACATGAGAGAGTGGAAATTATAATCGGGATCTGATGAAAACGTTATTGCCACTTTAATGTTTGCATCAACCCAATATAGACTTTTTGAACGTGCTCTTTTTTCGGTTCACCTTTAAAGTCCATTTGTGCTCTTGCTATAGTCGTATTTTTCTCTGTGAGAGTAATGCGGATATATCCGTCAAAATCGGCTCCTAAAGATTTGCTTTTTGCATTTGTACAGTGGGCGCTATGGATATACACATCTAAGAAAATAAGTGCATTCGGATCACGTTTAAAATCGCTTTTTAGATTCCCTTCGAAATCGTTAATGCGTAAAGATTCCGGAGGATGAGAAATAAATCGGGGCTCGTTGATCTCCGTATAAATTTCCTGATCCAGACAACCGTTTAATATGAAGATATAGAAGAGGAAAAAAAAGTTTCTTATCATTTTTGAAACCGTAATTCAGCGTGTATCAGAGTGTATTTAGATAAATAGAAAATAGGTTCCGCGCCATTAGTAGCCAAAATTTTCATACAGGTAACCCGCTACGCTGATCGCTTCTTCTTTGCTTAGGTTCCCTTTTTGTGAGGGCATGAGACCGAAACGTTCGATCGATTGCTTCATACAGAGTGCTTTGGCCGGTGTCGGCTCGAAAATATAATCGGCGATAAAATTTACCGCATCTATCTTGGTTGCTTTGGCGTCTTTTACATGGGTCATTACTCCCATAATCGGCGGAGCGATCAAGGTTTTCATCTCTTCGTAGGCCGGTCGCTGTTTGAGGTGGCATACAGAGCACTTTTGCTCAAAAAGAATTTTCGGGTCTTCTTGAGCAAAAGCAGAGCCAAGACCAAAAATGCAAAAAAGCGTATACGAGAGCAGTATTTCTGTTTTCATTTTTATCCTTTAAAGAGATTTGAAATTCAATGAGATTTATTATAGTCAAAATTTCAAAAATTTTAATTTAAACTTATTATAAACATAATTAAAGATGATTAGTATGTGTATGTGCTTTTTGTTCGTGGGAAAGTACAAAAACTTTCAATAGTGTATATCAGATTATTAGAAAATTTTTGAGGTGTGTCAGTACTTCGGCTATGAATAAATTTTTTTTATCTAACTTAGGTAAAATATATTAGTAAAGGTAAAAAGAGAAGTGGATATTTAACTGTATGAAACGATTAATAATTTATGCTATTTTTATAATCAGTATTCTTTTGAGTACTGCGGCATTTTGGTATGCGAACAAAATTTTTAAAGAGCGGGAACGCCTCCGCTTTGAGACGGTCGCAAAGCAGATTACGATAAAAGTCAAAGGGAGGATGGATGCATACCGTGAGACCCTTTATGCAGGGGTCGGATTGTTTGAAGCATCTCAAAGCGTAGAGCGTGATGAGTGGCATAGGTTTGTTGATGCGTTGAAAGTTGACACAAACTTTCCGGGTATACAGGGCTTAGGCTACTCTCGTGTCATACCGCCCGAGCAAGCCGAAAATCCGAAGCAAAAACAAGAGTTGTATACGTCAATTATCTATTTAGAACCTGCCGATTGGCGAAATCGCCGTGCACTGGGATACGACATGTTTTCGGAAAATGTGCGCAGAGAGGCCATGCTTCGAGCACTGTATACGGGAAAAGCGGCGGCCAGCGGAAAAGTACGTTTGATACAGGAAAACAGCGTTAACGAACAAGCCGGTTTTTTAATGTATGTCCCGGTTTATCGAAAAGGGATGCCACTGGGGACGAATGCTGAACGTCTTGCAGCTATAGAAGGTTTTGTATACGCTCCGTTTCGGGGGAACGATCTTATGCACGGCATCTTGGGTAATCGCTACAATGAAATCGGATTAGAGATATATGACGGTAAAAAAAATGAGAAGAATCTGCTTTTTAGCGGAAATCAAAAAGGCACGGCATCGGATACGGCGGTCATAAAAACCGAACTTGTTATCGACGGAAGAGTCTGGACCCTCTATTTTAGACCTTATCAAGGATTTTTGGATGAATCGGATACCAATGATCCTTGGTTTATCCTTGCGTTAGGAATCCTTATCTCTTTCGCCGTATTTTCAGTGATGATATCGATCCTTCGGACGAAAGAGAAAGCACAGATACTCGCTAAAAAAATGACGTATAAACTTTCCCTTCAAAAACAGTTTTTAGATAACGTTTTTGAAAACAATGCCGCGGGAATTTTTGTCGTAGACCAAAATCGAAATATTATTACGTCGAATCAACGCTTTTGTGACATCTTAGGCTATACCAAAGAAGAGCTTATTGGCAAAAACGCATCTTTTCTGCATGTTAGTGACGAGAGCTATCTAGCCTTTGCCCCCCATTTTTTAAAGGCTAAAAACGGAGAGAGATCTAAAGTCGAGTATCTCATTAAAGATAAAAACGGCAAAGAGGTGCTTTGTGAGTTTTTAGGGATGAGTATTGAGATAGACAAGAACAATACCGGAGTTATTTGGAGTGTTTTGGATATTTCTGAACGAAAACATGCGGAAATTGAGCTTCGAAACAGCGAAGAAAAATTTCGCAGTATGTTTATGAAACAAGATGCCCCGATGCTCTTGCTAGATCCTGAAAACGGCGTTATATTGGATGTAAATCACGCCGCTGAAAAGTTTTACGGCTATTCGGCGGATGAGATGGAGAAGATGACGATTGATCAAATCAATACGTTGAGCAAAGAAGCGTTAAAAAATGAGATGGAATCGGCATTGGCCGAGGAGAGAAACTTTTTTGTATTCAAGCATAGACTGAAGAGTGGAGAGATTAAAAGTGTCGAAGTGCACTCTTCTCCGTTTCTATTGGGAAATAGACGGGTTCTTTTCTCGATTGTCTTCGATATTACGAAACGGGAGAAGGCGGAAGAAAAGTTGCTGGCGGTTTCCAGCCTGAATAAAGCGCTGTTGGACAACAGCGCTGTCGGAATCTTTTTGGCTTCTCCGGAACGGATGATTATTGAGACCAGTAAAAGAGCATATGAGATGTTCGGATATAGTGCGGATGAACTAATCGGTAAAAGTTTTAGAATAATTCATGTTTCCGAAGAATCGTTTGAAGATTTCGGTACACAATATCAGAATCTTCTGAGTGATGGAAGAACCAATATAGAATACCCGTTTATCAAAAAAAACGGAGTAAAAATATGGTGCTCCGTTTCGGGGACTCCGCTTGATGAATCGGATTTGTCCAAAGGGATAATTTGGACACTTCAGGATATTACTGAACGTAAAGCGGCTGAGAGGGCAATGCTGATTGCCAAAGAACAGGCAGAAGAAGCAAATATTTCAAAAAGCCGCTTTTTAGCCAATATGAGCCATGAAATACGGACTCCGATGAACGCTATTTTAGGGTTGAGCCAAGTGATGCTCGATAGTGATATGGCGCCGAAAGAAAAAGATTTCCTTCTTAAAATTCACAGTTCATCCAAAATGCTTTTGGGCATTATTAACGATATCCTCGATTATTCTAAAATTGAGGCGAATAAACTGGAACTGGAACATAAAAATTTTAATCTGGAAAACGTATTGGCTCAGCTGAAAGTTCTTTTTACCCAAAGTGCCGCTGAACACGGATTGGAACTCTATTTCCATAAGAAAAGCGATGTTCCCGAAATCATTGTCGGAGATGAACTGCGGCTCGATCAAGTTCTTACCAACCTTCTGAGCAATGCATTGAAATTTACCCACCATGGAACGGTTACGCTTGCGATTGAATTAAAAGAGAGACATGAAAATCGGGCTATTATAGGTTTTAGTCTTACCGATACGGGAATCGGGATAAGTGATGAGGATATTTCAAAATTATTTCAGCCTTTCAATCAGGCGGATAGTTCAATGACCCGTAAATACGGAGGAACAGGGCTTGGATTGGCCATTTCTAAAAGATTGGTCAATGCAATGGGGGGAGAACTTTCTCTTAGCAGTGTAAAAGGGGAGGGATCGACCTTTAGTTTTGATATTGATGTCGAAGTCGTCTCATGGGAACAGAGCCATGAACATATAGAAAATGAAGGGTATAAGATTTTGATTGTTGATGATCAGGAAATTTCCCGGATTATTCTTAGGGAGATGGCAGAAAACTTCGGATGTCAAACCGAAGAAGCCTCCGGCGGAGAGGAAGCAATTGAAATGATACTCAAAGCGGATGCCGATAAACGGGGATACGACGTTGTTATTATGGATTGGTATATGCCTGGGATGGATGGAAAAGAGGCAATCCGGCAGTTGAATCAGTTAGAACGCGAAGGGGTTTTGAAAACAAAAGTTCCTTCCATTTTGATGGTAAGTGCCCATTCCAAAGAGGAGATCCATGTCGAGGAAATGGAGATTGACGCCTTCTTGGCCAAACCGGTCACCAGTTCCACGTTGTTTGATGCATTAGCATTGGTGAAAAACGGAATACATGCCATTACGGATATGCAGGAAAAACAAGATTTACCGGATATGAGCGGCGTGAATGTTCTGCTTGTCGAGGATAATGAACTCAATCAGGAAGTTGCGCTACTGATGCTCAAAAAAGCGGGAATAGAAGTAAAAACGGCACAAAACGGCAAAGAGGCGGTTGACATCTTTTTATCAAATCCCGAGTATTTTCACATTATTTTGATGGATTTGCAAATGCCGATAATGAGCGGGTATGAAGCGTCGGCAATTATTCGCGAAAATGACAAGAAAATCCCGATTATCGCCTTGACCGCTGCGGCTATGGTTGAAGACAGAGAAAAAGTAATAGAAGCGGGGATGAATGATCATTTGAGCAAGCCGATTGATACCGACGTACTCTATAAAAAAATTGCACACTGGTGCGGTATTTCGGCTATTGAAAGTAAGAGACCGTTATCAAACACAAACACGGATACATCAATCCTCGATATAAAGTATGCTCTTAACCTTGTCAGTGGGAAAAAAGAGCTGCTCAATACGCTTCTGCTAAAATTTCTTGCTCAACTTGAGGGAGAATTTTCTGAAATTCCGAATCGTTTGACTCAACATGATCCGGCCGCCGCATCATTGATTCATGCACTAAAAGGGGTGAGCGGAAATCTAGGTGCAAGAGCTTTATTTTCCCGGTGTACACGAATCGACACACTTTTTAAAGAGGGGAAACCCATACCGAACGAAGAAATTCAACGCTACGTCGAAGAGGCAGAAGTTTTAAAAGAACAAATTAAAGAAGTGACAGACGAAAAAACGGAATCAGTATATCATTCCGTTTCCACATTGTCTCTCCAGGAACTAAAGGCATTTTTTGATCAGATTTACAACGATCTTAAAACGGGGAATATGGTGCAGATGAAAGATCAGCACCATTTGACAGAAGTGCTTCACGACTTGATTGACCATAAAGAAATAATGAGTTGGAAAGAAGCGATGGAAGAGTTTGATTACGACAGTGCATTGGAGATAATGAACAGATGGAAACTATGACCAAACCCACCATTTTGATCGTTGACGATATGGCCGCAAATATCACTATCCTCTCTGATCTCCTGCAAGATGATTATAAAATAAAGGTGGCTAAAAACGGCCAAAAAGCATTAGAAATCGCTAAAGGGAGTGAGAAACCCGATTTGATTCTGATGGATATTGAAATGCCTGAAATGAGCGGATATGAAGTATGCAAAGAGTTGAAAAATACTCCTTCGACCAACAATATACCCGTCATTTTTGTGACCGCCCGCAACGATGTCAAAGATGAAGAGTACGGGCTGAATCTCGGGGCGGTGGATTATATCTCAAAGCCGTTTCATCCTACCATTGTCAAAATCAGAGTCAAAAACCATATTACCCTCAAACTAAAAGGTGATTGGCTTGAAGATCTTTCCCGAATTGACGGTTTGACCCATATCCCCAATCGCCGTTATTTCGATGAAGAGTATCAGAAAAAATGCAAAGAGATGATCAGAGAGCATAAAACAGTTGCAATACTGATGATCGATGTCGATTATTTTAAACGGTATAACGATCATTATGGACATGGAAAAGGGGATGAATGCTTGATAAAAATCGCCGGAGCGCTGAAATCCTCGTTAAAAAGACCCAGTGACATGGTAGCTCGCTACGGCGGTGAAGAATTTATCGTTATTCTCCAAAATATTGATCATGAAGGGGCGGCTAATGTAGCGCAGAATTTGATCAAAGCGGTAAGTGATTTGGGGATAAAACATGAATATTCCAGTACTGCGGATCATGTTACTATCAGCCTGGGTATGGCGTTTAAACCGGCTGATGAGAAAGTTTGCACAGAAGAACTTTTAAAGACGGCGGATGATGCGCTGTATCGCGCAAAAGAGGGCGGCAGAAACCAACTGGTAATCTTTGAAAATAAAATGACCCCCAAAGAGTAGAGATTTTTTCTTCTGAGGGCTCTTTTCGATTACAGTGGGAAATCTCTTTTGCAAAGGGGTGCATGTTTGCCCCGCCGTAGGAGTATCCTTATCTTTGTTTTCGAACAGCGCTTCGAGCTTTGTGAAGCGAGCCATGTTGAACGCGGCAAATGTGTATCCCAGATAGATGATCGACGTCCTCCGCCCCTATACCGCCCGAAGCGGCGAATATGCGTTCAGACTGGTTTAAGATACAGTCAGCTGGATAACGGCGATGATGATTCGTAATAATTATCTTAATGATAGTATTTAGTTATCGGTATTGTCTGCCTTATCAGTCAAAAAAAGTTATTATTCATGAAATATAAAAAACAAGGGGATAGTATGATTACGAAAAAATTCTTTATCTTTGTCGGTGCCGCTGCACTCTCCATGACATCGGCCAGCGCTTATGACACCGCTTTGGCACAAAAACTCGACGCATTTTACGAAAAAATGACGTTCGAACCCCTCTCCAAAAGTGCGCTGTTGCTCAAACCCGAAGCGTTCGCCGAAGCGGTGAAGAAAGATCCCACTATCGTCCTGATCGACATCCGGACCCCGCAGGAGCAGGCGTTCGTCAAATCGGGCTATGTCAACACGATGGAGATGCCGCTCGAGGAGCTGTTCGAAGCGAAAAATCTCGACCGCATCCCCGGTGACAAACGGCTCGTCGTCCTGTGCCATTCGGGAACGCGCGCGATCCCCGCGGCACTGAACCTCAAAATGCTCGGATTCAAAAACGTGCAGGTGCTCGAAAACGGGATCGTCGGGCTGGCACAGATCAGCTCACCCAAAACCTGCATCCTGAAATAACGGGGGATGCATGGAGAATAAAATCGGTACATTGCGTCTTGTCGGAAATATCGAGGGGTGGTCGTATCTGGCCCTCCTTTTCATCGCGATGCCGCTGAAATATTTTGCCGGTATCCCTATGGCGGTCAAGATCGTCGGGATGGCGCACGGGCTGTTGTTTATCGGATTTGTCGCGGCGCTGGTCGACGCTTCGCTCAAGCACCGATGGGGGCGGGGTTTTTCTGTTTTCGGATTTGTGGCGTCGCTGGTTCCGTTCGGTACGTTTTTCCTGAACAAAAAACTGATCCGTCTGGAGGAAAAACACTGCATCGGCATCTGAAGGGGTGAGCTGTACGTCATGCCACCGGATCGATGCGATCGAACACCAGGACAAAGCCAAGCCCCCCATCGGGGTCAACGATCCGATGGATGCAAGAGAACGTAATGGCCGGACCGACCGGCACAGGAAGAGATTGCCCGAAAATACGGACTGAAATATGAAAAATTCACCAGGCTCCACACGGTCGTGGAGAAAAAGATCGCATTGCGGAAATGATGGGAGGAGAGCGTGGAATTTCTGAGCTTTGAGACCTTTGTATCGGTTCCCCTCCTGATCGCCGTCTATTACGCGGGGGCGTTTCTCGTCCCCGTTCTCCTTTTTTTCCAGAGGAAGAAACTGTTTGCATACGCACGCATTGCGAACGAAAAACTGCGTTTTGGGAGGGTCAAATGGGTTTTGCTGCTGACTTTCGCGTTCGTCGTTTTTCAGATTTTTTGGAGAATGATGTTCGAGATGATCATCGGTTATTTCCAGATGCGTGATTATCTCCAACAGCTGACCGGCTGAGGGTCAGCCCCCTTTGGTGTCGATGAGGGATGCGAGCATCTGCGGCGTTACCATCGCCTGTACGCCGCCGACGAGGAGAATGACCCCTATCACGGCAAACGAGAAAACGCTTTTTGCAGCGCTTTGGGAAAGGTCTTCATGTTTTTTTAATCTTCTTCATCGATTGCGTCTTTTTGTTGATTCGTTGATTCGGTATCGTCCTTTGGTTTCAAAAATTCATACGCTACAACGATCGCGATAAAAGTTACTGCTAAACTGATGGCTTCATTCATGTTACGCTCCGATACTATGCTCATACGTCAGTACGGGGTGAATCTTTTTCTTCTTGATAAAGCTTTTCGATCCGGGTGAAATGGGCCATATTGAACGCGGCAAACTTGTATCCCAGAAAAATGATCAGCGGCCATAAGCCCAGCCAGCTCAATGATTCGGTGTAATCGACCATGAGAATCTCCTTAATAGTGGTGTTCGCCCGAAGAGGTGATCTCTTCTTCGGTAATTTTGACCCGATCCATCAGATGCCAGACGTAGGCGATGTAGGCGAGGACGAAGGGGACCATCAGCGATGCGTACGACATCGCCGTAAGAGTATAGTGACTTCCCGATGAATTTTCAATCGTAAGCGAGTGCTGCAGATCGTAGACCGAGGGGTAGTACGACGTGCCATTGAGTCCGACATTGAGCAGCAGCGCCATGACGGCGAGAACCGTCCCGGCGCCGACTGTGAAGATACAGCAGTTTTTGGCTCTGAAGACCGAGTTGAAAACGGCGATCAGAACCATGACGACCCCAATCAGGAACATCGCCCCGATCCACGGCAGCTCGATGAATGTCATCAGATGTTTCATCGGGACGAGGAAGACTGCTTTGGTCACCGGATCATACGCATATCCCTCCTTGAACAGTACCCACCCGGCGAATGAGAGGAAAAAAGGGAGGAAATAGACGATGTTCCGCTTGATCATCGCACGGGTTTTGGCATGGATCGGCTCATGGTCGATGTTGTTAAGAAAATACATCCCCCCGATGATCCGTACGAGGAAGATCATCGCAAAGGGGAGCAGATAGTTCTGCCATACCAGCAGCGCTTCGAGCCCGCGGGTCGGATTCATCCAGTGGACGAAGTTGTGCTCATCGAGACGGAAATCGGCACCGCTGAAAAAGGTGCTGATCGCAGTCCCCAGCAAGAACGTCCCCAGATAGCCGTTGATGGCCAAAAACGTTTCGTAGGTTTTGGCTCCGAAAATATTGGAGGGTTTGGCGCGGTATTCATACGAGACCGCCTGAACGATGAAGGTGAAAAGGATAGCAAGCCATACCCAGTACGCCCCGCCGAAGCTGGTCGCGTAAAAGAGGGGGAACGCGGCGAACAGCGCCCCTCCGAAGAGAACCAGAGTCGTGAACCCAAGCTCCCATTTGCGCCCGAGCGAGTTGACGAGCATCGTTTTTTCCGTTTCGTTTTCGGAAAGCTCGCGCAAGAGGGTCTGCCCTCCCTGAACAAACATGATAAAGACAAACAGCCCCCCGAGCAGGGAGATGATAACCCACCAATAGATTTGCAGTTCGTGCAACGAAAGATTTTCAAACATCAGTGACCTCCGTGGATGCCCAGAGCAATCTGGCGCACCATGATTTTGATCTCAGCGATCAGCAGCCCCGTAAAGAGGATGGCAAAGAGCCAAAAGGAGAGCTGGACGTTCCCAGCGTCGATTTGCGTCGCCGCCATACCGACGGGGAGGAGATCCTGAATCGCCCAGGGCTGGCGTCCCACTTCGGCGACGATCCATCCCGCTTCTGCGGCGATCCATCCCAGAGGGATCGAGAGGACCGAAATCCACAACACTTTTCTAAAGCGGGTGATGTCGTTCGCCATCAGCAGATAGAGGACGACGAGGAACAGCACGATGAACCACATCCCAAGCCCCACCATCACGTGGAAACTGTAAAAGGTGAGGGAGATCGGGGGGACGATATCGCTCAGATTTTGGAGATATCCGTATCCGAAATAGGGCATATATTGCTGCAGCATGACGTTTGCCGCTTTCATTGCTGCCTCGTCCCCCGCTTTTTTGGCCTCTTTGAATTCGCTCAGCGCTGTGAGCGCGATCCGCCCTTTCATGATTTTGGAAGCGGCGCTTTCGACATTGTGCGCCGGATTGCCGTAGACGAGGTCATCCAGCCCCGGTACGAACGCGTTGACGTCGTGATACCCCAGAAACGAGAGGGCATAGGGGATCTCGATGTTTCCGAGAAACTCCGCCTTCTCGTCCCCGATCTGTTTGTCGGGATTCAAAATCCCGAACGCGACGATACCGGCGCGCTCTTCGCCCTTGTAAAGCCCCTCCATCGCGGCGAGTTTGACCGGCTGGTGCTGAGCGACCTGATAGGCCGATTCATCCCCGCTCGCAGCGAGGAAGAGCGAGACCAGAAGACCGAAACTCGCCCCGACCACCATCGAGCGCTTCGCTTCGAGAACGTCGCGCCCTTTGAGGATGAACCATGCCGAGATTCCGACGACGAAGAGGGCGCCGATGACGTAGCCGCTCCCGATCGTGTGGAGAAATTTCGCCACCGCTACGGGAGAGAGGGCGACATCCCAGAATGAGGACATCTCGTTGCGTACCGTATGGGGATTAAAAACCATCCCGATCGGATACTGCATCCAGCCGTTGGCGATGAGGATCCACAGTGCCGAGAGGTTCGAGCCGATCGCTACGAGCCATGTCGAGAGGAGGTGGAAATTTTTCGACACTTTGTTCCATCCGAAAAACATGACGGCAAAGAAAGCCGACTCCATAAAGAAGGCCAAAATCCCCTCTATCGCCAGCGGAGCGCCGAAGATGTCGCCGACAAACCACGAGTAGTTCGACCAGTTTGTTCCAAATTCGAACTCCATGATGAGCCCCGTGGCGACTCCGATCGCAAAGTTGATCGCAAAGAGGGTCATCCAGAAACGGGTAATCTTTTTCCACTTCTCATCGACGGTTTTGACATAGATCGTCTCCATGATGGCGACGATAAAGGAGAGCCCCAGCGTGAGGGGGACAAATAAAAAGTGGTAGAGGGCGGTGAGGGCGAATTGCGCGCGCGACCAGTCTACCAGCGTACTATCCATCATTTCCATAACGCTCTCCTTTTAGTGGTGTGAACAGCTCATCTCCGGCTGCATCTTCGGGAGCTGCTTGTCGAGAAAAGCGAGGAGGGATTGCTGGACATTGAACGACGTGTTATCGTAATAGACACTCAGCCCCTTTTGGGCGAAACCTTTAAGCGGTGAACCGCCTATTCCCGAAACGATCAGGGCATCGGCGCCCAGCGCGCAGATGTTCTCCACCGCTCCGCCGCAGCCGCTCTCTTTATGCCCCTCGTTTTTGACGACGGCGACGTCCTCGATGGTTCCGTCCGCGCCGATTTTGACGACGGTGTAAAAGTTGGCCCGGCCGAAATGGGCATCCCGTTTGGAGAGGAGGCCGTGGTGTTCGTTGGTCGGAAAGACGATTCTTTGATGCATGATTTACTCCTTGGTTAAGTGTTTTAGCACATAGGCGCTGCGCTGATCATCGGTACAAAACTTTGTTTTCAGCACGTCGGGAAAAAAAAAGAGTTTCATAACGCCGAATAAAATCAACAGTTTGAATCCGATCAGGAGCCACAGCTCCCGACCCACTCTCATATTCTTGAAACCGTCGATATACAATTCAGCGATGCGACGCAGCATGGCGGTGTCCATGAGAATGTTCATGGTGATGATGGCCGCAATGGTGAAGCTCTTTATGCTCCTCTTTATTGTGTTTGTGCGGTTTTTCAACGTATTCGGCCATGTTCTCCGGCGTTACGCGGATTAGCGCGTTTTGTTCTAAAAACGTGAGAGCCTCTTTGAGGAGGATCCGGCCGTGTCCGCCGTGATAGCACGTGATTCCGGCATTGTGGAGCATCAGGTAGGGATTGCCCCCTATGTCTTGAAATACGATGCGCTCAACATTGTTTGCTTTCAAGTATTTGACGACTTCGCGGCCGCTTTGTAATTCGTTGTGCCAGAAAGTGACTTGACGATTATTATCGATCAGGGCAAACCATTTGGCTTTGCCGAACAAAGGGGCGATAGCACTCTCTAGAGTGTTGGTTTTCAGGGGTATAGCGATCATTGGCTATCCTTCATAAGTATATTTACCCATCCTGATTTCCTCATCTGTTTAGTCTCATTAGCCGGAACAATTTCCGACATTTTTTTCAAAATGGGCATAAGTGACACCTGCGAAGGAGAAAACAGGTGTCGCTTATAACCACTCGGTAAGAAAACCGTAGAGGAGCGAAAACAGTATAATATTCAAAAGCAAACGGGATAAAATATGATTGGAGAGGATCGTCTTTTGAATGAACCGCTCTTTTTTATATTTTATATTTGTAAAAATATTCATGTCGTAATTTAACATATGTAAAATAAATGTATTATTAAGTCATAGTTATAATTTCTATTATTTCCATGAATAGGCTATTTTTAATGTAAGTTTTCGAAAAAAAATATTATGATTTACAAATGTAAAACAAAGGTGCAGAATGAGCAAGAAACGTAACTATTCGATCCGTCCTACCTGTTTTTCGTTCGGTCCGTTGAGCCAAAAACCCAAAGAGATGCTGCCGCTGAGCGCGGATGAGCTTGAAGCGATGGTACTGGCCGATTTCAAGGGGCTCTATCAGGAGGAGTGTGCCGCGCAGCTGGGGGTATCGCGCCCGACGTTTGCCAAGCTGATCAAACAGGCACGGAAAAAAATGGCGGAGATGGTGATGTACGGCAAAGGGATTTTGCTGATCGATGAAAAGCAGAGTTTTACGATCGTCTTCCCTACGAACAACCGTTCCGAGATCCACCCCTATTTTCTAACGGCGAAATACTACGCGTTTGCCAAGATAGAAAACGGCTCGATCGTCTCTATCGCCTACAAGGAGAATCCGATTTATCTGCAGCTGCAGATAAAAGGGGTTGAGATCGTGGATGATAGCAGTGCGGCGGGACTTGCGGCGGGGCGGATCATCCCGCCGCTGCTCAAAGGGGGCGATATCCTTGTCGTCAGAGAGATTGGCGAGGGGATACGCCGCAACATCGAGGGGAGCGGCATCAACATCGAAATCAGCGATACGGGCGATATCGATACCCTGCTCGAACAATTGCTCTAAAAGGGGAGAGGATGATAGAAGTGGAAATTTCGGGGATGCCCAAGGTGTCCCTCAAGCATTTGGTACTCGATTACAACGGGACGATCGCCGTGAACGGTGTATTGATCGAGGGGGTAAAAGAGCGGCTGGAGAAGCTTTCGGTTTTACTTGATGTCCATGTTTTGACCGCCGATACCTACGGTTCGGTTCACGAGGAGTGCAAAGGGATAAAGGTTTCCGTCCACGTCATCGGAAAGGAGGCGCAGGATCGTGAAAAACTCACCTTTATCGAATCGCTTAAGAGTGAATATTGCGTCGCCATAGGAAACGGCCGCAACGACGCCTTGATGCTCTCATCGGCTGTTTTGGGGTTCGCGATTGTGCAAGAAGAGGGGATGAGCGCAAAGGCATTCGCATCGTGCGATATCCTTTTTACCTCGATTAACGATGCGCTCGATGCGCTACTTAATCCCAATCGCCTCATAGCGACGCTAAGAAATTAAAAGAGATTACATCCCGGGAATGCGGGGGATATACCCCATTTTGGACATTTTGTAATACCATCCCCACATCATTTTCATCCAATGTCCGATAATCGGCATCGGGATGAGGAGCGCTTTTTTGTCGTCGCGGTAGACAAATCCGGCGCCGTCACCCATATCCATTACGCATAGAATGTTCAGATGGTCGCGGTACCCCTTTTTCTCCCCCGATTTGAGTCCAAACGAGATGGCGCTGTTGTGAGCAGCATTGCGCGCCATCACTTCGGCGATATGCCCCTGTTTGGCTTTCCAGTCGGGACCTTCGAGCGCGCTCGCGTCACCGATGGCGTACCACCCCTCTACGCCGGGTATTTCGCAGTAATCGTTAATACGAATAAAACCGGCATTGTTGAGGGGCAGGTCGGAAGCTTTGATGAGCTCCAGACCGTCGCCGGCGGGGATAAACATCGTCAAATCGCTCTCCAGAGTGCTGTCGTCTTCAAATACGACTCTATTCTCCTCGAATCGCTTTATTTTTTTCCCATAGCGGGAGAAAAAACGGTTCCGTTTAAACATCATTTCCATCAACGAGAGGGCTTTTTTACCCATTCTTGCCCCCGGCTCCGCCATCGGAGCAAAAAACGTCATTTCGTAATGGTCGCGAATGCCGAGCTTTTTGAGTTGGTGGTGGAGATTGAAAAAGAGCTCAAACCCCGGTCCCCCTCGGACACCGCTGGGATCATTCGGGTTGCCGCCGAAACCGAAGGCGATTTTCCCCGACCCTTTTTGGATCAAAGCATCGATTTTTTCTTTAAGGAGGATCGATTGCTCCGGTGCCCCGCAGATGGAGAGGGTATGTTCGATCCCCTCGGGCTTCATCTTGCTCGCACCCATCGCGATAACGAGCCGGTTTACTTGGCGTACCCCCCCATTTTTCAGGGTAACGGTTTTTTCGGCGGCGTTTACCGACGTCACCTGATCGATGGTCAAGGCAAAACCGTGGCGTTTGGCGATTTTTTCGAGGGGATAGGCGACATTATCGAACCCGGTGCTGCTGACGGGGATCCAAATGGCAATGGGGTAGATAAAGAGATACTCCCTATCGCTGATAAGCTCCACCTCAAACCCCTCTTTTCGGTAATAAATCGCCGCTTCGACCCCGGCGATACCGCCGCCGATGATGAGAATGTTTTTCATCTTTTTTCCTTTTTCAATTCAATCTGAAAATAATAATTATTTTTTTTAGCTATCTCAAACGATTATAATGGGAAATGACGGATAAAGTCAATCCGCTAGTGCCGAATGAGCCCTTTGACCCAGCTTTGGAGGGTTGCGTTGATCGCTTCCATCGGTGCTTCCAAAAAACTCACCGTAAAATGTCCACCCATATCGGCGACACCGATAGAGCGGGGGCGTGCCGCCATGATTTGGGGGTTGGGTAGTTTTTGCCCGAAACAGAAAATGACTATTTTTGCCGCGTTGATATCGGGATTGATCTCACCGCCGAGCGTTTCGGTATGGCCGTAATGGTCAAATTCGCCGATATAGGCTGCGACAGGATCGGCCTCTATTTTCTCTTTAAAATATCCGATAATCTGATCTACATCAGCGTAGAGTGACTCTTGTTTATTGATTTGGATCGTATAGATCGGGTATTTTTCCATCAAAACGGTTTGTTTCATTATTCTCTCCAGTGCAGTTTGCGTAATAGTGTGTCGTAAATGGCTTGGGCCATTTCTGGGGTAGGTTTTCCTTTGAAATCCATCTGTCCCCGTGCTATGGTGTGGTTGTCCTCTTGGATCGTGACCCGCACATAGCCGTCAAAATCTGCCCCCAGCGATCTGCTTTGGGGATTGGTGCAGGCCGCATGATGGGTAATGAGCTCGATCACGACCGATCCGTTCGACTCTTCGGTGAAATCGCTTTTGATCCATCCGTTCGGACCGAGGGTACGAACCGAATGGGGGGGATGATCGATCGCGTCCGGATCAACGATTTCGCTGTAAATTTTTCCTTCCCCGCATCCTGAGAATGTAATGAGGATGAGGAGAAGAACAAGGTTTAGAGCTATCTTCATCCGTGTGCGTGACGGCTGCTGCATGGTTGGGTTTGAAAATTCGAAAGAGATTTTGTATCCTCTTCCGTAAAAATGGTTTTATAATTCTCTGCGGTCACTTCGATGAGGCTGTTTTCGTGCAGAGCGATCAGGGCGTCGTTAAGGGCAGTAATCTCATGGGTTCCGTAATAGACGTTGATTCCGTAGGTTTTGAGGATAATAAAGGCCTCTAGCCCTACATAAAAGGCGATGAGGGTATCGACATCGCGGGCTACCAGCACACGGGCGATATCCCGACCTCCGTGCTGTTCGATCGTTTCGACCGTGACGGAACCTTCATCATTGACGAGGGCAAAGTGTTTGGCATGTTCAAACAACGTCTCAAGAGGGGAATCGGCACGATCCGTTTGCAAAGGGAGAGCAACTATCATAATCTATCCTTTTAAAATATATCTGCTCTAATTATAATAAATATGACGAATAAAGTCAATACTATTTACTATTTATATCGTCAATTTTGATGGAGATAAATTAGGTACGGGAGAATAAAAGACGGCGGATAAACGAAAAAAGGCTTCGCAGGAGCCAAAGTATTCCGTAAACGAGAGCGGTATAGACAAAAGGGTGCCCTATATTTTCTCTTTGGATCATGTGGTAAAAACGCTCTTGGGGATCGCTGAGGAGATCGGGATGGAGGAGAAGTGCCATCGCAAAAGCGACGGCGCCGAAGATAAGAGCCTCTCTGAAAAGCTTTTTTCTCATGCTTACATCAAACCGCGCATCATCAAATGCCAGTACATCGGTTTGAGCATGTAGAGGTCAAATGCCCACCAAATCCAGCGCTCTTCACCTACCGCGAGAGGAAATGAGGGTGCTGCTCCGAGGTAGTTAAACTCAGCGAGGATAATTTTACCGTACTGAGTTTTGAGAGGACAAACGGTATATCCGTCAAACTTCTCAGTCAATGCTTTTTTCTCCATCTGAGAAATAAGATTTTTAACCATAATCGGTCCGTGATGACGTGCACTTCCCCCTGTTTTACCCAGTGGAATACCGCATACGTCACCGATACCGAATACGTTTGGATAACGAGTATGTTGGAGAGTCTCTTGATCTACTTCAAGCCATCCAGCAGCGGTCCCTTTTTGCCATCCCAGAGGCGAGTTTTTGACCGCGTCAGGGGCAGACATCGGAGGGACGATATGGATGAAATCGTATTCGAGAGGGACGCGAATAACCTCTTCGATCATCTCATACTCTTCAAGATCCTCATCATACGCACCTTGAGTGAGTTTTTTAGTTTCGAACGTAGCAATTTTTTTCTCCGCATCGATGGCGACGAAATTGTGTCCGAACTTATTGGTGATGTTGCCATAGCGGGGTTGAACGACTTTCGTCAGTGTCTCATTGACGGCAGGGACACCGAAGAGTTTATCGCCGTTCATAGCAAAAGTAAAATCAGCAGTTAGTTTTGCTTGTTTCAGATAGTCATCCGCTAGGTATAGGATTTTTTGAGGTGCGCCTCCGCATTTGATCGGAGTGGCAGGTTGGGTACAAATAACGCGAGGTTTCCCTTTTTGTGCCGCTTCTTTTACATCATTAAACCATTTCCATGTGATCGGTCCGCCATCTGCCGTCCCTTTTTCAGCATCATTGAGATAGACGCTAGAGATGCCGTTTTTGCCGATCATATCAGCACTAAGACCTTCGATTTTTTCGTAATGATAGACGAGTCCCGTTGCAACGACGAGGAAATCGTATTTGATAATTTCACCGCCGCGTGTAACGACATGATTGTTATCAGGATCGAACGTTGCTACTTCATCTTTGACCCATTTAACATCATCAGGGATGAGGTCTAGATTGCTCCCGATGATATCTTCAGGTGCGTATTCGCCTGCGGCGACAAATACTTGGCCCGGTTGGTAGATATGGACTTCATTTGGGGCGATAATCGTGATGTCGGGATTAGAGAGGGCACTGCGTAAACGGGCCATTGCCATAATCCCTCCGGCACCTCCGCCGACGATGACGATTTTACCTGTAGCGTCGGATGCATTTGCTTTCGTAGCAGATCCGCTGGCAGATGAAGCGATAACGCTCGCGGCGATCGGGGATAGCCCCATAAATTTGAGGGCGTCACGGCGTGACATCCCCTCTTGGAGTACATCCAGTGGATTTTTTTCAATTTTAGACATTAAAGCTCCTTAATATTTGTAACGCACAAACGCGCGAAGTTCTTGAGAATTGTCGAGATTCGGTTCTAGCGGATTATCCCAGTAGCAGGTTGTATTGGCACGATAGTGATGATCGAGATAGGTATATCGGATTTGTGCCGTTAGATTTTTCCCGACGATAGGGATGTTCCAGTACCCCTCATACGCATTACCGCGTGTAGCGATTTTAGAACCTATGGTAGAGTCTTCAGCCCATGTCATAGGTGTCCAAAATTTAGAACCGTAGTTATACTCTAAACCGAAACGTCCGCCATCGGTGATTTGATCAGGGAACAAAAATCCAGCCCAAAAACTGTATCCGGCTTTGTTCTCGGCCGATCCGAGCATACGGTAACCTTCATCCGGATTGGTTGAACTCATTGCCGCACTGGCAAAAAAGGTCGATTCTTCTAAAAACTCATTATCTTCACCTAAGCCGTCAAGTTGATACGAGAGAGCAGCCAAATGGGTCGTTCCGGAAGCCGTTTTAATCTCTGTTGTGAGTCCGTCTGCAGCGACTTTTTCCCCTTTGGAATTCATAATCATGGAGTATTGAGCCATCAAATTGTGCTGACCGTCATTGTAGATCGACATCGGCAGTATGATAAAGTCAACTTGATTATCTTCGGCTGCTGTATCAATAAAATTTGTTGCTGAGATGGTTCTGCTCGCCGGATCATGGGCACGTCCGTAAACTACTTTGAGGAACGAGCCCGGGAAAAGAACCTTGTCAAAATCAAACTGCATCATAATACCGTCAACTTCCATGTTGGTGATATGTGCCAACGGTGAGCCCGGTTTTACCGTCCCTTCTCTGTGATTCGCCAAAAAGCCATCGGTTGCCGCACGGCGTCCGGCACTGACATTCATCGGGACATCCCAATCGTTGCCGAATTTGTAGACAAAATAGGCTTGGCGTAGACGGATATCGACGTCGTTAGGACGTGAACTCTCTTGCCAAATTTTATCTTCCGCCGCAGTCGTATCGGCACCCCAGTTGTAATAGGCAGCTAATTGACCGTAGAAGAATAGATCTTCATTAACTTTTGAACCCATACCGAGCCACAAACGGCTGGTGAGTAAAGAGGGGTTAGAATAGCTTTTACCCGCATTAGCACTATCTGCTGAATAGGCGGTTGCGTATTTATTGGTTCCGCTTGCAGCGGAGCGTTTCATAGCATTGTCAGAGTAGTTATATCCCGTATTATGATACGCGGTTCTAAAATCAATGTCCCATTTGATATTGTCATTGGCACTTTGAGCGTTCACTTTAGAGAGGAGATCGCTTTGGGCGACTTGTTCTTCATGTATCGTTGTTTGCGTCTCTTGGAGTGTTGTTTGGGTTTGGACGATAGAGCCTTGCGCTTTTTCGAGCTGTTCAATCCGTTTCATCAACATTTCGATTTGTTTTTGCAAAGCCGCTTCATCGGCATGAGTAATCGTGCTGATTATTAATGCTGCTGCTAGTGATAGATGTTTTAGTGTCATATTTCTTCCTCAAATTTTGTAAGTGTGACTTCTCTTTAGATATTCCTAACCGTTAATTGTGATAAAAGCGAGATGGAAGATTTAAAGAGAGTTCGTATGATTGAAACCCGAGGGTTTCAAGATTTTTGTGATTAGCAAGAAGGGATGTTTCCGCTATCTTTTGCAAAATCATGTACGAAGTTATACATGTGCTCTTCGGTTTTTTTGAATTTGTCGCTTTCAAAATAAGCTTTTCCATCTGGACACGCTTCGGTCATTTTTTTGTTCAAAGTACCGGCTTTGTACGCTTTGTCCCACTCTGCTTGTTTGAATTTAGCGGCAAAAACACCACCACTGAATCCGCAAACTTCTTTTAGATTTTTTTGGTAAAGTTTTTTCCCTTTTTCCGCATCAGCGAATGCTGAAGAACTAAGTACGCTGACTGAAAGAAGTGCAACGATGGCTGTTTTAGTAAATGTTGTCAAAAGAAATCCTTTTATATCGTAATGGATTGAGATAAGGCAAAATGCCTAAATGCTCCGAGCGGAAATAGTAGCTATTTGTATATAAAAATAATATAAAGTTAAGTAAAATATTACATGTCATTATAATTATCCATTAATTCGTCAAATAATGTTTATTTATATCGCATAATAATGTATAGATATAAGGCAAAACTCGGTTTCACAATGTAAAAAAAGATTGTGAATAATTGTAACACTGGTTGCTGTTGTAATAAATTTAGTCAAAAATACAGGGTTATTTTTAAGGATGTGATATTATTGTGATGATATAGGGTTATAATCAACTTTTATGGAATTATTAAACGAAGGAGAAGCAATGGCAAGAGTAGTCGTCCTCGGTGGCGGTGTCGCTGGACATACTGCAGCAACGTTCGCGGCAGATTGGCTCGGAAAAGAACATGAGGTGGTAGTTGTTACCCCTAACTCAAAATGGAACTGGATCCCCTCAAATATTTGGGTCGGTGTCGGCCAGATGTCTAAAGAAGAGGTTACTTTTGAACTTGCTCCTGTCTATCAAAAAGCAGGAATCACGTACAAACAAGCGAAAGCGGTAAGCCTGAATCCTGAGGGAAATGCAAGCAGCGACAAGCCGTTCGTAACCATCGAATATACAGGACAAGGCAAAGCGGGACAAAGCGAAGACGTAACGTACGATTATCTGATTAACGCTACAGGTCCAAAACTTAATTTTGCCGCTACTCCGGGACTTGGAGATGCAAACGGTTTAGGTGAGTTTACCGTTTCAGTATGTACGGCGGACCACGCTGATCATGCAGCGCACGAATTTACAAAATGTATTGAGAAAATGAAAAAAGGGGAGCGCCAAAAATTCCTCATCGGTACGGGACACGGTATGTGTACGTGTCAAGGTGCGGCATTCGAGTACATCTTCAACATCGAGCATGAACTTCGCAAAGCGGGTGTACGTGAGATGGCAGATCTTCAATGGATCTCTAACGAATCGTTCCTCGGTGACTTCGGTATCGGCGGACTACACATGAAACGCGGCGGATATACGGCATCTTCACGTCTTTTCGCCGAATCACTCTATTCTGAGCGCGGTGTTAAATGGTTGATCGGTGCACACGTTAACAAAGTTGAAAAAGGGAAAGTTCACTATGAATTGCTTGACGGTTCAATGGGTGAGCAAGAGTTTGATTTCGCAATGTTGATTCCGCCGTTTGCAGGTGTCGGTTTAAAAGCCTACAACAAAGCGGGTGAAGATATCACTGCAACGGTATTCGCACCGAACGGCTTCATGAAAGTCGATGCGAACTACAATGCGGGTGCGTATGAAAACTGGAAAGCGTCTGACTGGCCGCGTACCTACCAAAATCCGACCTATAAAAACCTCTTCGCAGCAGGTATCGCGTTCGCTCCTCCGCATCCGATCTCTAAACCGATGACGACTCCAAACGGAACACAAATTTTCCCAACTCCTCCGCGTACAGGTATGCCGAGCGGTATCATCGGGAAAGCGGTTGCTCACAGCGTTTGCGATTTGATCAAAAAAGGGCCTGATGCACACTTGCATGAAGCGTCTATGGCAGAAATGGGTGCGGCGTGTGTTGCATCTGCAGGTAAAGGTCTGTTTGACGGTACGGCTGCGGCATTGACCGTTTATCCGGTTGTTCCTGACTTCGAAAAATATCCGGGTCTCGGACGTGATTTGGATTACACATTCGGTGAAATCGGACTTGCGGGTCACTGGATCAAACACATCCTACACCACATGTTTATCTATAAAGCCAAGCTCAATCCGGGCTGGACAATGATCCCTGAGTAAGATAAAAGGAGAAAAAACAATGAACGAAATCGAAAAATACGTAAGACCGTACGATGACAATTTTACGACAATGGTACCGACAAATTTTGTTATCAAAATGCGTACCTGCAAAATTTGGCAGTTTATCCGCTTTATCATCATCAACATCAAAATGTTGATCGTTGTTCGCAAAAGCCACTAATTTTCAGTCCCTCCTCGGGGCTGAGCTCCGATGGCGTTTTAAAATCTAAATGTAAAGAATTTTCCATGATTAAAGAATTGATCACCTATCCTGACGAGCGAATCCGATACATATCGGCCGATATACGAAAGTATGATGATGAGTTGTTTGAACTGCTGGAAAATATGCGCGATACGATGGAGCATCATGAGCTGAACGCCATCTCGGCAATACAGATTGCGATACCTTACAGCGCTATTCTTCTCAAAGAGGGTGAAAACATCCTTGAATTGATCAATGCACGGTTGATATCGACGGAGGGTGTCGAAGAGATTGATGAAGTAAGCCCTTATTTCCCAAAAGGATTCAGTGCAAAAATCAAACGTTACGGAAAAATTAAAGTCGTGTATGAAAACCGTAACGGCGAGCTGCGCCATTTGGATGCGGAGGGTGAGCTGTCCCAGAGACTCCAGCGTCAGATCGATTTTCTTTTCGGCGGAACGTTGTTGGACAAACTCGATAAAAAAGAGCGCCAAAAAGCGGAAGAAATTTTGGTTTCGCAGCATGAAGGGGTGTACGATTTCGGTGCTTCATGTCCGGCGGTATTTGTCCGCGATTATTTTAAAAAGGGGGCGAAATACCTGATGGCCGCAGTGGCTTTGAGTTTTATTACGCCATGGGTACTTTCGGATGAATTGCGTCACATGGTTTATACCGTCGATAAATTCGCTTTGATGCTCGTTCCCGTATTGATGGTCATCTATTTTATGTACGCCCAGCATGAAGCAAAACTATACAAACAATGTACAAGCTGTCAAATCGGAAATATTATCGGCACGACTGCCATCATGGCATTCCAACTCCTGATTGTTGCTTTAGGTGTGTTTTTCTGGGTTGCTCCAAAATAAAAAATAGTTATAGTTATTTAAATTTTTTAAGTAATATATCTGAAGAATTTCATCTCCTAAGGGAATTTTATGCACTCCCCTGATATTTCAAATTTATTTCAATCCAGAACGATTCTCATCGCCGCCAAAGAATCTATTTTAAACGAATGGATCTCCGATGAATTGTGCAAATCAATATTGGAACGCCACGAAATCGATGTCAATTTTTTCAAAGATCAGTATGCCCGAAATGTCTTTGATTATTTTATAGGGGTCGTATCGGGGCAAATGGTCATCGGAGATTGTCCGGTGATTGCGGAATTGATCGATTATCTAAAAAACAAAGAGCTTAGGGCAGATGAGCTGTTTTTGTTGTGTACACGATTTAAACGATCTGTTCTTGATGCAACCTACCGTTTGGGAGTGAATGATCAGTCCGTCTTTGCATCGGTGAGTTATCTGTTTGACCAAAATTTTTCGGGTGTTTTAAAACTGTATACCGACACGATTTATCAAAAAGAACAAGAAGCGATCAATGCTTCAAAAGCCAAAGAATATTTTCTCTCCAATATGTCTCATGAGATCCGCACCCCCCTGAATGCGATTTTGGGGTTTGTATCCCTTCTGCGCGATGAGACGACGAATCCCCGTTATCAGCAATATCTGGACATTATCTCCAACAGCGGTGAAAACCTGCTGCATATTATCAACGACATTCTCGATTTCTCCAAACTGCGCAGCGGCGAATTTATGATCGATCCGCAGCCGTTTAATATTCACGATGAAATATCACATACAATGGAACTCTTCGTCCCCGGTGCGAATTCAAAAAATATTACTTTGACCAGTTTTATCGATCCTACAATCGCGTATGAAATTGTCGCCGATGCACTTCGGATCAAGCAGATTGTCGGAAATTTTTTGAGCAATGCTATTAAATTCAGCCATCATGCAGGGGCAATTCATGTGGAAGCCCGGTGTGATGAGGGGATACTTTCGCTTTCGGTACGCGATCAGGGGATCGGGATAGTTTTAGCCGATCAGGAACGGATATTCGATGCTTTTTCCCAGGCGCAAGAGGGGAGTATGAAAGTCAACGGAGGGAGCGGTTTAGGCCTTTCCATTTGCAAACAGCTGGCGCATCATATGGGGGGGGTGATTGAACTCGAATCGACGGTAGGGAAAGGGAGCTTATTTACTTTGAAAATTCCTGTCGTCGTGAATCATGAATGCGAAATTTCAAAGTTTGATGTCTCGATGTTTAAAGGTATTCGGTTCGGCCTTCTTAAATACAAATCGAGCGAGAGCTATAAACTTGAATCCTTGCAGCGTTATTGGGACCATTTCGGATTGGATGTCCATAGTATCGAAAATGTCCAGGAACCGTGCGATCTGCTCATATTTTTAGAAAGTTCGATGGATGACAAAACACGCGAAACGATCATCGCACAAAAAATTCCCTCGGTTGCTATTCTCGATTTTCTTGATGAGCGTTATGATACTATTAAGACGATCGCACCGCTTACGTTTCCGATTTACTGTACCAAACTCCAGAATGCATTATGTGATGTTTTAGGAAATAACGAACACCATCTGCCCCGCATGGTCGGTATGAATAAGCGAAAGGGATTTGAAGGAAAGATATTGGTTGCGGAAGACAACCTTGCCAATCAAGAGCTTATCAAGATTATTCTGGAACGGTACGGTCTAAGCTATATGATCGCTTCTAACGGTGTGGAAGCCCTTTATTACTATCAATCGCAGCCGTATGATATGGTATTAATGGATGAACAAATGCCTAGAATGAACGGAAATGAAGCGACGGCAGCCATTTTAGCGTATGAGAAAGAGAATAAAAAAGGGCATACTCCGATAGTCGCACTGACAGCCAATGTCGTGAAAGGGGCACGCGAACGTTCCATCCAAAACGGCTACGATGCTTTTTTAGGCAAACCGATTGTACTCAAAGAGATTGAGCAGATATTCGAACGTTATTTAAAAGCAATTGATCTGCCTTCGTATGAGCCGAGTAACCAAGTTGTTTCTAACTATCCTAATATCGATATGGATCATCTCAAAAGCGCATTAATGCTGGATGAGGAACAAATCGAGTATCTTTTGGGGATATATTATCAGAAAATGGAACATTCGCTAGAAGAACTTGCAGCGGCTATAGAGAAAAACGAGTATGAACATATCGCTTCTATTGCTCATGCGATAAAAGGGTCCAGCGCAAATTTCCGTTTTGACGAACTCTCCCGTCTTGCGTATGTGATCGAAAGTTCGGCAACTGATCATGATGCTGAGTTTGATTTTACCGAAGCGTATCACGTGCTTCGGAGCGAGTTTAAAAAGAGGTTTGAATAACGGCTATTCTTCGAGATAATACCCGACGCCCGAAGCATTTTTAATGACATCGGTCGGGAGTTTGTTTCGAAGACGCCATACCAGGGTTCGAACACTGTTGTCGGTTGCCCCTTTGGTTTCCCAGACGTAATTGATTGCCTGTTCAAAATCGACGACACTTCCCAGTTGAGCTACCAAAAGGCGGATAAAAGCGTTCTCTTTTTTAGTAAGTTTGATTTTTTGGTTTTGGTAAAAGGTCTCTCCCAATCCCGTATCGTGCCGGTAGCCGTCACCGAACTCGACAATCGGTTTGTCGGAGAGTTTTTTAGCATAGACCAGTTTCTCGAGCTCTTCGCGGTCCGATTTGAGTTCATCGATATTGGAATTTCGTTTTTTCTCTTCTTTGAAGCGATAAAGCGCCATTTGGATTGTGGTGTGCAGATTGATCGGATCAAAAGGTTTTACGATATACCCGTAAGGCTCCGTTTTCTTAGCGATGGAGAGCATATCGTTATCTGAATGTGCGGTTAGATAGATAAAGGGGAGTTGACTTTTATCACGAATGTATTGTGCCAATTCAATACCGTCCATCGTTTTTTGAAGGCCGATGTCGATGAGAACAATATCGGGATTGTAAATTTTAATTTTATTTCGCGCGGTAACGGCATTATCGGCTATCGAAATAACGTCATATCCCTGTTTCTCCAATGACATTTTTAAATTTATTGCGGTTACTTCATCGTCTTCAACGACAAGAACTTTGATCATGGGCCAGTATCCTCATTCATATATCTGATAGTTGAAAGATTTTATCACAATCTCTAATAAAACTAGATAACCGGCTGCTTAAATTTTGTGATATTTACCTCCATTAAGAGAATAATGTTTCTTTTTTATCCGTTATTCAACCCAAACGGGGCATAATCGCGTCATTCACAGGGACGATAGGGATATATATATGCTTGATTTTGACAAATTTACCAAATATTCGAAGCCGGGGCCTCGTTATACGAGCTATCCGACTGCATTGGAATTTAGCGAGAGTTTTGATTACGACGCGTATCTCTCAAAACTTCATTCGCAAGATCCGTCTCGAGAATTATCCCTCTATTTTCACTTGCCGTTTTGTAAAAATGCCTGCTATTTTTGCGGATGCAACGTTGTCTTTACCTCCAAAGAGGACAAAAAAGAGCGATATATCGATTATTTGACGCGCGAACTTCAAATTTTGAGTACCCATATCGATGTGAACCGTCCGGTGATCCAGCTCCATTTCGGAGGGGGAACCCCGACGTTTTTCGATGCCGATCAGCTTCACCGTATCATCACGGCGATCAAAAGCCATTTTAAAAATTTTGCCGAAGGGGCGGAGATCAGCTGTGAGATCGATCCGCGCCATATCGATGAAGCTCAGATGAAAGTTCTCAGCGACGCCGGTTTTAACCGTGTCAGTTTCGGTATTCAGGATTTTGACGACAAAGTTCAAGTGGCGGTACACCGTGTTCAGCCTTATGACATCACCAAAACGGCAATGGAGCTGGCACGAAAATACAATATGGTCAGCGTCAACGTCGATTTGATTTACGGGCTGCCGCATCAAAGTCTGGAGACCTTTAAAAAGACCCTTGATTTGGCTATTTCGCTCGATCCGGATCGATTTGCCGTCTTTAACTATGCCCACGTGCCGTGGCTGAAAAAGACGATGCGGAAAATCGATGAGACGACATTGCCTCATCCGGCCGAGAAACTCTCTATCATGCGCTATACGATCGATCATATGGAAGAGCGCGGCTATAAGATGATCGGGATGGACCATTTTGCTAAACCCGAAGACGAACTTTTCAAAGCGATTGAAAAAGGGGAGCTTCACCGTAACTTTCAGGGATATACGACTAAAGGGGGTGCCGATCTGATCGGTATCGGCCTCACATCCATCGGCGAAGGGGCTGATTATTACGCCCAGAATTTCAAAGATATGGAAAGCTACGAGGCCGCGATCGATGCGGGAAAATTGCCGCATGAGCGGGGTGTGGCGCTAAACGAAGATGACCGTATCCGCCAATATGTCATTATGGAACTGATGAGTAATTTCAAGCTCGATATTTCCCGATTTGAACGATTGTACGGCGTGAAATTTGCAGAGTATTTTGCCGATGCGGTTGAGGCACTCAAGCCTTTCGAAGCGGACGGCTTGCTTACGATAACGCCATCATCGATTGAATGTTCGACAACGGGGACGCTGTTGATCCGAAATATCGCCATGCCGTTTGACGCCTATATGAAACGTCACGCCTCTTCCGATAAAGCATTCAGTAAAACGGTGTAACGATGGAAAAACGCGAATTGTTTAACTTTACCGAAACATCCGATGCCTGTATTAAATGCGGAAAATGTATTCCGGTCTGTACGATCCATAACGTCAACGCCGATGAGGTTACAAGCCCTCGCGGATTTATCGATCTTCTCGGGGCGTATCAGCGCGGACAGCTGGAGCTAGATTATAATGCCAAAGCGATTTTTGAGAGCTGTTTTTTGTGTACCAACTGTACTGATGTGTGCCCTAAAGCACTTCCGACCGATATGGTCATCGAGCAGGTACGTGCCGATCTCGCCGATAAATACGGAATTGCATGGTTTAAACGGGTATTTTTCTATTTGCTCCGTCACCGTACGACGATGGATATCCTTTTTAAACTCGGATACGTATTCCAGACGTGCGGATTTAAAATCAAAGATCAGATCAACTCGATGGAACCGAGGTTCAGCCTCCCGATCATTAAAAAAGACCGGCTGCTGCCGTCGATGGGTAAAACCTCGTTTCTCAACAGTTATCCCGAGAATATCCCTCATGGGGGCAAACGGCGTGTCGCTATCTTCATCGGATGTTTGGCAAACTACAACTACACCGAGATCGGTAAGGGGCTTTTGGAAATTTTGGAGGCGTTGAACATCGATGCCTTTATTCCGAAAAAGCAGCTTTGCTGTGGGGCTCCGGCTTATTTTACGGGAGATTTTGCGACGGTCGATCATAACGCGAAAAAGAACATCGTCTATTTCGAGAGTTTCATCGATGAGGTCGAAGCGATCATCATTCCCGAAGCGACCTGCAGTGCGATGATCAAGATCGATTACGAGCATTTCTTCCACGATCAGCCCGAATGGCTTGAACGGGCTAAAAAACTAAAAAGTAAGATCTTTATGGCGACGGAATGGCTGGAGCAAAAAACGGAGCTGGGAGCACTGTTGGCATCCAAAGGGCGCAGCGATCTTAGCGTTACCTACCACGACCCGTGCCATGCTAGAAAAATGCAAGGGGTCTATAAAGAGCCGCGGGCATTGGTGGGACAAAACTATACGATTACCGAAATGAGCGATCCGAATGCCTGCTGCGGATTCGGAGGGGTGACGATGCAGACGGAAAATTTCCATTTTGCACAGGCTGCCGGAAAACCCAAAGCGGCGATGATCGCCAAAACGGGGGCGCAGGTAGTTACCGCCGAGTGCAGTGCCTGCCGCATGCAGATCAACAACTCGATGAACGAAGCAAAGCTTGACGTCGTCTTTAAAAACCCGATCGAATTGATCGCCGAGGCACTGAAACAATGACGACGATGGAAGTCGAGTCATTTTTAGAGACGTTTCAGACCTTGGTCATGGCCTCATTGACCCCCGATAGAGAGCCGCACGCCAGTACCGCCCCCTATGTTCGTTTCGGAAATGATTTTTATATCCTTATCAGTACCGTTGCCCAACACGGCCGAAATCTCCTCTCCTATCCCAATATCTCACTCCTTTTTGCCGAAGATGAGTCTCAATGCGTCCAACCGTTTGCCCGAAAACGGGTCACGATTGAAGCGTCGGTATCTGAAATTATGCATGAGGATGAAGGTTTTACACTTATCATTGAGCGTTTCAAAGCCCACTTTGATTCGGAACTGGTCACCTCTTTAAGCCAGATGGGTGATTTTCATCTCTTTAAACTCTCCCCCAAAAGCGGAAGTGTCGTGATGGGATTCGGAAAAGCATACCGATTGGATGAAAATCTAGAGGTGATGACACAAATCATGGGACAGCACCAAAAAGGTCACGGCAATGGATAAACTCCTCATTGTTTGGAGCAGCGGCGAGATCGAAGTGGCCAAAAAACTGGTATTGCTATATGGGAGTGTGATCCTCCCCCGAGGATATTGGGATGAAGCCCATCTGATGGTATGGGGTCCTTCGGCGAAGCTTTTGGCTGAAAATGCCGAACTTCAGACAATGGTTACTAAAGTTCTCGAAACAGGGGTAAAAGCGTCGGTGTGCGTCGTATGCAGCGACGATTACGGGGTCACCGAACAGCTTAGAGCTATGGGGATCGAGCCGACCCATACGGGAGAATTTTTAACACAGGCACTTAAAAGTAACTGGAAAGTCGTGACGTTCTGATGGAATTTTGGAATCACATTTACGAGCATTTTAACCCCGTAGCCTTCAACATCTTCTCCATTCCCGTCCACTGGTACGGACTGATGTACGTTCTCGCCCTTCTAAGTGCTTTGGTCATCGCCAAATGGATCGTTCAAAAAGACGCTATCGATATTACCAAAGAGCAGTTGGACGATTACTTCATCTATGCCGAGATCGGGGTTATTTTGGGAGCACGTTTGGGGTATATCCTTTTCTATGATACCCATACGATGTATTACCTTACACAGCCGTGGCAGATTTTTAACCCGTTTATCGACGGACAGTTCGTCGGAATCCGCGGAATGAGTTTTCACGGTGCGATTCTGGGCTTTTTGATCGGATCGTATATGTATCACCGCCGTCACGGTATTCCGTTCGGGCGTCTGATGGATTTGGTGGCGGTCTCCGTACCGCTGGGATATGTATTCGGCCGTATCGGCAATTTTCTGAACCAAGAGCTTGTCGGGCGTGCTACCGACGTTCCGTGGGGAATCTATGTCTACGATACGCTCCGTCATCCCTCACAGCTCTATGAGGCGTTTGTAGAGGGGATCGTCGTATTTGTTATCATCTACCTCTACCGCAAGCGCAAAGCGTTTGAAGGGGAGTTGATTTTACTGTACGGCTTTTTATACGGTATCGGACGGGGGATGGTTGAATTTTACCGTGCTCCCGATCCTCAGATCGGCTATCTGCTCGGAGAGTGGATGACGCTGGGGATGGCGCTCAGTTTTGCGATGGCGGCTTTTTCAGCGATCGTTTGGGTCTATTTTAAAAAGGGTACCCGTTAAAACCGGATACAAAAATGGTGTATCCCCTCTTCGTATTCGTAATGCAGATCAAAACGGTGCAGTTCGCACACCGACTGGGCGATGTAAAGCCCCAAACCTAGCCCTCCGTCACCCCGCTCGGTGACAAATGCCTGCAGCGCTTCCTCAACCGGACGTTTAAGCGGTTCTCCGCTGTTTCGGATACAGATTTTTGTTCCGTCACAATCGATGTGAATCGGATACGAGGTAGCGTGGCGGATCGCATTGTCGATCAGGTTTTGGAGTGCGCTCGTAAAGAGTTCGCTATCGACCATAATACTCTGTGTACATCCGCTTATCTCAACAATCTTCTCTTCTATCATCAGATTATCCAGTGCCGTTTGGATCATTGAATCAAGGGAAGTCGGATTTTTAGTCAGAGAAAAGGCGTGCATTTTTTCAATGTCCGCCATTTGGCGAATAAGACGCTCAAGCCGTGAAAAAAGTTTGGAAAGCAGGTTGCGGTTAGGGCTCGGCTCTTCGAGTTCAACGATGAGTTTCCCTTTGGTAATAGGTGTTTTAAGCTCATGCATCATGTTCCGCAAAAAAAGTTCACGCGATTTTTTCAGTTTGTTTTGCTTCTCCAGCGCATCGTGAAGGGCGTTGGATATCAAGGCAATTTCATCTTTCCCCGAACTGTGGATATCGATAATCTCTTCCCCCTCTCCGTATCGCTGTATTTGCTCATACAGATGTTTAAGGGGTTTGAGATTGCTCCATAACAGCAGATACATATTCACCAGTCCGCCCATGAGGGCAAAAAATAAAAACCAGACGAAATAGTACGTCGGCTCTTCAGCGGTATCTCTGTAATACATCGTACAGTGTTGGCGGGCCAGAGCATAGACAAAGCCGTCGCGATCTTTATAGATGGTGACACTTATGTTGCGTGATCGGAGTTTGGAACGCATCGGCGGCGGCAGAGGGATCGCTTCGCATTGGGACGTGATCGTATCGATGTGCTTAAAGCCCGCTTCCTGGAGCTCTTTATTCTGTTCCGTACAGGAGTGGATAGCGGTCTCTTCGAGGATTCGGGAGAGTTCCATCGAACGATGTGCCAGCAGATGGAATTTTTGTTCTTTCTGTTCGTTCAATGCCGAGAGAAACAGCAATATCAAAACGACTATGGCCAAAAAAAAGAAAGCGTGCAGTTTAAAAAAAACGGAGTGTCGGCGTGAAATCATAGAGTAAACTGATATCCCATCCCCCGAATGGAGCGGATGAGGGTAGGGTGTTTTGGGTTGGCTTCGATTTTTTGACGTATTCGGCTGATGAGGACATCGATGCTCCGTTCGGAACTCTCCCATTGGATCGATTCTACGTTATTGGCGATAAAATCGCGGGAGATGATTTGACGGCGATGTTTGATAAGGAGTGCCAGCAGTTCAAATTCGGCGCGTGTAAGGGGGAGAAGTTCTCCCTCTTTGTAGATACCGGTTTCATCGACTCTGAACATTTCACTGCTGGCTTGGATCGTTTTGCCGTTAATGCGGCGAAGGAGACTTTGGATTCTGGCGACAAGTTCACGCGGCTCGTAGGGCTTGGGGAGGTAGTCATCGGCACCGAGTTCGAGTGCAATCACTTTGTCTCCCAAATCACTCCGAGCCGAGGAGATAATAATAGGGATGTCGCTGCGCTCACGAAGCGCTTTGCACACATCCAGACCGTCCATATCGGGGAGGGTCAGATCGAGGAGGACGAGATCATACGATTCAATCCCCAACGATGCAAGTGCACTTTTCGGATGGGCATAGCTGATCACCTCCATCTGATAACGGCTCAGATACTGTGTCAACAGATCCGAAATTTCAAGATCGTCTTCAATCAGGAGTATTTTGACCATGATAAAGGTTATTTCTGAGGACAGTTTTTGCAGCCCATGCCGTTCATCTTCATGCCTCCCATGGGACCTTCACCCATGTTCATACCTTTCATCTCCCCTTTTATCGGACAGTTTTTTGAACCGTTTTGTCCCATCATCATTTGCATTCCCTCTAACTTAGCCCGTTGTTCTGACGTCAAGACCGACATCATTTTTTCGCGCTGTTTGTTATGGAACGCTTTTCCCTCTTCGCGGATTTTAGAAATTTGCTCTTTTTGTTTATCGTTCAAGTCCAATTTTTCCATCATCGGAGGAAGTGTTTTGGTATCGCATTCACATTTTTGCATCATTCCGCCGCCGCTTCCGCACATCATTCCGCCGCTTTGCATCGGACATGCCATTAACGCTACGCTACCTAGGATCAGTGCGATACTTAGAATCTTTTTCATTGGGTTTCTCCATGTTTTGTATTTGACTTTAACATCATAGGCCATTTTTACTAATACTCTATCAACCTTGTATTAACAATATTAATGGGTAATCTCTTCGCTTTGCGCTTCGGTGATTTTCATAAGAGTCAGAAAAAGGACGGTGATGGCCGGTCCGATAATCATCCCCCAAAAACCGAATGTAGCGAGTCCTGCAAGAATTGCGAAGAAGATGATCAATTCGTTGATCTTCTCTTGGGGTTTGATAAGCCTTTGATTGATGAGTTTTATGATGACCGGTTTGATAAACGTGTCGGCTATGACCGAAATGACGATAATTGTATAGAGGGTAATGAACAGGGCGTTTTCAGTGTGTCCCAAAGCGAGTTCGAACAGGGCAAACGGAAGCCACATAACGACTCCACCTACGACAGGAATCAGGGAGGCAAAGCCGTACATGATACCAAACAGCAGCCCGTTGTACCCCATATACCCTACCGCTACCCCGAACAGTGCCCCCTCAAATACGGCGGTCACAAGGATCGAATAAAAAACGACGCTCATCGATGAGCGCATTTCAAAAATGATGAGGGTACTCTCCTGCTGCGGAAAGTGAGCGGATCGTTTGAAAAACTCAAAAATGTCCCGTCCGTAATAGTGTGCGATAAAATAGAAAATCAAGATAAAAACGGTTCCCGATAGAAACGACATCGTGAAGCTTCCGATTTGAGATGCATAGGCGATGATGTGCTGGGTAAGGGTTTCCGGGTCAAATTTGGTCAATGCCGCTTCGATTTTTACTTCGACACGGGAGAGCGAAGGGGGCAGATGGGCTAACCATCCGCGCAGTTTGGCTTCCAGCATGCTCATGATAACGGGATCCAGATGCTGAAGCATGACGGAAAGGCGAAACATAAAATAGCCCAACGGGGCAAAGAAAAGAAGCCCAAGCAAAAGGGTTGATAACATGGATGCCAAAAACCGGTTATTGGTAAGTTGCAAGAACCCCATCTGGATATGGTGGGTTGACATGGCCAAGAGCGAAGCGACGACGATGCTCATCCAAAACGGCTCGTACAGTATAAAGATGCCGTACGAGGCTATGAGCAAAAGGGTGAGCGTGAAATACTCTTTTTTCATCGGTTATTCAAACAACCCGATTTGCGGGGTTCCGAATTTGAGCAGTTCGTACGTTTTCGGGGTTGCAACCCGTCCGCGCGCCGTCCTCTCCAGATAGCCGTTGGCAAGTAGATAAGGCTCTAAGACATCCTCGATCGTCCCCTCGTCTTCACTAAGGGCCGCGGCGATAGTGCTGAGTCCCATCGCGCGCCCTTTGGCCTCCATCAGCAGTTTGAGCAGGCGGATATCCATCTCGTCGAATCCGTTGGCGTTGATCCCCAGCTGATCGAGCGCGTAGCGGGAACGTTCGTGCAGAATGGTCGATTCGTTGGCGACGTCGGCGAAATCGCGTACCCGCTTCAGCAGCCGAAGTGCAATGCGGGGGGTTCCGCGTGAGCGTTTGGCGATCTCATTAGCGGCATCTTTATCGATATTTTTTCCCAGTTTAATTGCGGCTTGGGTGATGATGGAACAAAGCTCGTCCGGAGTATAAAACTGCATCCGAAAATTCATCCCGAAACGATCCCGCAGCGGGTTTGAGAGCATCCCGGCCCGTGTTGTCGCACCGATGAGGGTGAAGCGGGGGAGATCGATCTTGACCGTCTGCGCCGCAGGGCCTGAACCGATAATGATATCGAGACGGAAATCTTCCATGGAAGGATAAAGGATCTCTTCGACGGCAGGGGAGAGGCGGTGTATTTCATCGATAAAGAGGATATCCCCTTCTTCGAGGTTGGTGAGGATGGCGGCGAGATCACCGCTTTTCTCTATCATCGGTGCGGCGGTTACTTTGATGTTGCTTCCCATCTCATTGGCGATGATGAGGGCCAACGTCGTTTTTCCCAAGCCCGGAGGGCCGTAAAAGAGGACATGATCGAGGGCTTCGCCCCGTTTGGAACTCGCCTCGATGAAGACGCCCAGATTTTTTTTGATCTGTTCTTGCCCGATATAATCATTCCATGCGCTGGGACGCAGCGAGGTTTCTGTGACCTCTTCGGCATTGAATTTTTCGATTTCGACTATGCGTTCCACGTCAGAACTTCCTAATAAACATAATTTTCATCGGGAAATTCCCTGTTTTGGACTTCGATTTTATAGGCGTTGGCTGCTTCTTTTACCTTTTTGGCCCCGTTGATGTATTGTTTGACGAATTTCGGAACGAACGGTTCATACAATCCGAGCATATCGGAGAATACCAGTACCTGACCGTCTACACCGCTGCCCGCGCCGATGCCGATGACAGGAATCGATACATTTTTGGCAACGCGCGTTGCGACATCGGCTTTGACCCCCTCGATGACGAGGATAAAAGCACCTGCCCGTTCAACGGCCTGCGCATCGGCGATGAGAGAGAGGGCTTCTTCTTCGCTTTTTCCTTTGACTTTATATCCCCCTTCGGCACGAAAGGCTTGCGGAAGCAATCCGATGTGGCCGCACACGGCGATGCCATTGCTTGTCAAATGTCTGACGAGGTGTGCCTTATCGGTTCCCCCTTCGATTTTCACCGCATCGGCGGGGGTTTCGCGGTAGACGCGAATGGCGTTGGCTAACGCCGTTGCTTCGTCGGTATAGGTCCCGAAAGGCATATCGGTAATGACAAACGTTTCAGGAGCGCCTTTGCATACAGCCTGGGTATGGTAAATCATCTGATCCATGGTTGCACTCAGTGTATCGTTATTTCCCCCGAAGCTCATATTGAGACTGTCTCCGACGAGGAGGATATCGGCGCTCTCGCTGAAGAGTCGGGCAAAAAGGGCATCATATGCGGTGATCATCACGAGAGGAAGTGCTCCTTTTCGTTTTAGAATCGAGCCGATTGAGAGTTTTTTCATACTATAAATATCCCACAGTCATTTAAAGTAGATAGTTTACCCAAAATTTTGGTTGCAATGCTATTCTATGGCAATTAAGAGGGGATATTAAACAAAAGCTGGTTATAATTTTTGACCACAGGAGAACATCAGTATGGGCGTACGGAGCGTTTTAGAGGCTAATTTCGACTTTGAAATCATTGACGAATTTTTAGACCATTACGCCATGATGACGGAAATTATGGAGTCCCTGATCATTGATTTGGGCAATCCCGAGCGTTATCATCGAAGTATTGAAGAGCTGTTTAGGATTTTTCATAATATTAAATCTGCCTCAGGTTATTTGCAGATTGAGCCGATGGTTCGTTTGGCAACCTTTGCGGAAGATGCGCTTGAACAATTGCGATTACGCGATGCGAAAGTGAATGAAGAGACGATTACATGGCTCATCAGTGTCGCCGATATGTTTATGCAGTGGCAGGAAGATTTAAAAATGGATAATGAGCTAGCCAAAATCCATTTTTCCCTTTTAATTTTACCCGATATGGAGAAAGAGTGAAAAAACTCGTAGCATACATTACCGCAGGTTATCCCGATAAAAACTTTACCGTAGATTTGGCTTTGGCGCTGGGCGAAAACGGTGTCGATACCCTTGAACTGGGTGTTCCGTTTTCTGACCCCGTCGCGGACGGTCCTGTCATCGAAGCGGCGAATCAGCGCGCACTCGAGGGCGGCTTTCGGTTTGCCGATCTTTTGGAGATATCTGAAAAAGTTGCGCCGAAAATCGATACGTTATGGATGGGATATTTCAACCCGTTTTACCAATACGGGATGGAAGCGTTGCTTGAGAAGGCCAAATCGATATCCGTAAACGGAATGATTATCCCCGATGTGCCGTATGAAGAGGCGAGGGTGTATCACTCGCTCTTTGAAAATCGCGGATTGGCGAACATCACTTTCGTCGCTCCGACCGACGGCGAAGAGCGTATCGCGATGATCACCGCCGAAGCGCGCAAATTTATCTACCTCGTTGCCTATGCGGGGATTACCGGAAGCGGTAAAAGCGAAGATTTGGCTCCGACCTTAGCGATGATTAAACGTCATACGCAGACGCCGGTGTATGTCGGGTTCGGTGTCAACGAGCAGACGGCCCGTGAAAAAGTGCAGGGGGCGGACGGTGTTATCGTCGGTTCGGCGATTGTCAATGTCCTTTTGGACGATAGCCTCTCGAATACCCAAAAAATTGCTAAATGCTGCGAGATAACCCGTAAGATCAAATCTCTTATTAACGAATAGAGATATATAATACGATTCTAACTTCGGTTATCTACGTGGGGGCGACATGGCTTCGACTGGATCAAGAAGGTTTAGGTTGCATCGCCGGACTGAGCAGCTCCGTTATACGGCTCACACTTGCTTAAACGCAAACAACACTAATTACCGTCCTGCTTACGCTGTAGCGTAAGTTTAATTTAACTTAGGACTGCTCTACCTCTCTATGCTATCACCGAGAGGGTTTGGGGTATAACCACTGCGATAGCTATACTCTCAGGATGCCTCGACTGGGAACGAATTTAGAGGATAGTGTGCTGTAGCCTTGCACGTTGTGTGAAAGCTCACGAAACCTAAACAACGTTACTAAGCATGTAGACGCCTTTACTCTCTTGGTTTAGGACTCCGGTTCAATCCTTTAGGTTGAATATTTTTAAAGTCCATAAATAGGTTGTTTTATTGATATTTATAACCACACAAGACCACTTTAAGACCACTTTTCCGATTTTTAGGTGGTATTTTTCAAATTGATGATATACTTCGATGTTCTTATTTCTGGGGGCGACATGGCTTCGACGGGATCAAGAAGGTTTAGGTTGCATTGCCGGACTGAGCAACTCCGTTATACGGCTCACACTTGCTTAAACGCAAACAACACTAATTACCGTCCTGCTTACGCTGTAGCGTAAGTTTAATTAAACTTTAGGACTGCGCTACCTTCCTATGCTATAACTGGAAGGGCTTGGCGTATAACCCCTGTGATAGCTATATTTTTGGAATGTCTCGGACTTGAATGAATTTAGAGAATTGGACGCAGTAGCTTTGCTCGGTTGTGTGAGAGCGTCTGAAACATAAACAACGATACTAAGCATGTAGACGCCTTTATTTCCTTGGTTTCGGACTTCGGTTCGATTCCGAACGCTTCCACCAAAATTTCTTTTTTTAGAAACTTGATGGATTCATCTTTCTTCTTTTTCTTATTGTTTATCCAATCTATCAATTGTCTTACCATCACCTTTTTTTCATTTGAAACCATCCACCCTTTACCCTATCAAACATAATCTCCTATACCCCCTCAGACTTATCGTTTATCCCATCATTAGAAGTTTTCCTACAAAGAGGTTGAAACACTCGTTTAAATGTATTTAAGCGGTGATTTAAACCATCTTTGAAACTTTTCCCATTTGAGATTAACGATAAGCCTAACGGACGGAGAAAACTTTGTTTGAAGGATAAGGGTGTCGATGTTTTCGAAAAAAAGAAAATAATCGAGATTCTGAAAACCTTCAAACAGAGAAAATCGTTTTTTTGAAAGAAGGAGTAAAACCTATGGAAATTTATATCACTGACTTAGCGGCATACAACAATGGCCATCTTATTGGAGAGTGGGTATCCCTACCGATGGATGAAGACGATTTAAAATCTAAAATTACAGAAATTTTATCAATAGGTGCGGAAGTGTGTGAAGACAATGAACACGAAGAAATCTTTATCACCGATTATGAGTGTAGTTTTATGGAAATCGGGGAATTTGACAACCCATTCAAACTCAACGAAATTGCAGAACAAGCCGACGGGCTAAACGACCACGAATTAAAGATGGTTAGTTTTTTACTCCGTAATGGTTTGGTTAACAATTTTGAAGAAGCACTCGAAAAATACGAGGATGTTATCATACACGAAGATTCAACGATGCAAGATGTTGCTTATGATTTTATTGATGGATTCTATAACCTAAAAGACTTACCTCCAATCATTGCCAACGCTATCGATTATGAGCAAATAGGGAGAGAACTTTCTTATGATGGACGATATTTTGAGGAGGATGGGGATATTTATGAGTATTTGGGGTGACTATTACCCCAAAATAGTTCAATTATAGTCGTCAACCGTTCCTTTAAATTCTGCATCGTAAATTTGATCATTGATGACTAATTTATAAAGATCAACAGTATCATCACCAATTTCTTCCAACTCAACACTGTATTGCGCGATTGCTCGAATGCCATCTTCTATATATTCGGATTCGGGATCCATTTCAATCATTTCACGGTATTGAGCAATCAATCTCATATAGTAAAACTTATCGATTGTTTTATCAAAAATAACAACATCATCACCCTCAGATATTTCAAAATCAAAATCCCCTGATAATTGAAAAAATCTGTCATCATCAAGTCTGACAACATCATTCGCTACTTTCAATACCATACTGGTTTCACGAACCGTATAACCAAATAGCTCATCAAAATCTACATTTACTTGTACTTCCATTCCTTACCCTTTCTTTTTCTGAATTACAGGGCTACACCCAAAACTGCAGATAATTTTTCTTTGAGCACTTGAGGAGTAAAAGGCTTGACGATATAATTGTTCACGCCCGCCTTGAGCGCCGTCACAACCTCAACCTTACCTCCCTCAGTGGTGACCATAATAATTGGCAAGTCAATAAAACGAGAATCTGCTCGCACTTTTTTAACCAATTCCAATCCATTCATCTCAGGCATATTCCAATCGGTAATCAGCATGTTAATATCAGGGTTTTGATTAAGGATATTCCATCCTTGAAGTCCGTCTTCCCCTTCAAAAACATCTTCATATCCTAATCTTGAGAGAGTGTTTTTAATAATACGTCGCATAGTTGAGCTATCATCTACAACCAATAATTTCAAATTTTCTCCTTTAAGCAATTGTATTTAGAAAACGACTTTATTACGTCCAGTTGATTTAGCTTGATACAATTTTGCATCGGCTTCATTGATGGTATCAGTTAACGTATCTTCATGCTCCAGTGCCGCACCAATGGAAATAGTAAACGATACCTCGCTTTGATTAGCGATCATTAGAGGTGATAACGATACCTGCTGACGAATACGTTCTAAAACCCCAATCGCATTTTCACGAGTCGTATTTTTTAAAACGATACAAAACTCTTCTCCGCCGAATCGGGCAACAACATCTTGATGTTGCACACCGGATCGAAGAATTTCCGAGAGATGGATGATCGCTTTGTCACCGACATCATGCCCATAGGTATCATTAATTTTTTTAAAATGATCAATATCGACCATCGCTACAACAAATTCTTCCTCTGAATCGACTGCATTAGAAAAATAAGGCTCAATGGTATTGAAAAAATAGCGGCGGTTATACAATCCGGTTAAAAAGTCACGACTGGCGTAATTGGTAATGGTTTCAATATTTTCCAATGCTTCGATAGCGTTGTTGAGGCGGCACGAAAACTCCTCTTTGCTGAATGGTTTGTTGATGAAATCATTCGCTCCCCGTTTCAGAAACATGGCAGAAACTTCAGGACTATCAACCGAAGAGAGGACAAAAATAGAGAGTTGATTTTTATCATACGTTTTACGAACTTCTTCTGTGAGCTGCAAACCATCCATAACCGGCATATTGTAATCGGTGATAATCATTTTGATATCGGGATTTTGTTCTAATATCAGTAAAGCTTCTTCTCCGTGTGCCAATGCAAAGACTTGAAAAAAGAGATTTTCTACCATCTTTTTGATTTGATTACGGAATACAGAGGAATCATCCACCACCATCACTTTATGGGTTCGGTTTTTTAGGAGTCTTTTGATGATTGAGATAATGTAATTAATATCATTTATCCCTCCCTTGTACACATAGTCAATAATATCTTTTTTGAGTATTTGCTCTCGAAATACTTTGTCTACACTTCCGGTTAGAACGATTGAAGGAATCTTTTTTTCTAAAAAAATATCAACGATTTCACCGTTTGGTGCATCGGGAAGATTCAAATCGAGAATTGCCAATGTGTAAGTATTTTTTTGAGTATATAACTCTGCCTCAGCCAATGAATATGCTACATCAACCTCGATTTTCAACTCCGTTTCTACTTTTAAGCTGATTAGTTTAGCTAAAGTTTTACTGTCATCAACAATCAAAAATTTCAAATTTTATCCTTATATTAATATCAACTAACCCGATTTTTTCCTAGTCTCTTGGAGTCGTATAATGCATTATCCGCTTTAACTATTAAACTTTCAATCGTATCTTCATCTTCAAACAAAGCGACTCCAAAGCTAGCTGTTTTATAACCGATTTCTTCAAATTCGTGTGAAGAAAATCCAAAACGTAACCGTTCAGCCAACTCTTTTGCTTGTAAATACGTCGTTTGCGGACAGAGAATAATGAATTCTTCTCCTCCCCATCGTCCTATACGGTCACTTGAACGAATCAAATCCTGAAATATGACCGATAGTTTTTTCAACACTTCATCACCTACTGGATGACCGTAAACATCATTAATGTGTTTAAAGTCATCTAAATCTACCATAATGACAGAAAAAGAGGTTTGATATCGTTGTGCTTCATCTATGAACAATTGGGCAAATTCTTCGATGGAATTACGATTATACAATCTAGTCAAAGGATCGATTTTTGCCATTGTTTCAAAAAGAGCTTCATCGGTAATATTTTGCCGTACTGCTTGATAACCGATAATTGCTCCCTCATCAAAAATAGGTTCAATGTAAGCATCTACCCAGTAAGAATCTTTATTTTTTTTAAGATTTTTTATGCGCCCATGCCAAGTCTTACCTTCTGTGATCGTCGCCCATAAATTTCGATATATTTCATCTGCTATATCAGGATGTCTAAGTAAGTTATGTTTTTTACCGATCAACTCTTCTTGTGTATAGCCAGTCATTTCACAAAATGCTTCACTGACACAAACAATAACACCATTTACATCAGTAATAGAAGTCGATACATGTTTTTCTAGTAAGGACATATACTGATTAAAATGCCTGCATTTAATTCCCATTAAGACTCTTTTACGTTAATCGATCCATAGTGTGAAGCAATTCACCCATTTTACCATCCACAGCTCCAACATACTGAGTCAAACTCATCATTTCATCCATATTCTTGTTAAGCTCTTCACTGTTGTCATTGATAGCCTGAATAAGAATATTAATCGTAGCGGCAGTTTCAGCCAAACTCTTTTGAGTACGTTCTGCCAGTTTTCGAACTTCATCAGCGACCACTGCAAACCCACGTCCGTGTTCACCCGCTCGTGCCGCTTCGATTGCCGCATTAAGTGCCAAAAGGTTGGTTTGATCAGCAATATCACCGATAGTGACCAAAATTTGTTTAGTTTCTTGTGCATTTCCGGCAAGGGATTGAAGATTACCGGAGAGTTCGTGTTCTTTGTTAGCAACATTTTGAATACGATCCACAGTAGAGTTAATCATTCCGCTCAATTCAACAAATTGATTAGAACGGAGGTTTTCAACCGTGTTCTTGAGTTGTTGCGTATTATTGTTCAAAACTTCTTTGGCTTCATTGTTTTGATACTCCATTGATTGCAATGCGGTACCAAGATCATTGATTTTTTCTAACATCTGCGCCATTTTACCCTCAACGTCTACTTTCGCACGTGTTGAGAACTTCCCTTCGCTTAATGCCTCTAAAACATTGATAGCTTGCTCGAGATTTTTTTCAGTAGCATCGAGCATTGCATTCATGGTTTTTTTAAGGAGATGAACATGTGGAGTTTTTGAATCACTTGCAACACGGCACATAAAATGACCACGACGCACTTTATCAGCAAGTAATACCATCTCACCCGCTACTTTGGTATCTTGTTCTAAAATAGCTTCATGTGTTTTTGTTAGATTATTTATTTTTTCTTCAATACTTCCGTATTCAGCTTTTACTGGTTCAATCTGATTACGTTTAAATTGCATCAACTCTTCGAGTTCATTTAATTGTGTAGTCAATACATCCGAACCTGATGAAGACGATAGACTTGTCCATAACGCAGTTGCTAGTAGCACACCAATTACCACCCCATTGACCCATATCGAATTAACGCTGAATGCTAAAATAAAACCAATAATTCCTACTAACGACAATATTATAATTTTTGTACTGTTTTTCATTATTTCATTACCCTTCTTTTATCGCATTGTTTTATAAAGCGTTTCGGCTTTTTGGATTTCAGCAGGGGAAGCTTTACGACGGCACGACATATAACCACCTTCTCCATCTCCACAAGCAATATTCGGATAGACGGTTGCAAATACCCAGTAAAAACCACCGTTTTTGGTAGAGTTTTTGACATACCCTTTCCACACTTTTCCACTTTTTACGGTGTCCCATAAATCTTTGAATGCCGCTTTGGGCATATCGGAATGACGGACGATGTTGTGCGGTTTACCGATTAGCTCTTCGAGGGTATATCCTGCAATCTTGCAAAAATCTTCATTGGCAAATAGAATTTTCCCTTTTGAATCGGTCTGTGACACTAAAAAATCAGTGTCGTTTAGTACATGTTCCACGTATTATTCCTTTTTTAAAATTGAGTATGATCCTGATATCGATCACGAATCACTAAAAAATCATCTAGATTATCTAAAAATAATTCAACCAACCGAGGATCAAAGTGTTTCCCTTTTTCTTCTTTGAACAAAGTGATGATTTTCTCCAATGACCACGCTTTTTTATAGACACGATCGCTTCCAAGGGCATCAAAAACATCGGCAATGGTTACGATTCGAGCATAAATATGAATATCTTCCCCTACTAAGCCCGATGGGTACCCACCACCACCACTATATTTTTCATGGTGTTCATGGGCGATAATAGATGCGGCATTCAACAAAGGACGATCAGATCCTGATAGAACTTTATGACCGATAGAGCTATGTGAACGCATCACTAACCATTCAGCTTCATTCAGCGATCCTGGTTTATGTAACACAGAATCAGGTATGGCAACTTTGCCGATATCATGCATAGGTGAAGCATCTGCAATTAAATTCGCCTCCTTCTCATCTAAACCTGCTTTAAATGCTAATAGTTTTGAATACTCTGCAACACGGCGAACATGGTTTCCCGTCTCTTTGCTTCGACTTTCTCCGATTTCTCCCATTCGGTAAATGATTTCTTGTTGCGTTTTTTCGATCTCTTCGTGCAAAGTGATAATTTCTGTGACCTCATGTCGAATTGCCATATATTCGATAATTTTCTCTTCTTTATCCTTGATCGGAATAATCGTCGAATCGACCCAATAAGGAGAACCGTCTTTTTTCCGATTTTTTAGAACACCATTCCATACTTTTCCAGATTGAATCGTTTTCCACATATCGGCGAAAACTTTTTTTGGAGTATCGGGATGTCGAACAATAGCATGCGTTTTGCCGATTATTTCCTCTTCTCTATACCCTGTAATTTCACAAAAACGATTATTGACATAGAGAATGGTTCCATCAGCTGTTGTACGCGAGAGGATATTGCTCTCATCAATTGCTTTTTCGTATAGTTGTGCCCGCCGATAAATATCTTCGAAATGTTCTTCAGAAATGTGCAGTTTATCTTGTAGTGTCTCTTTGATGTTTTGAAGTTCAGTGATATCGGTTCGAACACCGATATATTCGACAATGTTTCCCTCTATATCTACAATTGGATTAATCGTCGTCTGTACCCAGTAAGGAGAACCATCTTTTTTACGGTTTTTAACAATTCCTTCCCATACTTGACCACTTAAAATCGTTTGCCAAAGTTCTTCAAATGCTTCTTTCGGCATATCGGGATGGCGAACTGTATTGTGAGGTTTTCCGATCAGTTCTGCAGGTGAATACCCCGAAATTTCGCAAAATTTGTCATTAACAAAGGTGATGATGCCCCGTTTATCGGTTTTAGAGACGATGGAACTGCGATCGACGGTATCTTTATACTCTTGGAGGAGTTGACGTTCACACTCGATTTGTCGGGTTTTCCGTTTCGAATCGATCCAAAAATCGATTTTCATCAGAAGCTCTTCGGCGACGAAAGGTTTTAGAAAAAACTCATTTGCTCCTTGCTTAATCAATCTTCCCACAGTAGAGGCATCGTATGTTCCTGTTAAAATAAAGACAGGAATTTCAGCGGAAGCACTATTTTTTTTAAGATACTTCAAAACCTCTTCCCCATTCATATCGGGAAGTTCGAGATCGAGTAAAATCAAATCAAGTTGTTGGGTGTTGATAACCTCGATAGCACTGTCGCCATCGATAGCAATACTTATTTTATAGTTGCGCGGTTGTAATAATGAAGTGACTTGACGGCGAACAACACTGGAATCATCAACTACAAGAATATTGTAGTGGGTGTTTTCCTGAATCGCTTTGAGTGTTTTATCGATTTCTTGAATGACATGTGGGAATGGGTCATTCTTTGAGAGATATCCCAATACACCATATCGAAACCATTCATTTCGACGCTCTTTGTCGGGATCAGAGGTATAGACAATAATTTTTAATTTTTGCTTACTACTCAGATTTTCAAGAAGGTCTTCCCCTTCGCCATCGGGAAGATGCAAATCAAGAACAACTAAATCATATAAATTATTTTCTAAATGCAAAAGAGCTTCATCCAACGTAAATGTACTCGTTACTTCATGCCCAAAAGATATTAAACCTCTGCGAAGTGCATTGTTAAAAAGAGAGGAGTCTTCTACAATAAGGATAGATCCTTTACGTATTTTTGATGCTGAACTATTTTGCATACATTCTGCCATCAAACCACCCTCAACCAAAAATTAATGAATTGTATTATATATATATATATATATATATATATCAAACTTGTAATAACAAGTTGCATCAAAAATTGTATCTTATTAAACTTTACAACTTCTTATAGCAAGTTAAAAGAATTCGTATGGAAAAAGGGCTCAGCCAACTTCAGTTAGCTCAATCCATTGGACACAAATCACTTTCTATCGTTTCATTGGCAGAGATATACCATAATAATCAACACTTCAACATCGAGCATTTGGTAAAAATCGCCTATGTATTGGATGTCAATATTTGTGATTTTTTCCCAAAATATGAGAATTAAAACCTCAAATCCTCACAATGATATTCCCACAACTTAGCATCCACCGCCGTCTTGTTCTGAATCAGTATTTCCCACACAGTTAGAGCCTCTTTATCGGAATACCATTCGACTCCGTTAGGGGTTTTATACCCCACCATAATTTTTTGCTTTTTAGGGTGTTTATCGACCACCACATCACGGTTTTTATACACAAAAACAGGTCTACCTGCCGCTTCTTTATAAACTTCATCTCGATAACGAACAAACTGCTCTTTTTTGGAAAACTGCTTTTGCTGGTGTATCGCTTCGTCCTTATAAATGAATCGAAATTCCAACGCTGTCACTTTCCTCCCCCTATGAATCGGCTCAACCGCTAAAACAATCGAAGTCTTTTCATTTATCTCTTTGATAGCAGGGTTAATCACCCTCGAATTTAGGTCACAGAACCGTTTATAACCCTTTTGAGGGTCAATACCCATAAGAACTTTAAAATCGTCCAAATAGACCCGTTTCTTGCCTATTTTTAGGTAATCAGATATAAACTCATAAAGAGCGATGGAATGTTTTGATTGCATACCCTTAATGACTTTTAAATCAACCAAACCAAACATATCGGGATAATCAATAGCAGTAATCAGTTTCTCCTCCATAGAAAACGACACAAACCCCTCCTCTTGGATATCCACATCGATAATAAGCCCTATATCTTTTTTAAAATTCCAGTCCTTTTTGGATTTACCTAATACATTGAACGACACCTTGACCTCTTGCATTTGCAAGATACTTTCCTTGATATGGGTGTTGTTCTGTGCACCCGTATATTTCTTGATATCGGTGATATTGGCTTCAAATCTCCGTTGATTTTGATTGCTTCGTAATTCTTCTTTGACTACAAACAGTAAATAGTTATAAATGGCTCTTTGGGAACGGGTCAGTTTATTGGTCATCTGTATAAGACCGCTAGCTTTTTTTATCATCATTATTTTCACCTCTTAAATTGGATTAGATTTTCATTATAAAAAAATGGGTGAAGAATGGAAATTTTTGAATGATTTTTCGTATTTCAGATACAAACTGCCGTTTATATGGCTTGATTATGGGGAAACAATTTGCCGTTAAATAGATACGAAGTGCCGTTGATACCTTTTGAAAATATCGTTATATAGGTGATATTCAACGGCTTAAACCTGATTAAATAGATAGATGAAGAATAGTGATTAATAAAACACTCCCAGAGTGTTTTAGCACAACATTGTGATTGAATTTTTCATGTCTCTCTTTTAAATCACTGGCGATGAGCTTTTTTTTGATTTTTGCATGGCAAATAGTGAGCCAAAGAGCGAGGATGCTATCAGCAGGAAAAGTATTATCTCCGTGATACGGTGTTAATAAGGTGGCTATTCAAAATTATACTCTCAAAATATAGGCAAATAACATCGATTTCTTGGACGCATACCGTTATTTTTTATAATAGTTATATATGAGTTAAAGGATTACAGATGAGCAAAAAACGATTATTGACCCGTTTCAATATCCAATCCGAGTTATTGGAATTGATAGAAGAACAAAGCAGAAACCAAAACATCACCAAGCACGATTATTTGAACCAGTTGCTATACGACAAGCTGATTAAAAAAGACAATCGCCTAAGTCAGCATATCGCCCGAGATATAGAGAATTTGATATTGATACTATTGACCTCCGAGCAAAAGTTCCCCTCCATCAAAGAAGCTATGGACGAGGGAATAAAAATCGACCCCATAAAAAGAAATATTTTAATGGAGCGTAGAGAGGTAAAAAGAGGGCAGTTTAAAAGCTTTTGGAACCAAATCCTAAAAGAAATCAATCCTGACCAATTCATTGAAATAAAGACCAAAGAGGCGGCACTGGAGAAATTAAAAACCATCTTCCGTATCGTATTCGAGAACAAGCAGGTATTCGCATGAGATACTCCGAGTCCAAAAACTTGAAACAATTAAAGACCGTATTCAAAGACACCCAAAAAATCTATGAAGGGCAACAAAAGGCTGCTCTTATCAACTATGTTCAAAAACAGCATAACGTATTCGAAAGCGACAAAAAATTAGGTGACGGTGGTGTTCATCACTATATCATCAGTCCTCTATCACCTGAAAGCTATGAGAAACTATCCCCCGAGCAAAAAAAGATAATGGAGAACGAAAGCATCCAATGGTGTATCAACAGCTTCAATCGATATGGATTTATAGGAGCATTAGAGTTCAATTCCGACAAAAGTGATAAAGAATACTCCAATGGTTTTAAAAACGTCAAAGAAGGGTTCCATCTTCACCTTGCTGTTTCGCAGAAGTATAAAATCAGGGGACAAGCCGATTTATTGAGTTTGAGGGAGTCATTAGCCAATCACCTATCCAATAATATCGATAGAGATATGAGAACCGTTTTAGGGGTAAAAAACAAAGAAGAAATGGAGCAACACAGACGAGAGGGTATATCGAGAACCCAAAAGAAAAACGCTCTTGAAAACCTACGCAATGACCCCGAATACATTGAAAACGATAAAGCCATCAAGGAACTAAACGGTGAGCTGTCCCAAGTATTCACCATCTTAGGAGTGAAACACACTTTAAAAAATGACCTTATCACTATGAATAAGCACGAACGCTACAACATTTTAAACCGCAAAAATGCCCTTAAAAATGAGATGAATTCCATCAAATCTGATATCAAAGGTCGTCAGAATGAAATCAAGTTCATCGATAAATTTATCAAAGATGAACAAGAGAAAATGACATCGACTGAGAAGTTCTTTCAAAGTGAATACATCGAGTTAAAATGCTTTTATCAAACTCAAATGATGGGTTTTTCGTATTGGGCAGATGGACAGCACGGATGGTTTAAAAAGATAGCCAAAGACCGATTGAATAACAAAGAAATCAGCACCTCCGAGTTCTTATCCCAAGTGGCACAGAATAAAAGTTATTGGGCATGGGTTAAGAGTGATGAGAGAAAGCGACACCAAATTATCTTGAAACAACGCCGAAGTGATTTCAAAGCTAAACTATTCGAGATGGGGAAAATCATCTCAGAACGAGGTCGAGACCGTTTAGCGGTTGTTGCTATCGTCACAATCGATAAAAAAGAATTAGAAAAGAGATTGGCTCAATATTCTGAAATCGGCACCAAATACAATAGTCACTATGAGGTGTTTTTAAAACGGATAGAGCAAATCAATCAAGAGATTGACCGTGTTAGAGCTAAAAAGTTGAAATTAGCACAATCAAAACTTCAAAAACAGAACAAAAAACAGCATCTTATTGAAAAAATATTGAAGTTTGATGCTACGGTTGGAGGTAAAGGGTTTGAAGCATTAAAGCAGGGGATGGAGAAAAAATACCAAGTTAAAATCACCCAAGGGGGAACCGAAGCGGACTCTATCAATATTAAAACCAAATCAATACACATCAAGAAACCCAAAACCGAAGGTGCGTTTGCTCACCTTCTACGAGGTATTATGAAAATCACCCAAATGAGCGAGAACTCCATACTAAACAGCCTAAAAACAAAAAACTTGTTTAAAGTGGTCAAAGAGAGTGTATTTACACAATTCCCTCAGTTTAAACCCTCATTGGAGCAAACCCAATCAGTGGATGATTTTATCGTGATATTTGGGAAGCTAAAAGAGGTTCATAAAAAGAGGGAGGAGGATTACTCACCGTCTTTATGAGAGTTGGGCGTTTTTACGATAAATCTCAATACGCTTGCTTAGCTCTTCAATTAACCATTCCCCATCGTATTTAGGGAGGATTTTAATGTACTGCAAATTCTCCTGAATAACCTTTAAAAGACGGTTGGCTTCATCTTCCGCATCCACCAAAAAGTAATTGGCGGATGCGTTGGCGGAAGTATCGCTCAAAAAGAGTCTTTGGGCTTCGATACCGTATCTCTCTGTAGAATCATCCCTATTCGCTTCGATCAAGACGGGAATAATCGTCATCTTTTGAAATACATCAAACCCATTGAAATAATCGTAAATCAGCATATTTACTGCAAAAAGTGCTCTTTTTTTCATTCGATACCTTCTTCTGGAATAATGATTTTATCTAAGGTGGCAGTGAAAATATCGTCGCTGTCTTCGTATTTGTATTGAAAGACTTTTTCGTTATTCTCATCGATGGTAATTCCAACTGGAATGACCTCTTCGGGGGTATCTTCATCGATATCCAACCACACCATCCCCTCTTTTTCCATTTGCCAAAACACATGATAAGTTTGCTCGTATTCGTTGTTAAATTCAGCCGAATCCTTGAGGGCAAACCCGATCACTTTGCTCGTAGTTTCAAAAAAATGGTTAGGCGTTTTTCTCACTTCATAACGGATATGACGAACAAGCGCAGGTGCCAATTCCGATAACAATTGGGTGTCTTTGATTCCATACACCACCCCTTTATTCCAAAGTTCTCTATTGAGTTTGTATTTACCCTTTTCAAAATGAACCAGTCTGTGGCACCGCAATATTTTTAGAGCATCTCGCAATAACACTTCTTTACGAGAGGGCTGACCGACCTTTTTTTTCTTTGTCTTGATCGTATCAGTATCTTCTAGATTGTTCGATTCCTCATCGATACTGATAAAAGCGTCAAGATTTATCTTGGCAAGGGAACTTCGGTCAAATTCTTGTTTCAAGTAATTTTCAATCATATATTGCAAGACAACGACACTCGCTTCAAGCGTCTTATTGACCTCCTTTGAAAAAAAACGCTGACATAAATTCAATTGCCCGATGCTTCCATAGAGCGCAAAAACATCTTCACCCTTTTTGATTTTTGACCAATCATGCACAGTGTGCATTTCTTTTTCTTCAGAAGCCAAAATTGATCTCCTCTACATTGTCTTTTGGTACAGAAGGAGTTTCAGCCATTATTTCTCCTGAACTGTCATATTCATCACTATCGAGATATCGTTTTTTTAATATTTCGAAATTTTTACTGATTGAAGAATGGTACTTCGCATCATCACTGATACTTTTAACCATCCTTCCAATTTCGTCATAGCTCATCAATAAAGCGTCGGAATTTTTATAGTATTTATTGGTTTTTTTCAACTCTTCAATCGTTAATAAAACCGCTTCAATGAAGACATCTTCATAGCTGCGAACTTTTTTTCGTGCCGCCATTTATCCCCTTTAACACTCCAAAAATTGATTAATGGATTTTATCACTATCAAATCAAACTCCCTATTTTAGCATGTTTTTCTTTGTAGGTAAATAAGCTATTTTGGAAGTTTATCTTTCGTCCTGAAATCAAAATTTAAAGGACGAATCATGAAAAATGTAAATGGAAAAAACACTGTAAAAGGTAAATATGTTAAAGGTGGGTTTCAAACTTTTCCAAATGGTAAAACGGTATATGTTGAGGACTTCATTGAGAATCCACAACAATACTTCAAGGACAGCACATTCAATCCAACAACCTATAGCAACAAGTACAATCCAGATGGGGATAAAACCAAAGTCCGTGTATTGTTGGAATACGTTGGGAACAAACAATCTTTCTGGAAAATTAACCAATCTCTTATTCTAAATCGAATTATTCTATCTAATATAGTGACGGTCGTTATCCCGTTTGCTGGTTCAGGAAGTGATTTTTTAACCATTGCCCCACTTTTGATAGAAGAAATCAAAAAATCTGGGAAACAAATTATTCTTGTCTTTAATGACTTGAATACGTCCATCGTGAATCTATTGAAAAAAATATCATCAAAGTTCTTCCGACAACAACTGATCAGAGAGGTAAGACAAATCATCCTAGACCAAAAAGAGTTGTTGGATGAAAATCCTACCCTTGAAGATTACAAGGTGTACCACAAATTGTTGGTGGAGGAATTAAACAAACTGGAACTTGACAGAGAAATGAACGTCCGCCGTGCAGCATTATTCCTAGTCGTAATGAACACGACATTCGGAGGAAACTACGAGTGGAAAAATGGAAAAAGTCGTATCAGTATTTCCAGTGACATCAAAAAATTCCAAGGGTATTCAAAAGTCATCGAAAAAATCAAACTGATGTCATTCTATCTAGGATACTTCAAAGTCGTAATAGAGAACAAAGACTACAAAAAAATCCTGAAAAAATACGATGGAATAAATACCCTTTTCCTTATCGATCCTCCGTATCTACAACAAGACGTGGACGTTCTTGTTTCTACGAAAGTGACGTACGGGAACCCTGATTTCCCTCATGAGGAATGTATCAATATGGTGAAAGGGTTGAAAGGTCAGTTCATCTACCACAATTATCGAAATAACGTCCAAACAAAAATGTTCAGTGAGGACAAAACCATCGGTCATATCGAAGTCCACAAAGCGATCAATAACACTAAATCTATCTCAAATAAGAAAAAACCACGATGTGTTGAAGTGATTTATTTCTCCACTTGGAACAACGAAACAACCGTTGAAGAAACGACTCCGGAAGTTTCTACCGTTGAAACACAACCGTCCGTTCAAGAGGAAACTGTCGTTGAACCAACTACGGTTCAAACCGTTCCATTGATTCCAACTTATCCAATGGTTTCAATGTTCCCAATGGTTTCTATGACTCCATCGATGGTTATCAACAATAACATCCACTACCGTCATTTGAAAGTGGTTATCCCCTTTTTAAAGTCGGTATCGTAATCGTTGATACACACCCAACAATTACGAGTAATTTAACTATTTATGAGTGTGTTAAACCCCTTTGGAACCCCGAAATCGACCCTTGATAGGATCAGTGGTCAAGTTGGATGGGTTTCGATGGTTTAAGGGTCTTGATTGACGGGCGAATATTAAAAATTAAAGGACAAAAAATGAAAAATTTAACAAATATTATCGATTTCAAAGGTATTCATATTACTGAGGAAGGGTTAATCCACCTTTCTTATGGGACAGGTGATGAAGGTGTTCTGTTTCACGTTTCAATGGATGTAAGTGTTGACGGAGACACCACCACATTCGGTGCGGAAGACTTTGACATTATTTCAAAGGATATCCGTAAAAAATACTCTCCAGTGGAGGTTTTGAAATTTATCAAAACAGACCTTCAAGGGTATGGAAAATTGTTGAGTCAAATCGTTCTGTCAATCGCTTCATTGGAAGAAAAAACCGGTGAAAAAATTGTATGTATGGACTTACTGCATGGAATCCAAAAATTCTATGACATGGAAGGAAACTCCGTCGCGACCAGTACGAACGTACTTGATAAGGATGAATTCGAGTTATACAAAATGTTGGAACGGTTGTTCATGCCTTCATAAGGTTGAACAATCTCTATATTTTAAAGAAAAAAATCATTTGACAAAGGACATACAATGAGAAATTTTGATAACTACAAATTTAAATCCCTATCTGACGGCGGGTTTGATGAACAACACCAATTGATTTTGGATCAAATCAATTCTATTAAACAAGAAAAGAATTTACCTGATTTAATTGATATTTTAGAGGTATATACATCTCAAAAAGACATGCCCGTGAATCTGGAATGTATCGAAGTTGATATCCATGAAGAGATAGATGGTTCTTTGGATTTTTTCAATGAAGGATTTGAGCATACACTACAAAATCCTGAAGATGTTTTTAGAATTGATCTTTGGCGGTATTGGACGTTTTGGGTAGGTATCTGTATCTATGTTGTCGACAAATTTAGTTCAAAGAAATGGCTATATCTAATCGAAGATGAAGACGAATTAGATGAGATGTATCGTTATGAAGCAACCTATCCAGACAATGAACCGAGTGCTTTACTTCAGTCTAGTGATCAGGATATGATCGAGGTATTTCTTGTAGGTAAATTGACTTTTATAGAATGAAATAATCTCGTTATGAAAATTGAAAGGACTAAAATGAAAAATTTGTTTTGTTTCGGTTTATACGAGTTGGGAGGGGTTTCATGAATTCCACAACCCAAATGTATGTCGACCTTTTGTATCGCAAATACGGTAAAACCCAATTGACCCGTCAAGAACTTGCGGAGACGTTAGAAATTTCTGTTTCTTCACTTGAAGGGTTGATTTTGAAGGGTGATCTTCCTATCCGTTATAAACGAATTGGGGTGAGTCAAAAAGCCCGTTATGTATTCCCTATTATTGAAGTGGCAAACTTCTTGGCTTTCGCCGACGCCGCTTAACTCATCCTCAAATAAACTTTTTTCCACTGGGTTCGATTCCGATTTAGGGAATTGAATTGACTACTAAATTTATTTCTCCAAATCTTCCAATCCAAAACCATCAACCAATGTTCTGATTCCGTCTTGAGCGATTGACGGACTTAAATGGGCATATCTTTCTGTCATAACAACCGATGAGTGATTCAAAATTTGCGAAATGTGCGAAATCGGTATTCCTTGCATGGCTAAATGACTTGCAGAAGTGTTTCTCAGGTCTTTGAGTGATAACCAATTGACATATCGATGTTTATAATTCACCGTATAGTCAAGAATATCCCCCATAACACGGGGATAACGGTATGGGCGTTCTTTCGTGTAATTGACGAAAAGATAATCGTTTCGATCTCTATCACCAATAAGTCTCAAAATTTCTTGTTTTATTTCATCCGAGCCGATGAAACTGTTGTACCATTTTTCTGTTTTATGATTGCGAAGGTTTATAAATCCGTTTTCCAAGTCAATATCGGAGATCCTAATACTTAAAAGAGTCGATTGACGTGCCGCAACGGATAAAGCCAACAAAGCCATCAAAAAAATGTTTTTGTGCTTTGGTTTTTTAGAGATTTCTTTACACTCTTTCAAAAAGTCTTTGATTTCATCCTTTGACATATATCGGTCTTTGATGTTGTCCACCTCGATATAAAGCTTTTTATCCCTTTTTGAGACGACAAACGGATTGGCAAAGGGAGCGATTTTATGAGAATCAATAGAATAGTTGATAGCTGTTAAACATATCTGAAAAATCTCTTTGATGGTTTTTCTTGACAGAAGCCCAATCATCGCCCGTTTATCGTCTTCTGATACGGATTTATCGTTCCATAGGCGTTTTTTAGCTTCATCATTATTTCTCAGCAGGAGAATTTCATTCTTTTTTTTCAAAAATTCAATCGTATTTTTGCTTCTCCAATCATCATTTGCCGCGAGTACAATGATTTTTTGAAGGTTCATTTGATATTCGGACATTTCTTTTTCTTCGACCGATTTGTTGCGAGTATTTTCTCCTCTGCGTTTATCAGCTCTTTGAACTTTTTTTCGCTCGATAAAATTGATTAGTTCATGTTTGGTAATGAGCTGAACGGGCTTATTGGCGAACTGTTCATTTCTGACGTGATAATCGTATCGATTTTTAAGTTCTTTCATTGTTTTTATAGAGTGGTCGGAAAAATAGAAATCAGCTAGATCGTTCAGTGTTTTGAAGGTTTTAGGAGATGGATTATACTTCTTTTGAAGAATACTTGGGATGGGGGAGGGGAGTGATGTTGCCGAACCTCGTATAAGACTCCGCTTCGTTTTGATCTCCTTCTTTTTTTCAATCAATAAATCTTTGGCTCTTGTTTTAGTCATATCGGGAGACTCACCGACTTTCAGCTTACGAGAGACATTCATTTCATCTTTGAATTTGATATAGAAAGCTGTGGCACCCGATTGGAGCTTCTGAATCATAATTCCTTTGAAATTTCCACCTAAAGATTCCATTTTTAAGCCTTTTTTAGTATGATTTTGAGACCACTTTAAGACCACTAATTATAAAAAAATATCCTTTAAGACCACCTTTTTAAACTTTATTATTCCTGAATTATGTTTATTTACGCATATCTAAGCATTTAATAAATCCCATAAAATAGGTGTTTATTCGCAATTTATGCAAACGGTAATTTTTTGAAATTTTTTGGACAAAAGTTCAATCCCGGACGCCTCCACCAAATCCTATTTCATTACCCATTCAAACTTCAACCAATGCATCATTAAAATAGACTTATTGTAATTCACGAGACTAAATAGTTCATACGTATACGTTACACTAAAATCATCCCACTACTTGATTCCGGCCGCCAGATTTTGCACGATACAATGCTTGGTCTGCTCTTTCTATAAAAGAATCTTCATTTTCATTGGCTAAAAATTCGGAAACTCCTAGAGAAGCAGTTTTTTGACCAACAACAGAAAAAGGATAATTTTCGATGGCGGTACGGATTTTTTCAGCCGCTTCCAATGCCCCGGTAAGATTGGTATTCGGTAAAATTATTAAAAATTCTTCCCCTCCCCATCGCCCAGATGTATCTGATTTACGACTGCAAGATCGAAGTATTTGGGCTACTTCTTTGAGGACCATATCTCCTGTTTGATGTCCATAGGTATCATTAACATTTTTAAAATGATCTACATCGATTATAATTATTGAGAGAGGCGTATCATATCGGCTGGTCTGAGCTATCTCATAATTGAGCACTTCATCAAGTTTTAGTCGATTGTAAAGACCCGTTAGGCGATCCGTTATCGCCAGTTCTTCGGCATGTTTTTTATCGGTGATATCTTGGCGTATTGCAGTGTAGCCTCTTTTATTCCCATTATCATCAAAATCAGGAGAAATTACAGCGTACACCCAATAGGTTGAGCCATCCTTTGCTTTGTTTTTGATTTCACCTTGCCATGTTTGGTTGTGGGTTAGAGTATTCCATAATTCTTTATAAGTTTCTGCCGGCATGTCAGGATGGCGAATAATGCGGTGATTTTTTCCAATAAGTTCCGATTTGTCATACTTACTAATGCGGCAAAATGCGTTTGAAGCATAAATAATGTCTCCATTAAGATCGGTGGAGGAGGTGATGACTGATTCATCTATAAGGGCAACATAATCATTCAATTCTTTTTCTATCCGTCTTGATTCCGTTACATCTTGTACCGTTCCTTGTGACAACAGAGGAGTACCGTCTTCATTGTAGGTAGTTTTCCCCCGTTCCGTGACGTATTTAACTCTTCCATCGCTCATTAAAAGACGATGGGTAATAGTGTATTGTGTCTTATTCGCTACAGAATCTGAAAACGCTTTTTGAACCATTTCGATATCGTCAGGATGAATGGCGTTTAAAAATCCTTCGTAACTCGGCTCAAACCGACTTTGATCAATTTCAAATATTCGAAAAATTTCATCACTCCATTCCAATCTATTTTCTACTAGATCCAAGCTCCAGCTTCCGATTGCGGAGAGATGCTGCGCTTCATCAAGCAACTGCTTAGAGCGCATCAATTTTTGCTGATTTTCTTTTATCTTGCTAAGATCTTTCGCAATCTCTACATATCCGGTGATGATCCCATCATTATCACGCAGTGCACTGACGGATAGTGAGACAGGAATATGCGTACCGTCTTTGCGAACATACGTCCATTCAAATTCATTAGGAAGGTTGAGTTGACTTCTGATAGTGAAAGTATCGAAACCTGGCTCAATTGCAATCCCAAGCGCGTTTGAAAACTGGATGGTTCGTTCTTCTACTTCCGGAGTATAATGGAAAATGACCGGAGTTTGTTTCCCTATCATTTCGGAAGCTTTATATCCTGTTAGATTTTCTGCTTCTCGACTAAATCGGGTGATGAGCCCTTCAGGTGTTGTTGTAGTAACCGAAAAAGGGATGTTTTGTAAAATTATTGCTAAGAGGGAGTCATCAACTTCAGAAACTTTCATGATAAGATTATCCTCATAGTGAGATATTGGAAGAAATTATATCTAATTGAAAATGATTATACCGGATATTATGACGATGGCAACGATAAGGCATAAAGCTTCTAAATTATATATAAAAATATTAAGTTTAAGATAGAATGAAGTTATGTGCCCAAACTGTGTCAGAGTAGGGCACTTTTTGACGACTATTGAGATCGAAAAAGTCCTAAACCACCCTATATAGGTACTTGCTAATCCCATTCAACCCCGGACGCCTCCACCATTACTCAATATCCTCCCGTTACATTCATAAGGTCCTAACTGTGTAAGAAAAAAGCAATATAAGAAACAATAATTATTTGTTTCGATTTTGTTCTTTAATCGTTCTTTGTTTATTATTAGTGAATTTGTATTTGATAAGGATAAGTGTGCCGCAAGAAAACAGGGACGCGACGTTAAAAGATCAGCTTAAATCGAGGTTGAGGGAAAGTGACCCGACCTATCGATATTACAAATCGATTTTTCATCTGACGGATAATATGATTGCCTTGAGTGACGGGTATCGGATTGTAGATGCCAATAAAGCGTTCAGTGATTTTTTCGCCGCAATCGGATCGGATGTATTTGATCCGGATTTTCGTCTTTCACAACAGTTTCTCATAATTGATAAATACGGGTATGTGTATGAAGGGTACTTAAACGCTCCGTGGTTTAAAACAGTATTGAGCGGCGAAAAAGAGCATTACAGAGTCGGTATCAGCGGGCGGGATCAAATATATACATTCTCGGTTTCGGTAAGCCTGCTCGATCCGAGTGAAAATATTTATGTCATTACCCTCTCCGATGTCACCGATATGATGAGCTATAAATGCGTTTTGGAAGAGGGGATACGTGTCAGCACCCATGAAAAAGAAGAGACACAGTATATTCTTTCCCAGTATTATGAAGCGATTGACACGTCGAATCTGGTGGCACGGTGTAACCTTGACGGTATCATCACCTATGTCAATGATGCGTTATGCGAAGCGCTTGACTATATGCCGGAAGAATTAGTAGGGCAGAACGTATCGATTTTTTTCGAAGGCAACAGTGAAGTCATGTGCGAAAAAATGGCACGGGAGAAGATCTATAACGGTGAAATTTGGAAAGGGGTGCTCAAGAATAGAGATAAATTCGGCGGAGCACACTATTTTGCGACGACCATTGTCCCCATTAAAAATGCCGATAAAACGATTATAGAAATCCTCTCGATCCGCCATGATATTACCGATATGGTCAAAGCAAAAGAAGAAGCACTTCAAACGCTTGAGGCCAAAACAAAGTTTTTCGATCAGGTATCGCATGAACTCCGTACCCCTTTGAATGCTATTGTAAATTTTACCGATCAGGCCTTGGAAAGTTATGACGAGATAGTTGAAGATGAGGTTAGCCGTGTATTGGTCAAAAAATATTTGCAACGCTCTTACGCTAATGCCGAGAATCTTTTGGAACTGATCAATTCTCTCCTCGATATAGCGAAAATGAAATCGGGAAAAACAGTTTTTGATATTGCTGAGTACAACGCGGTTTCACTAGCACGCGAGGCATTTGAAAATTGTTCCAGTCTTCACAAAAATGGCTCGATCGACTATCGGTTTAAGGCGGAAAAAAGTGTTATACCGATAGAGTGTGACGGTGTAAAATTTAAACAAATTATCACTAATCTTATTTCAAATGCATTAAAATTTACCACAAACGGGTTTGTAGAAATTAGATTGGAAGAAAAGTCGGATAGTTGTGTAATCGAAGTTGAAGACAGCGGTATCGGAATACCGAGTGAAAAACTCTCCTACGTTTTTGAACCGTTTGCACAAGTTCGTGATCACGGTTTCGGCACCGGGCTTGGATTGAATATCGTCCGCGAATATGCAGAAATGATGAAGATCTCACTTGACGTACGTTCGGTTGAAGGAACTGGAAGCTGCTTTACCCTCACGGCTAAAAAAATTCGATAGTCATTATGAATAAAGTTTTATAAAAAATATTTTTTTGTTTTAAGAAGGAAACATTAGTGTTTAGTCGCCACTATCATATTATCGATACGCTGCATGAAAATCTTTCGACGGTCGTTTATCGTGCAAGCCGTACGAACGACGAACGCAAGGTGATTGTTAAAATGCTCAAACCGGGTGAGATAACGGAGCAGAGAGTATCTCAGTTTATGAATGAGCAGCAGATTCTTTCCTCTCTAAAATCTCCTAATATCGTTAAATTGGTCGAGATTGTCGCACTGCCCTCAGAGTATTTTCACGTATTTGAAGATATCGGCGGCAGTTCTCTTTATTCGTTGCTGCAAGAACGTCGTTTTTCGATTTCGGAAGGGTTGAATATCGCCATTAAAATTGCCGAAGCGCTTCGAACGATTCATAAGAAGCATATCATTCATGCCGATGTCAATCCTAAAAACATCATCTACAATATGGAAACGAAAGAGCTTCAGATTATCGATTTCGGATACTCGGTGATCGACAATCATTTCCGCTACAACAGTGATTCTGATGTCGGAACGTCCGGGAATCTGATGTATATGTCACCGGAGCAGACGGGGAGGACCAAACAGCGTATTGATTCACGAAGTGATTTGTACAGCTTGGGAATGAGTCTTTATCACCTTTTTTCCGGACGCTTTCCTTATGAAGCAAAAGACCGTTATGAGTTGATCCATAAGCAAATCGCCCTTCGTCCTGAACCGATTGAACAATACATTGAAAATTTTCCGTCACTCCTCTCGTTAATCATCAATCGTCTTACAGCGAAAAAGGCCGACGAACGCTACCAAAGTGACGAAGCACTGATTTATGATCTCAAATTCGCCCTTCAAACGCTTAACTCATCCGATCAAATCCCTCTGTTTGAAATAGGGAGTCGCGATCAGCCCTCTATCCGCTTCGGCGATCAGCTGTTCGGAAGAGAGATGGAGATAGAGCTCTTGAAAGATGCGGCGAATAAAGCGGCTTTGCATAAGCCGGTTCGTTTGGTCGTGTCCGGTATGCCCGGTGTAGGGAAGACCCGTTTTATCGAAGAGTTTTTAACGTTAATGAGTACCGGAGGCAGCCGCATTCTCCGGGGAAAATTCGAACAGTACCGTTCATCCCACCCGTATTTGAGCATTAAACAGCTTTTTGTTCAGCTTAAAATCGTCTGGAAACGACATATTCACGCCAATAAGCCTTTTCATCTGGATGCCCGAAGTGCACATACGCTGGGATATTATTTCCCGGAACTCAGCGAAATGTTGATGCATAAACATATTTCGTACGCTTCATCGGGAGAAGAGATACATCATCAGCTTCCGTACGCATTCCAACAGCTTTTAAGCCAGCTATCAAGCGATACATCTCCATTGGTCATTTTTATGGATGATCTTCAATGGGCGGACACCGCATCACTGGATTTGATCTATCGAACGATTTTTCAGATGGATATTCCCAACCTCCATTTTATTTTCAGCTACCGTGACAGTGAGATAGAATCCAATCCGGGTGCATGGTCATTTGTCCAAAAAGTTCGCGTGAACCGATCTCCGAGTTTATTTATCTTTGACCTTGTTGTGCTCACGAAACCAGATGTACGCCGTATATTTCATACAATATTGGGGAGCGAAGGGCGGCAGGTAGATGCTTTGTCAGACATTGTCTTTAAAAAAACGGACGGTAATCCGTTTTATATTAAGACACTTCTTTATAACTTAATTGACGCCAAAGAGATTACCTATGAGAAAGGAAGATGGCATTTTCAAATCGAAAAGATTCGAACTTACGGTGCCAGTATCAATATTGCCGGATTAATCACCGATAAGTTTACAAAACTTACAATCGAAGAACAGAACTATTTACGCTATTTGGCAGTGTTGGGGAACCGTTTTGAAACGAATCTGACGCGCCGAATGATGAAAATGCAGAAATCCCCCGATTCGATGATGGAGTTGCTTGAAACTAAAGGGTTTATTGAGCTATTCGGCGGATACTATCAGTTTGTACACGATGTGATACAGCATCATATTATTGCATCTATCCCTTCATCGCAGCGAGAAGAGATAGACCGTACTATCGGTGAATTTTTGGAACGGGCCTATAGGAGCGGACATTATCATGATGTTATCGGTGTCGTTATGCATCTCAGTCGTGGAGTTATCCCCGGAAAATGGGATAAGCGTTCGCTCCATTTAAATCTCAAAGCCCTAAAGGAGATGATACTAAGCGGTTCATATCCGGTAGCCCTGGAACATTTGAGATGGATGCAAGAAAGCGGACTATGCCAGATGCTCGAAGAATTAAAACACTCCGATACATTTGATTTGAAAGTATTGAAAGTCAAAGTCTATTATCTGAATGCATTGCATGAAGAAGCACAGAATGCGCTTGAAACATTGATGGTTCAGACTAATACGCTTCAAGAACGCTTAGTCTGTTTTACCCTTTTTAAAGATCTGTGTGTGACGAAAGGGGGAGGGTTTGCGGAGTTGATCGATTTCGGAAACAGACTCCTGCAGGAACTTGGGTTGGGTGCCCCCCGAGAACGTAAAGAGATAGAAGAACGGGTTTTAGGTCTTAGAACCTTTATTCTCAATCATCGTGCTTCTCAGGAAACGGAAGCGATAAAAGCGCTTCCGAAACTCAAGAATGTTTCCAAAAAGCGGATTATTTCCATACTGGTCGAGTATTGGGAAGCCGCATACTATTTAGCCGATATTCCTCTGATGCAGTGGGCTTATCTTAGTATCATTGAAGTCTCGTTTCGTTTTGGAAACTCCAGCGGTTCAGCTTTCGGATACGTTCTTTACGGTGCCCAGATGGTGAGCGAACACAGTTATAAAGAGGCGTACAGATTCGGTGCGGCGGCATTGAAACTCAACCATCGATTTGAAGATGAGAAGATGCTTCCGAAAGTCCATAATTTTATGGCCAATTTTATCAGCCCCTATATGAAACCGCTAGAACGAAACATTCCGCTGTATCAAAAGAGCCTCCATCAAAGCAAGGTGAACGGTGATATTGTTTTCGGAACATGGGCAAACTTTTTGATGCATTTTAGCGAGTATCTCAGTGGAAAATCGCTTGAATCGCTTCGGGTAAATATAGATAAAGAGAGCCAGTTTCTCTTAAATTCGGGTGATCAGAAAATGATTGCTATTTTTGAGGTTCTCCGCTCAACCGTCCATATGTGGCAGGAGAGAGAAGATGATACGTCAGAAACGGAAGCGGCGGCAATCACACTGTGGGAAGAAGAGAAGTTTTATCCCGCATTGGCATGGTACGGGATCATTAAAGCTCAGACATGCTGGATCGAGGGGGAAATCGACAAAGGGCTGAAATATTTGCACCGATTTATTCGCAGTGAAGCGAACGAAGTCATCATGTTCCCCAAAATGAGGCTTCATCCGCTACGCGCATTGCTGCTGCTTGGGAAAAAAACTCCGTTGTCTGCCGAAGAGGAGTCTTGGCTGGCAGAAGATTTGAAGCTTTGTGATGGCTACGCCGCTTCTTCGCCCAAAGAGTTTAAGTTTTGGAAAGCTCTGTTTCGTGCAAAAAGGGCTAGCGAAGTAAATCAGTATTGGGATGTTGCCAAACTCTATGATGAAGCGTTAAATGAAGCACGTAAAAATAACAATCCCTTTAGCGTCGCGGTCAGTGCATTGAGTGCAGGCCGTTTTTGGAAGGAAAAACGCTTTGATGATCTGAGCCGTTTTTATTTTAGCGAAGCCGCCGTAGCATTAAATCAATGGGGTGCATACCGGGCGGCAGAGCGGCTCAAGGCAAAAATGCATTTAAATGACTCACGATCAACCGAAACAATAGATCACTCTTCGAACAGTTCATTGTTGCGTGCTGAGCCTACAAACTATCGCAGTCTCCTAAAATCATTTTATGCACTCTCCCAAAGTATGGAGAAAAATGAGCTTTTAGAGACGTTAATGCAGACAATTTTGGAAAATGCGACGGCGAGCAAAGCGGTATTGATCCTCAAAGAAGAGGAGATGTTTTATACCAGTGCGGGTTTTTCGTTGGAAAACGGAAAAATCGATCTGTATCGTATAAAACTGAGTGAAACCGATTTTATTCCGTTTCATTTAATCAATCATGCAATCGAGACCCGTCATAAAGTGATCCAAAACAGCCCCTCTGAGAGCGGAAAGTTTCAATATGATGACTATTTTCTCAAAAACAATCCGGCATCTTCCATTGCGATCCCGACTTTGATAGACGGGAGCGTCCGAGGAGTTCTGTATCTCGAAAATAAAGAAGTTTCTACCCCGCTCAATACTGATACCCTTCAAACCCTTCGATTATTGTTGACCCAAGCCGTGATTATCTATAAAAATACTATGTTGTATGAAACGTTGAAAAGTAATGAAGAGAAGCTCAATAAAGCACAGCAGATTTCTCATGTGGGAAGCTGGCAGTACGACAGTGTAACCGATGAGGTTGTCTGGTCTGCCGAAACCTATCGTATTTATGAGTTGGAACCGTTTTCGATTCCAATCAACGGCGAATGGTTTTTTGCCCACCTGCATCCCGATGATGTTGCACTGGTTCAGGATGCAAAAGAAAAAGCATTCAGCGGCGAACGATATTACGATGTGATCCATCGGATACTGACGGCAAAAGGAAATATCCGGATCGTCCATCAGCGTGCGGAAGTCTACTGGGAAGATGACCGTCAGAAATTTTCCGGTACGATTCAGGATATTACCGCATCCAAACGCTCCGAAGAGATGATCGGCCGTTTATCGCAGGTTGTTAATCAAACGCCGCTCTCGACGATCATTACCGATCCGCAGGGTGTTATTGAATACGTCAACAATCATACGCTCAAACTGACCGGCTATTTCAGCCATGAGTTGATCGGCCAGAGAATGAATATTTTTAATTCGGGGCTTCATCCTGAGTCGTTTTATCAAGATGTATGGACGACAATTACGGAAAAACGCTCTTTTTGGCGGGGAACGATTATTAATCGGATGAAAAGCGGTGAGTTACGCGATTGTGCATCCACGATTTTTCCGATTTTTAACACACAGGATGAAATTATCAATTTTGTAACGATACAAGACGATGTTACCGAGAGAAATATGAAAGACAGGCTGTTTTTGATGCAAACACGTCAGGCACAGATGGGAGAAATGTTGAGTATGATCGCCCATCAATGGCGTCAGCCGTTAGCAATTATGAGTGCACTGATGAGCCGTCAAAAAATCAATATTATGCTCGAACGCTCAACTCTTGACGAGATCACTAAAAGTTTTGATGAAATGGAAGTTCAGGTTCAGCACCTCTCCCGGACGATTACCGATTTTAAAGATTTTTTCAAACCCGATAAGCAAACAGCAATGACCAAGAGCTCTGTTATCGTGTCCAAAACGCTTGAACTGGTTGAACATACGTTGATGAATAAGAATATTAACGTTGAGGTCAATAATGTGAATGACGCTGAATATCGGACGTATGAAAATGAGCTGATACAGGTAATGCTGAACCTTATTAAAAATGCCCAAGACGCTTTTGAAGAGAAAAAGATAAAAAATCCCCTGATCGTTATCCATACCGATCAGCGCGAGGGAGATGTGATTATCACCGTTGAAGACAATGCCGGAGGGATCGATTCGGGATTTATTGATACGATTTTTTCCCCCTATACCTCAAGTAAAAGTGAGAATGGAACAGGACTGGGACTGTACATGTCAAAAACCATTATTGAGGAGCACTGCCACGGCTCCATAAGTGTTGAAAACATTGATGAGGGGGTTAAGTTTACCCTGCGCTTCCCTCTTCATTGCCAAATATAATAAAAAAATATTATAATTTATTCTATATAATGAAAAATATTTTCATTAAGCTGTTATTTGTCCGTTTTTATTCAGAATGTGTACGGAAATATCTTGCTGTGATTTTTCTGTGACTTTTTAATATTACACTTTCTAATATTTTGAGACAGAATACACAGTTTAAATCTACGATAGACGGTGAAAAATGGAAAATTTAAGACTTTTGATCGTTGATGATATTGAAGATAACCGTTTGGTCCTCAACGCTATTTGCCGGAAAATGGAAGGCTTTGATCTTAAAGAAGCGGTTGACGGTGTCGATGCGATCACGGTGTGTGAAACATGGCATCCCCATATTATCCTGATGGATGTCATGATGCCAAATCTTGACGGATTTGAAGCATCCAAAGTAATCAAAGCCCGTTTTCCCGAAACGGTGATTATCATCGTTACCGCCGTCATCGATCCGCATATGGAAGCCAATATGGCTTCTATCGGGGTTGCTGCGTATGTCCACAAACCGATCGATAAAGAGCTGATTCGATACAAATTGCAAAGCTTCGGTGCCTTTTTGCGCTCCAAAGACGGAATCCACGCGAAACTCTCTACCAAAGAGGCGTTGAACCCTTTTTGTCCCGACGTTCGCCATTTTAAAACCATCTTTGATATCAGCGATGCCGAAGGGATGATGGATTTCGGGGTATGGGTCCTTTCACGATGCGAAGAGCGCCGATCCGGCACTTCGTCAAAAGTAGATCCGATGATAGAGCTTTTTTATGAGCTGATGCGTCAGGGAATTCGAGAAGAAAAGCAGGTGAGCATCATTATTGAAGAGAGTTTCGAAGAGATATTTGTTACGATGAAGTTGGCTAATCCGATTGTACTCAAACCGAAGGCTCAGGAGCTGGCGGATGACTTGCAGTCAAACTGCATCATTCGCCAAAATTTAGCCTGTGTCCGTTTGCATAACAAAGGGGCGGCTTCAACTGTAAAACCTCTCTCCCGGGCGAAGGTGATCGAAAAAATTTCGGAACCGAAAAAAGAGGCGGCACTTCCTGAACCGCAAACAATTGCGGAACCCATCATAGCGGTTGCCCCGGTGGTAGAGCCTGTTATTGAAAAAGAGGTTCGTACGATCGATGAGAATGAACAGGGGCTTCTCCGTCAGAGTTTTGTCGAGAAAACGAGTGCCGTGGATTATGTCCGTGAGATCGGCGGAGATGTTCTTGACGAGATCCGTGATTTGGAAGGTCTGGATGAGGAATGGATAGAGAAGCTTAATATACTCGAATCGGAACCGAGTCACGAAAATATCCGTCAATTCGCCGATGGCGTATTGGGTGTTTATGTCCGTGCTATGAATAATTTATTTGAGTTTACCGCACTGGCTTACGCGCTCTCATCTTTAGGGACGTTTATGAAAGAGCATGCGGATGAAATCATCGCCGATAGTTCAAAACTCAAAATGTTAGTTATGTTGACTGAACATTTGGGAAGCGATCTCACATCATGGAGGGAACACATATTTTCATTGCAGGATGCAGCGGATATTCACTATCTGGACAGCTCTTTTTTCAGCTCGTGCATGCAGATAGAGCAGATTGTCGGAAACAAAGAGATTGAGACGGATGACGATAACGATATGGAGTTTTTTTAAACGGCATGTTGAAACTGTAAAAATCATTCTTTCTGCATAATTATTCATACAATTATGTAGAAAGATTTTTTAACAACTATGTATAAGGAGAAAATTAAAGTGGCAAAAAGAGTAATTATTGTTGATGATTCCAGAGCGGTTATTGCGACAGCAGAGTTGGCATTGGATGGCTTGATCGGGAGCGGCGTAATAGAATTTAAATCGTATTTGAACCCGTTGGAACTTTTAGGTGCATTGCAAAGCGGAGCGGAGAATTTTGATTTATTGATCAGTGATGTCAATATGCCTGAAATGAACGGATTGGATTTGGCTAGGGCGATCAAAACCGATGAACGCTATAAGACGAAGCCGATCATCGTACTCACGACTGAGAGCTCGGAATCAATGAAAATGACGGGAAAAGAGATCGGAGTAACCGGATGGATGGTCAAACCGTTTAATGATGAGAAACTGGTTAAATCGATCAAAATGGTACTGGGGGTCTAAATATGGAACAAAACACACTACAGTCCCGGAGGGAACGGTATCTGACGTTCTTTTTGGGAGAAGAGCAGTACGGGATTGCGATCGATCGGATCAAAGAGATCATCGCGATTATGAAAGTAACGAATGTTCCAAAAACTCCCGAGTACATGAGAGGGGTGATCAATCTGCGCGGCTCGATCATCCCTGTTGTGGATACACGCCTCCGTTTCGGGATGGAGACGAAGGATGAGGATATGCACACCGCAATCGTCATTGTCGAAGTGGATAAGGTCAATGTCGGTTTTATCGTCGACCGTGTCGAAGAGGTGGCAAGCATTGACAGCACTGCCTTAAGCGAACCGCCGAGATTCGGCAACAACATCGATACCGATTTTATCTGCTCGATGGCGCAGATGGAAGAGAACGTCGTGATGATTTTGGATGTTTTAAAGCTTTTTGAAGCGGATGAACTCGTTAGTTTAGAACAAATTCAAAAACCCCAAACAGGAGAATGAGATGAATTGGTTAGAAAATATGGTATTACAAACAAAGTTAGCATTGCTTACCGGAGTAATGGTTGTTGCGATGATCCTTTTAGGAGTTATGGGATTTAAAGCAACTGCCGGATGGGAAGCTGATATTATTGAAATCGGGGACGTCCGTGTGCCTTCGTTGGTCAGTGTCGGGACAATCCGCAATGGCACACAGATGATTGCTATTCAGCAAAACCGTGTCCGTGGTCTAAAAGGTGATCCTAAATTGAAAGAGAAGATGCAGAATGCTTCTGAGGAGATGCAAGAGGCATTTGAACGTATTGATAAAGGTATGGTGATTTACGAGCCGCTTCCTCAAACTCCGGAAGAAGCAAAAGAGTGGCAAGAATTTAAACCTACTTATGAATCATGGCGCAAACATAGCGAACAATTTCACAAAGAAGTTGTAGGTATTTTAGCAAAAACCGATGATCCTGCCCAAATTGAACTTTTATTTAATAAAATGACCGAGCAACTGGATGTAATTCGAGCAGAACGTAAAGCTTCTGCCGAACATTTGCAAAATGTGTATGACATTAATAAAGACGTCATCGCTAAGACTAATGCGGAAGCAAAAGAGAACTCATCATCGTACAAACAGATGTTTATGATTGTTGCGGTTCTTTCGATTCTTTTTGCGATTCTTTTAGCATGGGCATTGATCCGTTCAATCACCCGTTCAATCACCGCGAGCGTTACGTCGATTCGTGACGGAGCGATGCAGATCACGTCGGCATCGGATCAGGTTGCATCGTCGTCATCGTCATTGGCCCAGGGTGCGAGCGAGCAGGCAAGCAGTGTCGAAGAAGTCAGCGCGACACTCGAAGAGTCCACCGCGATCAATACCCAAAATACCGATAACGCACGCCAAGCCGATATTCTGGCAAGAAACGCGAACGATTCGGCAAAAGCGGGATACGAGAAGGGTGAGCAGCTTTCCCATTCGATGCACGCGATCACCGAATCGGCGGCTAAGATTTCAGGTATTATCAAAACGATCGATCAGATCGCTTTCCAAACCAACCTTTTGGCACTCAATGCGGCTGTCGAAGCGGCACGCGCCGGTGAGCACGGTTTAGGGTTTGCGGTAGTTGCGGACGAAGTCCGTAATTTGGCTCAACGCGCGGCATCGGCTGCCAAAGAGACCTCCGATATCATCGAAGAGGTAGTCGGTCAGATCAAAGAGGGGAACCAAATCGCCCTTGCGACCCATACCTCATTCCAAGAGATCGTCGAACAAAGTAAAAAAGTATCCGACCTGATCGGAGAAATCGCTATCGCCGGAAAAGAGCAGGCAGAGGGGATGACGCAGATCAATCAGGCAATGGGGCAAGTCGACCAAGTAACCCAACAAGTTGCGGCAAACTCCGAAGAGGCGGCGGCAGCGGCAGAAGAGCTGAACGCACAGGCGACCTCCATGATGGAGACCGTACGAATCTTAGCGAAAATGGTAGGGATGGAGAGCGACGCCCCCGCGGCACACAGTATCAAAAAGATGAATCTTCACCATATCGAGATGAAAGCGCAAGCTCCGGCACCGCGTAAAGCGCCGCCTGCATTGAAAAGCAAAGCGACTCCGAAAGCCGATGAAGTGTTTCCGCTCTCTGAGAACGATCTGAAAGAGTTTTAAATGGAATTCGACGGAGACGCTCTCACCATCGATTTATCGATGAGTATGGAAGAGATTAAAGAATTTGAAGCGTTCGTCCGTCCCCGTATCGACTATATCGATCGTATTGAGATAGAAGATGGGGGGATTTTAAAAAGCAGTGCTCTTCTGGCTCTTTTAGCGAGCTTAAAAAAAACACGCCGTGAACTCATCATCCCTTTTTTAGAAAAAGGGTCCACCGTTTCACCGGCGTATGGAACCATTCATTGGATATGTCATGACTAAACAAGAACAAGTCAAAGCCATTTTTATCGAAGAGGCGGGAGAGATTATCGAAAAACTCGATGTCGACATTCTCCGCTTTGAAGAAAACTCTACCGATTTTGATCTCCTAAACGAAATATTTCGAGGGGTACATACCCTCAAAGGGAATGCCAATGCCTTCGGATTTACCCGTTTAGGTGAATTTGTCCACCATTTTGAGGATGTTCTAGACTATTATCGCAGTACAAAAGAGGAGATCGAGATCATTCATCTCGAATTGATTGTCAACAGTGTCGATGTAATCAAAGAGGTGATGGTATGCGAACTTGATGCACTCCCTGATCTGCCTGAGGACTATGAACAGTGCTTAGAGGGGATTAAAGTACTGATCGCATCTAAAAAAGGAGGATCGGTTCAGAGCAGTGCTCCGGCGGAGCCTGTTTCTGCATTTGCCGATCTTGCAGCGGAATTCGGATTGGAATGTCCTGATCAGTATGAGAATATGATAACTCAGTCGATTGAGATGATGCGTCTTTCCCAACAAGAGGGGATGCATATCTATCGTATCGAATTGACTCTGGATCCGGATAGCTACAAACGGGGGTTCGATCATCAGATTTTTATCGGACTTCTTGCCGAAAAAGCGGTCTTGATTGAGAGTGTTTTCAATTTTGAGTCGGTTCCGGTAATGGAAAATTTCTCGTGTGAAGAGAACTATTTGCCTAAAATGGGAATTATCCTTTTAACAACTCAATCCATTTCAGAAATTGAAGAGAATTTTGAGTTCTTATTTGATCATGAGTATTCGATACGTGTGATCGAAAACGCAGCTGAAAACAGTGTGCCTGAAACCGTTACGGCTCCTATTGAAACCGTAGCGGATACACCGAAAACGGCTTCAAAAACCTCTTCGGCTGGGATGGATACGTCAACGTTGAATGCGGCGGCCAAATCGACGATCCGAATCGATACTTTCAAACTCGATGAACTTTTCGATTCGGTCGGAGAATTGGTTATTGCCCAAAACTTTATCGCTCAAAATGAGAAAATACGTTTGATCGAAGATGAATCGATCAGCCGAACGATTGAGACTCTATCGAAAATCACCAAACGGATACAAGATCGCGTTATGAGTTTGCGGATGGTCGCTATTCGTGATACGTTTGATAAGATGAAACGTGTAGTCCGCGATACCTCCAAAAAGACGGGGAAAGAACTTCATCTCAATGTCTTGGGAGAAGAGACCGAGATCGATAAAACGATGATTGACAGCCTCTCAGACCCGTTGATCCATATTATCCGTAACGCTATCGACCACGGGCTTGAAGCCGACGGTGAGGAACGGCTGAAAGCGGGCAAAAAAACGGAAGGGAATATTACCTTGCGTGCCTACCATAAAAGCGGCAGTATCGTCATCAGTGTCAGCGATGACGGTCGTGGAATCAACAAAGAGAAAGTATTGCAAAAAGCGATTGAACGGGGAATTATTACAGGGGATGAAAATCTCACCGATTCTCAAATCTTCGGATTGATTATGCAGCCCGGATTCTCAACCGCCGATGCGATCAGTGATCTCTCCGGTCGCGGTGTCGGATTGGACGTCGTGAAAACGTCGATTGAAAAGCTGCGAGGGAAAATAGAGATTGAATCGCAAGAGGGGGAGGGGACAACCTTTTCGATGGTGTTGCCTCTGACACTTGCCATTATTGACGGTATGCTGGTTGAAGCGGCGGGTGAAATTTACATTATCCCTACCCTGAGTGTGGTTGAGTCGTTCCGGCCGGAACAGGAGATCGTCCATGCTCTCAAAGAAAAAGGGGAATTTGTATCGTTGCGCGGACAGCATCTTCCGATTATCCGTCTTAGCGATGTATTTAATCTACCTACGACTGAGCGGATTGAGCCGTGGGATGGAATTTTGGTATGTGTGGAGACCGAAGCAGGCCGCATTGCTATCATGGTCGATGAACTGGTAGGGCGTCAACAGGTTGTTATCAAACCGCTCGGAAAATCTTTGGCGAAACTCAAAGAGATATCCGGCGGAGCGATTTTAGGAAGCGGGGACATTGCATTAATTCTGAACGTTGATGCGCTTCGTCCGGTAATTGAGGGAACACATGCTTGAAATTGAGCTTCGTCCTGAAGAATTTGCTCTGTTTCGCAAGTATATTTATGAAAAAGTCGGAATATCTTTATCGGATCAAAAGACCACGTTGGTTAAAGGGCGGCTGAATAAGAGACTCAATCATCTGGGGTTAAAATCGTTTCGGGATTATTATGATTATCTGGTATCCGATGTAAGCGGTGAAGAACTCTCATTCTTCGTCAGTGCGATTTCAACTAATGTCACCTCTTTTTTTCGCGAAGGGGCCCAATGGAAGTGGTTGGAGAGCTATTTGCCAGCATTTATCGCTTCTAAAAAGGAAAAAAAAATCCGTATCTGGTCGGCCGGATGTTCCAGCGGGGAAGAACCTTATACGATACTGATGTTTTTACAGCACCATTTGAGCGATTTTGAGAGATGGGACATCAAGATTTTAGCAACCGATATCTCGTCGAAAGTGCTTACCCATGCAATGAAAGGTGCCTACGATCCCAAAGCGGTAGAGGGATTGTCTAAAGAGATCATTGCCCGATCCTTTGAGGCAAAAAAAACAGAGGAGGGGCGGTATCAAATCCGTTCATCGTTAAGAGAGAAAATTCTGTTTCGTAAATACAATCTGGTGACCGATCCGTTTTTTTTCAAAAACAGGTTTGATATGATATTCTGCCGAAATGTAATGATCTATTTTGATGACGTTACCCGTCATGACTTGATAGGGCGTTTTACGACGCTTCTTCCGAAAGGGGCTCCTCTGTTTCTGGGAAGCTCCGAATCGCTTACGACCCATCGTGAGAGTCTGAAACTTTTGGGTTCTTCAATCTATCAACGACTATAAGGGATTAAAAGTGGAAAATCGAAGCCCTGCTGGCGAAAGCAAAGAGGCTAAATTCGAAAACGACGAACTTTTTTTCTCGATAACCGATCGTACGAGTACGATCCTTACGGGAAATGAAGTTTTTGTCCGTATCAGCGGCTACAAAAAAGAGGAACTGATCGGACAGTACCATAATATTATCCGCCATCCCGATATGCCGCGAGTCGTATTTAAAGTGTTGTGGGATCATATCAACAATGACAAGCCGGTTGTCGCATATGTCAAAAATCAGGCTAAAACAGGTGAGTATTATTGGGTTTTGGCCGCTGTTTTTCCGCTTAACGACAGATTCATTTCGATACGGATAAAACCAAATTCTCAAATATTTGCTGCTGTGCGTGAGCTTTATTTCAAGCTTTTAATGGCCGAAGCGAGCGGTGGGATGGAATCCAGCGAACCTATGCTGATGGGTCTTTTAGCAGAACTCGGGTACAACAGCTATGACGATTTTATGTCGGATGCACTTTTGTCTGAACTCGGAGAACACAAAAAAATTCTTGCCGACATTGATCAAAATTCAAAAGTATGTCCTGAGATTCATACGCAGCTCGGTACAAAATTAAAGCTTTTGCTGGAATACAGTCAAGTTTTAATGCACCGATATGAACGGTGGTTTGAGAAGGTCGATATGTACAAGCAAGTCAAAATCGTCTTTGATGAAAAAGGACAGGAACTTCGTCATCTTGCCCGCGATATCGTTTTCCTGTCACTTAACGCATCGGTAGCTTCCTATAAAGTAGCTAACGGCGGGGAAACATTCGGGGTTCTTGCCAGCGATGTTCGTGTCAATGCCAAAGAGAACGATACATTGATCGGACATATCCATACGTTAGTCCAATCACTGACCGATACTCTTAATGAACTCATTTTTACGGTTTCAGCATTGAATATTCAGATTGAAGCGGTGAGCTATTTTTTATTTGAGACATTGCAATGTCATGTTCAATCTGTTTCATCGGAGCTGAAAGAGAACATCAGTTTTTTGATCAATCTGGTCTCTATGTATAATGAGAAACTGATCGCTTTGCAGCTGAAAATGGATTGTTTTATAAAAGAGAGCAGCACCTATCTCGATCAGCTTGAACGGCAGGTGATGTATTTAGGCTATATACAAGTGTACGGGATTATTGAAGCAGCTAGCAATAATGATGAGAAAGTCGGTTTCGGCGGTATTTTTTCGCAGCTTAAGGGATTGATCGGAAAAACGTCCGAAGAGATTATTGTAATGCAAAAAATGGGGCACAATTTCCATGTAGAAAATCAAAATTTGATGGGTGAAGCCGGCGGGATCGGCACGTTGTTAAAACAGTTTAGAACCGAATCGGAAATTATAAAAACAATGGATGAGTAGAGACAATGAATGAACAAGAGAATGAAGAATTTGCATTTTTAAGCCGGAAAATCCTTGAGTTGAACAAACAGCTTATGGAAAGTGAAAAAGTTAAATCGCGTTTTTTATCTTTAATAGCGAGTGAACTCAATAATCCTATGACGGCACTTTTAGGGATGATTCCTCATTTGACACCTCCGGCAGGTGACCCTCGTGAGGAAATTTTTGAACTGGCACACGATGAAGCGCTTCTTTTGGAATCGCGTATCCAGAATCTAGTGGCCGCTTCCGAAATAGAAAGCGGAATGATGGATGTCACTCATGCGTCGGTCAATCCTGAAAAACTCGTTGAAGAGGCTCTTGAGGAGTTTAAATATAAGCTGAAGCGTAAAAATATTTCAGTCATCGTTGAGAGTTCGTTAAAAGAAAAAATCGTCACCGATCCGAAAAAGCTCTATTTGATTCTAAAAAATATTATCGCCAATGCCTGCGATTACGGCGATCCGGACGCTATTGTCAATATTAATATCGTTCAAAAAGGCTCTGAAATTATTGTTACCGTAAAAAACCGGGGGCATGGCCCGAATGTAAAATACAAAGCGCAGGTATTTACCCGATTTGCCGAGGGGATGGAGGGATCGCACGGTTTAGGACTTGGGTTAAGCATTGCACGAGAGTTGTGCGGATTGATAGACGGAAAAATAGACTATGAAACCGATGAAACCAGTGTGACTTTTACGGTAACGATACCGGAACAAGCGGTACAAGCCGATTCTGAAGCATGCGGATCAAACGAGTTTTTATTTGAATCATTTGATGATGCTATTGAACTTTAAATGATACACGGATCATCTATTTTTATCCATGTCGGGCAGATTCATGTCGATCAGGCACCGCAAGCTATTTCGACGGTATTAGGTTCCTGTGTCGCGGTCTGTCTGTATGACAGTAAGCTCGGCATCGGCGGTATGAATCATTATCTGTTGCCGTTTTGGAACGGAAACGGCTTACAATCACCGAAGTTCGGAAATATCTCGATACCGAAGATGATTGAGCTGATGATGGCGAAGGGATCGACTCCTAAAACGCTCGAAGCAAAGATTTTTGGCGGAGCATCGATGAGAATCAGCGGTTCTGAAGCCATGATGATCGGTGAAAAAAACGTACTGGTTGCCCATGAAATATTAAATGAGTATCGGATACCGATTGTTGCCGAAGATATCGGAGGACAAAGCGGTCGAAAAATCCAGTTTAATCTCGAACGGGGGAAAGTGTTAATGAAATATGCTACCCGCAGTGAATTGTAAGGAGAACTCGAATGGCAATACGGGTATTGATCGTCGATGACAGTGCAACAGCACGTGCCGTTCTGCGTGAAATTTTGGAAAGTGATCCAGCTATCGAGGTGGTAGCAACCGCTTCAGATGCATATGTAGCACGTGATAAAATCGTTGAGCTAAAACCCGATGTAGTATGTTTGGATGTGGAAATGCCACGGATGGACGGCATCACTTTTTTAAAGAGGCTGATGCACTATATGCCGGTTCCGGTCGTGATGGTCTCTTCTCTAACCCAAAACGGTGCCCGTACGACGCTTGAAGCGCTCGAAGCGGGTGCAGTCGATTTCGTCGGGAAACCCCATTCGCACATTTATGACGGTGTGGAGACGATGCGGGAAGAACTGTTAAGCAAAATTAAAATGGCATCGCGCGTCCGTGTTCGGCAGCGTGCCCTCGAAAGTATTCAACAAGCCAATACTACTTCATTGGCTGAAACCACAAACAAAATTTTGGCTATAGGTGCCTCAACCGGAGGTACCGAAGCGCTCAAAGACGTGCTGATGGGATTGCCGCGTAATGCACCGGGAACTATTATCGTACAGCATATGCCCTCGAACTTTACCGGTCCGTTTGCTGAGAGGTTGAACGGGTTATGTGCCATGGAAGTGCGCGAAGCACGCAACGGTGACTCTATTACTCCGGGAGTCGCACTCATCGCTCCGGGAGATTATCACATGGTCGTTCGCCGTTCCGGCGCCCGCTACTATGTTGAAATCGGCAGCGGTGAAAAAGTATCCGGACACCGACCCTCAGCCGATGTATTGTTTAACTCTGTGGCTAAAATTGCCGGGGTGAATGCAATCGGTGTTATTTTGACGGGAATGGGGGGAGACGGCGCCCGCGGGCTGTTGGCCATGCGTAATGCGGGTTCCCGAACAATAGGTCAGGATGAGGCGAGCTGTATAGTTTATGGTATGCCGAAAGTGGCATACGATATCGGTGCGGTGGAAAGACAGCTTCCGTTGCAAAATATCGCCAAAGGGATTTTGGAACTATTATAGATTGGTGTGATTGTTTTATGACTTTAAATGTCTATCATATTGCTAATCAAATGACGGACGGGGTTGGAGGACACAGATGATAACGATCAAAGATGTACAAAACTATTCAAAGCAACTTTCCGTATTGTATGTTGAGGATAATGATCAAGTCAGAACAGAAACTACGGAGATTTTCAAGCTTTTATTTGCCAAAGTGGATACGGCGGGTAACGGTCAAGATGGGATAGAAAAGTACAATCACGAAACGTATGATATTGTTATCACGGATATCAATATGCCCCGTCTAAATGGAATCGAGATGATTTCCCAAATTCGAGAAATCAATCCCGAACAAAAAATTATTGCTATTTCCGCTCACGATGAACCTGAAATATTGATCGATATGATGCGTCGAGGGGTAAGCACTTTTTTGCTAAAACCTATCAATCTTGAAGAGATGATACGAATCATTTATCCGGTATGTCGTGATGCATCCGCCCAAAATGTCAATGCCGAACTTTTTGAAGAACTGAATCAAGAACGAATCAAATACAAACACATTGTTGAAAAACTGCTGGCCCATTTACGTACCGTCGAGATCAAAAATTCGCAGATGGGGAAACTGTATGCGCAAAATAATCCAGATGAGCGGTCGCAAATGCTCGAAGAATACTTTGCGAAAGATGAAGAGAATGAGAACGAAAAAGTGGTGTTTCTAGGTGATGATTGCGAGGAGATGACCGATTTATTAGGAGAAATTCCCGATCAGCTTTCACGCTACGTTGTGGACAAAGATATCCGTCATATTCAGACGGTTCGGGATGATGTCGGCAAACTTTCAAACATCTTGTTTCACTATACCCCTTTTCTGGATCCGTTGGCTAAAAGTCTCGATGAGCTTTCCGACGTTATCGCACAGGAACAAGATTTATTGGCGAAACTCGAGGCAAAGCCCGATCAGATACTTTCGTTATTCGATGCGATTTGTATCGATTTGAGTCTCTATGTCAAACGCTTTGCTGTTGAGAGTATGGCGATGAAAAATATTCACCATATTCATCAGCCGACATCCTTGAGCATCCAGCAGATAATCGGTTTGATCCGCCCTGATCTAGCCGATGACGGCGGCGATATGGATTTCTTTTGATCCCCGTATTGCAGTGATAAATATGAAATACCGGTTCAAAAAACTTTTTTACGAGATGCTTGACGCAAAAGAGTTTATTCACAGCCGCTTCCTCTCCCTGATCGGTTTGATGCTTTCAATCGCATTGATTTACGGTGTTTGGTTTTTTTCGGAACGTTTTTTTTATCATCAGTCACAGATGCGTTTTGAACATCATGTAAATGAGGATATTTATACTCTTGAACATAGTCTTATGAAATATAAGAATGCACTTCAAAGCGGAGTCGGTTTTTTTCAGGCAAGTGACGATGTTTCTCGAACCGATTGGCATCGCTATGTCCAAGCGATCGACTTGAAACAGTATTATCCCGGAATGCAGGGAATGGGGTATTCGACGGTCGTTTCGCCGGATGCCGTGCAAACTATTGAAAATAAAATGCATCGAGAAGGGTATCCTTCCTTTGAAATAAATCCTAAGGGAAAGCGAAATTTCTATACGACTATACTTTATCTGGAACCGCTTGATAAACGAAACCAAGCCGCGATCGGCTATGACATGTTCTCAGAACCTGTGCGGCGCGAGGCGATGGAGCGCTCCAGAGATAGTGGAAAAGCGGCTTTGTCGGGAAAGGTCACCCTTCTTCAGGAAATCGATAAGAATGTCCAGTCCGGATTTTTGATGTATCTCCCTTATTATGCGGAAGGGGAGGACGCGGGTACGGTAGAAGAACGCCGTCGATCTTTGATCGGGTATATTTATGCTCCCTTTCGGATGGGTGATTTCATGAATGCAAATTTTACCCATAAAGATATGATGCGTATCGAGATCTACGATGGTGCGCGAAAAGAGTTGAATCTCCTTTACAAATCCCCCGATTTTCAAAATTATCAGTCGGATTATCATACCGAACGTGTAGTTAAAATAGGAGGACGGGAATGGCATATTTACTATTCGAGTTCTCCGTCGTTTGATAAACGTCATAGCAGTCAATACCCTATACTTTTTGCCCTTGTCGGTTTGATTATGTACTTGGTTATGCTCTATGTTATCGTTGAACTTTTGAAGAAACGTTCGTTACTCAAAATAAAAACAGAAGCTCTTGAACATGAAAAAGAGATTGCTCAAAATTACCTTGATATCGTTGAAGTAATGGTGTTGGTGCTGGATACCGAGTTTACAATACAGGTTATAAACCGTCGAGGCTGTGAGATAATCGGCTATAGTGCCAAAGAGGCAATCGGTAAAAACTTTATGGAGCTGTTTATCCCCGAACGGATGCGTGAAGAGTTGAAAGCCGTCGCAAACAGTGTAATTTATTATAGTGGGTTCGAATATTACGAAAATCCGATTGTCACCAAAGAGGGTGAGGAGCGTCTTATTGCCTGGCGGAACCGTTTGTTAAAAGACGATGATGGACATATGATCGGTATCCTGAGTTCGGGAGAAGATATTACACAGGTGAGACGGACTCAAGTGCAGTTGCAGGAGAGCGAAGCGTTTTACCGAACGGTATTCGCTTCGATCGAAGAGTCCATTGTTATTTTGAATGAAAACCGTATTGTCGATTGCAACGATGTAGCACTTCGATTATTTGATACGACGAAAGAGTCATTGATCGGGGAATCGATTTTTGATACGGCGTATGAGATTGAATGTCAAGATTACCCTCTTCATCATCATATTAGCAATGCTTATAACGGCGAATCTACCTCTGCACGATGCACGCTGCGTCTTCATAAGAATCCCAATGTTATTAAAATTGTTGAGTTCTCTTTTTCACGATTTGGAACAAACGATGAGAATAAATTGGTCATGATCTCCCGTGATATTACCCGCAAAGTGGAAGAAGAAAAATTGTTGACGATGCACGGACGTCAGGCACAGATGGGGGAGATGATCTCCATGATTGCCCATCAATGGCGACAACCTCTGGCAATTATCAATGCGATCACTACCCAAATGCGATTTAAAGCGATCATGAATGGTAGTGAAGATGATGAGTTTGTGGACAATTTAGTGAAAATAGAGCAGCAGAGTTCTCATCTTTCTCAAACGATTTCAGACTACCGGGATTTCTTCCGACCCGATAAACCTAAAGAACATTTTAATGCCGTTTCTTTGATTAATCACGCTCTGAACCTTATCGATCATACACTGAAAAATCATTCGATACATATTGAGACAGCCAATATGCAAAATTTAACCCTTTTCACCTATCGTAATGAAGTGCTTCAGGTGTTGATCGTATTACTTAAAAATTCTCTTGATGCCTTTGTGGAAAACAAAATAATCGGAGGGGAGATTACGATCAGTGTCCAGCCTGAGGATCAATACTGTGTCATTGATGTTTGTGATAATGCGGGAGGGATTCCAAAAGAGATAATACACAAACTCTTCAGCCCCTATTTTACAACTAAATATGACGGGTACGGTACCGGACTCGGGCTGTATATGAGCAGGATAATTATTGAGGAACATTGCGGCGGTTTGATCGAGGTTTCAAGCGAAGGAAATTCAACTACATTTACGGTAAAACTACCGTGCAGGGAAACAGAATGACGTTTAAAGAGATGGTACAGCAAGTTTCAGAATGTGCAGAAGGGATGAATGTTCTCTACGTTGAAGACGAACCGTTAATACGGGATAATACAAAGCTGCTATTGGAGACGATTTTCCCGTATGTCAAAATAGCATCAAACGGACGTGAAGGGATGGAACACTATCAAGAAAGAGTGTTCGATATCGTTATTACCGATATTTTGATGCCGGAAATGAACGGTGTCAACATGATCCGGAAAATGAAAGAGATCAACTCGTCTCAACGATTTATTGTTACATCAGCCTGCGAAGAGAGCAGCTATTTGCTGGAGTTGATCAATCTGGGTGTAGCTCAGTTTTTACTCAAACCCATTCAGACCGAGCAGATCATACAGATTCTTCATGAAGTGGTTAAAAATATTTACAATGAACGTAAAGTAGCGCGATTCAATGCTAAAATCAAAAATGATTTAGTACACCAAACAACGTTATTGGAACAATACCAAGAGGTTGTTGATCTCTCTAGTATCGTCGTTCAAACCGATTTGGAAGGTAATATTGTTTATGCGAATGAGTTGTTTTGTAAGACCAGCGGGTATGAACTAGATGAAATCATCGAGAAAGGTCATAAAGTTCTTCGACACCCTGACATGGGAAGTGAATTTTACGATAATCTTTGGAAAACGATACGAAATAAACAGTCGTGGAAAGGGACGATCAAAAATCTCAAAAAAAACGGTGAATATTATATAACCGATACGACGGTCAAACCGATTTTGGATGAGCATGGAGAGATCATTGATTATATCAGTACCAGCCATGACGTCACGGAACTGTTTGATCTCAATGAAGAGATTTGGCAGACACAACATGAAATGCTCTCATTATTGGGTGAAGTAGGGGAGACGAGATCCCATGAAACCGGAAATCATGTCCGCCGTGTCGCCAAATATGCAAAAATATTGGGAGAACTTTACGGACTCGAAGATGAGGAAAATCGTCTTCTCTACAGTGCTTCACCGATGCACGATATCGGTAAAATCGGTATTTCGGATGCTATTTTGCTTAAGCCCGGAAAACTTGAACCGGAAGAATACGATGTAATGAAAACACACAGCACAATAGGGTATGATATCTTAAAAAATTCTTCCCGTCCCCTTTTGAAAGCCGCCGCTATCATTGCGCGTGAACACCATGAAAAATGGGACGGAAGCGGTTATCCTAATGCCTTGAGCGGAAGTGATATCCATATTTACGGGCGTATTACCGCATTGGCAGATGTATTTGATGCCCTAAGCTGTGAACGTGTTTATAAAAAAGCATGGCCGATGGAAAAAATTATCGAGTTTGTCCTGAATGAACGGGGGAGACATTTTGATCCGGATTTGGTTGATATGTTTATGGAAAATATAGATCGTTTTAAAGAAGTAGCCGCTAAATATCAAGATTAAAAAGGCAATGGATGTCTAAATTCAATGAGTTTAAGAATCTTTCGGTTCTGTACGCAGAAGATGATTTCGAGCTGCGGGAAATAACCACAAAAACTCTTCAGCTTGTCGTAGGACACGTCTTTTCGGTTACCGACGGTACGGAAGCTTTATCGGTCTATGAGAATAACCGTATCGATATTGTCATATTGGACATTCATATGGGATCGGTCAGCGGGATCGATGTTGCGAAAACGATACGAAAAAGTAACGATAAAGTCCCTATTGTGATCGTATCGGGATCGATTGCGACTCAGGATCTATTGGAAGCCTGCAAACTGAATTTGATAGAGTATATGCATAAGCCGATTGAGTTTAATGCCCTGATTAAAGTCTTGTATCTGGCCGTTGACCGTCTTAAGTCACAGGGGATGTTGATTGCAAAAATCAATGACTCGGTATCGTATGATTATTTTGCCAAAGCTTTTATTCATGCTGAGGGAGAAATATCGGTTTTGACAAAAAATGAGATCAATGCGATGGAACTTTTGCTCGCACACAGAGGTCAAGTCGTCACGTATGAAACATTTTCGAATGTTTTGGAAGAAGAGATGTCGGACGGGGCATTGAAAAATCTCATCCTTCGAATCCGTAAAAAATTGCGTGACGATGGTAACCTGCGCAATCTGGCTAAAGTCGGATACATGCTGACATAAAACTTTTTATAATCCCGGATTTTTATCTTTTATCACATAAATATATAATTTTATTTAATATCTTGAATTGTTAGATTTGCAATTGATAAAATGGTGCAAGTTCATCATAAAAGGTTTCAAAATGTTAAATGATAACAATGAATGGTTGAATGAAGAAGAGGTACTTCAACGGCTGAAACAAATTTCCACGCAGCAGATGATCATCGTCTTTCGTGCGAAAATGAGCAACTACGAGATACTTCTGTGCCAAAAGATCAGCGCAATGAGCAAAATCCCCCTTACTGACGTCCTTGAAAAAATGGAAGCGTTTAAGCAAACGAGCGAGCATTTACTGTATAAAAAGGATTTTATCTTTGTTTGATCCCTTTTTTATTCTTGATTTGCCGCTCTTTCTCGATACTTATTGATAATTTTTAGTTCACTTCAAAACATTGCACAATAGATACATCAAAAAAATAGTTTTTTACTGTATTAAACTTGACTTTACCTATTTATAACTGATAAAATACTGTATATTACAGTTATAAATTATAAGGAATTTGATGAATATTACCATTGTCAATTTTAAAGGGGGAGTGGGTAAATCGATGATTGCCCATCAATTGATTACCGGATTCGGGTTTTGCGGATTTGAAATCGATCCGTACGGTTCCCTTTCAGACCGTCTTCCCGAAAGTGTCGAACGGATCGATATACAGCAAAAAAATATCGAGAAGCCGAAAAAGGAAACAATATTTGATTTCGGGGGATTCGATGATATCAAACTCGATCAGGCGATCGGTTATTCGGATCTGATTATCATCCCTTTTATACCGACGTTGGAGACGATACAAGGGACAGTCGATACCCTCGTACGGGTCGCATCGGCAAACAAACCGATTTTGATGGTGCCAAACATGAGCCAAAAAGAGAACGATATCGGTGATGCAAAATTCGTCTTCGAAGATACGCTCGGATTTGAGGTCGAAATGTTTCCGATTCCGATGAGCGTGGCTCTTCAAACGGCGATCAATGAAAACCGATCAATCGGCGAGCTCTCAAAGCAGGGGGGGATCAAAGCGTATGCCTATAAAAAAGGGGCACAGTTGATCAATGATCTGCATGCCAAAATCCGGGAATACGAAAATATCTAATCGGTTTCAAAATCTATAAAAGGTGGTTAAAGTGGAAGAGGTCAAAGGGAACAAATTTGCTGCACGGGTCACTCAGCGTGAGCTCTCAACCCATAAAGAGATTCAAACGGCCAAACATCCTGGCGGACGTCCTAAAAAAACCGATGAAATCAAACAGAGCGAAAAAGTATTTTTGACGCTGACCAAGGGTGAAAAAGCCAAACTCGACGAGCATACGGCACGCACGGGCGAATCGATCGCGGGGGCGATACGGCGGGCGCTCAAAGAGATGGGGATGATATGATAGGTGCGGTGATGAAACGAACGGTGGTAGCGGCAGCAGTATTGCTGATGTTGGGAGGATGTGCACAACAGCCAGCACCTAGTCCGCAAAAAGCGTGCATGAATGCAGCACAATTAAATAGTTACGGGTATGATCATCTTGAAAAAGTGGCTAAATTGCTACGCGAGGATAAAAAGAACATTGCGTCGTTTGAGTTGTTTATCAATGTGATGAAAGGGACGGTCGATAACTATTCGGATATGATCAAATCGAGTGTCTATATCAGCAATGTTGTTCGGTATTTGCCGGTACCGTATGCGGGTGAGGTATCCAATACGACGAAGTTGATTTCTAAAACGCTCTTAAATCTCGGCGGAGCGGCAAGCGCATTGAACCGGTATAAAAACAGTTCGGATACATTTTTAGCCGGTTTCGACAAACTCAACCGGGCCAATCTCAATGCAGCGGATGTCTCAAAATTGGCGGCATATGCCGATACGAAACTCCTCAGCGATGCCCGTGCCCTCGAAGACTCTCTAAATGAGATATCCTCATCAACGGCGATGATGTCGGCAACGACACAGAGCATTTCCGATGCGTTGGATTCGACAAGCGCTTATGTCGATCAGGCTAAAAGTTTCGTAGGGTTGTCACAGCCGGGCGGAGATGATAAAAATAAAGTGGCGCAAAACCGTTCTTCGATTAACACGCGTATGGCACAGCTGAACCAAAAAATCGTCTCCTTGGAGAAAAGCGGACAAGCCAATCGCTACAACATTGCTAAAGCGCGTATTTATTCGGAATTGGCGTTACAAATCGACAGTTCTTCACAAAAGTAGGCTATTTCGTCTGTTTGACAAAAGTATCTTCGATACTTTTTCGGTCAGTGACTTTGACGTTGATACAAAAATCGTCAAAGACACTGACCTGAGTTGCTGCGGAGTACTTTGTGCGTGTGTAGCGCAATACAATTTTGTTTTGATCATAGAATATTTCACCCGTTACATCACCGCCGTCGGGAGGAATTGTACATTTGTCCGCTTGAAAACCGTTTCGGCTCCATTTCCCGCTTAAATCTACCCCCGATATTTCCAAATCGAATATTTCAGTGAGTTGTGCGGATACGGGTACTTTGCCGACGAGAGTATATGTTGAAATAACATCATCATCGTCGGGACTTCGATTCGCGGTAAGTTTTAGGTGATTTCCGGACATTTCAAGTGTATAACCCCAACCATTATGTCCAATCCATGTGCCTGCAAGGGAAGTAACCTTTGCCGCCTGTTCCATGCGGTATTCGAGTTTAATGATTTCATCACGGATTTTAGGTGCATCTTCAGCTTTAGGATTAAGATCTAAATAACGCTGGTAACTGTACATCGCCTCTTTGTAACGGCCAAGTTTAGATTGTACCGATCCGAGATTGTACCATGCTGCAGAGAGTTCAGGGGCGATTTCGGTAGCTTTCGCAAACTGTTCAGCTGCTCCTGAAAGTTCTTTATCCGATTTTGCCATTTCGATTGCTGCGATACCCCGTATAAAGTATCGGCGACCCTCTTCAAACCGATCATCAGCTATCAAGGAAGTTAAGAGCAAGCTTGCAAGACAAACAGCTTTGAATAAGGTCTTCATGTACTATCCTTTATTTCTGTTACTTAAGCTATTATACAAAAGATATATCATGATTCACAAGGTAAAAAAGAATGAAGAAAGAAGGGGTCATATTTTAAAAGAGAACGGGATACAATCTGTAAAAAAAGGGAGTATAAATGTCCCGTTTTATCAGTTTTCCAATAGCGGTTTTATCAACTATATTGATTGCATCTGCAGCATATGCCGAATATTGTATCGACTGGAAATCATGGCTTCAAAGTTACGCAGGACAGTCGGGGCACTGCTGGCCTAGCGAATCGGAATGCAACTCCTATTACTTTTCGCGTTGTATGAACTCAAACTACAAAAACGACTGTGCCGGTCCTTGTTATTTTAAACCGGGCCTATATCCGAAAACCGGCGCATCCAAAGCTGTTAAATCGGATCAAACGGTTGATAATTCTGCCCAAAAAGCGGCGGAAAACCTTAATAAAACGAAAGAGGCTCTAAAAAAAGCGGCATATCAAAAACAATTTGCTCAAGAAAAAGAAAAGATGCTCCAAGGGATGAAAGATGTGACACTTTCGCCTCCTTCAAACCAGATTTTGCTAAAACCGATCCCTCCCGCACGATCTCAGCTTGATTGTATTGCTAATAATGATGCCAACCGAAGCTGGGGGCAGCGTGCACCCGATTGTACACCGGTGATTCCAAATGTTCCCGAGCCGCCAAGCCCGGTAGAAGCTTCCGGAAATATAGTAATCGATCCCGCCATGCTAGCGCAATTTATCGAATCGCTTCATCAGCGTGTATCTCAAACACGTGATTCACTCATCAAACAGGATGAAACAATTAAGGTTATGGAGAAAGAAGTTATCGCATTTCAGGGTAAAGATATAAAAGAAGAGAGTGATGCATTGAAGCGAGCGAGAGAAGCACTTGCGAAAGCTAAAGCCGACCGTGAACGTACCGCGCATGAACTTTCCCGGCTTGAACAGCAGGAAAAAAAAGCACAAAGTAAAAATAGTCGAACACCCTAATGTAATATTTTTGGTTGAATGGTGCGCCCGAAGGGATTCGAACCCCTGACCCTTGGTACCGGAAACCAATGCTCTATCCAGCTGAGCTACGGACGCTTGAAGAGAAGAAGAAAAGAAGGCGGAAAACCGCCTCGGAAAGTTTACGCTTTTTTCATAAACGCGGCAACGAGGACAATCGTAGTGCCGTTGATTTTTCCCTCGATGTATCGAGCATCGTCGGTGAGGCGGATATTTTTGACAATAGTTCCGCGCTTAGCGGTAAATCCTGCCCCTTTGACTTCCAAATCTTTGATAAGCGTTACGGTATCCCCCTCAGCGAGGATGGTTCCGTTGCTGTCGCGTTGAATGACCGCTCCGCCGTCGTCATTCGCGGCAGTATTAAGCATATCCGCTTGTGCCCATGCTTTGATATCGTCTTCGAGGTACATCATATCAAGTTGATCTTGGTCCCCCAGTGCGCTGAGAAGGCGATACGCCATCACCTGCACGGCAGGAACTTGACTCCACATGCTATCGCTAAGACAGCGCCAATGGTCAGAATCGAGATTCTGAGGATTTTCTATTTGACTTTTGCACGTTTCGCAGATATAGATAGATTGATCTGCCGAAGCGTCACTCGGAGCGACTTCATAAGCAGATAAGCCTTCAGTTGCACCGCATAATTCACAGATATTTCCGCTTCTCTCTTGTAATGATTGTTCAATACTCATAATAACACCTTGTTTAATTAATAGCGCAATTATAGCGTATTCATATTTTTGTCCCTTTTTGGCATAAACGATATTCTCTAGGTATTCAAATTCTATATATAATGATAAGAGTGATACGACTAGTAAAATTTTTTTGCCATATTTTCGATTTTCTTTCGAAAACCTCTTGACATCTATTCTATTTTCCCCTATAATTCCCGTCCACAAACGCTGATAGGCCTTGAGTTAAGGTTTAGAGTTTGAGTTTGCGATCATTGAAAACTAAGTAGGTTTAGCGGTTTCGAGACAATCTCGAAGACGTTGACCTTTAATGTCAACACAATACAACAACCGTCTATTTACTTTGGTTGGGTTAACCAATCACCAAAAAGTAAAATAGATAACAATTTATGAAGCCAATGATTTTAACATCTTGGGTCATAGGATTGAACACCAATTATGGAGAGTTTGATCCTGGCTCAGAGTGAACGCTGGCGGCGTGCCTAACACATGCAAGTCGAACGATGATTGGAGAGCTTGCTCTTCATGATTAGTGGCGCACGGGTGAGTATACCATAGATAATGTACCCCTTAGTTTGGGATAGCCACTGGAAACGGTGATTAATACCAGATACTCCTTCTTGTCCTAAGGCAAGTCGGGAAAGTTTTTTCGCTAAGGGATCAGTCTATGTCCTATCAGCTAGTTGGTGAGGTAATGGCTCACCAAGGCTATGACGGGTATCTGGTTTGAGAGGATGATCAGACACACTGGAACTGAGACACGGTCCAGACTCCTACGGGAGGCAGCAGTGAGGAATATTGCACAATGGAGGAAACTCTGATGCAGCAACGCCGCGTGGAGGATGACGCATTTCGGTGTGTAAACTCCTTTTAAGAGGGAAGATAATGACGGTACCTCTTGAATAAGCACCGGCTAACTCCGTGCCAGCAGCCGCGGTAATACGGAGGGTGCAAGCGTTACTCGGAATCACTGGGCGTAAAGGGTGCGTAGGCTGACTTTTAAGTCAGGCGTGAAATCCAATGGCTTAACCATTGAACTGCGCTTGAAACTGGGAGTCTAGAGTTCAGAAGGGGCAGATGGAATTAGTGGTGTAGGGGTAAAATCCGTAGATATCACTAGGAATATCAAAAGCGAAGGCGATCTGCTGGGATGATACTGACGCTGAGGCACGAAAGCGTGGGGAGCAAACAGGATTAGATACCCTGGTAGTCCACGCCCTAAACGATGAATGCTAGTCGTCGGGGAGCTCGTCTCTTCGGTGATGCACTTAACAGATTAAGCATTCCGCCTGGGGAGTACGGTCGCAAGATTAAAACTCAAAGGAATAGACGGGGACCCGCACAAGTGGTGGAGCATGTGGTTTAATTCGAAGATACACGAAGAACCTTACCTGGCCTTGACATGGTAGGAACCCTTAAGAGATTAGGGGGTGCTAGCTTGCTAGAACCTACACACAGGTGCTGCACGGCTGTCGTCAGCTCGTGTCGTGAGATGTTGGGTTAAGTCCCGCAACGAGCGCAACCCTCGTCCTTAGTTGCTAACAGTTCGGCTGAGCACTCTAAGGAGACTGCCTTCGCAAGGAGGAGGAAGGTGAGGACGACGTCAAGTCATCATGGCCCTTACGGCCAGGGCTACACACGTGCTACAATGGGGCGTACAAAGAGCTGCAATACCGCGAGGTGGAGCCAATCTCTTAAAGCGTCTCTCAGTTCGGATTGTTCTCTGCAACTCGAGAACATGAAGCTGGAATCACTAGTAATCGTAGATCAGCTATGCTACGGTGAATACGTTCCCGGGTCTTGTACTCACCGCCCGTCACACCATGGGAGTTGATTTCACCCGAAATCGGGATGCCAAACTGGCTACCGCTTACGGTGGAATTAGCGACTGGGGTGAAGTCGTAACAAGGTAACCGTAGGAGAACCTGCGGTTGGATCACCTCCTTTCTAAGAGTAACGACGAGTCATTCATTTGACTGCGTCATCTTAAAATCTCACAGAGTATTGTCTTGACCGTTAACCTACTTAGTTTTCAGTGATCCATGTTATTTGATTTAACAATTGGGTTTGTAGCTCAGCTGGTTAGAGCACACCCCTGATAAGGGTGAGGTCGATGGTTCGAGTCCATTCAAACCCACCATATGTATCACTTATCTGGGGAATTAGCTCAGCTGGGAGAGCGCCTGCTTTGCACGCAGGAGGTCAGCGGTTCGATCCCGCTATTCTCCACCAGAGATCAGAATAAAAAGTCTGATTCAAGTACAAGTTTGTTGTATTTGAATTAGACTTTTAAAGTCTAACGTTATTTGAATTATTATTGTTAAGTCGTCAACTAAATATGTTTGACATAGAGAAATCTATGACGAATACATTTACAGTATAGTGAATAACTATACAACGTAACTACAAACACATTTCACCGCTTTATTCTTAATAAGGCGGTGAGCGCAAATTAGAAAAAGATATTAAGGGCCATAGGTGGATGCCTTGGCTGGTAGAGGCGATGAAAGACGTACTAGGCTGCGATAAGCCTCGGGGAGCTGCCAAGAAGCTTTGATCCGGGGATTTCTGAATGGGGCAACCCACTGTATCGAGAGGTACAGTACCCTTCGGGGGGCGAACCTAGGGAAGTGAAACATCTCAGTACCTAGAGGAAAATAAATCAAACGAGATTCCCAAAGTAGCGGCGAGCGAAATGGGATATAGGACAAACCGATGGCTTGCCATCGGGGTTGCGGACTGCATACGGCATTGCGAGTCGATAGAAGAATGAGTTGGAAAGCTCGACCATAGAGGGTGATAGTCCCGTACTTGAAATTGACAGACAGCTAGCAGGATCCAGAGTAGGTCGGGACACGTGTTATCTTGACTGAAGCCGGGGGGACCACCCTCCAATCCTAAATACTACTACCAGACCGATAGCGAACCAGTACCGTAAGGGAAAGGTGAAAAGAACTGCGGTGAGCAGAGTGAAATAGAACCTGAAACCTATGGCTTACAATCATTCAGAGCCCCATTCTTTATGAGGGGTGATGGACTGCCTTTTGCATAATGAGCCTGCGAGTTGTGGTGTCTGGCAAGGTTAACCTAACGGGAAGCCGTAGCGAAAGCGAGTCTTAATAGGGCGAATTAGTCAGATGCTGCAGACCCGAAACTAAGTGATCTATCCATGAGCAGGTTGAAGCTGGTGTAAGAGCCAGTGGAGGACCGAACCGGTGGATGTTGAAAAATCCTCGGATGACTTGTGGATAGGGGTGAAAGGCCAATCAAACTTAGTGATAGCTGGTTCTCTCCGAAATATATTTAGGTATAGCCTCGAGTCGTAACATGAAGGGGTAGAGCACTGACAGGGCTAGGGCTGCTTACCGCGGTACCAAACCCTTTCAAACTCCGAATACTTCATGCGTAATCTCGGGAGTCAGGCGGTGGGTGATAAAATCAATCGTCAAGAGGGGAACAACCCAGACTAACAGCTAAGGTCCCAAAGTCGTATCTGAGTGGAAAAAGATGTGGAGTTGCTGAGACAATCAGGAAGTTGGCTTAGAAGCAGCCATCCTTTAAAGAAAGCGTAACAGCTCACTGATCTAGCGATTCTGCGCTGAAAATATAACGGGGCTAAGATACGCACCGAAGCTTTAGATTCGTATTTATACGAGTGGTAGGAGAGCGTTCCAAACAGCGTTGAAGGTATACCGGTAAGGAGTGCTGGAGCGTTTGGAAGTGAGCATGCAGGCATGAGTAGCGATAAAAGCAGTGAGAATCTGCTTCGCCGTAAACCCAAGGTTTCCTACGCGATGCTCGTCATCGTAGGGTTAGTCGGGACCTAAGTCGAGTCCGAAAGGGGTAGACGATGGCAAATCGGTTAATATTCCGATACCGACAATTGTTCGTTTGAGTGATGGGGGGACGCATAGAGTTAATCGAGCTCACTGATGGAATAGTGGGTCGAAGGACGTAGGAGGTAACACAGGCAAATCCGTGTTGCAATACTCCGAGATCTTACAGGCTCTTCAAGGACTTCGGTCTGCGAGGAGAATCGATGATACTGTCGTGCCGAGAAAAGCCTCTAAGCGAGAACAATTGTCGCCCGTACCGTAAACCGACACAGGTGGGTGAGATGAGTATTCTAAGGCGCGTGGAAGAACCCTGGTTAAGGAACTCTGCAAACTAGCACCGTATCTTCGGTATAAGGTGTGCCCTAAGTATGTGAAGGAGCTTGCCTCTGGAGCAGAACTGGGTCGCAGCAAAGTGTCCCTCCCGACTGTTTACCAAAAACACAGCACTCTGCTAACTCGTAAGAGGATGTATAGGGTGTGACGCCTGCCCGGTGCTCGAATGTTAAAAGGATGTGTCAGCGCAAGCGAAGCATTGAATTGAAGCACGAGTAAACGGCGGCCGTAACTATAACGGTCCTAAGGTAGCGAAATTCCTTGTCGGTTAAATACCGACCTGCATGAATGGCGTAACGAGATGGGAGCTGTCTCAACCAGGGATCCAGTGAAATTGTAGTGGAGGTGAAAATTCCTCCTACCCGCGGAAAGACGGAAAGACCCCGTGCACCTTTACTATAGCTTGACATTGCTATTGGGATACTCATGTGCAGGATAGGTGGGAGCTGTTGATATTGTCACGCCAGTGGCAATGGAGGCATCCTTGAGATACCACCCTTGAGTATTCTGATAGCTAACTCGCATCAGTTATCCTGATGGAGGACACTGTCTGGTGGGTAGTTTGACTGGGGCGGTCGCCTCCTAAAAAGTAACGGAGGCTTACAAAGTTCGGCTCAGAAGGGTTGGAAATCCTTCGTAGAGTATAATGGCATAAGCCGGACTGACTGTGAGACAGACAAGTCGAGCAGAGTCGAAAGACGGTCATAGTGATCCGGTGGTTCTGTGTGGAAGGGCCATCGCTCAAAGGATAAAAGGTACGCCGGGGATAACAGGCTGATCTCCCCCAAGAGCTCACATCGACGGGGAGGTTTGGCACCTCGATGTCGGCTCATCGCATCCTGGGGCTGGAGCAGGTCCCAAGGGTATGGCTGTTCGCCATTTAAAGCGGTACGCGAGCTGGGTTCAGAACGTCGTGAGACAGTTCGGTCCCTATCTTCCGTGGGCGCAGGAGAGTTGAGGAGAGCTGACCCTAGTACGAGAGGACCGGGTTGGACGTGCCACTGGTGTACCAGTTGTTCTGCCAAGAGCATCGCTGGGTAGCTACGCACGGATGTGATAACCGCTGAAAGCATCTAAGCGGGAAGCCAACTCCAAGATGAACTCTCCCTGAAGTTCCCTTGAAGACTACAAGGTTAATAGGCCAGGTGTGTAAGAGCAGTAATGCTTTCAGCTGACTGGTACTAATAGAACGTTCGTCTTTATCTATGCTCACCGCCTTATTAAGCATAAATGGTGGAATGTGCATGAAGTTACGTGTCTGACGACTTAACAACAATCAACTCTAAGCACTTAGAGTGAAGCTCATTTCGATGATCCTCACTCTGAGTGTTCAGGTGGCTATAGAGAGGGGGAAACGCCCGGTCCCATTCCGAACCCGGAAGCTAAGACCCTCATCGCTCATAATACTGCATCTTTCAGGTGTGGAAACGTAGGTCGCCGCCTGGCTCTCAGAGATTCATCTTCTTTTTATAATCCCCCTTCTAAATAATCAATCGAAATGCCTTTTCTATAATATTTAAAATTGACAAACTTATTTCTTCGCGCTAAAATCTAATACTTTATTTTTTGAGGTTAGATATGGTTAAAATACTCACAACCCTTCTTCTCTTCGTATCACTTCTTTTCGGTACGGTTAATATTAACAGAGCCAATTCGGCTCAACTTCAGACGCTAAACGGTGTCGGTCCTGCAAAAGCGCAGGAGATATTGAAATATCGTAAAGCGCACGGGCGCTTTAATACGGTTGATGAGCTGGTTAATGTAAAAGGGATCGGCCCTAGGACACTTATCAAATTAAAGCCTCATGTGAGTATTCGTTAAGGGATATAGATTTTATCAATCAGTTCTTGATATTCACTGCGTGTGTTACTATCGCTTGTAATGCCGCCGCCGCTCTTATAAACCAATCTCTCTTGAGAATTTTCGATAAATCGGATGGCAACGGCACTGTATAAATTTATGCCGTCAAAGTAGCCGAATACACCGGTAAAGTATCCGCGATCATACCCTTCTACCTCATTTATGATCTCAACCGTTTTGTGTTTAGGTGTACCGCTGATACTTCCTGCAGGGAGAAGTTTAGTGATAAGCTCACCGGCATTAGTTCGCCAATCTTCCCCTAATGTACCACAGATATGCGAACTTACCTGATGTAGCTTTTTTTCACCCGTATCGATAGTAGTAATATAGCGGAACTGTTCGACACGTATATCATTAGCAATCATTCCTAAATCATTGCGTAACAGATCGACGATCATCGTATGTTCCGCAAACTCTTTCGGATCTTTGAGTATGGTGTCGATAGCATTCGGTACGGATGCATCAATCGTCCCTTTCATAGGATAGGTATGGATCGTATTGCCCTCCATGGTGATAAACGGCTCAGGCGAGAAACAGACAAATTGATCTTTGACACGAAGTTTATACTGCGCATGTGCCATCGTATAGATATCTTTGAGATTGTAGGGGGATTCAATCGGTGTCGGTTGTGTTAGATTAAGCAGATAGGTATTGCCGCTGCGGATATGTTCTTGAACGGTGTCGAATTTTTGACGGTACTCTTCAAAAGGTATCGGGTAGATAAACGGCTTGTGTGGAGTATTGTTCGGATGCTGGGTACTGTTAAAAGAAAACTCGATATCGTGTAAAGCGAGTTCCTCTATTTTGTAACAATGAAACCGCTCTCCGGTAAAATCGGTATAAAATAGGCAGGGAACTCCTGATGACACGAGTTCACTGAAGTATCGGGTCATTAAGCAATAAGCGCTTTAAGGACAGCCATACGAATCGCGACCCCGTTACGTACCTGCTCTAACACTTTGCAGCGCGGATCTTTGAGCATCATGTCATCGATATCGATATTGCGATGAACGGGACCCGGATGAAGAAGGATGATATCTCGTTCTCCGACAAGTTCTTTGGTAATGCAAAAATCGCTGGCGTAATCTTTAAGCGAACCGTAGGTTTGGTGCGAATGGCGCTCCGTTTGGGTACGCAGACTCATGATTGCATCGACATTATGGATAACATCATGAAGGTTATGGGTCATTTTTAAATAGGAATCGGGAAGAAAATGGGGCGGTGCTACCAGAGTGATATCCATTCCGAAGCGGGTCAATAACTCGATATTACTGTTGGCAACACGGGAATTTTTGATATCCCCTACAATGGCGATTTTTTTCCCCTTAAGCTCACCGAAATGACGGCGGAGGGTAAAGAGATCGAGAAGTGCCTGAGTGGGATGGGCGTGTGCCCCGTCACCGGCATTGATTATGGAAGCATGGGTATGTTCGGCAAGGATATTGGGAACACCTGCATGGGCATGACGGACGATCATCGCATGAGGGCCCATCGCATCGAGGTTGGCTGCGGTATCGACAAGGCTTTCCCCTTTTTGGGTCGAGCTTTTTTGAACATCCAGATGGACGACCTCGGCTCCGAGACGTTTGGCTGCGATTTCAAAAGAGCTTTTAGTACGGGTCGAGTTTTCGAAAAAGAGGGTGATGATAATTTTTTCTTTGAGAATGGGATCAAATTGCCCCTGAAGATAATGTTCCGCATCGTGTAAAACCTGAATAATTTGTTCAATTGTAAAATCATCCGTGCGAATCAGGTGTTTCATGCTTTCTCCTCATTATGTAGTGAAATTGTATCCAAAAGTGCTTTGGCAATGGTATCGATATCTTTATCGATTTGGTAGACGGAGCCGAACCGATGGTTTAGGTAAGGGAGCGAGGTGGTTTCGAATCCCTTGTCATTGCTTCGGCAGTTTAATCCCCAAAGATGAGGAAGTTTAGCATCTTCGAGGGCTTTGAGACTGAGAAGAGTATCGTTGATGCATCCGAGATTGCAGTGTGTGACCAGAAACGTTACGGCATTAAAGTATCGGGGGATATCGATCATCATGGTCTGCTCATCGATCGGAACCATTAGCCCGCCGGCCCCTTCGATAATAACGATATCGCATAGGCTTTCGATTTTGGCCAGCGCTGTGTCAAACGATGCCAAATCGATCGCTCTGCCTTCATTGGCGACAAAAGGAGCTGCGGGAAGCGGGAATTGAAGGGTAACGATATCGTCCAACGATAATACCGAAAGCCCCGGATTAAAAGATAAGGCACATTGATAAAGTTCATCTCCGTCATAAGGGTGTGTCATCACACCCGTTTCAATCGGTTTGTAAACACCGACACGGTAACCTAAGCGTGAGAGCGCATCTATCAGCAGTTTCGAGGTATAGGTCTTGCCTATATCGGTGTTGGTCGCGCTTACGAAAATTCGTTTAGACAAGGTAAGAGCCTTTTAGGTTATAATTGTCTAATTTTAATATAGGTTTGATGATGAATCGCTTTGAAGAGTTTACAACCAGCATTGTTCAACATATCGGGAAAAAAGAGGGGCCGATCAGCCCGGTAATAGTCAACTCCGCGTCGTTCGGTTACGGCAGCAGCGAGAGCGGTGAGGGGATATTTGAGGGTTCGGTGAAAAAACCGCTGTATGCCCGTGTAGGCAATCCGACATCGGCACAGCTTGAACAGCTTTTAGCTCAAATGGACGGCGGAATCGGTGCGGTTGCAGCCTCCTCCGGAATGGGAGCTATTGCGATGGCGACGCTCAGTTTGTTAAAGGCAGGAGATGAGATTATCAGTATCGGCGGGTTGTTCGGAGGCACCTATTCGTACTTTAGCGAAACGCTGACCCGCTTTGGGATCACGACCCATTTTTTCGATGTGGATGAGTTGGACGCGATCGAAGAGGCAATCAATACCGCGACAAAAATACTCTTTTTGGAGAGTGTCGGAAACCCCAATATGCGGCTTCCCGATATTGCTAAAATTGCCGCTATCGCTAAAACTCACGGAGTGGTGTTGATGGTGGATAACACGATTACACCGCTGAGTGTCGCACCAATAACACTCGGAGCGGACATCGTTGTTTATTCGACGACCAAAATTATCACCGGGAATGCATCGGCGCTCGGGGGTGCGGTTATTTTCCGGGCTATCAACGAAGGTGATGACAAATTTAAAGAGGATCGCTACCGCGATATCCACCCTTTTATTAATAAGATGGGCTCCATGGCATTAATCGCCAATGCCAAAAAACGGGCGTTACGCGATTTTGGAATGTCGGCAAACGGATTCGGGAGCTACCTGACGATGTTGGGATTGGAGACTTTGCCGCTTAGAATGGATCGGATCGTCTCCACGGTTGAAGCGGTGGCCAAAGGGTTGTCTGCGAGAGGTTTAAGTGTCAATCACCCATGTTTGGCTCACCATCCGCACCACGAACGCTATAAGAGCCAATTTTCCAACGGCTGCGGAACGATACTTACAATCGATTTGGGAAGCAAAGAACGCGCATTCGAGTTTCTAAACCATTCGAAGCTAATTACGATTACCGCCAATATCGGAGATAACCGTACGTTAGGGCTGCACATGGCTTCAACGATATACCGTGATTTTAATGACCAAACGAAAGAATTTTTAGGGATTACTCCGGGTCTGGTCAGAATTTCGATTGGCTTGGAAAGTGCTGAAGCGATCATCGATGATTTCAGTAACGCGGCAAAAATTTAAAAAGATTCGGTATAGTTCAATTATGGCGACACAACATGAGCATTCAACACAGTTAGAAAATATCCTAGAGCATCCTAAGCAGTACAACGTTTTTTTACTTAATGACGACTATACGTCAATGGATTTTGTAGTGGATATATTGATGAAACTGTTTCGTAAGAACTTTCATGATGCCCATCGAATAATGATCGAAGTGCATCAAAACGGTCGCGGCTTATGCGGAGTGTATCCGTATGAAGTAGCGGAGACGAAAGTGCATCAAGTTTCAATCTTGGCCCGAGAAAACGGATTTCCCCTTAAAGCAATAATGGAGGAGGCATAATCATGGTAAGTACAGAACTCAATGCAATTTTCCAAAAAGCGATTGCGTTTGCACGACATCAGCGTCACGAATATTTAACGATTGAACATGTGATGCTCTCTTTGCTCAATTCACCTGACGGAGATGCTATCATCCGCTCCTGCGGTGCGGATGTCGAGCTTATCCGAGAATCATTGGGTGCTTATCTGATACAGACGATGGAACCGCTGCCGGATGATGTGGAACAGGAGCCGTTTGAAACCGTAGCGTTGGCCCGGATGATTGACGGAATGATGCACCATGTACGAAGTGCGCAAAAAGAGGCTGCCGATGTGGGAGATCTGATCGCTGCAGTGTATGAAGAACGCCATACCTATGCCTGCATGCTTCTCGAAGAGTACGGGATCAGCCGCGTCGATGTCCTTGAAGCGATATCTCATCGCGATTTGGAAGCGGCACAGGAGGAGTCACGCGGTGAAGGGGCACTTCAAAAATATGCGATCAACCTCATAGAACAAGCCCGAAAAGGGAAAATCGATCCGGTGATCGGGCGAGTGAATGAAATCGAACGTGCCATTCAAACGCTGTGCCGCCGCAAGAAAAACAACCCGCTTTTAATCGGTGAACCGGGGGTCGGAAAAACAGCAATTGCCGAGGGATTGGCACTGCGTATTCTCTCCGGTGATATCCCTAAACTCTTGGAAAATGCCGAGATATTTGCCCTCGATTTGGGAGCGATGCTGGCAGGAACGAAATATCGGGGCGATTTTGAAAAGCGTCTCAAAGCAGTGATGGATGAGGCAGCGGAGCATCCCAATGCGATCCTCTTCATAGATGAAATCCATACGATAGTCGGGGCAGGAGCGGTAGGAGGGGGTAGCATGGACGCCTCCAATCAGCTCAAACCTGCCCTGGCATCGGGCGCACTTAAATGTATGGGAGCGACGACTCACGCCGAATATAGAAGCGTATTTGAAAAAGATCGTGCGCTCAGCCGCCGCTTTGCCCGGATCGAGGTGGGTGAACCGAGCGAAGAGGAGAGCTTTTTAATCCTCAAGGGACTTCGGGCCAGGTATGAGCAGCACCATGGCGTTAAATATACCGATAAAGCGTTACGTTCGAGCATTGAGCTGTCCAAAAAATATATTACGGACCGTTTTTTACCCGATGTAGCCATTGATCTGATCGATGAAGCGGGTGCAGCCTTTCATCTGAAAACCCACAAACGCTCTACGGTAACGCCTCATGATATTGAAGCGGTTATTACGAAAATGACGGGAATTCCGACATCAAAAATCGGAGTGGATAGCCGTGAGAAACTCTCTTCCCTCGAAACGGATCTTAAAACTCTTGTGATTGGGCAGGATCAGGCGGTCGCTCAGGTAGTTAAAGCGATCAAACGCTCTTACGCCGGATTGAGCGCTGCACAAAAACCTATTGCCTCGTTTTTATTTTCCGGTCCGACCGGGGTGGGAAAAACCGAATTGGCCAAATCGCTGGCGAGTGAATTGGGGATTTATTTTGAGCGGTTCGATATGTCCGAATATATGGAAAAACATGCCCTCAGCCGTCTTATCGGAGCGCCTCCGGGATACGTCGGATTTGAGCAGGGGGGACTTTTGGTCGAAACGGTTCGAAAACACCCGTATATGGTGCTATTGCTCGATGAGATTGAAAAAGCCCACCCCGATTTGATCAATGTGCTGTTACAGGTTATGGACAGTGCGACGTTAACCGATAATACGGGTTTCAAAGCTAATTTCGCCAACGTCGTGCTGATTATGACGTCGAACATCGGAGCCAGTGAGCGGACGGTCATGGGATTCAATGCGGACAGCTCAATTTCAAGGCATGAAGCGCTCAAATCGTTTTTTACCCCAGAATTTCGCAACCGGCTTGACGGGGTGATTGAATTTGGAGCATTGCCGATGAGTGTGGTTGAGGGGATTGTCGATAAATTTATCCGTGAACTTAACGTTCAGCTGAAAGCGAAAAAAGTGACGGTCAGCCTCACCGATAAAGCCAAAGGGTATGTGGCGAAAATCGGATACGACAAAGCGATGGGTGCACGGCCTCTGGGTAGAGTGATTTCCGATAAGATCAAAGATCCGCTGGTGGATGAGATGCTGTTCGGGCGTTTGGTACAGGGCGGTAAAGTATCGGTTGATTATACCGATAAGCTGATTTTTGACTATGCGGTATGATTCCAAAACTTACCCATCATCTTTCTTTTCCCAATCCGTCTGATGCTTCTGATGAGGGGATCGTCGCGTACGGCGGCGATCTTTCACCATCACGTCTTATGCTGGCCTATCGTTACGGGATATTTCCCTGGTACAGTGCCAATGATCCCATTCTCTGGTGGTCGCCTGACCCGAGGTTGATATTGGAATTGGATGAATTTAAGCTCAGCCGATCCTTACGCAAAAAAATCCCTCAATTCGAGATCCGTTTCAATACCGCTTTTGCCGAGGTGATCCGTGAATGTTCTGCGGCGCCCCGTCCGGGACAGAAAGGGAGCTGGATCGTGCCGGAGATGATCGAAGCGTATGAAACGCTTCATGCACTCGGACATGCGCACAGTATAGAAGCGTATCAAAACGGCATACTTGTCGGCGGATTGTACGGTGTGAGTGTCGGAAAGGTATTTTGCGGGGAATCGATGTTTGCCAAAGTCTCCGATGCATCTAAAGCGGCATTGGCTGTTTGGATAGAACAATTACGTGAATGGGGATACGATTTTATCGATTGTCAGGTTCCTACCGCCCATTTGAAAAGTTTAGGGGCCAAAGAGATATCAAGGGCGGCTTTTTTAGAGCGGCTTCGTTTGGCATCTGAGCAAAAAACCGGAGAAAAACAGTGAAAGAGATAAATTTTTAAGGTTCATTCTCCTATACTCTTTGTTAATTCTTATTGTATAGAAAAGGGGTTTCAATGAAAAAAGTATTGATCAGTATTGCGGCACTCGCGGCGTTAAGTACAGCAGGTTTTGCAACCGTTAACAACCAAACCGGATGCGGACTCGGTTCTCAAATCATCCATGATGACAGTTCTGCCGTTATGTTGGCACTTCAGGCGACGACAAACGGTACATTGGGGAACCAAACATTCGGTGTTACCTCAGGGACGTCAGGATGCAGAAAAGCGAGATTTGTGATGAACGAGCGTGCGGCGGAATTTGTTGCATCGAATATGGATCAGCTATCTCGTGAAATCGCTATCGGTCAGGGTGAGAGCGTTTCAACGTTGGCAGAGCTTTTGAACGTTCAGGATAAAGCGGAATTTGCTCATGCGTTGCAAGCCAACTATAACGCTATTTATACCAGTGAAAAAGCGGATATGGCAACAGTTCTTGATAACGTTTCAACGATCGCTGGATAAGTGTATTTTCAGAACGTATTACATGCGTTCTGAAATATGTTAAGGTTTTTTTTGCCGTTCCTTCTTTTATTATGTGCATTGAGTTTATCGCTGTATGCTGCCTTGAGCGATGAACTGATTGCACAGGCACATGCCAAAAAACTCTCCGAGACACGATACTGGCATCTGCTGATGCATACTCCCCATCAGATCAGTGAAGTGGATGATCCCGCTTTTTTTCTCTCCCCGGTGGGAAAAGAAAATCTCTCTTCCGAACTCGATGCAACCATCCGCCGTTTCAGTAACGATATCAATCGCAGCAATGAGTCTGTTTTTTGCCGTTTTCCGGCGCGTCGGGCATGGATTGAAAAAGAACTCAACATCTCGTTTGGCGAGGGTGAATGCAGCGAATACGAAGCGCTTGTGACAAAAATGGATCCCCAAAAAGTCACCCTTGTTTTTCCCAGTGCCCATATCAACTCCCCCGCTTCGATGTTCGGACACACTTTTTTACGGATCGATTCGTCGATGGAGTCCAAACTGATGTCGTATGCGATCAATTATGCGGCCCATACGGATGATACCAACGGATTGTTATTCGCCTATAAGGGGCTTTTCGGCGGCTATTACGGCTATTACTCCATGCTGCCGTACTATGAAAAACTCAAAGAGTACCGTGACAGCGAATCTCGAGATGTCTGGGAGTACGATCTTAACCTGACTCGTGATGAGGTGATGGCAATGGTACGCCATATCTGGGAACTGCAGCGTATGAATTCGTGGTACTACTTTTTCGACGAGAACTGCTCGTACCATATGCTGTGGCTCGCCGAAATCGCCCGTCCGAGCGTCCGTTTGCGAGACCATTTTTTCTATCACGTTATCCCTCCCGAAACGGTTCGGGCTTTTGAAGAAGAGGGATTGGTGACGACTAAACATTTCCGCCCTTCCAAGCGGACAAAACTGTTGGCATATGAAAGGGCGTTGAGCCCTCAGGGGATACACGCCGTTCGATCGCTTGGTGAGGGCAATATAGATACGAATCAGACACTCACAGATGTGCAAGACCGCCGTTATGCCCTCGAAGCGGCGGCTGAACTCGTCGAATATAACTTTATCGAGGGGAAGATATCCAAAGAACTTTATGCTCAGCGGTATCATGCCTTACTCTCCGAGCGTGCCGCATTGGGTGAGGGGAAAACGCTTCCAATCCCTGATAAATCCAATCCCGATACGGCGCATCATTCCGCCCGCATTCAGATAACGCAGGGATGGTATGAAAAACGCTCCCCTTTATTAATCGAATGGCGCCCCGCTTTTCATGATTTAAGCGAAGACGATGCGGGGCATCTCTTGGGTGCACAGATAGAATTTTTGGATACCGTGATAGGGTTGGATCGAGATAAAGTGAGTCTGGAAAAACTAACCGTTCTATCGCTCGCTTCGATTGCCCCTGTGAGTCATTTTTTTAAACCGTTTTCCTGGCGGATGAAAAGCGGATGGGATCGAGAGTACGGAGATGACCGTCTTAGTTTTGTGACACGTGTAGGGGCTGGAGCGGCAGTCGGAAATGAGCAGTTGTTCGGATACTTTTTGAGCGAGCCGGAAGTGAGACTCGGCTTTAACCCCGATATCGGACTCGGTTTTAGTGCCGGAGGGGGGATTAATTGGGGAAATCGGATGAAAAGTTATGTGGAAAGCGGGCATATTTTTTATCTGGACGGAGTGGATCGCAGCCGCATTATTCTCTCTCATCTATGGCAGTGGAATCGTTCCTCGGCAGTGACATTTTCTTACGAAGCATCGTATCAGCTGCACAGAGAGGATAGGGTTAAACTCGGGGCAAACCTCTATTTTTAATTATTTTTTGGCATAATAGGCCTAATTTATGTTTCGGAGTTTATATGTATATTGCGGAAGCACGCTTCGCCCTATGGGCCGATTTTATTGAGCGGACATTTTTGGAAGATGAGTTTAGGGAACTTATTTCCAAAGGGATCGTTAACGGAGCAACCTCCAATCCTGCTATTTTTAAAAATGCCATTCTTACCTCACCGGCGTATAAAGAGCAACTCTCATCATTGGCGCATCTTTCTTCCAAAGAAAAATACGAAGCGGTCGCTATTTACGATATCCAAAGCGCGGCTGATATTTTACGCCCGCTCTATGATGCCGGAGATGACGGATATGTGAGTATCGAAGTCGATCCGTTTTTGTGTGATGACGCAAATGCTACGATTGCGGAAGGGATTCGGCTTCACGCAACGATAGAGCGTCCTAACGTCATGATCAAAGTACCTGCAACAACGGCGGGATACATGGCCATGGAAGCCCTTGCATCTCAGGGGATTCCGGTTAATGCCACGTTGATCTTTTCGGTCGAACAGGCGCTGAAATGTGCGGAAGCATTTGAACGTGCATCGCACAAAGCGAGCGTTGATACAGTCATCAGTGTTTTTGTCAGCCGGATTGACAGAGCGATTGATGAAACGCTACGTGAAAAAGGGATAAAAACCGGATGGATGGGGATCGTAAATGCCGCCGATATTTATAATCGGGTCGAAGCGCTGAATGTTCCGAAATGCCGCGTCCTTTTTGCCAGTACGGGGGTTAAAGGGGATGAATATCGCGCTTCGTACTATATCGATGAACTTTTGGCTCCGAACAGTGTCAATACGGCTCCGATCGGAACGATTGACGCCTTTGTAAAGGGGGGTGACAGAGTGATCAAACTTCCTCTTTCGCAACAGCTTATAGATGAACATGCCGAGGCTGTGCGTCATGCCGGTGTTAATATGGATCAGGTTATCAAAACACAAATAGATGAAGGTCTGGAAGCATTTAAAGTTGCTTTTGGCGAAATTTTAAACGCATTGGAGTAACGAATATGAGCGAACCGTCTCAACACCATGTGAATGTCAGCGAGCTTAATTTCGATGTATTAAAAAAAGTACGGAGTTATCTGCGCCGAATGGTAGAAGCGGGGGGAAGCGACCTGCACGTAAAAGCCAACAGTGTCGTCCGTGCCCGTATTAACGGAGATATCGTCCCTCTCTCAGGAGAGATACTTTCCAAAGAAGATGCCCTTATTTTTGCAAAAGAGCTTCTTCGTACCCGTTTCCCGGAATTGGTAGAGAAAAAAGAACTGGATCTGGTCTATCCGTTTGATGAGAACACCCGTTTCCGTATCAATATCTTTTTTCAAATGGAAGGGATATCGGCGGTTTTCCGTCTGATCCCGGTCAAAATTTTATCGATCGATGAACTCAAGCTTCCCGAGGTCGTCCATACGTTTTCCGAAATGGAACGGGGACTCGTATTGGTTACGGGGGTAACGGGGAGCGGTAAGTCAACTACCTTGGCCGCATTGATCGACGAGATAAACTGGAAGCGTCGAAAACATATTATCACGATCGAAGATCCGATCGAATTTGTCCATAAAGATCGCAAGTGTATCATTAATCAACGCAGTGTCGGACAAGATACCATCAGCTTCGGGAATGCGCTGCGCGCTGCGCTGCGTGAAGACCCCGATATTATCCTTGTCGGGGAGATGCGGGATATGGAGACGATCGAGATCGCCCTTCATGCGGCGGATACGGGACACCTCGTTTTTTCGACACTCCACACGTTGGATGCGAAAGAGACGGTTAACCGTATTATCTCCGTTTTCCCCCCTGCAGAACAAAATCGGGTGCGTATGACACTCTCTTCCGTATTAAAAGGGGTCATTTCCCAGCGTTTGATTCCGACGGTGGACGGGAAACGGGTTGCGGCATTGGAAATTTTGGTTCGAACGGCGCGGATCGAGCAGCTTATTGCCGAAAACCGTGACGTTGAAATCCCCGATACGATTGCGGAAGGGAAAGAACTCTACAAATCTCAGACATTTGATCAGGGGATACTGGATCTGTATCTGGCAGGACAAATTACCCGAGAGGATGCGTTTGCCTATGCAACGTCGGCATCCGATCTGAAGCTGAAAATGGAAGGCTTGGGCGCAACGATCGATAAATCAAAAATCGGGGTTGATGAAGGGCCGAAAGTATTTAAAGAGGATGAGTATTTCGGGCTCAAAGGGTAAATGCAGTTTAGGATAATATAAGCTATGTTTAAGTATAATTCGCCTCATTTTATTTGAAGGACATGATTATGTTAGAAGGCATCGTAAGAGAGAGTATTGGCAAAGCTGCTACAAAAGCATACCGCCGTGATGGTTATCTTATCGCCAACATCTACGGAAAAGGGCTTGAAAACGTTCACGCCGCGTTCAAAATGAACGATTTTATCCGTACTGTGCGCAATAAAGAAACCGTGGCATTTGCAGTAAAAGTAGACGGAAAAGAGATGAACCTTGTTGTACAAGGGTATGAGTCTCATCCGGTATCAGGCAATTTGTTGCACGTTGATTTAATGGTTGCACAACCAGGTGTTGTGACTCACTATCATGTTCCGGTTAAAGCGGTAGGAACTCCGGTCGGTTTGAAAAACAAAGGGATGTTGTTCGTTGCTAAAAAACGTCTTCGCGTAAAAGCGGCGATCGAAAACTTGCCGACAAGCATCACAATCGATGTTGCTCCGCTTGACTTGGGTGATTCAGTATTGGTTCGTGATCTTCCGCGTGTTGAAAACGTAACATTTACTGATTCTGACCGTGTATCGGTTCTTAGTATCATTAAAGCGAAATAAGGATGCTTATCGTCGGACTGGGAAACCCCGGCTCGGCGTATGTATCTACCCGTCATAATATCGGGTTTATGGTCATCGACGAGCTTTGCCGCCGTCACAGTGTCCAGAACATTTCAAAGAGCTCCTTTGAAGGGGAGTTGTTTAAAATGGGGTCGCACTTTCTCCTCAAGCCGACGACGTATATGAATCTCTCCGGTCGTTCTATCCTTGCCGTTAAAAATTTTTATAAAATCGATGAAGTTATTGTCATCCATGATGATTTGGATCTGCCCTTCGGCGCTTTGCGGTTTAAAAACGGCGGAGGACACGGCGGTCATAACGGATTGAAATCGGCCGATGCCGCTATCGGAGCCGATTATACGCGCGTTCGGATGGGTATCGGTAAACCGGAGCACAAATCCCAAGTGGCCGATTACGTATTGCACCCTTTTAGTGCCGGTGAACAAGAACAGCTTCCCCAATGGATAGGACGTGCGGCAGATGCCGTAGAAATGCTCTTTACCCAGCAATGCAGCGATGTCGCCGCAAAATATTCACAAAAGAGTTTGTAAAAATTTGCAGGATTTATTGGGTACAATAAGCACTAATTTTTTAGTTTAGGCACCTATGCTCGCATTTACTACATTATCGTCTCTTTATTTACGCTATTTTTCGATTGTTTTGATCGCTTTGAGCAGTTTTATGGTCGGATTTGACCTGATGGAGAATGCATCGGAGCTGCCGCATTCAGCCAATCTTGTATTGATTTATATCATGTACAAATATTTTTACGCCGTCGATATGATGCTTCCGATTTCTCTGACATTC